>NZ_JAGUCN010000051.1 GCF_018271975.1 Carboxylicivirga mesophila
TTGGCCGCATGGCGCTGTAGCAGATTCTGCGTTGAGATTGTCCGTCCGAGAGGACGAGACTATCGAGGCGGGAATCTGCCCACCCAAAGTGAGCCGGACTGCTATGCGCTATGGCGGCGTGTTGGCACTCGTTTTTTTTCAATAATTCACATTATAAAATGTCGTATCTATATTCTCAATATAAACACACCTATTAAAAAGCTTTATGACATCAGCAGGTCGGCTATTGTTTGGATAATAGATAAAACCACTTGATTGAAACATGTATTCTTCATCTGCAACTACAGAGAAATTAATCACAGTATCTCTACTAGTTTCATTAAACTCTATAGCTTGAGCAGGAAATCCATTATTACCGAAATAACTATCACTGTCAGTAAGTGAAAAATTAATTTTATTAAACCTTTCATTTACATTGCTAAAAATCACACTTAAAATCCTTTTAGGTCTTATATAAAAATCAAAATTATAATTCCTTCCTGCTTTAAATGTATAATTGGGAGATATGTATTTCTCATTTTCAATTTTTACAAAATATGTGCCTTCAAATTCTTTCTTTTGAGAACCAATTCCTTTACTGAAAAAGAACTTACCATCTTTATTTAGCTTTAGGGTGTCTTTAAAATTTTGCTCATAACGTGGTTCAATAAAATCAATAATTACACTGAGATTTTCATTTTGAACCACAGTCCCACTATAATAATCTTTTACTACACCATTAATTTCAGTTGATAAAAATGAATCCTTATTGCAACCCATTATTGTAATCAACACCAACAATAGAAAGAAATTAACTCTTAGCTTTGTCATCTTTTTAATTCTCAATTTTTCAGGGTAAAAATGTTTTGTCAATAATCGTCTTGTATGCTATGCAAATGAGTGCCAACGGCCTGCCGCATAGAGCGTAAAGGAAATTACCTTTACAAACTTTTCAAATTGAGCAGAGCCAAAGCGCTGTATTTGTTTTTAACTTTTCATTTCTAAAGCCAAATCAGTGATTTGGCGTTGTTTGTCGAAGCTATTGACCAATCAATATGCACTGCCTCCTTTATGCTCTATTGCGGTTTGTTGGGCACAGTACTTTCTTATTCATTTAGGTCTAATATTTTCATCTCACTTTCTTTCGGTGGAGGTGGCAATTCATGTCCCACAAAATCATAATTCTCAGGAATTCCCTCCCAGAAGTCAGTTCGTAATTTAAATGGAACCTTTTGATTTAATATTGCCAATTCTTTTGCCTCTAGGTCACATATAGTTTTCTGAAACGCTTCCATACTGACCTCATTTGCAATATAAATATAGCCTTCTAAACAGTCCTTTATGAGTTTTGAAAATTTTTCCTGATTTGTTTCCAAGTCCCACAGTAAAGCAATATTTACTCTAAAATATTTTTCTGTAGGCAATTCATGATAACGCTTTATGACTTCATTCTTTACAGAATCTAAAGAGGTAAGCTTCCTGCGAATTAAAAGTGAGTCATTCTTGTCCAAATAAATATGAATCCAATGAACGTAAGGATTAAACGGCGGAATATCTTTACTGTCATCACAATTTTGGTAATTATTAGAATACAATAATAATTTGGTCGAATTGATACTGTCTAATCTGAAATTGACTTTTAATTTAACTTGCCTGCAATAATACTCCTTGAACGTTGAATCAAATTTAGTCCATACATTATTTCTGATATCCGCTAAGTTGTAATTTGTAATGGGAGCTAAACTGTCATAACAAAGAAGCTTTAGTTCATTGTCACAGAATTCCAAAGTCTTACTTGGCGGTTTATTAAAACTGCAAGATGATAAAACTATTATTGCTATGATGAAAATTTGCTTCATTTGCGTGTATTGTGCCCAACGGCCTGCCGCATGAAGCGTATGGAGATTTAACCATACAAACCTTCCAAATTGAGCAAAGCCAAAGCGTTGCATTTGTTTTTATCTTTTCATTTTAAAGCCAAATCGATTTGGCGTTGTTTGCCGAAGCTACGAACCAACCAAGGTGCGCTGCGCCCTTTATGCTCTATAGCGGTTTGTTAGGGGCTGCCATTTTTTAACTTTCGCTTAATACCAATGGTCTATATTTAGTCCAATGATTATTCTTTTTTTTCATAAGAACAACCTCGCCAAAACCACACAGAAAGCCGCAATTCATCCAATATTCAATTATTGCATATTCTCGATTTTGTGAATATATAATTCTACGAAATTCACAGATTCCCATTTTTCCGTAATATTTTGAAATATTTTCTAAAACTGGGTCTTCAAAGCTTTCTGCGTTGTCAATACTCTCATACTTAATCAATGAATCTGGATTTAAAATCAAAAGGAAGTCATTGCGGTTTAGCAATTTTGACTCATTGTTTTGCATTTTGAACTTTACTTTCTCAAATCGATAATCCTTTTCTAAATGAGGTATATCCAACATTGAAGTGTCAATGGAATGTCTTACAAACGGAGATAGTAAAAATGGAATACTTTGGTCCTTGAAAGTAGATGTCAAATCATTAATTAAATTCTGGTCTTCATCTTCTAATATTTCATAAGTACGTGTCTGAGCAATTACACACGTATACAAAGATGAAATCAAAAGAAATATTGATAATGTTATTTTCATATGCGGTTTATATTCTTTGGTTGCCCCTAACGGTTGGCCGCATGGCGCTGTAGCAGATTCTGCGTTGAGATTGTCCGTCCGAGAGGACGAGACTATCGAAGCGGGAATCTGCCCGCGCAAAGTGAGCCGGACTGCTATGCGCTATGGCGGCGTGTTAGTGGCTGGGCTTTTTCTTATAAATTTCCTTTACTGTATTCTTAAATTTCTTTCTTGTTCCGAATCTATAGTATACAGTTATATCGTCATTAATTGTTTTTATTGTCATTCGGTCTGGTTTTGAGAACCCACCATAACCTGCTGCACCTAATAAAGTCATGATTATTAGTTCTACCCAATTAGTATACCCTTTTGAATAAGACACAGTTTTTAATTCAGAGTATTTAAATATATCGTAGTCGTTGAACTTTCTAATGAGTCCTTTTTTTTCAACTACAAAGCGGTCGTCATATAACAAGAGTTTTGGAAATCTAATGAACAATAGTCCTAGAATAGCTGGTAATGTTATTGTTAAAGCTATATAATCAATTACTTTAATTAAATACAGGGAAAGCAGGATTAGTCCTATTAATAGAAAAATTGCTAAATATCGATAGTAATTTTGTCCTCGTAATGTAAAATATGGTTTTATTGTATTTTGCGACATGATAAATTATTCTTGCGTAATGCGGTTTTGCCTTGCCACTAACGTACAAGTGCATGATGCTGTGGCCATCTTTATTTTTTTGCGGTCATCCCCATCGATGGCCATGCATTATGCATGTTGTTAGGCGTAGTGA
>NZ_JAGUCN010000052.1 GCF_018271975.1 Carboxylicivirga mesophila
TCCATCAAACAAGGACTGGATAGATTTAAATTAAAATACGAGGGTTATAGACTAGCCATGAGTATATTAAACAATAATAATGGTAAAGGGTAGTTCGCCAAGGGGGAAATCCATTTGCGCTAGTGAAAACCTGGTTAATGGCTTTTATTGCATAAATCAAAACCGTGTTTTGATAGAGCGAGGGCCTGTTCCATTGGCGGGCCAGCGGTGGGATACACTAATTTTTTCCTCTGACCTACCAGGCATAGCAGAAGTAAATAATTGCGGTAATAACGCAGGTACAGTGCAATGGAAGCTTCAATGGAACTAGACTTTTGGTTTCCTTTGGGGCAATGCCAAAGGAAAGGAACAAAACTAAGCACCAAAAAGCATTGTCCTCAATCCGGACCATTGTCATTAAGTTAAGGGTTTTAAGTGCCTTTAAACACCTCCCCATATTACCCCAAACCCCTAAAGGGGCTAACCTTGCGCGCTGTTCCCTTTAGGGAAGCAAAGGGTGAGCGTGAGGGAGGCTGCTAACTTAATGACATTTTCAAGCCGGACAGGCTGCTTCTTTTTGCTTGATAAAAAAGAAGCCAAAAAATCAAGACTACAGCACTCGTCTACCCACTAACATTTCATTACAGGGAAGATTTACATTTCATGCTCCAAATCTTCCTTTCTTTCACTCAATGAGTGGGTCCCAGACTGCGTTGCCGAGGTCAGGGCTTGAACAATCATTTGGTTCTGCATGCTCCTGGCCCATTCGAAACTGTGTTTAGACGTTGCACGGGTCTGCTGAAATTGGTTCGCATAAAGGAACAATCCACATTAACCAAGCCGCCACTAAAAATCTTCCCCTGGGGGAAGTGGCTGTAAGCCGATGGGGGAAATCCATTTAAACGGATGAAAGACAAAAAAGCCGCTCTCGCAGTGAGAACGGCTCTATATGATATTGCTACTATTAACTAATTAGTAACGGTAGTGCTCTGGCTTATATGGGCCATCAGGATTAACACCGATATAAGCAGCCTGCTCATCGCTCAGGCGAGTTAGCTTAACGCCTAACTGAGCCAGGTGTAGGCGAGCTACTTCCTCATCAAGGTGCTTAGGCAATGTATAAACGCCTACCTCGTAGTTGTTCTTCCAGATTTCAATCTGAGCCAGTGTCTGGTTGGTAAATGAGTTACTCATCACAAAACTTGGGTGGCCTGTTGCATTACCCAGGTTCACCAAACGACCGCGCGACAACAGGATGATGCTATGTCCGTCAGGGAACTCAAACTGATCTACCTGTGGCTTGATATTGATTTCCTTAATACCAGGGTAGTTCTCCAGCTTCTCTACCTGTATCTCATTATCGAAGTGACCGATGTTACACACAATGGTCTGGTCCTTCATCTGCTTCATGTGCTCAAGGGTAATCACATCTTTGTTACCGGTTGTGGTCACCACAATATTGGCTTCACTCAAAGCATCCTCAACAGTTGATACCTCATAACCTTCCATAGCTGCCTGTAATGCACAGATAGGGTCAATCTCGGTAACAATCACACGGGCACCAAAACCACGCATACTTTGCGCACAGCCTTTACCCACATCACCGTATCCGCATACTACCACTGTTTTACCGGCTACCATCACGTCAGTACCGCGCTTGATACCATCGGCCAAACTCTCGCGACAGCCATACAGGTTATCAAACTTCGACTTGGTTACTGAGTCGTTTACGTTAATAGCAGGGAACAGCAACTCACCGCGCTCCATCATCTGGTACAAACGGTGTACACCAGTAGTGGTTTCTTCACTCACACCCTTAATGCCGTCGGCTACCTTCTTCCAGCGCTGTGGGTCTTCGTTAAAAGTACGCTTCACCAAAGCCATCAGCTCGCGGAAGTCCTCACCTTCGCCACTGTAGTCAGCATCCAGGATAGCTGCATTGCTTAATGCTTCAACTCCTTTATGGATCATCAAAGTAGCGTCGCCTCCATCGTCCACAATCATATCCGGACCAAGGCCATCACCAAAGTTCAGGGCTTTTTCGGTACACCACCAGTACTCTTCCAGTGTCTCACCTTTCCAGGCAAACACAGGCACTCCAGCTTCGGCAATAGCAGCTGCTGCATGGTCTTGTGTACTGTAAATGTTACAGCTACACCAGCGTACATCGGCACCCAGCTCTACCAGCGTTTCAATCAATACAGCCGTTTGAATAGTCATGTGTAACGAACCCATTACACGCGCCCCTTTCAAAGGCTTTTCGGCACCGTACTTGGCGCGAAGGGCCATCAAACCAGGCATCTCCTTCTCGGCGATGTTAATCTCTTTTCTTCCGTAATCAGCCAAACTCAGGTCAGCTACTTTATAATCAGCCATAACTGTTATTTTATTTTTGTTGTTATCGGTATTTAAAAAGGACTACAAAAGTAGTAAAAATTGTTTGAAAAAGCTGAGGGATAAGAACTAGCGCTTATTAGTAAAGTCTGTGGGACAGTTCCTGTTTAAACCATTATTCTGGCTAAGACTTTCAGCTGATGTCTCATGGCTGATAGCTTATAGGAAGAACAAACAGGCGGGTTCTAATGCGCCTAAACATCGTTCTAATAATCAACATTCAACCCATTTCAGGGTTGCATACTCTCCTTTTTCAGTACCCCGCGCTTCGCACGGGGCTATTATAGTTAATGTCCTGTAGACATTTTTACCCTGAAAGGATTGTACAATAATAACCATGGGTGAAGCCCATGGAATAAGAGCGAATCACAAAAAGAACCCCGAAGCGGGTTCAACTAAGGATTAGTAATCATATCTAGTAATTGATTCATTCCTGGAAAAGCCATTGGCTCATGACTATTAGCGTGGTAAGACAAACCAATGTCATTGGGCCCAAACATCGTTCTAATAATCAACATTCAACCCATTTCAGGGTTGCATACT
>NZ_JAGUCN010000053.1 GCF_018271975.1 Carboxylicivirga mesophila
TTGAGATTGTCCGTCCGAGAGGACGAGACTATCGAGGCGGGAATCTGCCCACCCAAAGTGAGCTGAGCCCTGCTATGCGCTATGGCGGCGTGTTGGGGTGTGTTGTTTTTTAGTCTTTATCTCTTATTTTGTTCCTTGCCTGTTCAACAATTGCCAGATAATCAGATTTAAATGTATCAATGAGCTGTTTCTCTAGAATTGTTTCAATATCCCATAGCGCTCTTTGTTCAGATTGGTCTTGTAAATCAGTCGTTTCCTTTTGATTGTTGAATCTGCACAAAAACTCATATAGAACAATTGCTTCATCAGAAGTCATCTGGATAGTTATATTATTCTTCATTTAATATTCTTGTCATTAAGTAATATGATTCTTTGTCAGACAATGCTTTTAGTTCATTTAATGTCTTACTAGCAAAGTCTGATGAAGTCATACCTTTTGAAATTAATGATATACTTTGGTACAACTCATCTATCAGATTCCAGTCATTGTTTTCAAATAGCTCTTTTTCACTAGGTAATCCAATCCTAGATAATCCGTCTGAATCTCCATCATATTTATGGTAAACCTCAAGTTTATATTTCGTTATGCGTTTCATTTTTCAATACACCCCAACTAAGGGATAGACAGTATTATGCTTTATATCCCTTTTATATACCCATTAAAACTACAATAATAATTAACAACATGATTATTGCACAGTGATAAGTTATTAACAGTAAAACACTCCCCTTTCCACACCCAAAGGGGAGGAGGTTTTATCAGGCTTCGGTAGTGGCCGTTTCCTCTTCAGTAGTTTTACTGCTTTTGAGGTCCACAATTACGCGGGCCGCCAAGTAGGTTTTATAGATGGCCGGCTGCTGCACTTCCATCAGCACCATCAGCTTATCCAGCTTGTTTTTCAGCAGCTCATCGGCTTCGTCAAACAGCTCCTTCAGGCGGGCAGTGGCTTGCGAGCGGGTCACTATTTCGTTACGTGGCGTGGCTATCAGTGCCGCATAGTCCTCAACCTCCTTTTTAAGCGTCGCCACCACTTCGGGCATCACGCCATAGTCGGCCAGGTCACCCACATATGTTTCAGCCAGTTCAAGCACCAGCTGGCAGGCATTTTTCAGCTCCTTATCCGTCATACGCTTCAGCGACGAAGGCGTAATACCCACCTGCGATTTCAGGCCGGGCAGCTTGTTATCGTGAGCATATACATACAGGGCCGCCGCCACTTGCACGGTGGCCTGTATCATCTCATCTTCTTCTTTAATTTTCATTTTACTGTTGGCCGACGAATAAGTCATCTGTATCCGATGCGCAGCATCAATGGCTTGCACCAGGGCATCAAACTGGGTGATGCCATCAGCCAGTGCCGGCACAGTGTTCAAGGTCGCTTCTTGGCTACGCAGCACGCGCATGGTAGCTATATACATCGACATTTTATTGTTTTGTCTTGCGTCCATAGGTTAGTATTTAATTAATAAATAATCGGGTCTGCCTGGTGTGAGGTAATCAACCCTTCTATTAGTTAATAGCAGAAATGGAAAAACGTAACATGTATTTTGTGCAACTCTATGACGAACAACCTGAAATACATGGTTAACCGGCAAAATTATTTGATTAATAATGTAAGTGTTTATGCATCATGTACTTCAGTTGAATCAATTAACGCTGCCGCCTGATGAGTAAGCGCCAATGATAGCTCAGTATGTTTCAATGCAGAAGGCCTGGTCTCAACAAGCAGATGAGTGAGTGCTGTAGTTAATGAACTGTACCCCAGTGTTAAAATGGTATTTGTGCTTGCTTACCTAGTATGTTTTACTGTAAGATGAGTCCGCTCCAATGTTAACAGGCTATGTTTTACTGTAAGATGAGTATTATTCACTGTAAATGCCCATTGTTTGAATGTAAGACGTCATTGTTTGAGTGTATATGTCAATTGCTTCAATGTAGATTAGGATTGTTTGAATGTAAGCCGTAGTTTCTTCACTCACAATGGCAAATGATTGAATGTAAGGTGGCAATGTTTAAGTTTAAAAACTGTTTGCTTCAATGTAAGTGGCCATTACTTCACTTTAGACAGGCACTGTTTGAGTTTAGGCAGCCATTGTTGCTCTGCAGATAAAAGGTGCTTTGCCGCTTTATCCGGTTATACCAATTGCATTTCTCCTTGGTGAAGGGGGATGAGTGGTTCAGATTTATTGCCTGAAAGCATCAGTGGGATTGCGAAAGGATAATGCGGTCAGTGCGTTTTGAACTACAGAGCAGACACATCCTTTTTCAAAGGCGGCCATTTCGACTTCTTATCAACTCACCCTGACGAGCGACTGCTTCGAAATCTTATTTCGAGTGGGGTTTGGGAGGTGCAATTATTAGTGGCTGTTCGCTCCCCGACCTCAGCAACGCAGCATGGGACCCACTCATTGAGTGAAAGAAAGGAAGATTTGGAGCACGTATTGTCAGTCTTTAAATCTTCCCTGAAACGAAATGTTAGTGGGTAGGCGAGTGCTGTAGTCTTGATGTTCTTTGCGTACTTTCTTATATCAAGATAAGAAAGTATGAGCCCCTGCGGCTAGAGCAGATTAAAGCTTAATTGCCCTTATGCCGGGCCGGCACATCCTTTTTCGAAAAAGGACGCAAAAACCTTATTGAAAAAGGTGATTGCCTGCCTGCTGCAGGCAGGCAATCACCGGAATGAATCTGTTACGCCAGGCTTTCCCTTTTTCAAAGGCGGCCATTCTGTAACGTTCATCCCTATCACTGGCTTTCAATGTTTCGAAACCCTGTTTCGAGTGGGGTTTGGGAGGTGCAATTTTAAGTGGCTGTTCGTTCCCCGACCTCAGCAACGCAGATGGGGCACCCACTCATCGAAACGAAGCATAATGAGATTTGCTAATGAAGCTGTACATC
>NZ_JAGUCN010000054.1 GCF_018271975.1 Carboxylicivirga mesophila
ACTTTGGGTGGGCAGATTCCCGCCTCGATAGTCTCGTCCTCTCGGACGGACAATCTCAACGCAGAATCTGCTACAGCGCCATGCGGCCAACCGTTAGGCACAATTACAGCTCGTAAAATTAATTGCATTTCTTTAAAATAACATTAAGAAAAAATGTGGATAGCAAAAAAAGATGAATGGAATACTTCACATACTGACCTAAGCAAATACTTTATAGAAAGAATTAAGCAAAGGGTAGATTATGAGGAAATTATATCGAATAGACACCGAACTACAAATGGTTATACATTAATTCATGAAATAACCGAAGTCGCTACCTTGACTCAAAAACGAATAAAATCTGTTCATAGGTTAATTAGTTTACTTAACGAATCTATTAATGAAACACTTTCGTCTAGTATCGTCAATGATTTTATTCTTCAAACATATCACTCCGATATTATTGACTACTATAAATCTATAACACCTAATAAACTTAAAGACAATGGAGGTGAGTTATCTGTACTAATAAATAAAACAAAAATATTTGAATTACGAATTCGACATGAATATTATTCAAACATCTTACTAGAATTGAATAAAGTTGACTTTGATTCAAATGAATTTAATCGTAATGCAACTATTATTGATAGTATAATTGATTGTTTAGTTCCTTACCTCATACATAGAGGCTATTCCGCTACTAGTATAAGTGATATTGCCTTCCGTTGTATTAAAAATTCTAATGGAAATAAAAGCCCTAAAAGAATTGTTAAGAAGTTTTCTAGTAAGCCAACCGATTATTGTTTTTTACTAAAAATTAAATCAGGCCAAGATGAAATAGAATCTGTTTTAAGTTATTTAAAATTGAGAAAAGTTTTCTACGAAGTAGTCACAAAAGAACAAATTAGCGATTTTCTATTTGATGATTTTGTTGTTTCTGAAGATGAGACTTTATATTTTATAAAACATACAACACTAGACCCTCACAATTATTTAAGAAATATTTATGAAATCGGGCTTAAAAATTATGTTGCTAAAAAAGACCGTCTAAGCCTTCAGTTTTTTACGAATTTTTTTGATTCAGTTCACTGGAAATTTGATACGCAGTCAAGTAAATTTCAGAAATCAAATATTACAATCGACCCAATTAATGTAGTTAAACGGAAAAGCACATTAACTTCAACCTTAGAAACCATTAAAAGGTCATATGAATTTGATTTTAATATTACTGATGGTATTCCTATTATAGAAGAAATAAGGGATTCTCTATATTATTATAACCTAGCAATAGGCTCTAAATCAATTGAGAATTCATTATCGCTTTTATGGACATCTTTAGAAACGCTTCTACCATATCGGATGAAAAATAATGATATTGAGAATGTGCAATATTTTGTTTCTAAATGTCTAGCTATTGGTGCTATTGGTAGAGAAGTAACTTCTTTTATTTCAAGATATGTAAATACAGATTGGATTAATGATAGTTCACTTTCTGACATTGGAATGTATACATCATATATAAATTACAAAGCTGATGGCATTAGTAAGTGGGTTGATTGGCTTGGCACAAGTTTTACCGATGAGAATGACCCTTTCGATAAATTAAAAGAGAATTCAAATCTTCTTTGCAAAGCCTTTTGCTTTTTAAATGATGCTTATACAGGAAAGAATGATGTAAAAGTTAATTATTGGTTAGACAAAGTTAAGTCGTCAGAACAGTCAATTAAGTATCAATTAGATAGAATTTATCTTCATAGAAATCAGATAGTTCATAGTGGTAAATTTATTAACGAATACTCTAATTTGTGGCATCATCTAGAGTGGTATGTTGGAAAGTTGTTGTCTTTTTGTATTATCAGTTTTCTTAAAGATGAACATAAAACAGAATTTAATAAAGAGATGATATTTATGCAATTAGAAGCAGATACTGATGCTCTTATAAATCTTTTAGAGGTGCATAAAGACAAAAGAATTAATGAAATAGGATTTCTATATCCACAAATAACAAAAAACTCTTGGCAATTTTTCTAAAAAATAAAAGTGCCTAACAATGGCTTATAAAGCATAGGCTTGCCGCAGGCGCAACACAAGCTACGCTTCATAGCCTGGCCGTTGTAGGTCATTAGGACTTGCATATCAGAGAATTTATTATATCATATTTAAATTGATAGATACATCCATAAAGTTGATTTCATGAACTTCTATTTCTATTGGTATTATATCATTCACGGATTTTATTTTGCATATATCAGAGACTTTCATTTCGACATATTAGCTATTGGTCTATTCAGTATTATTGTAAGTTTTCTCGTTTTTGGCCTTGTCAGCTTGACTTTTATTGCATTTGGAATACAAGAATTATTATTCAGAAACCCAATAATTATAGTTAGTGGTGCAGTCGGAATACAATTGATTAATTTGCTACTTTTTCAACCCAAAAGGCGAACTGATATGTTAATGTTAAAGTTTAGACAAAATCAATCTTTGACAAAAGACATTCTTGCCATAATCCTGACTATAATGAGTTTTGTAACCTGCATTTTGGTTGCAATATTAAATAATGAAAAATAACGACCTACAACACGCCGCCATAGCGCATAGCAGGGCTCAGCTCACTTTGGGTGGGCAGATTCCCGCCTCGATAGTCTCGTCCTCTCGGACGGACAATCTCAA
>NZ_JAGUCN010000055.1 GCF_018271975.1 Carboxylicivirga mesophila
GTCTTTATTCCGTTTATATATTCTAGAGATTCTAACCTTAAAGTTTCATTCATTATCGTCTAAAGTTTTACGTCTTGCTGTGTGTTGTTGCCAACGTTGAGTATATGCAAAGTAGGCGATTGCGGGTTTCAAACTTATCAAACCGTTGAGAAGTTGATGCGGGCTACAACGCTTGAATCTACTACTATCTCGCCTATTTTGTATATACATTGTTGGGGGCAGTTATTCATTAAACGTATTAAATATCATTTGTAATAATTCATGCATTTCTCTCCAGTCTTCATCCTTAATGTTATTTCGGTCTACTTTGCAATCCTTTATTTTCTTTTTAAAATCTTTCTGAATTTTGGTTTTGTCTATGATTTCACCTTGATATTTTTTTAGTTTTGAATCATATCCTTTCCACTGTATTGGCATTAAACCATCTTTCTGCCTTAAAATATCACTGCCTAAGTACATTTCAATACTACCTGCTAATCCATTAATATCCATATTTGTTATACCTGTAGGTCCGATGGTCGGATAATTTTTGGCAATTTCAATATTGGGATATTGTTTAATCTTAATATTCGGTGGTATTTTAGTTTTTGATAATCCACCTATTGCAGATTCTGCCGCTGTATCATTATCAAAAAGTGCAATTACTTTGTTCTTTATATCAGCACCAACAAATGATTTTATGCTTGCAACTAATGAACTTGCACTTCCTGAGGCATTTGAGGCTCCAAAGTCCATAAACGAATAATACCCCGTTAAATGCGGATATAATAATTCTAATGAATCCCTTAATATATTAATATCAGATGTCCCTTCTGTAAGAATTAAAAATTTTTCTCCAAGCTCATAATCAAATGTTAGATTCCCAATTACTTCGTCATAAACTTCTTCAGGTTCGCCTTCATAGTATCCACTTTCAAGTAATTCCGTTATGTCATAAGTAATTAAAGTGTCTGGCTCTGTTGCTTCCAGCAATGCTCTCAAAAGTGTCCTTTGGTCATAATTATATGGAAATCTATCAAGTCCGTATCCATGGTCTAATAGATAAGGGATTATTGGATTAATTTTCTTAGGTAAATCTTCTTTCTTTACATCATAGCCATAATTATGCTCAAATATTTCTTTAACCGCTTCGATAAAATCATCAAATGAATTATTCTCTAAAATTTGAATTTCTTTTGTCAGAGTCTTATTCATTCTATCGGAATCATTGAATGTTTTATTTTCGAGCCATTCTCTTAATTGTACTAATGATTCTTCTTTTGATTCTTCGAACCTTTCTTTGGTACTATCTAGAGTGAAGCCCATGACATTCAATCTGTCACGTATATTTTTTGCTGAATTAATGTATTGAATCGCATTTTCCTCTTCGTCCTCCTCATTTTCTCTACCGTATAATACTTGAATTCTATCTCCAATCTTTCGTTTGAAAACATTCAAGTCACTTGTTTGAAATAAAGAAAGTAAGAACGGGTCTATCTCATTCTTAGTCGTTGCTATTGGATAATCATTAATATATAATTCGCAATATGAACCCATTACTTATTTGTTATTTTGTCTAATTGCCCCCAACACCAGAGTATCTAAACTTGTACATATACATTTTATTGTGCTCAGGTGTTTTGTCTACTTAACATGCTAATATAGGTAAATAACAAGACAAAATGTGAGCATTCCAAAAAATGCCTTTATCCAATCCTATATGGAATTATTCTTGAACATTATGGTTAAGTAAATAGGAGTTGAATGCTTTTTTTTGTATGGCTATTATTCTTCTGGAGGTATAGCTACTATTTCCGGTCGGTGAAATACCCGTTCCGGTCGTGCAAGTAGAGCTTCCGGTCGCATAAGTACTGTCTCCGGTCGGTGATATACCCCTTCCGGTCGTGCAAGTAGAGCTTCCGGTCGCA
>NZ_JAGUCN010000056.1 GCF_018271975.1 Carboxylicivirga mesophila
AAAGCTAACATCTCCACTTAACCTTCCGGCACCGGGCAGGTGTCAGGCCTTATACATCATCTTTCGATTTAGCAAAGCCATGTGTTTTTGATAAACAGTCGCCTGGGCCATTTCTCTGCGGCTCCCCCATAGGAGGAGCGCCCCTTCTCCCGAAGTTACGGGGCTAATTTGCCTAGTTCCTTAGCCATGAATCACTCGAGCGCCTTAGTATACTCAACCCAACTACGTGTGTCCGTTTACGGTACGAGCCGCTATACTCGCTTTTCTTGGAACCGGTTACTTACTTTCGCTTCGTCCGTAGACTAGGCTCAGCGTACTATTCCGTCAGTACGCAAGCACCTGGCCGATCCGTCACTTTTAGTGTATAGCAGGTACAGGAATATTAACCTGTTTTCCATCCACTACCCCTTTCGGGTTCGCGTTAGGTCCCGACTAACCCTGATCCGATTAGCGTTGATCAGGAAACCTTGGTCTTTCGGCGTGGAGGTTTCTCACCCCCATTATCGTTACTTATGCCTACATTTGCTTTTCTAAACAGTCCACTGTGACTCACGTCTTCAGCTTCAACCCAGTTTAGAATGCTCCCCTACCACAGTACAATGTACTATCCATAGCTTCGGTAGTATGTTTATGCCCGATTATTATCCATGCATCGTCGCTCGACTAGTGAGCTGTTACGCACTCTTTAAATGAATGGCTGCTTCCAAGCCAACATCCTAGCTGTCTAAGCAACAACACCGCGTTTGGTCAACTTAACATACATTTGGGGACCTTAGCTGATGGTCCGGGTTCTTTCCCTTTCGGACATGGACCTTAGCACCCATGCCCTCACTCCATGACATCATCTTACAGCATTCGGAGTTTATCAGGAGTTGATAGGCGATGAAACCCTCGCGTCCTATCAGTAGCTCTACCTCTGTAAGATTAATCATAGGCTGCACCTAAATGCATTTCGGGGAGTACGAGCTATTTCCGAGTTTGATTGGCCTTTCACCCCTACCCTCAGTTCATCCAAAGACTTTTCAACGTCAACTGGTTCGGTCCTCCACTGTGTGTTACCACAGCTTCAACCTGACCAAGGGTAGATCACACGGTTTCGCGTCTACTCCCACTGACTATAGCGCCCTATTCAGACTCGCTTTCGCTTCGGCTCCGACCCTTAAAGTCTTAACCTTGCCAGTGAGAAGTAACTCGTAGGCTCATTATGCAAAAGGCACGCTGTCACCGATTAAATCGGCTCCAACCGCTTGTAGGCGCACGGTTTCAGGTACTTTTTCACTCTTCTGTTCGAAGTGCTTTTCACCTTTCCCTCACGGTACTGGTTCTCTATCGGTCTCTCAGGAGTATTTAGCCTTGGCAGATGGTCCTGCCGGATTCACACAGGATTTCACGTGTCCCGCGCTACTCAGGATACTCGCCTCGCATGGCTTATTACGTGTACCGGACTATCACCGTCTCTGGTTGCTCTTTCCAAAGCATTCCACTTCTAATCCACTTGATTACGCAAGTCCTACAACCCCAATGTTGCCTAAACAACATTGGTTTGGGCTAATTCCCGTTCGCTCGCCACTACTTAGGAAATCACTTTTGTTTTCTCTTCCTCCGGGTACTTAGATGTTTCAGTTCCCCGGGTTTGCCTCCATTGCTGGATACTATGTCTTCAACATAGTGGGTTGTCCCATTCGGAAATCTGCGGATTAATAGTTATTTGCACTTCCCCGCAGCTTATCGCAGCTTATCACGTCCTTCTTCGCCTCTGAGAGCCTAGGCATCCCCCGTACGCCCTTTTCTACTTTCTTTTACACACACCTAGTTGGTGTCTATGATTTTGATTTGTGTTGCCAATATGTCAAAGATCTTTTGCT
>NZ_JAGUCN010000057.1 GCF_018271975.1 Carboxylicivirga mesophila
ACTTTGGGTGGGCAGATTCCCGCCTCGATAGTCTCGTCCTCTCGGACGGACAATCTCAACGCAGAATCTGCTACAGCGCCATGCGGCCAACCGTTGTGTGGTATTTTTCCCATTAATCCAAAGGATTTATTTAAAAAAATAACTTACACTTTTAATGATTACTTAGAATATGAAAAATATAATATTATTTACAATATGGTTTTTCTTTAACTCAAACGTTTTCTGTACCAATATTATAGATATCTTTTATAAAATACCAAGTGAATATTTACTCAATAAGAATATTGAACAGAGAAAGGATTTAGTACTTAACTATAATTCAGAAGCTAAGGAAAAAGGTAAAGTAGAAGTTGTTTCATATCCTCCAGATAGACTAATTAGAATCATTGATAAATCAAATGGATTTATGGAAATGTACGATGGTTGGGATGGTACTATTCAAATTTGCTATTGGAATATAGGTAAAGAAGAAAAAATTGTTGCAATAAACCATGTAGTATGTGCAACCTTTGACACAACTGTTCGATTAACATTTTTCAAATTAACAGCAAGTGATGCTTTAATCAAGTTAGAAACAGAAAGTATTGTTCCTTATAATGAAATTTTTAGAGTGCTCTTGAAGGAAGAAATATCAGCAAAAGAAATGAATGATATAGAAGAAGCCGGTATTAAATCAGAAGATAATGTGATTTTATCTTTGCCTCGATTTGGAAGAGATATTTATGTATCATTAGGCTATAGCGAAATTAACAATAGAGATGCATATATTGCTCGTGACAATTGTACTTTATTCTGGGAAGACTTTAAATTAAAAGTAAAATTTTAAGTAATAACACCACACAACAAACCGCCATAAAGCATATGGAGTCCGACTAGTCTTGGATGTTTTATGATTTAGGCGACCAACGCCAAATATTTGATTTGGCTTTCTAAAATGAAAAGTTAAAAACAAATACAACGCTTTGGCTCTGCTCAATTTGGAAAGTATGTATGGTTAAATCTCCATACGCTTCATGCGGCAGGCCGTTGGCCACAATGAAAACCGTAATCCGTGAAAAAGATTAATAAAATATTTGATTCAATTCTTGAGAGTGAAGTTGGATGGTTCAGTACTTTTTTGCTTTGGAGTATTAGTGGAATTGTATTTATTTATTACGTAATGAAATCCAAAGGACTAATTAACGTTGAAAGCACAAAGACAACTGTTACTGCAATTGGTACACTTATAACAGCAGGAATTCTTTATGGACTGGTTTCAAATCTTATAGTTGGCTTTTTAATAAAGTTGACAGGTCAATTGTTTAAAGGCAACAATGACTTAAGAAATATTTATAAAACATTAGCGAAATCATATTGGCCGTATGTAATATTTGTGGTAACAATATTATTAGGAATTTATCTTTCTAGAGTTATTTTAATTAGTTCAGATTCAATCGTTAGAATAGTTTTATCCATCACTGTTTTTCTAATAATTGTAGGACAAGCAATTCTTAGTATAAGTCAAGTAATATTATTAATTAGGGGACTAAGAAATGTACAAGGAATCAGTACCATTAAGACAATATTGAATTATTTAATCAGTACTTTGATTTTTGGAGTATTCTATTACTATATAATTGAACCAAATTTATAATAAACACTGTGGCCAACACGCCGCCATAGCGCATAGCAGTCCGGCTCATCTTGGGTGGGCAGATTCCCGCCTCGATAGTCTCGTCCTCTCGGACGGACAATCTCAACGCAAATCTGCTACAGCGCCATGCGGCCAACCGTTGTACGCAACCGATGTGAAGGACACTGCAAAATGATAGATAAAGAAAAAATACCAGAGCAAACCTATAATGAGCTGATTGACTTGTTGGGAT
>NZ_JAGUCN010000058.1 GCF_018271975.1 Carboxylicivirga mesophila
ATAGTACATTCGGTAAAAATGAAAGCCTAAAATCGGCTATCAAAATATCTCCAGAAAGGAGGTGTTCCAGCCACACCTTCCGGTACGGCTACCTTGTTACGACTTAACCCTAGTTACCAGATTTACCCTAGGCCGCTCCTTACGGTCACAGACTTCAGGTACCCCCGGCTTCCATGGTTTGACGGGCGGTGTGTACAAGGCCCGGGAACGTATTCACCGCGCCATGGCTGATGCGCGATTACTAGCGAATCCAGCTTCACGAAGTCGGGTTGCAGACTTCGATCCGAACTGAGACCGGTTTTTGAGATTCGCATCTATTCACATAGTAGCTGCCCTCTGTACCGACCATTGTAACACGTGTGTAGCCCTGGACGTAAGGGCCGTGCTGATTTGACGTCATCCACACCTTCCTCGCGGTTTACACCGGCAGTCTTGTTAGAGTGCCCACCATGACGTGCTGGTAACTAACAACGTGGGTTGCGCTCGTTATGGGACTTAACCCGACACCTCACGGCACGAGCTGACGACAACCATGCAGCACCTTGTAAACTGTCCGAAGAAAACTCTATCTCTAAAGCTGTCAGTCTACATTTAAGTCCAGGTAAGGTTCCTCGCGTATCATCGAATTAAACCACATGTTCCTCCGCTTGTGCGGGCCCCCGTCAATTCCTTTGAGTTTCATTGTTGCCAACGTACTCCCCAGGTGGATAACTTAATGCTTTCGCTTTGTCGCTTACGGTCTATTGCAAACAACTAGTTATCATCGTTTACGGCGTGGACTACCAGGGTATCTAATCCTGTTCGATCCCCACGCTTTCGTGCATCAGCGTCAGTTACAGTTTAGTAAGCTGCCTTCGCAATCGGTGTTCTGTGTTATATCTAAGCATTTCACCGCTACACAACACATTCCGCCTACCTCAAATGTACTCAAGAATAACAGTATCAAAGGCAATTTTACGGTTGAGCCGCAAACTTTCACCCCTGACTTACTATTCCGCCTACGCACCCTTTAAACCCAATGAATCCGGATAACGCTTGCATCCTCCGTATTACCGCGGCTGCTGGCACGGAGTTAGCCGATGCTTATTCATATGGTACCGGCAAAAAGCTACTCGTAGCTCACATTCTTCCCATATAAAAGCAGTTTACAACCCATAGGGCAGTCTTCCTGCACGCGACATGGCTGGTTCAGGCTTGCGCCCATTGACCAATATTCCTCACTGCTGCCTCCCGTAGGAGTCTGGTCCGTGTCTCAGTACCAGTGTGGGGGACCTTCCTCTCAGAACCCCTAGACATCGTCGCCTTGGTAAGCCGTTACCTTACCAACTAGCTAATGTCACGCATGACCATCTTTTACCACCGGAGTTTTAATTATAATACCATGCGGTATCACAATGTTATGGGGTATTAATCCGAATTTCTTCGGGCTATCCCCCAGTAAAAGGCAGGTTTCATACGCGTTACGCACCCGTGCGCCGGTCGTCATCTGTAGCAAGCTACAATGTTACCCCTCGACTTGCATGTGTTAGGCCTGTCGCTAGCGTTCATCCTGAGCCAGGATCAAACTCTTCGTTGTATTAAAATTTTTAAATGTCTCTAGAAATTTTAATAGCTTGTTACCTTATATCTCTATAAGGTGATTGACTTCAGGTTTCACTTTTACCTTTTCTAATTTAATCGTTTAAATTAGGTACTATCCAATATTTTCAAAGAACTTTTGAGCCTTTTGCTCTTGTAAAATCAAGTGTCTAACCACTCTTCTTTCATTACTTTTT
>NZ_JAGUCN010000059.1 GCF_018271975.1 Carboxylicivirga mesophila
TTTGTTTGTCTTATAGGCCAATTCTACTGGAATAATAAAACTTTATCCATCATTTTATCCGTGATTTTATCTATAGGTTCATTCGTTTTAATTTTGATGGCTATTTATTTTATTGGCACAACAAACTCTAAATTATTACAAGCAATCTCAATGTTGATTTTTGGAGTATTCTTGTTATTTACTGGACTTACAATGACAAGAAAAAATAGAAGTATTGAGACGCCTGTTTAAGACATTAAGGATTGATAAGCATAAAATAATGCCAGCCGCTAACAAACCGCAATAGCGCATAAGGCGTTCGGCTCATTTTCGTTGGTTCGTAGCTTCGGCGGTCAGCGCCAAATCGTTGATTTGGCTTTTGAAACGAAAAGATAAAAACAAATACAACGTTTTGGCTTCGTGAAGTTCGGAAGTGAGTACGGTTAAAATCACTTTCGCTTCATAGCCTCGTCCGTTGGCATTCATTCCACCAATACATCATTTGAGAAGTAAGATTAAGCTAAAAACGTGAAACAAAATAAATACAACAAAGAATACAAATTCCCTGACGCGACAAGCTTGCGTAATAGTATATTTTACATTCTTTTTTTTCTGTTTCTAGTCATATTTGTTGCTATTGACATACTACCAATGACAGAAGAAGAGGTTTATGAACGTTTTGCCAATCAAGAATTAATCGGAAGTTCAAATCAACGCTTTGCACAACAAATACAAATGCTTCTTGCCTCCAATTGGGGTAAAAGAGGACTTGTTATCGGGATGAGTTTGATTTCCTTTGTTATAATTAACGAAGTCTACTCAATGACTTTTACCTTGGTTCGCTATAGAAGGAAATTAAAGCTATATAAAAAAGGAATTGTTACGGATTTAAACGATTATCACAAACCTTTTGGAATAATTGGACATCTCAAATATCTGATTAAAAATAGGAATAAGCAGGACTCTAGTTTTTATTACAAAAAGAATATTAGAAAAAAAGTAGAAGAAATTAACTACGACAGATATAAATAACGAAATGCCAACACGCCGCTATAGCGCATAGCAGGGGTCGGTGGGGCTTTGGTTGTGCAGATTCCCGCCTCGATAGTCTCGTCCTCTCGGACGGACAATCTCAACGCAAATCTGCTACAGCGCCATGCGGCCAACCGTTGGGGGCAATAGGACGCATTTCGCAGATAACTAATAGTATAGCTAATGAACGAACTAGATTCTTTTTTGAAGACCTTAAATGATGTCGAATTAGCCAAATTTGTTGTATTCAGATTTCAGGACTTTGTTGGGACTTCAAAAGAAACAATAATTGCAGAAGCCAAAACAAGAAACCTTGACCATATTGATATTAATTGGCTTTGTAAACAAAATATTGAGACTAACGACGAAATAAAGAATAAATGCGAACAATGTGGTTCAGCAAAATTCTATACCGAGACTGACTATGAAATGCGACAAACGAATTATATCAGCTATGAAGTAGCAATAGAATCAGAACGATGTAGAATATGTGGTTTCAATCCAGACAAAAACAGCAAAGGATTATTAAAGACAATAAAAAAGAAACTTGGCTTCTATCGAAAAACAAGATTGAAAAGACCGGAGATTGATGGAAACATGTTTACCTAAAAATAAACTACTGCCCCCAACACGCCGCCATAGCGCATAGCAGTCTGGCTCACTTTGGGTGGGCAGATTCCCGCCTCGATAGTCTCGTCCTCTCGGACGGACAATCTCAACGCAGAATCTGCTACAGCGCCATGCGGCCAA
>NZ_JAGUCN010000005.1 GCF_018271975.1 Carboxylicivirga mesophila
CAGCGTGTATTTGCTTGTTTTAGTGCTTGGACAAGCCGATACACCGTGTATCGGGCCCAACAAGTTCCAAAAAGTCAAAATACACCGTGTATTTGCTCCAACAAGTCCAAAAATGCAAAATACATCGTGTATCGGCATCGCCAGGCTTCAAAATGCAAAAATACATGGTGTATCGACGCTTTTTCATTTTCTGCTCGATACACGGTGTATCAACCATCTGAAACTAATCTCACTAAATACATTTTACAAACCTCTAAATAGGACAATATGGAGAAAATTCAAAAAATTCGATTAAACACCCGCATCAGCGAAGTCAATGGTTTGGTGCAGCAGCTTATTGATGAGTACAAAAAGCGTGATTATTCGGCTGACAGCTACCTCACCATGGTATATAAGCAGCTGAGTGAACAGAACGCACAACTGGGCATTGCCATTAAGCGCGATTCCATTGAATCGGAATTGGCCGAACTGGACGATGTAACCGACAGTGTATTTACCTTGCTGCATGGTTTGGTCAAAGGCTATACCTACCACCCCGATGAAGCCATATCCGGCCCTGCCATACAACTGTTTAAAATGATAGATAAGTATGGCCTGGAAGTAAAAAGCAAAGGCTACCGCGAAGAGTATCCGCTGCTGAGCTCAATGATTACCGATAGTAAAACCGAGCCCTATGCGGCCTGCATCACGGCCCTGACCGGGTGCGACGTGCGCTTCAGCCAGCTCGAAACGGCGGTGGTTAATTTTAACGCCAAACAGCATGCCTACTATGGTGCCAGGGACGACCAACAGGAGCTGGAAACAGCATCGGTGATTAAAAAACGCCTCATCAACTTACTTCACGATGATGTGGCCCCTTACCTATATACTATGCAAAAGGTAAATGCACCCCTATATGGCCGGCTGGCACAATTTACTGCCAATCGCATTGCCGAGAGTAATGCCGTGGTGCGCAACCGCAGCACTAAAGTGGTAGCAGACCAATAAACAGTTAACCGAGATTAGTTGCAGCCCTGCAGACATGTGGGGCTGTTTTGTATCAACCGCCCTATTAATACGCCATACCGACTCCTCTTATATGGCACTATACTTTTCTATATAGAAAATATTATACATCTTTAGGATGGTGATGGATATAAGAAAAGTAACAGCACCTGGTGAGGTTGTTTGGGAGTTAGCAGCAATTATTCAGTGATAAAAATCTGTTACAATTAATACTCAAAACTTTTATTAGTCGAAGAATGAAAATAGACAATGACAATATACGTAAACTAGCTGATGACATTGTTCTCTCAATCACAGAGAGTTTTTATGCGAATGGTGTTTTTAATGACGATGATATTAAGGATAGTGAATCACATTTCAAGGCACTTAAGCGAATACTTGATGAAGGCGGTATAGATAATCTGAGCATGACTGTTGACCATACAGATAGTTTAACTTCAAAAGCTCGACACTATAAAAAAAATAACGAATTAGACTACGCCAGAATATTCTATGCGACTTACTTTGAACATCAAGTTAATGATTTAATTGACTTATATTGTAGAAGAAATAAAATTGACAATAAAAACAGATTGTCTATAATTCAGTCGGTTAATATTTGGGGTAAATTCACTTGGTTACTCGAACTTATGAACTACCCAAAGTTCAATAAGAATCACCTAAATACTATTAAGAATCTTGCTGATTCAAGAAATGCTTTTGTCCATTATAAATGGAAAGAAGACCCAGATTTTCATAGTGATATTAATCTGGAAGCCGAACAGAAAAAAATAGAGGACGAATTTAAAAGGATTGAAAATGCAGTAAAGTACTTTAGAAATTATTGCAGCAAGATTAAGTTTAATGGAAAGAAGAACCATTTAAAAAAACTTATAAAATAAAAGCTGCTAACACGCTAGTATAAAGCATATGGCATTCGAGATTTTTTTGAAGTATAGTTCGGTATTCGACTACCGCCAAATCTCTGATTTGGCTTAAAATGAAAAGTTAAAAACAAATAAAAGTTTTGGCTCAGAGGAGTATTTTGGAGTTCTATATCTGCTTCGGTAGTTGGACTAATAATCTTTTTAGCGAAAATCATAAAGCTATTCAAATGAAAAGAAAAGAAATTGCAATTACAACTGTACTAATCTTAATTGGATTGGTTTTCACATTTCTAGCTTTTGCAAAAAACTTCTCTAACATTGATATTTTTCGAACAAAAAACATTGCATATCACAATGAAAAGCTTCTTAAAATCAATAATTCAGAAGACATTGATTTTGTAAAGAATGAAGTAATTAAGTTTATTGAAAATTCAAATTATAGAAATTCACAGACTACAGAAAGAGCTGTAAAAGTTTCTAGGAATTTAGTCGTTGTACTTTTAGGGAATTTGATTGTATTAATCTTATTGCTATTTAGACTGATAAAAAAACACCCCACAACACGCTAGCCTCAAGCATTTGGCATTCGTGAGTATTTGGAAGTTATATGGTGTATAAACCAATAAAATTTACATGAAAAGGATTCTGAATCACATTAATAGACCTGGAATGGTGCTAGTATTATTTCTGTTGTCCTTCACTTTGTCAGTTTGCTCTAAAGTTTTTAGGATATTTTTTAAAACCTATTTACCATTGGGACTGGGAGACTATAACACTTCGATTTATACAATGATTCTGGTAATACTTACAAGTGTTTTTATAATCTGGTTCATTACTTTATTAAACATTAGATATACATTAAAAGGACTACTGATTCCTGCTTTTGTGATTCTGAACTTACTTGTTAGTGCTAAAATTGGAGATCTCTTGACTACTCCAGCTGTTAAAGCATTTTGCAATCTGAATAAGGACAATATTATAGAAATGATAACAATATTGGAAAAAAATAATATTCAATCTATTAAGAGGATTCCTATAAATGGTGATTTTCATATCATACCTTTTCAAAACAGAAATGACTCCCAGAAAGAACTGATTAATATATCGAGACAACTTGGTTTTATTAGTGTAACAAGACAAGAATATATTTTGCTTATATATGAATTATCAATGTGGGGTGGCTATGGTTTAATACTTGCAGATGGTGAAAAGGTTAATTCTTTCCATCAATTAGAATTTGGTGGTCAAATTGCAAAATGGGAAGAAATCAATACTAATGTATACTACTATGAATTTGATTAATAAACCTTTCATCGCAACAGCATGAATCCAATTCCCCCACTGCCGCGCGAATCCAATCACCTAACAAACAACACCCAAACCCATGAAACAACTACTTACCTTCATCATCATTGCCATTATCACCATTAGCTGCAGCACAAATCAGGATGATTGGTACCAAATCCAGCAGCTCAATAAGCGCACTTATAGTATTTCCGAGCCCAACAGTTCGCAGCGTAACTCCAGCTTTTTAATCATTGGTGAGAAAGAAGCCATATTGCTGGATGCCGGCACAGGCGAAAACAAAATGCAGAGTATGGCACAGGTGGCCAATTCGCTCAGTCCGGTGCCGGTTACCTTGCTACTGTCCCACTTTCATTTCGACCACATTGGCGGCGCTTCTGATTTTCGTAAAGTTGGCCTTGCGGCACTTCCATTTCTTGCCAATCGCCTGTCTGCCGATAGCATTCTGGTACTTACTAAAACTGAAGTATTAAGTGATGATACCATCAGCCTAAAAATCGACAGACTATACCCTGTTGGCGAAGCCATTGATTTAGGCAACCGTAACATACAAGTACTCCACACACCCGGCCATTCAAAGGCCTCCATTGCGCTTATCGACCATGAGCAGCGATACATCTTTACCGGCGATCTCATCTACAACGACCTGTTGCTGGTTAACAACTGTGAGGCCTACCTGCAAAGCATCAATACCATACAAGAGCATAGCAATGCCGGCTATCGTATATTTGGCTCACATGGCACTCCCGAGGTCGACTATGCACACCTGGTAAAAGTAAAAGAGGCTTTAACAGCCTACCTGGCAGACGATGGTTCCTTTGACTCTATCAGGAACATCAGTTTCTTTGGCACTCCTAAAGAGGTATATCAAAAAGGAGATGTAGCCTTTATCGTGGGTTATAGCGATGTGTTTAAGCATTAAAACTACATAAGTGTTATTGAACCATTTTCTAAAACCACCAATTGTTTTCCTTAAAAATCAGAAACTGACAACTCGAGAATTGCTCACAGCAATCGCATTAAAAAAACTGTTTTTTTCAACTCAAGCCGTTGAGGCTTCACCTTTTTGCCTCCAGCTCAAAAAGGTGAGAAAAAAGCCGCCGACTAAAGTACTTGTTTACCCATTAAGGCAACGCTTCTGGAAAAATTTAAAGATTTACAGCTTGGGAGCAAATTTTTCTTACCTCCGCTTTTGCCAATGGGTCCCAAACGGCGTTACTTATGTCGGTAAAGCGTATAAAAAAAACATCACTATTCTAAAGGTGATTACCCTAGAGTATTTCATTCTGCTGCTGCAGGCAACAATGAAATTTGTATTTTTGGGTTCTTAAAACAAAGATGCATGAGTGGATATCCTCCCCTGGCCGAGCGGATGCGGCCAACAAACCTGGAACAATACATTGGTCAGAAGCACCTGGTTGGCAAAGGCGCTGTGCTGCGTAAGATGCTTGATCGCAAAGTGATTTCGTCCATCATTTTATGGGGGCCTCCGGGAGTTGGTAAAACCACCCTGGCCAAAATCATCTCCAAGCAACTTGAGCGACCATTCTTTGTGCTGTCGGCCATCAACTCTGGGGTGAAGGATGTGCGCGAAGCCATAGAAAAGGCCCGTAAGGCCCGGTTCTTCAGTTCGCCCTCTCCCATCCTGTTTATCGATGAGATACACCGCTTCAGCAAGTCGCAGCAGGATAGCCTGCTGGGTGCCGTAGAAGAAGGTGTGGTAACGCTGATTGGTGCCACCACCGAAAACCCGTCATTTGAGGTTATTTCGCCACTCTTGTCGCGCTGCCAGGTGTATGTACTCAAAGCCCTTGAAAAAGAGGATTTGCTCGAACTGGTTGACAAGGTGCTCAGCGAGGACATTCTTTTAAAGGAGAAGAACATCACGGTTAAAGAAGACACCGCCTTACTGCGTTACTCAGGTGGCGATGCACGTAAGCTGCTCAATATCCTCGAACTGGTGACCAATGCCGAAATAAGCAGCGAAACGATTGAGATTACCGATGAACTGGTCACCACACATCTACAACAAAACCCGGCCCAGTACGATAAAAATGGCGAGATGCATTACGACATTGTATCGGCCTTTATTAAATCTATTCGTGGCAGCGACCCAAATGCAGCCGTATATTGGTTGGCACGCATGGTAGAAGGTGGCGAAGATCCTAAATTCATTGCCCGCCGCCTGATTATTTCGGCCTCCGAAGATATTGGACTGGCCAATCCCAATGCGCTACTGCTGGCTACCAACTGTTTCGAAGCCATTAAGATGGTGGGCTGGCCCGAGGCCCGTATTATTCTGTCGCAAGTTACCATTTACCTGGCCACCAGCCCCAAAAGTAACTCGGCCTATCAGGCCATAAAAGATGCCCAGTCAATAGTCAAACAAACCGGTAACCTGCCGGTGCCGCTGCATCTGCGCAATGCGCCCACCAAGCTCATGAAAGAGCTTAACTATGGTAAGGAGTATTTATATGCTCACTCCTATCCTAATAATTTTGTGGAGCAGGATTACCTGCCCGATGAGCTTCAGAAACAGCAGATCTATCATCCGCAAAACAACCCGCAGGAAGCCAAAGTGAATGAACGTATGCAGTTTTTGTGGAAGGACCGGTATAAGTAAGAATACAGTCCGAAGTTCGAAAGTCCGCTGCATAAAACGGATTGCAGCTTTATGAGCACCTTGTAAGTAAAGATGCGAGCCGCAGAAACTCATTACTCACGACTGACCACTCACTACTGACTAATTTAATTTAAAATGTCAGTGGCTTTGCCTATTTTTGTAATCGAAATTAAAACAACCTCCGGACTATAGTGCTTCGGACTATTTAACGACCATGGATATAAATAAGATACCAAAGATTAAACATACCGATAGTGGCAACTTTTTCCTGCTGGCCGGCCCTTGTGCCATCGAAGGCGAAGAGATGGCCTTGCGCATAGCTGAGCGCATTGTTGAAATCACTAACAAGCTGCAGATACCTTACATTTTTAAGGGCTCGTACCGTAAAGCCAATCGTTCACGCATCGATTCATTCAGTGGTATTGGCGATGAAAAAGCGTTGAAGATTCTGCGCAAGGTGAGCGAGACATTTGATGTGCCGACGGTTACAGATATTCATGCGGCCGAAGAAGCGGCCATGGCTGCCGAATATGTAGATGTATTGCAGATACCAGCCTTCTTATGTCGCCAAACTGACCTGTTGGTGGCCGCTGCTAACACAGGTAAGGTGGTTAACATTAAGAAAGGACAGTTTCTGAGCCCCGAATCGATGGTATTTGCTGTAAATAAAGTGAGAGACAGTCATAACAATCAGGTGATACTAACCGACCGTGGTACCATGTTTGGCTACCAGGATATGATTGTTGATTACCGTGGTATCCCTGCCATGAAGCAATTCGATGTGCCTGTTGTACTTGATATCACCCACTCACTGCAGCAACCTAATCAATCAAGCGGTGTGACAGGTGGTAAGCCCGAGCTGATTGAAACAGTGGCACGCGCTGGTATTGCTGTTGGTGCGGATGGGCTATTTATAGAAACACATTTCGATCCGGGTAATGCCAAATCAGATGGTGCCAATATGCTGCACCTCGATTTGCTGGAAGGCCTGATGACCCGACTGGTAGAAATCAGAAAAGTGGTCAATACATTTTAAGTCAGGAGAAAAAATATTTGAAAAGCGTCGAACCGAAGGTTACGGCGCTTTTTTATTGATCAGTTAATGGCAGGTAGACTTTTATTTCGGTGCCTACGCCCACTTCACTTTCCACCTCTATTCGCCCATCATTTTTTTCTACCATATCCAGCGACAGGTGCAATCCCAAACCTGTTCCTTTTTCCTCTGACGTGCCGGAGGTAGTCATGTAACTACTGATGTTAAACAATGTTTTTACTTTCTCAGGACGAATGCCAATACCGGTATCTTTAACCGACAATATTACAAACTCACCGTCGATAGCTGCCCGGCATCTCACCACTCCATTGGAATTGGTAAACTTAATGGCGTTATGAATCAGGTTACGCACCACAAACTTCATCATATCCAGGTCGGCATACGCCACTTCCTGCTGCCGTATATCGTTGATGAGTGCAATCTGCTTGTTTTCGGCCTGTAAAGTGTAATGTTCGAACGCCATATCAACCAGATTTCTTAAGCGAAAAAACTGGGGATTAACCGTCATTTGGCCCAATTGACTTTTGGCCCATATCAACAAATCATCTAATAGCTTATAGACATTTTCGCTACTCAAGGCTATCTGCTCGATATAGGACTTAATCTCTTCCCTGCTGTAATGATCCAGGTTGTTTTTAAGAAGCCCAGAAAAGCCAAGTATACTGTTAAAAGGATTCTTGATATCATGAGCAATGATGGAAAACAGTTTGTCTTTGGTAGCATTCAGCTCCTTCAGCTTCTCTTCGCGCTCCTTCAGTTGCAGCTCGGTCTCTTTCTTCTTGGTACTATCAGTAATAATACCAATAATCTCCACTATCTCACCGTTTACATCTTTTATAGGCGATACATGCAGGTCGCCCCAAAACGTTGTTTTATCACGCCTTATAATCTCCAGCTCAAGGTTATAATCGTTAACTTCACCTGACAACAGGCGCTGAAAGTTTTGCTCAGCTATAGCCGCCCATCGTGGATGAGCAAACTCCAGATGTTCACATGCGTAAATTTCCTCTTTACTATCGTATCCCATCATCTTCTGAAAGCGCTCGTTGACCAGTACAAAGCGTCCATCAGGTGACACCACACCTATGCCTGCCACTGTGCTGTTTACCACCGCATCCAGCTTATTTCGATGCTGAATCAGCTCCAGTTCTGTTTTCTTCAACGGGGTTAAATCCATGCCCACCGATTGGTATTCAAATATTTTACCATTCGAATCAACCAGGGCCCGGTCAAGCCAGCGCATCCATTTGGTTTTACCACCTTCCAGCACCAGCTGATGTTCAACAACGCTTATGGGATTTTCTGCTGTTAATGATTTAATCGTACGCTTAGCACGACTTTTCTCTTCGTCCGGATACCAGTCATAAATATTACGCCCAATCAAATCTTCGCGCTGCACCTCAAAGGTTTTACAATATTCTTCATTGGCATAGATGAGTACGCCGTCTTTATCAAAACGACTGATAAGGGCCGGTGCATCTTCCACCAATGAAAAGTAACGCTCTTCACTTGCCTCCAATGCCTGTATAGTTTGTCTGTAGGGCGATACATCATAAAAGAACAAACACACGTTATCCTTTCCAAAAGGAAAGCTCCGATAGCGGACATGCTTCCCAATATCCTGAAGGTGCGATTCAAAAGATGACTTGCGGGATAATACCTGTGCCAGTCGCTCCTGATCCATCTGGTAATCGGGTAAAATATCGCTCACTTTCAGCCCTACCAAACCAAGTCTGCCCACAACAATGCCGGCTGACGGATTAGCTCTTGTAACTCTGAAGTCAACAACCTTGTCGTGCTCGTAAATTGGCTGAAGAATAGCTATGCCTACAGGTGAATTATCAAATAATTCATCCAGAAAACTGTTATCACGGTCGAGCTGTAGCTGCAGCTCACGTTGGCGGGTTATATCCTCTTTGACAGCAATAAAACCACTTAAACGGCCGTTATCAGCTTTCACCGGACTTATAACAGCTTTCTCCCATATAAAATCACCACCCTTGGTAATATTCTTGAAGAGCCCACGCCAGGTTTCACCATTTTTTATGGTAGCCCAAAGGTTATGATAGTATAAGGCATCGTGATAATCACTTTTAAAAAGGCGCGGAGTTTTCCCAATCACTTCCTCTCTCGAGTAGCCGTACTTTTCTACGAAACTATTGTTCACATATCGGATCATCCCTCGATTATCCGTTAACACAACAATACTTTCCGAATAGTCTAATGCCGTAATGAGTTCATCCCTTATTTGCATTTTCCCCAGATCTCACCCATGCAAATAAGTAAAAATGATAGTAAAACGCAAACTATTAAGGCAATATGTTAATAATTGGTCTGTGTGCCAAACAGTATTTAAGCTGTGTTTTTAAACCTGTCAAATCTCACATTCTAATATCCGGGATTTTATATATTTGTGTCAGAACAAACATTTTCACTTAATATTTTATTGATATGATGAAAAGATTTATTGCATTAGTGGGTGTTGCAGCCATGCTGTTTCATATAACACCTGCGAATGCCTGTACCAATGTATTGGTGACCAAAAATGCGTCGGTGGACGGTTCCACTATGATTTCTTACGCAGCCGACTCTCATGATCTATATGGTGAGTTGTATTTTTGGCCGGCTGCCACCTACGAACCTGGCACTATGCTTAAGGTTTATGAATGGGATACCGGTAAATACCTTGGTGAAATTCCTCAGGCCAGTCAAACATACACAGTGATTGGTAACATGAATGAGCACCAGCTTACCATTGCCGAAACAACCTTTGGTGGTCGCTCAGAATTACGTGACAACAATGGTTTGATAGACTACGGCAGCCTTATTTATATCACACTTCAACGTGCCAAAACAGCGCGTGAAGCCATCCAGGTGATGACTGAACTGGTAGCCGAGCATGGCTATTACAGCTCAGGCGAATCATTTTCTATTGCTGATAAAGATGAAGTATGGGTAATGGAAATGATTGGTAAAGGTGAAAACAACAAGGGTGCTGTTTGGGTAGCTGTGCGCATCCCTGATGGTTATGTATCGGCCCACGCCAACCAGGCACGTATCACTACTTTCCCATTGAAAGACAAAGAGAACTGCCTGTATTCAGAAGATGTTATCTCATTCGCCCGTGAAAAAGGCTATTTTGATGGTAAAAACAAAGACTTCAGCTTTGCTGATGCCTATGCGCCACTTGACTTTGGTGCAGTTCGCTTCTGCGACGCCCGTGTTTGGAGTGCCTTCAACATTATGAACCCTGCTGATATGGGTAAATATGAGGAATATGCCTTAGGTAACTCAACTGAAAGAATGCCATTATACATTAAGCCTGATCGTAAGATTTCACACCGCGATGTAATGAACATTATGCGCGACCATTACGAAGGAACAGCTCTTGACATGACTAAAGATGCCGGTGCGGGCCCTTATGCGAAGCCATACCGCTTCCGTCCGTTAACATGGGAAGTTGAGGGTGAAAAGTATTTCAATGAGCGCGCCATTGCCACTCAACAGACAGGTTTCTCTTTTGTAGCACAAATGCGTAACTGGTTACCAGATCATATTGGCGGTATCCTTTGGTTTGGTGTGGATGATGCTGCATCAACTGTTTACATGCCTATGTATGCCGGTATGACAGCCGTGCCTAACTGTCTGGCAAAAGGTACCGGTGACCTGCTAAACTTCACTTGGGATGCTTCTTTCTGGGTGTTTACATTTGTGAGCAACCAGGCCTATGGCCGATACAGCCACATGATTGAGGACATCAAAAAGGTACAAACGGAGCTGGAAGATAACCTTACGTCTTTCACAGCTGCTATAGACCAGTCGGCTAAAGCCTTGTATGATCAGAATCCTGAACTGGCTCGTCAGTTCTTGACTGATTTCTCCATCAACCAAGCTGAATTGGTAACCGAAAGATGGCGCAAACTGGGTGAATTCCTGTTAGTGAAATACAATGATGGCAACCTGCACGAAGAAGAAAACGGCGTTTTTAAGCGCAATGAGCACGGTAACCCAGCTCACGCTAAATTCCCTGGCTACTCGCAAGACTATTACAAAACAATAGTTAAAGATGCCGGCGACCACCTGAAGCTGCGTGAACTGCCTGCTGAGAATTAATCCAACAATTACGGATATACAAAAAAACCTCGCTGATAGCGAGGTTTTTTTATTGGTGTAAATTGATTGCATTTATGATAATCCGGTAATCACACCGTTCTCATCAATATCCATGCCCTCTGAGGCCGGCACGGCTGGCAAGCCTGGCATACGCATCATCTTACCAAGGATTGGAATAATGAAACCGGCTCCGGCTGCTATCTCAAACTCACGAACTGTCACGGTAAATCCCTTAGGACGTCCAATCAGTTTCTCATTATCTGAAAACGACTTTTGTGTCTTTGCCATACAAATTGGTAGCTTGTCCAGTTCAAGACTCTCAATCTTTTTAATGTCTGCCAACGCCTGTTTAGAGAAGTCTACCCCATCTGCCCCGTATATTTCGCGCGCAATGGTCTCTATCTTTTCTTTAACTCCCTGGTTGTGATCATACAGCTGCTTAAAGTTGTTGTTATTACTTTCAACTTCCTCAACAACAGCCTGTGCCAAAGACATAGCACCATCACCTCCCATTGCCCAGGCTTTGGTTGGCACTGCCTTAACGCCTAATTCAGCACATAGAGACTGAAGCAACACCACTTCTTCCTCTGTATCCGAAATGAAATTGTTAATCGAAACTACCGGATTAAGGCCAAACTTCTGCGCATTTTCGATGTGCTTGGCCAAATTCTCAAATCCTTTTCTTAAGCGATCACAGCTAGGCGTGTTCAATTCATTGGCAGGGGCACCACCATGGTGACGTAGAGCACGGATAGTAGCGACAATAACCATCGCCTTCGGCTTCAAGCCACCAGCAACACATTTTATATTCAGGAATTTTTCGGCTCCTAAATCAGCACCAAATCCGGCTTCTGTAACCACATAGTCCGACAACGACAATCCCATTTTAGTGGCAATAATCGTATTAGTTCCTTGAGCAATGTTAGCAAAAGGTCCACCATGAATAATAGCAGGATTACCTTCCAATGTCTGCACCAGGTTAGGCTTAATGGCATCTTTTAACAGCAATGCCATGGCTCCCTCCGCATTTAGTTCACGCGCATAAACCGGCTTTTTATCAAAGGTGAAACCGATGAAAATATTACCCAGACGGCGCTTCAAATCAGCGATATCATTAGACATACAAAGGATGGCCATAATTTCGGAGGCTGCTGTAATATTAAAACCATCCTGACGTGGTATACCATTAGGCGTCCCCCCCAAACCAATGACAATATCTCGTAAGGTCCTGTCATTCATATCAATGACTCGCTTCCAGATAACGGTACGCGGATCAATATTCAAACTTCGTGTTTTGCTTTGGATGTTATTATCAATGAGGGCTGCCAATAGGTTGTTAGCCTTCTCAATGGCACTGAAATCGCCTGTAAAATGCAGGTTGATATCCTCCATAGGTACTACCTGTGCATGACCGCCACCAGCTGCTCCACCTTTAATGCCAAATACAGGACCTAGAGAAGGCTCGCGCAATACAGCTGTTGCCTGCTTCCCAATTTTGTTCAAACCTTCAGTCAAACCAATAGAAATGGTGGTTTTACCTTCGCCCGCCAGTGTAGGTGTTAATGCTGTTACCAATACCAGGTTGTTGGCGTTTACTTTGCTGTCATCAATCAGATGCAGTGGCAGTTTAGCCTTATATTTTCCATAAAGCTCCAATTCATCTTCTGAAATATTCAGCTTTGCCGCAATCTTTGATATGTGCTGCATTTGGGCAGCCTGTGCAATTTCTAAATCACTTTTAACCTCACGGGTGTTGTTAATCGGGTTGCTCATTTATTCTGTTGTTTTTATCTGTAATTGCTGAACCGGCAACATCATGCTGGTCATTAAAAAATGAAGTCGCAAAAATAGAAAAATTGTGAAATAAATAAGCCTTAAAAAGTCAATGCTTAATACTGATTTTATTCACTCAACTATTGACTAATCGCTTGTTGACTACTTCTTTAAATGATTTACCAATAGGAATGTATTTTTGCACATTATCCAGCTTTAACTGATTTCCATAAAAAGCCACAATGCGCTCAATATTGACAATGTATGACTTGTGAACACGCATAAACCCATGCTTCTCCAGTTGTTGCTCAAGGTTACGCAACGACTCAAGGGACACAATCTTTTCGTTAGTGCAGAAAAATGTCACATACTCTCTCAGGCCTTCGATGTATAGAATATCCTTGAATTTGACCCGATAAATCTTGTGATCGGCCTTAACCATCATAAAGTTCTTTGTTTCCTCCTTAGGCGACAGAGACTGAAAATCATTAACCACATGTTTATATGAGAGGCGATCGCCCACCTTATTAATGGTATGCATAAAACGCTCGAAAGAGAAAGGTTTCACAAGGTAGTCCAGCACATCCAGCTTATAGCCTTCCACGGCATATTCCTCATAGGCCGTAGTAAATACCACCAGTGGTTTTTTAGTGAGTGTCTTCAGAAAATCAATCCCCGTTATATCAGGCATCTGTATATCCAGAAACATCAGGTCGATATCATCGTTTTGCAGAACACCCATAGCTTCCAAAGGTGATTTAAAGCTACCTGCCAACTCCAGATGGGCAAATTTTGCAATAAAGCTTTGCAGTAGTTCACGTGCCGGAAACTCATCGTCTATAATAATACATCTTACCTTCATGTTGTTGTTATTTTGAGTTTAAGGTTATAGCGCTTTTCATCCACTTTTATCTCAACCAAATGCTTGTCAGGATACAAGTATTTGAGTCGACGCCTCACATTTTCAACACCTATTCCACTGTTTTTATCGGCTGCAATCTTCTTTTTAGGAACACTATTAGACACTTCAAAACAAATGGTATCATCATCGGTTGTCAGCGTCATAGAGATCCAGCCATTAACTGTATCCTCAATTTTACTGTGCTTAAAACTATTCTCAACAAAAGGAATCAGCAACATCGGCTCTATCATCTTCATACGGTCGGCCCGGTCGATATCCACATGGATATTAGGCATCCCCTCAATTTTAACTCGCTGAAATTCGATGAAGTTTTTAATATAATCTACTTCTTTACCCAGCTTTACCTTTACATCTTCCGACTCGTATAAAACATACCGGAGCATGGCCGACAATTTCAGCACCAACTCAGGCGTTTTTACCGAATGTAGCATCGAGAGGCTATAAATATTGTTGAGTGCATTAAACAGAAAATGTGGATTCATTTGCGATTTCAGAAACTTCATTTCATTGACCAGGTTTTGGTTAATCAAACTCAGTTCATGCTGTTTGCGCCTGCGTGTGTCGCTGTATATCCAAAAAAGTGTACTAATAAACAGAATAGCTATAAATGAAGGGACACCCATCATATTAAATCCAAATAATCGCCTCTCTTTGAATCGAGGACGCTCTTTTTTTAGAATTAACTCTTTATTGGCACTTAAAAACCTGTCCTGATCGATTAATTGCTCCCATTGCTCATCTTCACGCAGCTGCTGCATCGATTTGATTCCCATATGTGAACCGGTCAGGTGATATACCCCTGCAGTCACAAACAAGGTTAAACCAATACCAGCCAGGTACTTTATATAGGCCCCCTTTGCTATGTAGCGCGGCAATAGCCAATATGCATTGACGTAGAAAATTACAATGCTGACAACCAGCGTGCGAAAAACAAAGATTATGGCCGTATAGGTATCCATAATGATAAGTGGCAGGTATGAAAGCAGCAAGCCATAGCCCAACCACCATCCAACATGCACCAATACATCTTTCCGCTTGAAGTTGCCCCATTTTATCATAGTGCAAAAATACAGGTTTTACGTTTATCGAATCTTCTTTTCAATGAACAATCACTTTTTGTCAATCAACACACTCAATACCCATTCTTAGGAAGTCTGCGATGTATGTTGATAAAGCCATAAGGAATATTGAATTGTTTTCGAAACCAGAAACGAATCATTCATCTTTGTTTCAATCAAATTTTAAAACTATAAAATATGGAAACCAATCGTCCTCCGCCTGCCGTTAATCATCTCTCCAAATTCCATTTAAAGGATAACTGGCTTTCTCTATGTAAACTGGCCCACTCGGTGTTAGTTTGCTTTCAATCAGCATAAACTTATCCACTTGCATCATCGCATTAACCGCCTCACGTGCCATCTCCCTTTGAATTAACTCTTTGGTTTTAGAAGACAGTTTATGTGGGTGTTTCAACCTTGCCAGGGTAATATGCGGATGAAAAGAGCTTGATGAGGGATGCCGCTGACCAAGCAACCTTTCCACCTCATGATGCAGTTGATTTAGTTCGTCCGATTCATTTACTCCACACCAAACCACTTGCTGGCTATAAGATTTAAAAGTTCCCAATTGATTCAATTGCAAATAAAAACTTTGGACCTTTACTCCTTTTAGTTGATTCTCAATCCAGATATAATCTGACTCACCTACCTCGCCAATAAATTTCAGGGTCAGATGAAAATCCTTCACAAAGCGCGCTTTTACTTCATAAAATGGCTCTTGGAGAGTTTTCAAATCAGTCTGCAAACCATTACAGTCGATAGCGATAAATAGGCGCATAGATATGATTAATTGACTTTATCATTATCTTCCACTTCCCAGAATGGATAATCATAATCTTCTTCTGGCCATTCCTTAACCGGTTTTTGCGGACCTTTTTTTCGATAGATGATGGCCAAAACAGCACCCGCAACCGTGCCCCATAAATGCGATTCCCACGAATAGGGAACGTCCCATTTCACCGGGAAAATTCCCCATATCATTCCTCCGTATAAGAAAATAACCATCAGAGAAATAGCCATGAGAGGTATATAATTACGTATAAAACCGCCAACAATCAGGAAAGCGGCCAGGCCATATATAACACCACTGGCGCCAATATGCCAGGCATCTCGCCCGCCAAGCCATACCCACAGGCCTGTAAGTAAATAGATTAATACAAATACCTTAATTGCTATACCCCTGTAGAAATAAAACAAAGCTGTCCCTAAAACAAACAAAGGCACAGCATTGGCAAAAAAATGATCCCAGTCAGAATGTACCACCGGAGCCAATATTATTCCGCTTAAACCAGCTATAGAGAGCGGTTTGATACCCCACTCCACAAAACTAAAACCTTCGAGGGCCTCAAGCAACTTTAATGAGAAGGTAATGATCAGGAAGAAAACTGGGATGATAATGGCCGTTTTGATTTTCTTCAGTTCTATGTCAGACAGTTTTGTCACAATAGCTACAATAACCTTTTAATAGTTGACACAAAAGCCTTAATATCTTCTTCCCGGGTATCGAAAGAGGTCATCCATCGCACCTCTGAGCGACTTTCGTCCCAGACATAAAAGAAAAACTCATTTTGTAATGGCTCAATCAGCGCTTTAGGTACCACTGCAAATACGCCATTTGACTCGACGGGCTGTGTAATATTCACTTGACTAACTTCCTTTAACTCTCTGGCCAGAAGAGCAGCCATATTATTGGAGTGACGGGCATTCTGTAACCACAGGTCATTCTGCAACAATGCAATAAACTGCGCCGACACATAACGCATTTTCGAGTGTAACTGGGTCGATTGCTTACGAATATACTTCACATTGTTTGCCAGTTCAGCATTAGCAAAAACAATGGCCTCCCCAAACATCAGTCCGTTTTTGGTTCCACCAAAAGACAGTACATCAACGCCAGCCTTTATAGATGTTTCAGCTAATGTGCAGTCTAAAGCAGCAGCTGCATTGGCAATCCGGGCACCATCCATATGCAGGTATAATCCCATGCTGTGCACATAATCAGCTATTTCCTTTATTTCGTTAATTGAGTAAACGGTTCCCAACTCGGTAGCCTGAGTAATGGACACCACCTTAGGCTGTGAGTGATGCTCAAATCCAAAGCCATGCATGTATTGCTTAATCTGCGCTACTGTTATCTTGCCATTAGCTGTATCAATGGGCAATAGTTTACATCCTGATAGTTTCTCAGGTGCCCCACATTCATCAACATTGATATGGGCAGTACGCGCGCATACAACTGCATTATACGATTGTGCCAATGCCTGAATAGCGATAACATTGGCACCAGTTCCGTTATACACAAAAAATGTTTCAGTCTCTTGTCCAAATACCTGTTTAAATAGTTGTAAGGCATTTTCAGTTGTTTTATCACCGCCATAACCAACAGCATGTCCGTTGTTAGCCTCCGCAATAGCTTTTAATACCTCAGGATGCACACTGGCATTATTATCACTGGCAAAACCTCTTATATAACTCATTTATATTGTTTTATCTTAGTTCTACAATTTAATATTGAATGCTCATACACTTCTTTCGATATACACCTGTAACCAATATGCGCCTCATCAATGAAAAAGAAATGCCCTCCCCATTCATGCTTGACTGAGATGAAAACCTTTCGTTGTCCATTGTAAACAAAAATAGTTCGATGAATATGCCTGTTTTTCAGAGCAAATTCTTCGTTAGTCTCCCCCTCCGGATAAACAGGCTTTAAAGGCGGGGCGCCATTCATTTCGCGGCGTGCAAAGTCTTTATCAATGGTATTTGGTGTTTGCTCTTCTTCCTTAATGGGAATATCTGCAGTATTTTCTGAATTGGTATTATTAGCCCGTTTCTGCTTCTTGGTTTTTGTTGGCTTCTTTGCAGGCTTTTTAGCTTTAACAGATGCTGATGCCTCTTCTCCTTCACGTCGCATCTGATCAATTCTGAATTTCACATTTAGCGAATAATCACGGTCATCGGCAAAATCGCCAAAGCGACCGTCAGAGCGCACTTCGCTTTTGTCGTACCGAATTTTGGCAACCGGATTTTGAAAGAAAACCGTATCTACCCACTCAAAAATTCTAAAAAGACGCACCGGCATGTGATATGGTTCAATGGAGGAACTGGACACACCCTCTGGCAGATGCGTTGAGAACTCTATTACTTTTGTAACATAGCCTTCTTTCTTAAAAGAGAAGTTATACTTCTTATTCCATTCTAAAGAGGTAAAAAAATGGCCATTGGCCGATACAGGTATATCTACATTCTGATTTCCACTGCTTAATTCCACCCTCACATCGCTGTAATTATTATTAACCTCCAGCACTTCACCACTTACCGGATACTGAGCAAAAACGAAAGAATAGAGCAACAGAAAGCCGGCTAACAGAAAGCCGGCCTTATGGTATTTTGTTGTAACTCTATTCACATCTCAGGCAATTGGTTTGCCTAAAATTAGAAAATTAATCGTTAAAAACTAATAATGGTGTGGTAGAATGGAACAGCATCTTCTTAGCAAGGTTGGGATTGATAATACGACTGATTAGATTTCTACGCCTGCGAGTGAATGATAACATATCAATATGATTATCCCTCACATAGCTCTCTATTCCAACGAACAGGTCTTCGTGCTCAATTAAATCACACTTCACCAGATTCTCATCATAATTTGCTTTAATGTGTTCTCTGAGACCGGCCATCCGCACTTCATCCCATTGCGAATGCTCTTTTGAACTCACATGCCCACACGTAACCATCATTTTTAACGGGCGAACCAATTGCTCCAGTTTTTCTAGTGATCTGAAATCAGCTTCCTGAAAGTCGGTGGCGTATAGAATATTCTTAAGGGCGCCTAAACCTGTATATTCAAAATCTTCGGGTATAGCTAATACCGGGACTTTAGCTGTTTCCATCACCTCAGCTGTAACACTACCAATCAGATCGGCTGCTTTACGGTCGGCACCACGTGTACCCATTATAATAACCAACGGCCGGTACACCTTGCTATACTTCACAATTTCATCTTCGGCAATGCCTTTTACCAGTTCCATCTTTAATGAAACAGGTTTTTCCAGTTGTTCATTTTTTTGGTTCAGGTAGGCTTTCATTTCCTCCATACCTTCACGGGCTTTTTCCTCCAGTTCCATGACCATTTCCTCGGTATTCACCTCATAGGCAAAGGTATCTGAAAATGGCATTGTACTGATAATGGGATTAAAATAAGTATGAAACACTGTTAACTCTGCATTTAGCTCTTGCGCCCAATCTAAAGCGAATTCAGCTGCTTTGCGTGAGTAATCGGAGAAGTCGATCGGCAACAGGATACGAGGAGGTATACTTTCAACCTCCACAGGTTCCATTTCTTCCAACATCATTCCCTCTAATACAGGCATTGCCCTTTCTAATGAGAATTCTGATATTCTAACTTTAACGCCTGTGGAAACTGCTCCCTGAATTAAGTTGGTATTTTCCAGGAAACTTTCAATCCCTTCGGCTTCAAGCAATGTTTTAAGTATATGCGCCCGTTCAAAGGATAATACGGCTAAAGTGATGATTTTTTCTTCCATGGCGTAATCGTTTAGAAGGTCAGTTACTTTTTCAAAAAAGTTAACTTAAAAAAAGAAAATAATCAACTCAATTAACCTTAAAAACCCTTTATTTTTAGGCGCCTACACGGGATACTGTATAGACCCCTTTAATGTTTTTAATTTTCTTAATCAAAGTGGTCAGACTATTGGTATTATCAACAAAAACAGTGAGTGTTCCTTCAAAAATACCTTCATGCGAATCAATTGCCATGGAACGAATTTTAATTTTCATTTCCTTAGAGATAACCTGAGAAATATTGGTAACAATTCCAATATCATCAACACCGGTTATTTTGAGCGTTGCCTGGTAATTTGCATCCGAACCGCTGGTCCATTGCGCCTTAACAATACGATATCCAAACTTAGTGTGCATATCAAGTGCATTAGGGCATGTTCGACGATGAATTTTTATACCTCCCATTGATGCCACAAAACCAAAAATATCGTCCCCGAAGATAGGATTACAACACTTGGCCAGCTTATAATCTACATTCGTAAGGCTTTTGTCAATCATCAACACATCATCATCGGGCAAATCTTCTTTACCAGCCACAAAGTTTTCAGCACTGCGTTCTTTGTCGGACTCCGTTCCTTCTTCCTCTTTCTTCTCCAGGTTAATGATAAACTCCTTAATGCGCGAAAAATCGATTTTATCAATGGCTATTGAACGCATAAAATCCTGAACAGTCTTATAGCCAAACCCTTTAACCATTTGATTAAGTAGCTGGTCAGTTAGTTCATATTTCCAATTCTTTAGCCTTCTTATTAACATCTCACGACCAAGCTCTGCTTCTTTGTACTCAATATCACGCAGTGCCTGTTTAAGCTTCGACTTAGCCTTGGAAGTTACCACAATATTGAGCCAGTCTTTTTTGGGTGCCTGGTTGTTGGCCGTTTGAATATCTACATGATCGCCATTTTGAAGTTGGTACTTAATGGGTACATTCTTATTATTCACGCGGCCACCAATGCATTTCTTCCCTACTTCGGAGTGGATTTCAAAAGCAAAATCCAAAACAGTAGCACCTTTCTTTAGGCGTCGAAGATCTCCTTTAGGCGTAAAAACAAATACTTCCTCATCGTATAAATCCAGCTTAAAGTCATCAATGAAGTCAACTGCATTAAGCTCAGGATTTTCAAGGATTTCACGCACATTTGACAACCACTCATCCATGCCCTTCTCTCCTTTGTGTCCTTTATACTTCCAGTGAGCAGCCAGGCCTTTTTCGGCGACTTCATTCATGCGTTCCGTCCGTATCTGCACTTCCACCCACTTGTTCTCGGGCCCTAATACAGTTGTATGCAATGATTCATAGCCATTTGACTTTGGAACAGATATCCAATCGCGCAAACGGCTTGGATTAGGCTGATACTTATCAGTGACTACCGAATAGACCTGCCAGCACTCTGCCTTTTCCTTTTCCAACTCACTGTCCAGAATTACCCGTATAGCAAAAAGGTCATATACATTTTCAAATTCGGTATTTTGTTTCTTGATTTTATTATAGATGGAATGAATCGTCTTTGTACGCCCCTTTATTTCAAATTTCAATCCTTGTTTTTTAAGTTGTTTCTCGAGTGGCTCGATAAACTCACGGATGTACTTATCACGCGCTCGCTTGGTTTCATTAAGCTTTTTGGCAATAAAAGAGTACATCTCACGGTTAGTAAACTTCATCACCAAATCCTCCATTTCGGACTTGATGTTGTACAAGCCTAAACGATGAGCCATAGGTGCATATAAATAAGCAACCTCGCTGCTGATACGCTGTTGATCATCGGCACTGTACAAAGCCAACTGACGCATTGTTCTTAATCGATTAGCAATTATGAGCAAGACAACACGTATATCTTCGGCAAATGTTAACAGCAGCTTTCTGAAATTATCATTTTCAATGGAGGTATTTTTATTGTATAACTCGCCAACCTTAACCAAGCCACGGGTTATCAGAGCCACTTGTTTCCCAAAGGTGCTCTCAACCTCGTCACTCGTGACAGCACCATTCAGCACAGCATCGTATAAAAGCGCTCCAATAACGGCAATACGGCTTAAACCAAGCTCATTAACAACAACAAGAGCTACTTCAATCGCTTCAACCACCTTAAGTTCTCCACCTTCGTTACGCGCTACACCGGCATCATGAGTAGCTGTAATATTCAGAGCTTTACGAATCAAGCCAATATCGTCCTTTTCCATCATTGGCTTACACGCCACCAATAGGCGCTTATAAGCCAGTCGTAATTCTTCTCTTTCTTCCGTTTCTATTGCACTATTTAAAGCCATTAATAACTCTCTTTTAATATCTTATATTACCTTACCTCAATCACAACACAAGGTTAGCCATCCGGCGTAATCTCAATATAACCAAAATACTCGGCTTTATTTTTTACAAATTATACCTGTATTATAAACATGCTTGTAAAGTTATAACTTTATCACAAAATGAATTTACAGAAAGTAAACAGATAATAATAAAAGCCGATGATTTATCATTATCTTTCCACGAACGTATGGATTTGGTACATTAAATAAATTGACAACTTAAATAAGCTTTTGTACCTTATAAACTTTAATAACCTTAAAATTATAGGCCATGAAGTATACTGGATTATTTTTAGGAGGTTTAATTACCGGAGCAGCTCTGGGGGCCTCATTAGCTTTACTTTACGCGCCACAAACTGGCAAAGAAACTAGGGATCAGGTTAAAGCTAAAATTAAGGAAATGGAAACCGAATTACAGCAACTTCGCGAAAAGGTGAAAGTAAAAGGTGGCGAGCTTAAAGAAGAGATGAAAGTTAAGATGAATGAAATTGAGAAAAAGATTGAAAATCTCATCAATGAGTACAAAAAGAATCTTGAACCAAGCCATGGAGCCAACTAGCTCTGAAAAATCTATTTCAACCTAATATCCCGGAAAGTTACTTTTCGGGGTATTTTATTAACACACATCATGAAGGAACATCTATCTGAAGAAATTAATGAAGTTAAAGATGAGTTTGAAGAATATGTTAACGCTCGTTTAGATTTAGCCAAACTTCATACCGCTGAAAACCTATCTCGTTTTTTTTCGGGCATGCTCATTAAAATGGGATTGTTTTATTTATTCTTTTTCGTTTTGTTGTTTATATCACTGGCAGTAGCTTTCTGGCTCAATGATTTGTTTGAGGGCAAAGGAGTTGGATTTTTTATAGTTGCTGGCTTTTATCTGCTTATAGCCCTTTTATTTTATGCTATGCGCAAGGTACTTATTCAACGACCTATCATCCAGTCATTTGTTCAACTATTTTTCCCTAAATACACGCAATACGATGAATCTAAGTAGAAATTCCTATAATCACATCAAGTCCTTTGAAGACTTTGAGAGCGAAAAGATGAAGCTCTATTACCAGATAAGGCTATCTGAAAAAAAGTTAGAATTGCGGTATATTGAGCTGGTATCATTCTTAAACCCAATGAGACTGGTTCCCTTTCTGGTAAGTAGTTGGTTGACACCCCTGGCGGTATCGTTCAGAGATTTGATAGTTGGCTTCTTCACCCGCAGTTCGCAGTCAACAAACAATCCTGAACAAACAGAAAAAGAGTAATAACAACCCTAAAAAAGCGCGCTAAGTTTTTTATTTTAAAGATAGAAACACTATTTTTGCAGCCGATTTCACGTAATCTCTTACTGAACGAGGGAGTCATGTAATATTGCGTGAATAAAGTTTAATCCAATAAAATTTCCAAAAAATGGATTTAATTAAAGTAGCCGAAGCCGCTTTTGAAGGCGGAGTTGAGATGCCTGATTTCGGTCCTGGTGATAACATCGCAGTATCGTACAAAATTAAAGAGGGTAACAAAGAACGTATTCAGGTATTTAAAGGCGTAGTTATCCAAATCAAAGGTCAGGGAAACAACAAGCGTTTCACAGTTAGAAAAGTATCTAACAACGTAGGTGTTGAGCGTATCTTCCCATTCAATTCACCTTTTATCGAGAAAGTTGAACTATTACGTCAAGGTAAAGTTCGTCGTGCTAAGTTGTACTATTTACGTGGTCTTCGTGGTAAAAAAGCTCGTATCAAAGAGAAAAGAAGCTAAGCCATTATATAATGGTGATAAGAAGCCTGACTTGTTTAAGTCAGGCTTTTTTTTATTTCTACTCAGCAAAAAGTTGAGCATAATACAACTCACATAAAGCATAGTGCGACAACCAGTAAGCACTGGTAGCTTCAAGTGTCATTTGAGGGTTAATACTTCTACCAGACAAAGAACTGTAACATCCGCCAGTTTGGGAATCATACAAACATTTACCAATTGTATTATCACCCAGGTACCATGAATGCACTTGCCATGCTTTTCTTAAGCAACGTGCATCATCAGCAATCACAAACAGCTTGGCAAAAGCTTTGACCATCCAAACACCTTCAATAGCATTCTGATCTGCTGACGCTTTAGCCTTTGCCTCTCCTTTTGCGACACCTGCCACCTTCGGAATAAACCTGTCTTCGGCCAAAACCATCTTCTCTACAAAGCGCAAAGCCCTTTTGGCTAGAGTCAATAAGGCTTCATCATGCAAGAGCTCATAAGCACACAATAACGCATAAGGCACAAGCCCCAACTGCGAACCCAACTCATCGGCATGCCATTGCCAGTTTTGAATTTTGTCGGCTGGGAAAAGCCCTTGGAGGTGTGCACTCCACTTTTTGAGCAGATCCTCAAACTCCTGATGTCCATGTTCTGTATTAAGCACTTTAGTTAGTCCAATAACGCCTAATGCCAATGCATTAGCTCCATTAAGTTCAACTCGCTGAGAAATATCGAGGAACAGACCATAGGCCATATCCTTAATGCCAGCATCCACATCGGAAGCATACAATACACCCAATGAACTAATTGTCTGCCCCAGAGCTAATCCAGAGCATTGATGCTTTAATTCACCTGCATAACTATTCGATGTGCTAGCAGTTTTAGTATCATTTAGCACGAGTTGAATAAATGATAAGCATTTCTTAATTCCTTGTAGATAAATATCATCGGAAACAGACATGTAAGCATTCGTAAATACTTCAAGAGCCAAAGCATTTGACCTCAAACAATAGCCCCCTCCTAGATCGGCGACTCCATACAAGGTCTGCTTAAGGTAACCCAGATTATTCTCCAGTGATTGAATATGTTGTAAATTAAGTTCTGGGAGATAAGCCAACTCAAATGCACTCTTAATTGGTTCAACAGGCCTTCCTTTAACCGTATAAATAAGCTCCAAGAGTTTTTTAGTGACCAAATCACTCGTATGTTGAGCACCATATAGCGTTGCATTTTCGCGATAGCGTTGCACCTCATTTTTATTACGAAGCATGGCCATCAGCTCCGATGACAGTTCTGTGGCCGACCTGAATGAGAAAAAGTTACCCTTTTGCTCATCTAATAGTTCACTAGCAAACCAGGTAGGTGTGGATAAAATGGCGGCACCACTGTTAACAGCCATGCTCAAATAAATATCTTCAAGAAGTTTTTCTTCGATACACGCAGAAACATACACATCAGCACTATGCATCAATCGTTCCATATTATTACCAACAGAGTGCCAATCAATAATCTTTACGGATGACAACACGCCTCTTTGCATGGCTAATCGCATCAGCGATTTAATATATTCGTCAGTCAGCCTGCCTGAGGTACTGGCATTAACAATTAACAATTTAGTACCATGATTGCTTTTTTGCACTACTGGTAAGGCGTTAATGATGGTCTCAAAACCCGATGAGGCAGTCATTTCACCACAAGCCAATATGAGTTTTGAACAATCTGCTTCAATTAATTCTGTCCTTTCTTCGGGCATCATGGGTGTAAAAGCTGTTATGCCAATAGAATGCCGTAACAACTTATCCCTGTTTATTTTATAGTAATGCTCCAGAAACTCAACGCCCAGTTGGCTAAAGGTAAGTATACGCTCTGAGCGCTTAGCCAGGAAACCCATAATTGCCTTCTCTTGTCTGCACGGCTCATTTTCAACCTTATGCACAATTGTTACCAGCGGCACCTTCAGCTGACTTACAAGATTCAGTATATTGACACCTCCATTTCCTCCAAAAGCCGCAGAGGCATATTGCAATAAGCACACATCAAAGCGTGTATTAATTAACTCTGCTGCCAATTGATAATCAGACAAACAATGCTTATCAAAAATTAAAAGGCTGCTATCGGATAAACCATTTGAAAAAGTAATGGTTTCAATTGTTAAATTATCATTACCAAGCTGCCCAACGGCAGCAGAAAGCTGTGCTGTATGAAGAGCTAATCGAGGGTTGTTGTCAACCACCGGAGCCAGTACGACTACTTTCATCCAAAGAGTATTAGTTTTCCTGAAAAGTTACTTCTGTCACTTAAAGTAAATGCATAGTCACTTAAAACGAAAATAGATTCCATTAATGCACCAAAACCAAAGGTTAATGCACTTATTTATGAGATATCAGCTTTTTGCCACCAGTAAAAACCTATCATCTGCCTCTTCGATTCTCCCACATACAACTATCCGAAGGGCTTAAAAGCCTTTGAGAAGGTTCTTGAGCAGGTTTTCACCTTCCTTCTTCAAATCCTTTTCGATCTGCTTTTTGGCTTTATCAAGACCAAAGCTCAATTGAGGCTCTTGTACAGTTCCTTTTACGAGTACATCCACGATAAGGTCATCACCCGATGTTGGCAGTGAAAATCCAAATGAACCGGCCATTTTAGCCACTTCCTTGCGGCTTACCGGCATTGTTATTTTGTAATCAATTGATTGATCAAGTCCTTGCACTCCTTGCACTTCAACCATTTTGCCTCCCACTTTTGTCTTGAATGGCTTTACAATAACGTTCCCTTTATCCAGGATAAAGTTGATATTGAGGTCTTCGGCACGCATCGTGCGATAGCTCTCATTGTTTAAGGTTGATGCCAAAGAATTTTGAATCTTAGAACCCGAAACTTCTACCTTTTGTGAACGCAACCAACCGCCACCATTCACAGTGGCCATCACAGGCTTTGCATTCCTGCTCAATAAACTGTTGTATTTAAATTTAGGTGACACCTTACCAACGGTATTTTTGGCGAGCGGCAATAATGAATCAACCACACTAAAAGAATTAGCAGCCATGTTTAAATCCAAATCGGCTCCTTCGAAGGCGAAATCCACAAAAGGTTTCTGCATATCAGCCGTATTATATTCGCCTGTCATCGCAAGCGAGCCATCCAGTAAACGCATTTTTAATCCATCGAGCTTAACAACGCCATTGCGAACGGTAATTTTACCATTGGCCCGGTAAATATCAAGTTTATCATACACCAGCTGCTCCACCTGCGATTGAAATACAAAATCAAGGTTCTTGGGTACCTCTACCACTTCCGTTTCTCCTGCCTCAGAAGCAGATTCATCTTCGCTGCCGGCCATTTTTAACAACTCGTTGGTATTGATAAGTTTTGAGTAATGAGTTAGTGAGCCTTTTAGGGTACCATCCTTTAAGGCATACGCCAGGTAATTATCTAATGAGCCCTTAAGATTAAAATCACTTTTTCCAATACGACAATCAAATGATTCGAGCCTGACAGAGCGTGGATTAACACTCATTACCGACTGCTTAATAAACACCGGTAAAGACATATCTGCACCCTGATATGAGAAATTATTTAGCGCCAGTTCACCACGGGCATTAATCTGCTCATAATTCTCAGATTCGATCATTGCATAATCGCCGGCAATGGCAAAATCTGTTTCAATCAGACCTTTTATTTCGAAACTATCGAGCGGAATGGCATTGGCTAAGGAATTCAAGTCGATTCGACCAACTACGCGGCTATCAAACTGAGGATTAGAAATTGGATTACGCACCTTAAAAGAGGCATCAAATGGATTTTGGGCTATTTCGAAATGAAACTGTTTCAACTCTGTCTCGGTTAAATCAGCACTGCCTCCCACATTCTTAACCAGTAAGGCCACATTAATATTATCAATCGATTCTGGTAAATCCGGATATTGTATCATACCATTTTCAACTCCTAAATCTAAAGTAAAAGCCGGCAGATGCTCTTCATCAATGTAATCACCTTTCACAACCATATCTACGTGCATAGTACCTTGTGTTTGGAGCCCTTCAAAATCCTTTAAAAATTCCTCAGGAACCAGTGCTAAGAGTGATTTAAAATCAGTTTTCGTTGTGCCCATTTTCAGGTCGAGCCCATACCCTTTTTCCTTGACTGCCACCGAACCATCTAGTTTTAGTACCAAACCATTAACTGAAAGTTCATTCTCGAGGAAAGAAAATATCATATTTTCTAAATCGGCACCAATACCTGCTTTTAACCCAAGGGATGCCTTATTCACATATTTAATACCATCGTAATCAAACATCAGCTGAGCAATATCACTTTGGATTTCGAGGTTGGTTTGCTGCGCCGACATATCACCAGATAAAGACAGGTTAAAGCCTTTAATCTCCGACTGCATATTAGCAGTTTGATCAACATAACGGATATTGGCATTCTCAATCACAAAGGACTGTAACACCACTTTAAAGGCAGAGGCTTCGCTTTCTTCTTCCTCCATCACTACTTCTTCTGAGCCTTTTGCTATATCCCAGTTAGCTGTTGAATCAGCCAGAACCAGTGCATTCACAAGCACATTTGATAGCAGCACCGATTTTACTTCAATCTCGCCGGCCAATGCCCCAAATAATCCTACTTTTCCCGAAAATTTATCCAGATACACCAAAGTATCCTTTTCAAACGGTACGTTGCCAACAACCGATAAACCATCAATACCGATAGTGATATTCGGAAAGTTTTTAATCAACGACAATGAGAAGTCGGTATAATCCACTCTGGCATTTACATTCGTATTAATCTGCTCCTTTACCAGTTTTTCGATTTTCCCCTTGAATAATGCAGGCAAAACCATCATCAATACGATTAAACCCAAAATAATTCCGCCCGTTATTTTTAAAACCTTCTTCATATTCTAATATCATTAAGTTGATGTGATACAAACAAAGTTAAAAAAACCTCTTGAAGTACAGTTATTGGTTGAGGCCGAACGATGCTATAATAGTAGAGAACTCTTCTGCAGACATGAATAAAACGTACCATTTCAATATGCAGGCTCATTCATTTTTATATTTTTGTAAAACCTCAAAAACGAATGTACCAATGAAAATAACTATTTCTCTTACCCTGCTGTTGACTCTGGTTGCACAGGGATTGAACGCACAGATAAAAGCCGATTGGGAAGGCGGTGTACCCGAAGGATGTACCACCATTACAGTAGGAAAAAATGCCACTTTTGATGGATCGGTGATGACCTCACATACTGACGACAGCCACCGGACACGCTCATGGATGAATATTGTACCTGAACAAAAGCACGGCCGAAGAGACATGGTTACCATGTATAGCCGCGAAAAAGATGATAGCCGTAAAATGCCTGCATACAAGCATACACCGGTGGGTGAAATTCCCCAGGTACGAAAAACGTATGGCTATATCAATTCTGCTTACCCCTGCATGAACACCAAGCAACTGGCCATTGGCGAATCGACCTTTGGAGGCCGGGAGTCTTTGGTTTCGGGAAAAGGCCTGATTGATTGTCAGCGTCTGATTCAGCTGATGCTGGAGCGCTGCACCACGGCCCGCGAAGCCATTAAGATGGCCGGTGATTTAACCAAGAAGTACGGCTACCGTGACTGGGGCGAATGTCTAACCATAGCTGACAAAAAGGAAGTATGGCATTTTGAAATCGTTGGTCCGGGTAAAGATAAGGTAGGCGCCATGTGGGTAGCTCAGCGAGTTCCTGACAACCATGTAAGCGTTAATGCCAACGCAGCCCGCATACTGGAAGTTGATACGACAGATACCAAAAACTTTATGTATTCAGACAACCTGTTTGACATGGCTAAAGACAGTGCCTGGTGGAACCCATTAGAGGAGCCTTTCCGCTTTGCCTATGCCTATGCGCCCGAAAGCCGTGAATCAATGGCCAGCCGGCGACGCGAATGGCGAATACTTAGTATGGTAGCTCCTTCATTAGAATTGGACCCGGAGGCCATGGACTACCCATTCTCAGTTGAGCCAGAGCAAAAGGTGACACTGCATAAGATGATTGAACTATTTAAAGATTATTACGAAGGTACGCCTTACGATATGGTTGGACATTTGAAAAAAGTGACGGAAGATGGCGACACCATTCCTCACCCTTATGCCAATCCGTTTATGCCATACGACAAGTACGACCTGCATAACATTGAAGGAGGTTGGGGAAAGCTGGGCGAGCGCACCATTGCACGCTGGTACACCATGTACGGTACCATTACACAAAGCAGAGACTGGCTACCTGATGAAATTGGAGGATTAGTATGGATGGCACAGGATAATATAGCTACCTCTGTATATATTCCAATTTACTGCAGCGTAACCGACCTTCCTGAATCATACAAAGCTCCCGGACGTAACGGTTTCAATCGTAACTCGGCCTGGTGGGCCTTTAACCGCATGAGCACACTGGCTGCCTTGCGCTGGAACGATGCCCGCCACGATGTGGATAAGGTACTGCTTCCTCTTCAGGAAGAGATATTTGCCAAACAGCGTGAAACAGAATTAGCAGCCATGAGCATGGGCACTAAACAGACCATTGCGCATTTAACACGCTACACCATCGACTGGGGTAATAAGGTAGTGAATACTGCCTGGCAAATTGGCGATGACCTGTGGACCAAATACGATGAGAAGTTTTAGAAATTAAACTATTAGACAATAGACATAAGAACTAAGATTAGGATATTAATCAGTAAAAACAAAGGCTGCTTCGGATGAGGCAGCCTTTGTTGTATACTTTAATAGAATAATTGATTAGTCAAATGACAAACGAATAGTTTCAATTTCGTAATTCTTCAACGGTAACTCAACATCCCTGTCCTTTGACTGCAGACTTCCAGTTTTCTCTTCAATCAGGTTGGTTTTAGAAGCATTAGCAATGGATTTCATACCCGTTAAAACCACTGGCTGACTAGACTGGCCTGTTTTATACAGTCTGATAACGATATCATCATTATCTTCGGCCTTTTTGATGGCAGAGATTACCACATCCGGATCCGACACCTTCAATAGTGACAATGACTCTGGTAAATTACCTTTTTTACTTCTTTCGGGGTTTACCACAACCAATAAGGGTGTGTTATTAGCAATACCATTTCGGTTCATCTCCGCCAAATCAGGTTTAGATGTTGATAAGGAAAAGTGGAAATGATGATTACCCGTTTGCGGGTAAGGATTTCCCTCCCAGTGGCAGCTATGGCGCGATGCAAAAAGAATAGGCTGGATAGTCAATTTGCCTGGTTGTTTGACATCCAGATAGTCGGCTGCCACCACCGACGATGAAACTGATAATGCCAGTTCATCATTGTAGGCACCTATCCAGTTCATTATACCTCGCGGATGAATATCTTCACAAGGTGTGCTATATATTAATCCACCCGCTTCGCCACCTGCCGGCCCCTGCATCTCGTCCTGGCCAACACGTAAAATTCCATAAGGTACCTCGTAGGCAACCTGCCTGAATGCTTCTGCCAAAGGAAATGCCATTCTGAACTCACGGAACATCTCACCATCCCAGTTCACGATATCCGCATCAAAATCTATTCGCGGTAACTCTTTATACACTTTCACCGTCAGCTGAGCCACAGCATGCTTAAGTGGCTGTCGTAATTCCCACTGGGCATAAACCTTTCCATTAGCCGTCAGTTGCCACTGTGGCTTATGAGCACTTAGCTGCTCAAAGCCTTCCAATGTGGGTTGCTGTACCTGCACAAATTCGCCTGCTCCGTTTCCCTCTGATTGCAATGAGAAAATATCACCTGCCAGAAATTCGCTGGTATCAAATAACTCTTTACCTGTCACTTTATCGGTAACACTGCTCAGTCCGCCACGGCCCATTTCAATATTGTAGAAAGCGGTTTCCAATGTGTTCAATTCCTTTTTATCAGTAACTGGCGGTAAGGTGTTAGATGCTACAGCATAATAGGAGGCATAGCCATGTGCCGGCACATGGGCAATAAATTCCACTTTTACTTTTTGAACATGGCCCTGTTCATCGGTATTGTACTCAACTATTTGGAACGGGATGCTGTTGCCATCACTATCGGTCAGGTTTAGACCACTAACAGCCAGTTCGTGCAGATTGAGGTCGGCCTCCACTGGTGTCTGACGCTCCCAGCTCAAACTATTAAACAGAACGATGGGCACTCCCTTTTTCCTGAATTTAATCCGGCCAGCCACATTATTGATGGCTTCATCAGCAATGGCATTGGCCAGGTGAAGGGCTTTCTGATAGCTTGCTTCGAAAATAGCATCGGTGATATCACCATTTTTACCGCCCCATCCGTGGTCAGGATAAATCTTCGCTTTCCAGGCCTCATTCAGCTTCTCGCCGGGGTAATTGGCAAAGGAACCTTTTGTAACAGCATCCAGTACTGCAAACTGCTCGGCATTTACCATCATCTGATCGCCCTCCCGACTTGCTTTTATAGCTTTCTGATGCGATGGACCATGAATATACAGCCACAATGCAGGACGCTCTCCCTTAATAACATTCAATGATTCCGTATTATTCGCGATTCGCTCCATAAACTGCGCTGTGCTGGTCAGCTCAATGGCAGGCAGCTGAATGGGCTTTATCCGTCCGTCAGCACCTTCAATATACTTAATGGCGGCCCATTGCTCCATCAGCTGTGAGTAATCCTTAGCAGGACTCATATCATAATCCGATAAAATAGGCATTACCGCTTCATTGGCATTTACATCATTGTAGCCATCTTTCCAGAATAACACAGCATCGGCAATATAAGCCGCAGCATCAAAAAAGTTGCGATTAATACCATTATAATCCAGACTATAATGGCCTGATGAATAAGCCCTCACCATTGAGCCATCGGGTGATGCCCAACCATAAACACCTTTTGCCTGACGACTTATTACCAGATTAGGCACACCAGCTTTAAGCATTAATTGCGGCATTTGCATGGTTCTGCCAGGCACATCCACATTCCAATAGGTATCTGCTGAATAGCCCTGCAACTCATCCTGCAGCCATTTCTTACCAAAATAGAACTGACGCGCCAGTGATTCACCCGAATACATCTCCTCATACGGTTGAATGTAGGTAGCGCCAACTGTTATTTTACCTTGCTTCAGTAATTTTAATATATCACCCTTTCTGTCAGGATGCCGCATCAAATATTCTTCAATCATCAAGGCATCTTCAATATCAAAGCTGTAGTTCTCGGCAGCCAGTCCATCCTGCACCAGAGGTGATAAAAGCATCGTATCACGCTCAACAATGCACTTCTCTACATCGTCCATCCAGGCTATGTCTTGATGACTGGAATTCATTAGGCAAATCGTTCCCGTAGCCAGTTTTGACTCCGATAATTCAATTAGCTTATCCACCATCTTAGGCTGATAGACGCTTTGGGCCATTATTTTAATGATACCAGGCTCATTAATAATATCGATGTGCTTCATCAGTCCTTTTTGCCCTGCTATATAATAGCTTTCATTGTTCTGATGAAGTACACCTCCAAATACTGCTTGACTATTCATTTCCAATTGCCAAGATGAATATGTTGCAACTTGTTTCTGTACTGACCAGGTTGCCTCTCCCTTATTATTAAGCTTTTGGTCAAAAACATCGCCATCCAGAGTTAGCCTGACCATTATAGCAGCCATTTCCTTACCAGCCTTCACACTAATTTGATCGCTTTTCAAATGGATGGCAACACTGTTCTCACGTGATGCTTTATTGTATAAATACTTACAAATCTCCTGTTCGCGATACACCTGAATCCATTCATTAGTGCCCTTCCCATCCCCGGCTATCTTAAATTCAACAGGCTCACCAGCCTTCACCCAGCTGGCCGGAATACGAGCATGCAAATAACCATGCGTATCCCCATGGCGGTCGGACGAAACATGGTAATAACTCAAATAAGACTGACTCTCTCCATCTACCTGCCAGCTCTTCGCATTGCCCTGAGTAAAACTAAAGCGCTTTAGTTTATTGATATAAAAAAAGAAGGCAGGCGTTTGCTCAGCAGCATCCAGACTGACAAGCCATAGAAAATCAATGTACTTACTATGTAGCTTATCAGGCACAGGTGCTGACTGCCATTCGATAGGCTCTGTATTAGATCTGCATAGTAAAGATGGGGTGGTGGCGTCCAGCAAAGAATGGTACTGAAACAGACCTTTTTCATGGTGGGTCTGATAACCTTCAATAAAAGTATCTGCACGTTTACCCAACTCTGATAATGCTGCATTATCAGTCACAGATTGTGCCAAGCCTCCGGTCAGGACCATCAGGCACAATAAGTATGAAATGATTCGCTTTTTCATGTAATTAGATTTATATTTCAATAATTATATTTAGCTATAGTAGTTATATATCAAGTATTTCGAATGACTAATTTCGGCTCCAGAATTATTTCGCCTGATGACTGCAGACCGCCCTCTTTCAATTGTTCAAAAACCAACTTTAAGCAGTTCTCGGCAATTCGCGCAACAGGTTGATGAACCACTGTAATGCCCGGGGTAAATACACTGAATGCCTGATGATCACCGAAACTCACTACATTCACATCATCTGGACAATGAAAGCCCTTACTCGTCATACACTTAATCCCCTCTAAAGCCAGGTAATGTGTTTCAAAAAGTAAGGCATCAACACCGTTTTGAAGCAACTGACTAACCACACCTTCACATTCTGCCTGATAATTCTCATAATGCACCGTTCGAAAAAAATCTGGCGATGAAGTGGCCTTCATCCAGTCATTGTAGGCCAACTGTCGTTCCTTGATGGCATCCAATTGTAACTCCAGACCAATATAGCCAATGTTTGTTCGGCTCTTTGACTGAAGATGATAAATCAGTTTGTTTATCCCCCTGTAATTATCAACTATCACATGAGGCAATAGTGAATTAGGATAATGACGATCAAACAACACAACAGGAATACCACTATTATAAATACGTTCAATATACGCTTGTTTCTTCTGCGTTGTGGCCACTATCAGTGCATCAACCTGGCGATTTAAAAAGGTATTGATCAGTGCTTCTTCCCGTTCTGAGTTTTCCCGGGTGCTGCCCATCAACAATTGATACTCGGTATTGGCCAACTGTTGCTCCAATTGAAATGCGATGTTGCTGTAAAAACTATCCGCAATATTAGGCACAACCAATCCTATGGTCATAGTTCTCCCCTTTGTAAGGCTGCGAGCTGAAAAATTGGGTCTATAATTATATTCGGCAGCTACTCTAAGAATACGTTGCTGTGTATCCTTATTAATTTTGTACCTATCTCCTTTTCCATTAAGCACTAAGGAAGCCGTAGTTTTTGATACCTTGGCTTTTCCGGCCAGTTCTTCCAATGAAATATTTTGCATACTAAACCGCTTTAGTTGCAAGTGTATTAATTGCAAATTACAACTCAAAGTAATAATTCAAAAAATAAAGTGGCTAAAACATTTGTAGAAGGATGTGGACATTTTGCCTCCCTGCAAAGGTCATATATGTGTAAAAACAAAGGCCACCTCTAATGAAGCAGCCTCATGAATAAGTTCTTTGTCTTATTACTGAATAATGACTTTTCTATTGATTAAGTTTCCTTCAATATTAATTCATAAAAAGTAGATACCTTGCTTCAGATGACTCACCTAAAGGGGTGTTTTCGTATGACTGATTACAGCTTCCGTTTTGGAAACAACTACCTTACCTGTCATATCAACCAGATTTATCTGGATCATATGGTTATAATCAATGTATATAAACTCAATAAGACAAAGTCAAGACTATATGCGCGGTACATAAAAAAATAAACCGCAATCGAGCTGACTGCGGTTTATTAATATTTATAGAATATTCTCTAGTTAGCACTTACATGGCTGAAATAAATACCATTTCCAAGTTGGTCTTGCCCGTTGTAGCTACTCCTTATACCAATTATAGTTAGTTCATCACCAACCACAATACCTTTTGCTGCTAACAATCCTTTTCGGTCATCACCGCTTGCACCCCAGCCAGGGTAACAGCCATACACATATATCTCACTAACGCCATCATTTAAATATAAATTACCATATGTATCATTAGTAATTTGTGTTATATCACCGCTTACCATATAGTAAGTGTCGTTGGACTCTTCTTTCGCCAGAAATTCCGTAATTGTAACCGGAGTAACAGGAATAACACTTTCCAATACGGCACCAACCATTTGTGGATTTCCTTGATACTCGCCACGCTTTCCAACTAGAGTGATAATATCACCTACCTTCAAACCTTTATCTCCGAAATCTTCAATACCATAAACGTAGGTTTCCCCAGAGAAATCCTGCAAGTATAAATTGCCATAGGTAGTATTGGCAATATCTGTAATAACTCCTTCCAATCGATATTGTGTATTGCCCACTTCGGCTGCAAGAAACTCTGCTACTGTAGCATTTACAATGGCTCCTTTTTGGCTAAGCGTTGTTTCAGCAGTATAGTTTTTAGTGCCATCAGTAGTGCTGAATGTAAGAAGTGTTTCGCGATCTCCTCCTTCATTAGCTTCGGCTTTGAATGTGACAACACTATTGGTGCCGGCTGACTGGATGGATGAAATAGATAACCAAGACTTCGCATCTTCAGGAATTTCTACTGATACACCCTCTCCCTTGCAGGTTAAGTATGCAATAAATTCGCCTCCTTCTACAGGAAGCTCAGCGTTCTCAACCGAATCAACTTTCACAAGTGATTTATTGATTTCAATAACCGTTACATTCACCATTTGAGGATTACCCTTGTAAGACGACTTTGGCCCTTCAATCGTTACTTCATCTCCAACTTCAAGACCAAGGCTCAGAAAATTCTTTTCTCCACCCTTCTCGTCAAGCGTACCATATATGTAAACACTACCCGTTTCATCTTCTAAATACCAGTTTCCGTATAAGGTATTACTAATGCCAGTACAAACACCCGACACCCGGAAATTTTTCCCATCTGGAGCTTCAAGCACTTCAGCAACGGTTGCTAACGATATTTGTGGCAGGCCTTGAATAACATTAATTCTTTGCGTTTCTGCTTCAGTGAAGATTAACACCTCTGCAGTGCGACCATCTAAAGCCGATGAAGCGGAAAAGGTAATTTCTGATTCACCTTCACCTCCCGAGGTTGAAGAGATGGTTAACCATTCAACATCATCTTTATCGGTTGTAACTTTTTCTGCAGTCCAGCTATCCTTAGCCGTTACAGTAATAGATGTAGAACCTCCGTCCTGAGGAATAGCGACAAACGATGACGATACCCGAATTTCATCAAGCAAGGTCATTGTTTCTTCATCGTCACAACTTGTCATAAAGGCAAGGGCTGCGATGAATAGTGGAAAAAAATATTTTAGTTTCATCTGTATATATTTTAATTTTCTATGGTAACTCCTTGAACTCCTCCCGATTACTTCGAGACTCGTTTCATATTATCTATACTCTGTAATTAGTTAAAAACATACCTGATACCAATTAACGCATACCAAGTTTGCCCCAAAGTATAGCTTGGTGTGAATGTTTTAGTATCACCAGATATTGAAGAAGGTGTAGAGAATGTAGCTACCCCGTCTGCGTCAACTCCTTCGTATTTGAGAATACGGGCTTCTGAACCAATTTCAGGATTCAGGTTCTTAGCCACACCCCATTCTGAGTTAAACAGGTTCATCACATTTTTTATATCCATGCTAAGTTGCAGCTTGTGATCGTTATTACCAATTTTTAGCTTAAAATCATGCTTATAGCTAAAGTCTACACGATGTACCCAAGGAGAATATAGACTATAGGCTTCGGCATAGTCGCCTTGATTATCTTTCAAATAATCATTGGCATGCACATAGTCCATAAAACGTGTCTTATCGTCTTCAGAAACGAAACGGAAATCGCCATTTTCCACCTCTCTGTCGGTTGGAATATAAATTGCATCGTAGTTGTAGCCATCACCATTAATATCGTTTACCGTCATGTATGAGTAGCTTCTTCCACCTCGCCATCCTTCATAAATAAGACCGTAATGATTACCGCACTTGTCGTGCGCATTAAGAGAAAATATCAAACGATCGGGAGTGGTGTATTGAGAATTGTGTAGCTTAATGTTATTTGGCCCCTCAACTGTAGGAACATATGTAAATGCTGATTCAGCATTAGAACCCGGCATTCCGGTTAAATCTTTTGCCACTGTATGTGTATACGCGGCCATCATGCTCATCCATTCTGTAGGTCGGGCATTAATCGTGATGTTGGCAGACCAGCCATATCCCTTGCTGGTATTTTCCAACATGAATGCCGGTGTGTTAGTGCGGTAACCGTCGGGATAAATAGGACGATTGTCAACCCCGTTAAAACGAGCAAAACCACCTACATTTGGAATACTCCAGTCGGAAAGTGTAACGCCGTTAATTGTTTTATTGTAAATTCCCTCAACAGTTGCTGACAATGGGAAAGATGTATTGAATGCATAATCAACAGCCAGCGAGGTTTTCCATACTTGCGGCATTTTAAAACTCGGATTTACTGCAGAAATAGACGACGGTACTGTTCCATCCTCAGGTGAAATTGTCGTAGGATAACCTAAACTTACCAATTTATCATGCAATGCTCCAATTGTAGCTCTTCCATTAGCGTCGGTAACAAGGCCACCATCAAATACATCCATCGAGAATCCATTATTCGCAGCATTTCTTGCATTTATCTGTGCCTGGTATTGAACCATACCTCCATTGGTTGGCATATTGGTGAAGAACACAAGCGGTAAGTTACCTGCGAAAAGACCGGTACCTCCACGAACTTTCATGCTTTTATCGCCAAATGCATCCCAAACAAAACCAACACGGGGTGAAAATATAATATTTGCATCTGGCCACTTTCCAGTATCAATATGACGACCCGAGTAATCAAGATCTTTGATAGCTTGATTTGTTATCAAATCATCGTTGTTGAAAATAAGAGCTTCAAGGCGCATACCATACGAAAGTTTAAATCTTTCATTAACACTCCAATCGTCTTGTGCATAAATGCCGAATTTATTACTTCTTACACGAGCTGCCGGATTACTTTCTCCACCATAACCATAAGTTAAGTTTACAATCTCAGGTGTTGCACCATTTAAGAAATCATCAAGACTTGAGTAACGATAGTAGCCGGTACCGTTGCGCATATAAGCATTATCGGCCATTTTATACTCGTAAGCTATACCACCAAATATTTTATGATTCCCTAAATAAAAGGTCAACTCATCTTTAATATTCACTACATCATTGTGAACACCGTTGTTCCATGTAAAGAGTTCATAACCTAAAGAAAGGTAAGCCTGCCCGTCTTTCAGAATGTCGATAAAAGGGAATTGATCAGAATTTGTTCCGCGAATATCGTCGAGCTTAGAGTATGTTGCCAAAAATTGGTTAGAGATGTTATCCGATATACGACTATTTAAGTCAAAAGAGAATGAATGAACAAGGTTGTCCATCGAATACATCGAGTTGGCATATGACATTGAAGCCTGTGACATCCTCGCCTCAGACATACGAGTACCCCCGTCCATAGAAGATGCATTAGGCGATCGCCATGATTGATTCTTCGTATAGTTGTAACGCAATGCCAAACGGTGTTTGTTTGAAATGTTCCAATCGAGACGAGCAAGCAATTTTTTGTTGCTTTCATCTGCAGGGAAACTTGTGTAAGATCCTGTTTCATACCCATAGTTACTTCTCACAAAATCGGAAACCATCTGAAGATCGTTTTCTGTTGTGCGTGAGATATAATTGTCCGGATCAGCAATGCCATCGGTTGAAGCCCTCCAGCGATTCGCAACGGTTGGTGTTTTAGCTATTTCGCCGTTTACAAAAAAGAATAATTTGTTTTCGATAATCGGACCACCTAAAGTGAAACCATAGGTTGTATTGCGATCTTCTTCGCGCGCACCAGCAATTTGCAGACCGTGAACAGCATCCCCGCGCATGTTTTCATTTCTATGAAAAACATAAGCACTTCCTTTAAATTTATTGGTACCCGATTTTGTAATCGCATTTACACCACCACCAATAAAGTTAGTTTGTCGTACATCGTAAGGAGCAATCACAACTTGCAATTCATCAATTGCTTCAATAGAAATTGGATTTCCTCCACCAGGAAGAGCATCACTTAAACCAAAGTTATTGTTGAAATTAGCTCCATCCACTGTAAAGTTGGCCGTACGACCATCTGCGCCGGCAAAACTCATCCCATCGCCTCCATATGGCGAAAGACGGGTAATATCTATTACACTGCGACTTACTGTTGGCAGATTAACTATCTGATCGTTTGAGATATTGGTAACAGCTCCGGTTTTCTCATTGGAAAATTTAGTGCGAACTGCAGTAACTTGAATTTCATCTAATGATGTTGCTTCATCGGTAAGAACTACGTCCAATACATAATTCTCACCTAAACTCAATGTGATATTGTTTTTTACAAAGTCGCCATATCCAATAAACGTAACTTTTACCGTATAAGGACCACCTACACGCATACCGTTGAAATTGAATCGTCCTTCAGTGTTAGTAATGGTACCATAAGTTGTTCCTGAAGGTGTGTGCGTAGCAATTACCGTTGCACCGATTATAGTCCCTTCTGCATCAGTAACACGTCCTCCCATACTGGATGTAGTTACCTGTGCATGTGTTTGCATAATGAAAAATGCCAAAACCATAATCATACATGCAAATAATCTCAATACTTTTTTCATGATTGATTAAATTAGTCGTAAAATTAAAACGTATTTATTATTGTATTACATTCCTAAATATCAAGCCATTGAACACTCACCTCGCATTCAACTTATCCAAGACAAAGGTGCCAAAGTCGACCATTAGGTCGGTTTTCTCAACGTTAAAATTCTGTTAATTCTGTATAAAAGACCAAATTTCTTAACAGAAATAATTAACATTTTTTAAGAAGTTATCAACAAAAGCAACAACTCCTTAACCCACAATAACAAAACACTTTTACGAAACAACTAATTAGCAGGCATTTGCTTCTTGGCCACCCCATCCCAATACATATCAAAAGCGGCATCAAATTCTTCAGTAAAACTTTTAAGGGGTTTTGGTGAATTCAGGAAGTAATTAGCCGTAGCCCTGGTAAAGGCAAAGTCGAAGAAAGCAATCATATCAGTCTTATAGGCTTTTAGTATGCCCATATTCACTTTTTGCATAATAAAACGACGCGGCCCCTCTTTGGTATCTTCTACCAGACCAAAATGCATTTTCATATAAGGACTTGATTCAAATATATTGATATAATGAAACTTAACAGGATGCGTTATGAACCACTTGACTATACCACTAAACACTTGCTTAGTGTTTTCTTTCTGATCCTCGGTGAGCACATTTACACACTGCTCTTCTACCTCAAACATCAGTTGCTTATAGATATCAATAATTAGCTGCTCCTTATTTGTAATATGATGATAAAGAGTACCCTTGGCGATACCTATCCGTTCAATCAATTCATTGACAGATGCTGCAAAGCCTTTTTCAACAAATAACTCCATCGCACCTTTATAGATATCTTTCTTTTTACTCATCACATTTAGTTTTAGCCCCGCGAAGTTAAGCGTTTTTTTGAAGCATAAAAAAACCACCTCTAAATAATAGAAGTGGTTCTTATAACATACTTAATATTAAATGAACTTATAAACACAGGTGTGTCGATAATACTCCCCAGCTTTTAAAGTAGCTTCCGGGAAATGTGCTTTATTAGGCGAATCAGGGAATATCTGTGTTTCCAGTGCTACCCCAGCCCATTTTTCAATTGGCTTACCTTGCTTACCTGTTTCGGTACCATCAAAATGACTACCTGTGTAAATTTGCACGCCTGGCTGATCGGTATACACTTCCATTGCCCGGCCTGAAGAAGGACTTTCCAAACGCGCAGCCAATCTCACCATTCCATCATACCCATTAATCACAAAGTTATGATCGATACCATCTACCAGCTTAACTTGTGGACAATCAGCGTTTAGAGCTTCACCTATTGCTTTCGCAGTGATAAAATTCATTGCGGTATCCTTCACGTCTGCAATCTCGCCTGTCACTGTTCCTATTTCGCCATCAATCGGTGTAAACTTATCTGCATTAATAGTTAATTGATGATTGGCAATTGTACCTATTCCTGCCCCATCCAGATTAAAATAGGCATGAGATGTGAGGTTGATAATGGTATCCTTATCGGATACTGCATCATACTCAATCACCAACTCATTATCCTCCGTTAAACCATAGGTCACAATAGTCGTTAGTTCGCCGGGATAACCCTGATCGCCGTCAGGACTCACCAGGCTAAGCTTATAGGCCTGGGCAAATTGCGGTAAATCCACTTCTTCCACCTCCCATGTACGAAGATTAAATCCATCTACCCCACCATGCAGGTGATTCGGGCCATTATTGGTATCCAGCTGATACTGCTGACCATTCAACTCAAACTGCCCTTTTACAATGCGGTTGGCATAACGGCCACAAATGGCTCCAAAATAGGTATCACCAGCTAATGCTTCTTCAACAGTGTCATAACCAATGACTACATCAGCTATTTCACCATTGGCATCAGGCACTTTAATGGAGGTGATTTGTCCACCTCGCGCAATAAAGCTTACCTCTACTTGATTATTATTTCTTAATGTAAATACATCAGATGCTTTTGTCATATTCATTCGTTTTTAAGAAAATTGGTGTAGTTAGTATTAAAAACAAATTATAATTCTACCTGAACAGCACCTTTAGAGCGGATAAACAACTTGTGACAGTTGCCTTTGCCGAATACCGACTCTAGTGTTGTGATATAATCATCTAATAATTCATTAGGCACAAAAGCCTGAATGGTACCGGCAAAGCCACCACCATGCACACGCCAGGCGCCTTTGCCTTTCAGCACTAATTCACTCAATGCCAATGCTAATGCTACATTCTGATGCTTGGTTTCGCCACCAACAAAGATATTCTGGTTATACATGTATGAACTAAAACCTGACTCAACCACCAGTTCCAGAAACTTGTCGAAGTTACCTGACTCTAAAGCTTCCACCTGATATACAACACGTGAGTTATCTGCCTGGAAGTGAATAGAACGCAATAATGCACGGTCTCCTACTTTTTCGCGAATAGATGGAATACCTTTCACCACATCCTCCATTGACAACGGACGCAATACTTCTTGGCCCAACTCTTTAGCAACCGCCTTCATTTCACCAGGCAATGCATTGTATTCTTCATCCAATCCACCATGGCTACCTCCAGTGTTGGTAATAACTAATGAATATCCTGTTTGGGCAAAATCAAAATCCAAAGCTTTTACAACCGGATTGGCTTTGTCAGCAAAGTCAATGGTAATAAACCCACCCACAGCGCAAGCCGTCTGATCCATTAAGCCACAAAACTTCTTACAAGCATGCTCAGCCTTTTGGCCAATCTTGGCATTATCCACCGGATCCAACTTACCATCATTAAACAAGTTACTGAAAATGGCTCCAATCAATACTTCGAAAGAAGCTGAAGAGCTCAATCCCGATCCTTCAGGTACACTGCCATGTATTACCGCATCAAAGCCGGCAATCTCTAAACCCAAAGCTTTAATCTCCTTTGCAATGGTTCTTACAATGTTACCAGGTGTTAATTTAAACTCAGTCACTTCCAATTCACCCAAATCAACCTCGAAAGGATCAAAACCCACAGATGTGATGCGGACTATATTGGTACCGTTAGGCGCAGCAACTGCAATGTTATCCAAATTAACTGCTCCAGCCAATACACGTCCTAACTGGTGGTCGGTGTGATTACCTCCAACTTCAGTTCGACCTGGCGAACTTAACAGCATTACGTCATCATTACCATATATGTTTTTAAACTCGTTAATGTATTTAATATAACGATCAGCCTGAGCTTTCAATACAGCCTCATCGTTTCCATATAACTCTTTAAAAAACGGATTATTTCCACCGTTGATTTTCTCAATTAAACTTGTTATTTGCATTTCTAAACTGAATTAAGTGTTATTGTTTATTTAGCTTTATAATGTACAGTTGGCAAATCACGCAGGCGTTGGGCAGCCTGTTCAGCAGTAATATCACGCTGAGCATTGGCCATCATTTCATAGCCTACCATAAACTTCTTAACCGTTGCCGAACGTAATAAAGGTGGATAAAAATGCATGTGTAAATGCCACTCAGGATGCTCCTGCCCGTCTGTTGGGGCCTGATGAATGCCCGCTGAATAAGGAAACGACACTTCAAATAAGTTATCGTACATCACCGTCAGCTTTTTGTAAGCATCGGCTAAAGCAGTGCGCTCTTCTTCGGTTAATTGAGTAATATTTGCTACAGCACACTTACTCACAATCATCGCTTCAAACGGCCAGGTTGCCCAAAACGGAACCAGCGCCACAAAATGGTCATTCTCCACCAGGATACGCTCACCCGTCATTAACTCTTCAGCTACATAGTCTTCCAAAAGTGTTTTACCGTGCTTATCGAAGTAAGCCTTCTGCATCACCGCTTCTTTAGCTGGCTCCACAGGCACCGAATATTGTCCCCATATCTGCCCGTGTGGGTGCGGATTGCTACACCCCATGATATCACCCTTGTTTTCAAAAATCTGAACATGATTGATATAGTCCAGTGCGCCAATTTCCTGGTATTCATTGCACCACAAATCCACTACTTTTCGAATATCAGTCACCTCCATCTCAGGAATAGTCAGATCATGGCGAGGCGAAAAACAAATAACCTTGCAAAAACCTCTCTCGCTTTCAGCCTTAAATAATTCACCATTGCTGTAATTGCCTTCAGGAATATCAGGTACCAAGGCACTAAAATCGTTCTGAAAAACAAATACATCTTTATATTCGGGATTATTATGCCCTCCTGCCCGCTCATTTCCAGGGCATAAGTAACATTTCTCATCATATTCCGGACGCTTTTCAATGGCCGGCTTCTCAACCTTCCCTTGCCACGGGCGCTTTGTCCGGTGGGGGGAAACCAATACCCAATCACCTGTTAACGGATTATACCTGCGGTGTGAATGTTCAGTAAATTCAAATTGTTCCATAATATAATAAAGTGCAGTTAGTAGTATTAAATTGAACGTTTAAAAATCGGATCGCTAAATTCACCCTCCTGTTTAGGTTTGAATTTAAAGTAAAAAGCGCCTTTACGAGATTCCGACATATCTTTCTCTTCAAGTCGTTCCAAAACTTTGAGCGACAGAATTTTCTTTCGGAAATTTCCAGGATCAAATTGCCTTTGAAATATTTGATCGTACAAGTTTCGCAAACGGGTAATTGTGAATTTCTCCGGCAATAGTTTACGCCCGATAATTTCATAACTGGAACGCAATCTCAACTTCTCAAGGGCCTTCTGAACCAGAATATCATGATCAAAAATAAGCTTCGGCAATGCGGCTATTGTAAACCATTTAGCACCGTAATCTTTGATCAAATTCGCTGCCTTATCATCAATCTTTATTAAAGCATAATACTCAACCGTTATTACACTCCCTCCTGGATCACGATTAGGATCAGAAAATGTATGCACCTGCTCCAGGTAAACATCATCCAGACCAGTTAACTTATGAAGTACTCTGCGTGCCGCTGCTTCGGTTGATTCATTGACATTTACCCAGCCTCCAAGCAACGACCACTCACCTTTTGCAGGTTCAATATCACGCTCAAAAACCAACAATTTAAGCTGCTCCTCCTCATATCCAAAAATGACACAATCGACAGCTACAAAGCGTTTATTCTCCTGATACTGATCGTATATACTTTTATTCATACCTACAAATATAAAAGTAATATTTACTTTTATATCATTTTAAAGGTATATTTTACTTTTATAATTCAATTAAAACAAAATAAGAGCTATTTACGCCAAATAATCAGATATTTACAAACCATGAGTCATAAAAGCATGCTGATTACCTCTACTAAATAAAAAAGCCTGCTCGAATTTATATCGAACAGGCTCATTTAATAATGTTATACGCTTATTACTTATCCAACTCTTTCCATGCCAGGGCACTTGCTCCAACAATAGCCGCATCACCGGCATCAAGCTTCGATGGCAATAATTGAATTTTATCTTTAAAGATAGGTAATAAATGCTTCTCGATACTTTCCTTGGTAGGCTTAAGAATTAGCTCACCGGCCGCCAATGGACCACCAAAGAGGAATATAGCCTCAGGACTTAAATGATGAATGGTATCGGCAATACCCTGACCAAGGTGATGGCCTGTCAGTTTAAATACCTCCAAAGCCACTTTATCACCAGCCACAGCTGCATCGTAAATCATTTTAGATGTCAAATCATTATATGTATGATTGGCTAGTGGACTATCTGTTGCGTTGTATTTAGCCAGCAACTCAAATGCTGTACGCTTCATACCCGGAGCAGAACAGTATGCTTCAAGGTGTCCCTGAGCACCGCAGCCACACAAACGACCTCCCGGCACTAACGTAGTATGCCCACATTCACCAGCAAATCCATCGTGACCATACACAAGATCACCATTCACTACAACTCCGCTTCCTACACCTGTACCAAGTGTGTACATTACAAAGTTTTTCATGCCTTTGGCTCCACCATAAATCATTTCTCCAATAGCAGCAGCGTTTGCATCATTAGTTAAAGCGATGGCTTCCAATTCAGGAAAATGTGCTTTCAACAGTTTAACAACATGCACTACGCCCTTAAATGACAAGTTAGGCGCATATTCAATAGTTCCGCTGTAATAGTTGCCATTAGGCGCTCCCACGCCAATACCAATAATCTCAATTTCTTCATTCATCAACTTAGCGTTGGTGATAAGCTTATTGATTGCAGCAGATAAATCTTCGATGTATTTATTTATATCACCATGCGACGGTGTTGAAATACTGTCTTTAGTCAATACATGACCCATTTCATCAACTACTCCAATGGCGGTGTTTGTACCACCTATATCCACGCCAACAGATACCTTTTTCATTTGATTAGTTTTAATAGTTAATCGATTTCTTTAAACACAACGACTTCCTGAAGTTAGTCCAGGAAGTCGTTTTATATCATACGAATTTCCCTTATTCTACAGGAATATCCTTGTTTACATTTTTACATCCTGCCAATGCATACCATAATAGATAAACAAGAGCAGCAACAATTACCCAGTAAGAGGCCATGTAGCTTACTGTAAGGTCAGCAACGGCTCCTTGAATCAATGGAAGAACTCCACCACCAACTACCATTACCATAAAAATACCAGAACCCATTTCCGTATATTTTCCAATACCTTCAACAGCCAGATTAAAGATACCTCCCCACATAATTGAAGTACATAAACCACACAAAGTAAATAACATTACCGCTAATGGAACTGTCTGCATACCAAAACTTAGGTCTGACATAAATACTGGCATTGAGACCGAAATAGTTGATGGAAGGAAAATACCTAAAGCAACAAAAATAATACCCAAGGTACTAACAAAAGTCAATTGGGCTTTTGCCGAAAATTTGCTACCTAAAACTCCACCTGTGAGACGACCAATCAACATTAAAAACCAATATGTACCAACTACCGAACCGGCAGCTGCAGGATCAATACCCATACCTGCTGCTCCATCTGCAGCATCTTTAGCTGCAGTTAAGTAAAGGTTGATAAAATTTGGAATACCAACTTCAATACCTACGTATAAGAAAATTGCCACTGTACCTAAAACGAAGTGACGGAATGACATTGCACTATACTTCTCTATAACTTTAGATTCTTTTACATCTCTGTTATGTGGCTCAGGAATAGCAACGATTGCTAATACAATAAAAGCTACAACAAAAATACCAATAGCAATTAACAAGGCAGGAACAGCATTTTTCATGGTTGCTTTAGCAAGATCTCCAATTAAATAACCACCCAAAATTGGGACAATGGTTGCTGCCATTGAATTCAATGAACCTCCAAACTGAATCAACTGATTACCCTTTTTACCTCCACCTCCTAAGGTGTTCAACATTGGATTAACAACAGTATTTAACATACACATTGAGAAACCTGAAATCAATGCCCCTGTTAGGTAAACGGTAAAGATTGGTGTGAAGTTATCACCAATTTCATATGGCATTAAGCCTGAAATTAACTGAACACCAACACCCAGAATACCAAGCGCAATTGCCGTTAAGGCCGTAAATTTATAACCCTTTTTCTTCAACAGAATCCCAGAAGGTAAACCTAGAAGTAAATAAGCCAGGAAGTTAGCAAAATTCCCTAACTGAGACATCCAGTTAAGAATACCATCCTGATTTTTGGCAATCACACCCATTGGGTTTGACAATCCAGTCACAAATGAAATCATTGCAAATAGAAAGAACATCATTACTATTGGCAATACCTTGTTGTTTTTGCTAGACATAATTCGATTAATTAATTCTTAAAGGTGGATCAAGAACCCACCTCCCTTGTTTTTAGTTTGTGTATAAAATATTAGTTTTTGAGTTTCGTTTTCAAACACTTACCACCTTCATTATGAACAATTTTGCACAAAAAAGATTAATTTATTTAAAAACGGAAAGCAAGATAGTATTTAAATGTACAATTCTTACAATTTGCGTTAAAATATCGCTAATAAAAAATTGATATAAATTACTGGTCTGTTTTAGGGTAAAAAAAAAACCACCCCATAACGAGGTGGTTCTGTATATTCAACTGATTATTTATTGCTCCAAATAGGTCACTTCCAACTCAAATATATGAGTATTATACTGATTATCTGCGATTAGAGATGGAAGAACAAGTTTAGCTTTGCCAAATAAATTCATGTGTAACACAGCTTCATTAACACCAGGGAAAACATTTGAACCAGCTCCGGGTACGCCACCAACCGGATAAGTTGTAAACGTAAATGGTGAAATGGCGTATTCATTACTCTCTCTAAAAACTTCTACTGTTTTTTCTACAAATGTTGTATCTACACCATCTACGAGGGTATCCATTTGTAAGGCTATTGCATAATTTGTGTATCTGAAACCTACCGTTTTATAAGCTTCTACAGGTTGGTCCTTTTCACCTAATTCTGTGTGAAACATCATCAAACCTGATTCAAAGCGATGGTCAACTGTATCTATTGACGCTGCTGTCAATGAGTCCAGCCTGCTTAAACCATTATCCATCTCTTCGTCATAATAGCGTTCCAACAACTCCTGTTCAGCAGCTAAGGCTTCCTTTACGTTAAAGTAATTGTAAGAATCATTACAAGCAGCAAATCCAATTAAAAATGTAATTGCGATAAGTATAGTCAGGTTAAAAAATCTATTTCCAGTCTTCATTAATTATTTTTTATGTCAGTTTGACAAGCACACAAAGAAAATCATTTTTATGCAATCTTCAAACCTTATTATGGCAATGATTGGCTTGTTTGCACCTCCAACACCTCAATATCCATTACTATTATCGCCAATTTAGGAATCTTATTGCCATCACCGGCAATACCATGAGCCAAATAGGGTGGCAATATTAGTTTAGCAATGGCTCCTTGCTGCAAGTGCTGAACAAATTGCTCAAGCCCCGCTTCCACCTGAGCCTTTCCAACCGTAAATTGCATAAATCCATCAGTTGCCGACGAATAACAGATGGTTCCATCAAGCAAACTGGTTGTGTAAGCTAGTTTCACTGCATCCTGATAGCGTATTGAATCTCCAACACCCGGCTTATTAATCTGATAATAGTAACCGGTTCCAGACTTGGTCATATCCAGATGATTATCGGCAATATACTGCTCAATCACCTTTACCTCGGCACTAACCATCTTTTTATTCATCTCCAAAAGCATGTCTTTGGTCACCTGCTTTTTTTCTCTGGGTTTTTCTTTACACCCACTTAAAAAACCGATGGTCACTAATACAACAACCAGTATTCTAATTAAAGCCATTGGCATCACAAAATTCTTTTAATACATTTTTAAACCGCTCAACTGTTTCATCCAGCTTAAGTTTTGATTCTCCACCGGCAGCATTAAAATGTCCTCCACCATTAAAATAGGTTTCACTGAACTTATTAGCAGGAAACCCCCCGCGCGAACGGAATGATATCTTTATTAAATCCTTTTTCTCGGTAAACAAAGCTGATAAGTTAACGCCTTCGATCCACAGCGCCTGATTAACAAATCCTTCGGTATCGCCTGGTTTAAAATTAAAGCGTTTTAACTCTTCCTGACTCAACGATATGTAGGCTGTTTTCAGCTCGGGTAAACGTTCCATCTTCTCACCCAGTGCATGCCCTAATAAGCGCATCCGATCAAATGAGTTGTTATGAAATATCATGTGATGAATATGCTCTTTATCAATGCCCATGCGCAACAACTCTGCTACAATCAGGTATGTTTCGGGGCGGTTAGAATTGTAATTGAGCGAGCCTGTGTCGGTCATGATACCGGCATAAATACACTCGGCAGCTTCTTTGGTCACAGCATCTTTTAAGCCAGCCTCATTCAACACATGAAAGAGTAACTCACAGGTTGACGAAGCTTCAGGTACACTTATCTGTAGTTGTGCCACATTAGCATCAGGAAATGGATGGTGATCAATCATGATACGGGGCGTATCATCCTGCTCAAACAGCTCACCCATCAGTTTGATACGCGTCAATGAATTGAAATCAACAAAAATAACCAGTTCACTCTCTTTAATTAGTTTGGTCGACTTCTTGATGCTCTTATCGTAAATCAATACCTCATTCACGCCGTGCATCCAATTGAGAAAATCAGGAAATTCATTTGGAGATATCACTGTTACCTCCTTGTCCATATTCCTCAATGTATTATATAGGCCCAATGCGGCACCTAAAGCATCTCCATCGGGATTATTATGCGGAACAATTATGACTTTCCGACTGTTATCTATCTTAGTTTTTAATAAATCTATTTGTGTCTTGTCTTGAATATTCATTGTAATTTTTTGTTGAATTGACAAAGATATAGATTTTGAAAGACTATTTTTTTTGTATTTTCGGAATATTAAGTTTTACCCTTACACTAAATTAATCAGCTAATATGGCAGGACTGAAAACACTTACTATGATTAAGCCGGGAGCCGTAAAAAACAGGCATATCGGCGCCATTCTCAATATGATTGAAGAAGCCGGATTTCGCATCTCGGCTATTAAATCCCTAAAATTATCGAAGGAAGATGCCGAAAACTTCTATGAAGAGCACAAAGAGCGTCCATTCTTCCCCGAACTGGTTGACTTTATGTCATCGGGACCTATTGTGGCTGCTATTCTTTTGAAAGAAAATGCAGTGGAAGACTTCAGAAAACTGATAGGCAGCACCGACCCGGCTGAAGCGGAAGAAGGCACCATCCGAAAGCTTTTTGCTGAAAGTAAAGCTCATAATGCGATTCACGGCTCAGACAGCGATGCCAGTGCTGAACGTGAATGCCACTTCTTCTTTAGCTCGAAGGAATTACTGGAACGTCACCCGTAGACAAAAGTTAAAATTACAGAGGCCTCTTGCATTGCAAGGGGCTTTTTTTAGTTCAAAAAAGCTGATAGCTTATGGCGGTTAGCTATTTCCACAGCGATGTTATCCAAAGCACTTTGTCATTCGCCTCCTGTTATCCATTTCCTCTATCGAAACACTATATCCTGAACAATATTATCGCCTATAGCCTGATTCAGGTTTTCAATGATTTTATCCTTCCACATCAATAATTCGTTGCGCAACACACTGGAGGTCATTTCCACATAAAGAATTCCATTACGGATGTAGATACGATGTGTTGCCCGTGCCACCGATGGCCCAAGTACTTTTGCCCAGTAATGCACAGCCCGGTTCTCGAGCATACCTTTATTCAGATTCTGCTGTTTAAGCACCTCCTTTATTACATCACTTATGGCTTGTGTTTTGCGTCGACGCATACTTAAGTTATTAATTATTAGGCAGTAGCCAGTATTTTAATAAATTGCATTGCATAAATGTGATTATGAGTTCTCAGCAATCTGTCCATTTGCCACATCAAACACCTTATATGCTTTACCTGTTCGTTTCACTATATCAACCAAGTACGGTTTATTGGTATCGGTTATAAAAATCTGATTAAACACATCTTCGGCAACCAGCTGAAGCAGGCGATTGCTGCGTGCGTCATCCAGCTTGTCAAAAATATCATCGAGCAATAAAATAGGCTTAATGCCATTGTGCTTGTGTATAAACTCATATTGAGCGAGCTTTAGTGCAATCAAAAAAGTCTTTTTCTGCCCCTGCGAAGCTATTTTTTTGATTGAGTAACCTCCCAGCAACAATTCAAGATCGTCTTTGTGAACGCCTTTGGTAGTATAACCCAACACAATATCCTTAGAGCGCACTGCTGCCAGCTGCCCCTTTAAATCACCCTCGTGTAAATGGGATTTATAAGTGAGTGCAATCTCTTCCTTCCCATCGGAGATATAGGCGTAATATTTTTGAAAAACCGGTACCAGTTCTTTAATAAAATCAACACGGCGCGCATAAATTCGGTTGGCCAGCTGCTCCAGTTGCTCATCCCATAAATCGAGCATAGAATAATCACCGGAATGACTATCTTTCAATTGCTTGAGAGTTGCATTACGCTGCATCAGTGAGCGATTATAACGCATTAAATCATCCAAAAAGGGCTTATCATACTGCGATATAACACCATCGATGTATTTACGGCGCTGCTCACTTCCTTCATTAATCAGTTGCTCATCCGATGGCGATATCATCACCAATGGCAATAGGCCAATATGTTCCGAAAGCTTGCTGTATTCCTTTTTGTTGCGCTTAAAATGTTTCTTCTGTGACTTCTTCAGGCCGCAATAGATATGCTCCTCCTCATCATGGCGCAAATATTGTCCCTGAACCACGAAGAATTCCTGCTGATGATTAATGTTCTGGCTATCAACAGCGTTAAAGTAGCTTTTACAAAACGACAGGTAGTACAGTGCATCCAACACATTGGTCTTCCCTGAACCATTATCGCCCACCAGGCAGTTAATACCCGGTGAAAAGGCTATTTCGGCCTGTTCAATATTTTTAAAATTGATAAGATTAAGGTGCCTGATGTGCATGTAAAATGGTTTTGTGCAAAAGTAACTAACCTGCAGGATTGTTCAAAAATGCCTTTCAATATTTTTAGAACTATTCGGCCGAACTAACACCATTAGATTACCGCGACATTGATTACCGGATAGCATCGACATTAAAATATTTATCTGGAAGCCACAAAAAGTAATAATCCATCTTTTGTTTTTTGGTCAAAAGGATTACTTTTGGCATTCGAATAAAAATTTACTTACAATGTCAAAAGAGAAACATACGCATCAAGATGATAGCTTCGAGAATGTAGAAAGCGCATTGAGTAAGACGGAGCACTTTATTGAAGAGAATCAGAACAGAATAAGTATGATTGCTTTGGCAATCATCATCATAGTAGCCGGATACTGGGGATTAAAGAAATTCTATTTCTTACCATTGGAGCAAGAAGCTCAAAAGCAGGTGTTCTATGCTCAGCAGTATTTTGAGCAGGATTCATTTAAGCTGGCTTTAAATGGCGATGGACAGAATTATGGTTTCATTGAGATCATGGATGAATATGGCTCAACTAAAGCTGGTAAGCTGGCGGCATATTACGCAGGTGTTTCTAACCTTCATTTAGGTAATTACAACGAAGCTGTTAACTACTTATCAGGCTTCTCTTCTAGTGAAGAAATGGTGGCAGCTACTGCAGCCGGTGCATTAGGTGATGCTTACGCTGAATTGGGAGAAAACGATAAGGCTATCTCACAATACAAAACAGCAGCCTCTTATGACAATTCATTGACAGCTCCTACCTACCTGATGAAGCTGGGAGTAATGTATGAGGCAAAAGGTGATTACAAAGCAGCTGTTGAGGCTTATCAAAAAATTAAAGATAAGTATGCATCATCAGCAGAAGCCCGTCAGGTTGACAAGTATCTGACACGTGCTAAGCTGCAGACGAAGTAATTTTGAACTAAAATATTAAAAAGAGGTTGTCTATGTAGGCAACCTCTTTTATTTTTGCACAAAACTGTAAACAATGGCAACAAGTCTTAAAAACTTATCAGATTACAATATAGCTGATGTACCATCGGCCGCTGAAATGAAGTTCGGCATTGTGGTGTCGGAGTGGAACACCGAGATAACCGAGGCATTATACGAAGGAGCTTATAACACCCTTATTAAGCACGGGGCTTCGGAGGACAACATCATTAAAAAATATGTACCTGGCAGCTTTGAGCTCACCGCTGGTGCCAAATATCTGGCTGAGATGACAGATGTTGATGCTGTTATTTGCCTGGGATGTGTGATACAAGGTGAAACACCACACTTCGACTTCGTTTGTCATGGTGTGACACAAGGTATGACCCTTTTAAATGTGCAGTATCCAATACCGTTTATATTTGGCTTGCTGACCACACTGAATCAGCAACAAGCCATAGACCGCGCTGGTGGCAAACATGGTAATAAAGGAGATGAAGGAGCTGTAACAGCCATTAAAATGGTGCACCTTAATCGCTCGCTTAAAAACTAAGAACATTATAAGATAGCATACGACAAAGCCCGGCCTTAAACCGGGCTTTCTTGTGCATTCTAAAAAATTAAAGGAATATATTAGTCACCAGACTATTTCTGCATAATACACCCAACTTATACCAAATGAATAACAAAATGATTGATAGAGCATTTTGCTTATATCATGGGTTAATGCCGAAACCGAATCACAGATTGTTTTTTAATCAATCGTTTTGATTCGTAATCGATATTACTCCTTCAACAGCTCAACGGCTTTCTGAGTGGCGTCATTAAAGCTATCAAAGATCAAAGCTTCGGGCACAAACTGAGTCAGTTCAAATTGCTTGATTTCCTCCTTAATCTCCGCATTAACCCCCGAAAGTAATATGGTAATGTTCTTGTTGCTCAGCATCCGGAGGGTGTCTTTCAGGTTATGCAGCCCGGTTTGATCAATAAATGACACATGGCGCATCCTGATAATCAATACCTCACAACGCAGTCCAATTTCCTCTATAGCCTCGGAATAGCGGCGGGCCGAAGCAAAAAACAGGGGCCCGCTGATTTCATAAATCTTCAATGCGGCAGGTAAATCGGAGTAGTTCTCAATCACATCGCTGTCTACTATATCATCAATTCGCTTATCGCTGATGTCAGCCATCCGTTTCATAAATAGCAGGGCTGACAGCACCACGCCAATTTCAATGGCCAGTGTCAGGTCAAAAAACACAGTGATAACAAAGGTGGTTAACAGGATAAGAATATCGAAGTAGCGGCCTTTGAGGATGGCCACAAAACTGCGCCACTCACTCATATTGTATGCTACAACCATTAGGATACCAGCCAGGCAAGCCATAGGAATCAGTTTGGCCCATTGCCCCAGAAAAAGCATTATCAGCAACAGAGTAACAGCATGCACCATACCGGCAATTGGGGTGCGTCCCCCATTTTTAACATTTGTGGCTGTGCGTGCTATGGCACCAGTTGCCGGTATACCGCCAAAAAATGGCGTAACAATATTGGCTATTCCCTGGGCAATAAGCTCGGTATTGGAGCGATGCTTACCACCTATCATACCGTCGGCCACAACCGCCGATAACAAAGACTCAATCCCTCCAAGCAATGCAATGGTGATGGCCGGCCCAATGTAATGTTGCAGCTGTCCAATCTCAATAGAAGGAACGGTGATACTAAAGCTGGACGGAATAGAACCAAAAGCTGATTCGATGGTGGTAACATCCAGTTTGAGGAAATAGACCAGTGGCGTGATGATGACGATGGATAAAAATGCCCCCGGTATTTTAGATGTAAGGCGTCTGGCAAAAACCGTAATCAGAATGGTAGCTACTGTAACAAGTACAGCTGTATAGTTAATGCTGTCAATGGCAGAAAAATAGGTCAGCCATTTGGCATGAAATTCAGAAGGCACCTTGGTGACTGATAATCCAAATGCGTCTTTAATTTGGGTGGAGAAAATAACCAGCGCAATACCACTGGTAAAGCCCACCACCAAAGAATGCGGAAAGAACTTGAGCAAAGTACCCAACTTTAGTAAACCAAAAAGCACCAAAAACACGCCTGCCATGATGGTGGAAATAATCAGTCCATCAACACCATACTGCTCAATAATACCATAAACAATAATGATAAAGGCTCCGGTAGGTCCGCCAATCTGTACGCGGCTGCCGCCCAACAATGAAATAATAAAACCGGCCACCACAGCCGTAATCAGGCCTTTGTCGGGCGATACACCAGATGCCACTGCAAAAGCAATGGCTAAAGGCAAGGCTACCAGGCCAACTACCACTCCTGAGAATACATCATTGGTCAACTGCTTCCTGTCAATGCCCGATCGAAGAACAGTGAAGAACTTTGGTTTGAATATATTTTCCATGTGTTTACAAATTGTGTTCCACTTCACACTATCAACCCACCTGAGGGGAAGGCACAATTCAGTAGTGTCATTTCAGATGTGTGGATGCCTTTTACAAGGGCTGCTCATAACTATCCCTCATAAAATCGCTGCAAATGTAAGCCTAAAACGCTACCATTATCCTCCAACAACCGTTTTTTTGTTTAAACCGCATGGCATATTCGTAAACATTTAAGGTGTAATGCCCTGATCAACTATTTATAAGAAGCTGGTATATTTTTTCGATCCGAAGTAGCAAAGTGATGAGTATACTATATATTTTTAAGGGGCAAGGCCAGTGGATAAGAACGTAGAGCCTGGCATAACGAAACTAGGCAAAAAGCTTATTTCACTTGAGCATATTGTATTCTAACCACATAAAAAACATAAGTAGCTATATACAGAAAGTTACTTTCAAACAAATTCTAAATAATTTTGATTGATATAAACTAAGTACCACTATCAAAAGCCACTCAAATTATTAGCTAATCAACTGTTTTATATGCAATTTATCACATCACAATATGTATTTACTTTAATTAGATAATTAGGATAACGCTTTATCCATCATTCGCATTATCAACACTTGGTAATTAATCAATAATTATTATCTTGCATTAAGCGTTTAACCCATAAACCCTAAAATTATGACTGAATCTGGCCAGACAGGACCATACATTTCTATCAGTCCTTACGCAACTTACCCAACAGCCAATCATCAATTGGTTGTATCACCAGTACACCATTCACCAACAAACATTTTAAGGCCCGGCAAACCCCTTGTAAAGTATGCCTGGCCTGTTTTTTCTGAACAATAGCAGAAGTATAAAAGCAAAAGGGCTTACTGCCGGCAGGTTCAACATTCCCGCCATGAGAAAATGTACTTTTTCCGCCAGAAGCCTTTCCTACCGTAGGAAAACCTGTTTTGCACGCCAGAGAAGCTATCCCACCATAGGATGTAATAGCATTTACGCCAGTCACCCTTTCCCATGGTGAGAAAGGCTGTCTTTTCAAAAAAACATGGTTTCCCATCGTGGGATTGGGCATCTTTTCAGACAGGAACCATTTCCTGTGGCAGGATCGACGGATTTCTGCAAGGCCTAATTAAAGGTGCTTTTCACATACCAAATAACTAATCAGTAACTAACAATATTCTTTATCACCAATAACTTAAATCTTATGCTAATAGAAAAAGTTCTTAAACGTATGCGGGTTGCCGATACCGTTCATTTAGGAAATGCAATACTTGATGAACTGGGGAAATCAACCATTGAAGATGTAAATATTACCGCTATAAAAAGCGAAATGAGTACCATTTGCATTGGCCTGGCCGGCGCAGTTAATGAAACAAAGGTGCTGTCGATGCTGGAAAAATACGATACGCTGCGCGATAACACTTATCGCTCATTACTATACCTCAACAAAGGTTTCCTGCTGCATCCCGATACAAAAATACGGGCAGCTGCCAGTGAAGTACAGCAGGTACTTGATAAATATGGCTTTAGTCTGGTTGACCACAACTATGCATCCGAATCTACCCTGATAGATGCCTTCATCAGGGATATGAAGATGCCGTTGATAGCACCCAATGTAAGCGTTTTGCCGGGTTTACCGGCTATTCTGAGTCAGCTGCAAACCGACCAGGACCTGTTTAAAAGTGCCGAAAGAAGCTGGCACGAGGCCCGCGCCGAAGATGGTAAAACCCTTAATGCTACAGCACTTAAGCACGAACTGATGAAAGTGATAAATGACAAACTGGTGCTCTATCTGCGAGCCATGGTACAGCTTAATCCTGCCAGCTTCGGAGAACTGAGTAATAATATCTCCATGCACATCAGCACGGCCAATGAGCTGGTTAAACGTCGCAGTAACAGCGAAGAGGAGGTAGAAATTGATAATTAATTATTCATCCGGTTGATAAAGGATTGTTTAGGGTGCCTATTTAGCGGCACCCTTTTCTTTTTCCTGTAAGCTTATTAACTCTTTTTTTGCAGCAGTATTACCGTTTCGCCTTCTTCCAGAATATCCCCCGAGGCAAAGGTTCTCACCTTACCATGAGGATTCTGAACCAGTATTGGCAGGGTACGGTTTAAATCGTCAATTTGCTGCTCCACCCATGTTTCGGAAGACAGCTCTTTTGCAACCGGCATTTTAACTTCTTCCGTTTTATCATTACTAATATTCATAAACCATTTAGCCAAACGCGGATGACTGGCAAACAAAAGAGACGCTTCAAAGCGTTTAAGCAACTCAATTCCTGCTTTAGCCTCTTGCTGTGCGATGGCCACCTGCACATTGGGCACCAGGAATGAATCTTTTGACAGCTGGCCGGCCAACAGGTTCACCTGGCTATTGGTGGTCAATCCAATAAAGGTATGAATATGCTCCATCGACAGCTCATCCTGCGTTTCTTTATTCAAGGCATTCCCCAGGATACAGTTAAAACCTTGCTCCCGTGCTTTTGTCACATGCGTTTGGTTATTATCCACCATCATTACCGGCTTATGAGGTGCCAGGTACCGGGCCATCAATAAGCTTAGTGAATTAACCCCCAGAAATAAAACACCACTCCGCTGTTCCATATATACCAGCTCATTGCGACGGCGCAGCCATTTGGTTGTCCAATTGAGTAGAACCGGCACTGTCAGCGTGGTAAAAATGGCCATGAATACGAGAATGGAAAAGATGGTTTGGTCAATAATACCCATCTTTAAGCCTATCTCGGCAATAATGATCTCAACAGCTCCCCGCCCGTTCATGCCTGTACCAATGGTAATACCCTCGCGCCAGCCATTGCCCGAGGGCATATAAAACAAGGCTGTACCTGCTATCTTTCCCACCACCGCCAATCCGGTAATGAGCAGCAGTAATTCCCAATCGGTTTGAAAAACAGTAACATCCACAAAAAAGCCGGCCGTCACAAAGAAAACAGGCGCCATAAAGCCAATGGATACATCGTAGAAGGCCTTGTTCACCTCTTTTGATATATTTTTAGGAAACAGCTTGTCCTTCAGAAACAGTCCGGCCATAAAAGCTCCCAGTATGCTGTGCATACCTGCCAGTTCGGCCAGTTCGCAATAGCCAAAAGTGACAATTAGTATGAGTGTAAAATAGGCCGTGCTGTTTTTAAGGCCTGAGCGCGACAGGTAGCGGCCCACATATGGTAAAACAAACAAGCCTATGCTAATGGTGATACCGAAAAAGAGAATGATTTTGCCCCCTATCATCAGAAGCTTCATTAAACTCAATGAGCTAGATTCAACAAAATTGGTGATGCCCGAAAAAATGACCAGAGCCAACACATCAGAAATTAATGCGCCTGCCATCAGCACATAAGCAATGCGTGTATTAAGTAGTTTAAGGTCAATCAGTATGCGACTTTTGGTGGCCAGCGAAGTTACGCCAATAGCAATGGCAACAAATAAGCCAGAAATAGGTGTGCCACCCGTCCACACGATGGCATAATAACCAAGGGCAAAAGGCACCAGAAAACCACCCAATGCAGCCAGCAAGCCAGGCCAGGAGGCTTTTTTTAAATCATGAAATTCTATCTCCATACCAATGTAAACCATCAGCAGGATAATGCCTATCTCGGCCAGCACTTTTATCGACTCAGTGCTTTCGATTACGCCCAGCAGACTGGGGCCTAGTATGATACCTATCAGCAATTCTCCAAGAATAGCAGGGTAACCAATCTTCCGGATTAAGGCTCCGCCTATGTAGGCCGACAGCAATACCAGCGATATATTCAGAATATTAAGGTGAAAAACTTCCATGGCGATGAGATTAAGTTGCTAGTGCTTTAATTTAGCAAAATTCCTCACAATAAACGATGGTCGGGTCTTTTATTTTCAGGCTTATATTTAAGCCCAGGCACCTAACATCATTCTGCTCACTCTTGCTGCCAAACGCTTAACTATTCCTTGTTATCCCGCGATATATGCACATTGAAACCGGATGCCTTGTAATCTTTAGGCAGGTAGTCTGCCGGAATCGTACTCATGTTGCCATCTCTGGCGGCGCGGTAATGGGGCGAAAGTATCTCAACGCCACGCTCATTGCACACATCCTGTATGTGCTGATGCAAAGCCGAATAGATCAGCGCCTGCTTACTGGCCTCACGTGTATAGGCATTCAGCTGATACGACACATAAAAATCATCTAGGCTGGTCTGCAATACAAAAGGCCGAGGTTGATCCAGTAACATATCGGTCCGTGAAGCGGCCTCCAGCAACACTTCGTGCATTAGTTTCCAGGGCACATCATAACCAATAGTCACGGTGGTGTGTATGATTAATCCCCTCTCCTGGGCTTCGGCACTGTAGTTGGTGGTATTGCCGGTAAGCACCGATGAATTAGGAATAGTGATGATTTCATTTTTAATGGTTCTGACCCGTGTCACCAGCAAGGTTTTTTCAATGACATCGCCCGATATATCGGCAATTTTAATCCGGTCGCCTATCTTAAACGGACGCATGTAGGTAATCACTAAACCAGCCACCATATTGGCAATAGCCGATGATGAACCTAGTGAAAACAGGATACCGATAAATACCGATACGCCTTTAAATATATTGGAATCAGAGCCCGGGAGATAAGGAAAAATCAGCACAAACATAAATGCATAAAGCAAAAACTTGACAATGCTGTAGGTAGGCATGGCCCAATCGGCATGAAAGCCCGATATCTTTAGTTTCTCTGTCTGTATTTCCCGAAAAATATACTTCACAAAACGAATCACATATTTCATCACAAAGAATATGACCAGGATGCTAAACAGGTTGGGCAAATAATCCCATACAGCTAACAGGACGCTTTTAAAAGGCGACCACACCAGATGAAACAAGGCATTGGCCCAATCGCGTGAAAACGGAAAGATACTGAAAATGATGGGCAACGTGATGTAAAGCAATATAATGTATACCACCCAGCGAACAACCCTTACCAGAAACAGAATCCCGGTTAATTCCTGATCGGCTGTCAGGAAAGTATAGTCTTTATAAGATAAGTCCTTTAACCAAATACCCTTCTTCTGATCAATGAAGTTCAGCAATTTGGCATAGCCCTTTCCAATGAGCCATATAATCAGCCAGGCAATGGCCATCACCAAAAACACCCAGCCCAGCCGTGCTGCAAACTTAAACAGGCTGTTTTCCTTCTTGGCATTCACAATAGAATGGGTGATAGCTTCCCTGTATTCATTGGCCAGTTCGTGCATACGCCGACCATACCACAAAGCATCATTTTCGGATACACTCATGATAATCAGTTCGCCATAGACAATATCAAACGTATTTTCAGCCTTAACTACCTGTATTGAGTCTGCTTTCAGAAAATCATCTTCATACAGCTGCCTGATTTTACGATTAGTACTGTTTGCCCTTTCATTGGGGGTAGCTGCCCCAATTTTAGAGTATACAATAAGCAAAGTATCTTTCATAACGCCTACCACAGGGTAACCTTTAGCAGTAGCACGTAAGGCATTTATCTGTGCTTTTTTATCAGACAAGCGCTTTTGCTCATTTTCATCAATAGCTTGCAGCTGCTTTTGAAGGTCTTCCTTCTGCAGGTTATCGGTGGTTTTAAGTTTCAGCAACTGCGCCTCCAGCTCAGATTTTTTAAGCGAATCAGCCTTACGCTGAGCATCAACCTCCAATAAGCGCTGACGGTACTCATTTAGTATTATCCGGTTAAGCGAGTCACTCACTTGTATAACACTATCTTCCTGCCCCATAACCAGCATATTGCATAGGACAAAGAAGAGTACCAAACCATTTTTCAAAGACTTTATCATGGACAACAATATAACTGATAATTATAGGAAAAAAAAGACCTGATTTAAACGTCTGACATGGTTCATTGTTTTAGGTTTCGTTAGAAAAGAGCATCCATTATAAAACATTCTCACTGATGTTCTCGCGCAGATAATTCTGCAGCCCCGCACTGAAAAATCTGTGGCTTCGCACAGAAAAATCTGTACTTTTGATAGCAAACAAAAATCGTTCATGTCAGAATTAAAAATATATCGTGCATCTGCGGGCTCCGGTAAAACATTTACCTTGTCCTTTGAGTTTATCAAACTACTGTTTCAAGAGCCACAAAGCTACAAAAGCATACTTGCCGTGACCTTTACCAATAAAGCCACTGCTGAGATGAAAAGCCGTATACTGGATAAACTTTATGCCTTATCGGTCGCCGAGGCCCCCGATTACCTGCCCGAGCTGATGAAACTACTGGATAAACCAGAAGCTTATATTCGAAAAGTAGCCAGGAACCTCTTGATTAATATACTGAACGATTTCTCCAAGTTCTCCATCAATACCATCGACAGCTTCTTTCAGAAGGTGATACGCTCATTTGCCTATGAAGCGAACCTGCCGGCCAACTTCAAAGTGGAGCTCGATTCTGACAGGATACTCGCACAGGCAGTGGATAATTTGCTGCGCGAACTGGAACTCAAAGGTAATGAAGACCTGAAGGAGTGGCTGATTAAGCACACCTTGTCGAAGATAGAAGAAGGTAAAGACTGGAACATTGCCAGTGAGATAAACTCACTTGGCCGCGAGGTGTTTAAAGAGGAGTTTCAGAGCCTGAAGCCAGAGGTTTTACAAAAGTTGCTTGATAAAAAAGCTCTGAACAGCTACCGCCTGCAATTAAAGCAGATGGCGGATGCTTTTGAGGCAAGCATTCAGTCTGCTGCTCAAAAAGGCCTTGATGCGCTTAAATCGCATGGCATCAGCTGGGATATCCTGCAGGGTAAATCGCGCTCACCGCTTAAGAAGCTCGAAAAGCTGGTGAATGTGACTAAAGCGGCGGATTACCTCGAAATCTTAAAGCTGGAAGACTTGGTAAATAATCCGGAGGCAGCTAGTCATAGTAAGAACAGTGAATCGGACAACAGCCTGATTATTGACTGCTATAACAATGGTCTGAACGAATCGCTGCAACAGCTTTGGAATATCCTGGAAGAGGATAAAACCAACTACTTTACGGCCAAAGCCATCCTGTCGAACCTCAACGCACTGGGCATTATTACCGACATAGCCCTGAAGGTGAATGAGCTGGCCCGTAACGAGAACCTGTTTCTGCTGGCCGATGCCAACCGCCTGCTCCACCAGATTATTGATGAAAATGAGGCCCCGTTTATTTACGAGAAAACAGGCACCCGCTTTCAGCATTACATGATTGATGAGTTCCAGGATACCTCGCGCCTGCAGTGGGACAACTTCAGACCGCTGCTGCAGAATAGTGTAAGTGACGGGCATACGGCACTAATTGTGGGTGATGTAAAACAATCGATCTATCGCTGGCGTAATTCGGACTGGAAACTACTGAGCGATCAGGTGAATAAAGACTTTCTATCGCACGGACTGACCAACCTGACGCTCGATACCAACTGGCGTAGTTCGGAGCATGTTATCACCTTTAACAACTGCATTTTTGCCGGAGCTGCACGTATGCTGCAAACCGAATTTATCAATTCGTCCAAAGAGGCCATTGATGAAGCCGATATACCCGATGACCTCCAACAAAAAATTAGCACAGCCTATAGCGACACCGTGCAACAGGTGGCTGCCAAATCAATTGGTTCGGGTGGTTTTATCCATGTTGATTTTCTGGAAGGTAAAAACGCGGAGTTCAGAAGCAATGCCACCAAGGCTGCGGTGTTGCAAATCGAACGCCTGATTGATGAAGGGTACAACTACCGTGATATTTGCATTCTGGTACGCAAAAAAAATGAAGGCACCGAAATAACGGAGGCCTTGCTTTCAGGCAGCTTCTCACCTACCCAACGGAAACATCCGGTGATTTCCAACGAAACACTGCTACTTAGCAGTTCACCGGCTGTTAACCTGGTGGTGCAACAGATTAAGTACATCCAGGAGCCCGATAACGAGGTATTTGAAGCCTTCATCAGGCTATACAGCCATTTTTACAGCACCCGGCAGTCCAATGAAGCAAACTACTGTGATACCACGGTACTCCATGAAAATAAAGAACACTTTGACGAGCTGTCAGCCCAACTACTTGAGCTAAAAGGTCAGCCGCTTTTCGAGATGACCGAGGCACTGGTTCGCCGCCTGCCCGACGAACTGCACCAAAACCAGTTTGTATTTCTGCAGGGTTTATTGGATGCCGTGCGCGATTATGTGACCAACTACTCGGTAAATGTGCATGATTTCATTAACTGGTGGAATGACAAGGGACAAAATACGGCCATCTCTGTGCCCGAGAATCAGGATGCCATTAATGTGATGACCATTCATAAATCAAAGGGACTGGAGTTTAAAGCGGTGGTGGTACCCTACTGCAACTGGGATTTGGATGACAAAGGCCATGGCAGCCTTATCTGGTGTCAACCCCGGAACGCCCCTTTCAATCAACTTGATTTGCTCCCGGTTAACTATTCATCCACATTGCTGCACACCCAGTTTATAGATGAGTACCTGAATGAACGCCTGCATCAGTTTGTAGATAATCTCAACCTGCTGTATGTTGCCTTAACCCGCGCCGAGGAGAGCCTGGTGATAATGGCTGAGCAACCGGCCAAAACAGGCGGCTTGAAAAATGTTTCGCACCTGTTATTCCGCATCATCAGCCAGTTTAATATGCTATCAGAACTTGACGAACAGCCTGTTCAGCAGTTAACCGATGCCTGGGACGACACAGAAAAAAGCTATGAATTTGGCAGTATACCCAAACAAGCTCAGAAAGCCGTGCCGGAACAAACGGTTTCTGTTCCTTTCAAAACCACAGAGCTGGGCAAGCGCATTAAAATACATCCCGAAAGCGTGGCCCTTAGCTCACCTGAACATTTGAAACACCTGAAACATGGTAAAGTCATGCACCGCCTGTTTGAACTTATTATCACCAAAGATGATGTTGAATCAGCTATTACCAAACTTATTCTAAACGGCCAGATTAAAACTTCAGATAGGCATAGTCTTCTGGATTTTGTGACCGATAAAATTAATCAGGACCAGGTCAAAGAGTGGTTCGAATCCGATAAACATATCATCAATGAAGGAACCATTTTGGTACCAAGCGGCACCTATCGCCCCGACAGAGTGATTGTGACAGATACAAAAGTAACCGTAGTGGATTATAAGTTTGGCGAATTAAAGGATGATAAACATGCCATACAGGTGAAACGCTACATGGATTTACTTAGGAAAATGGGCTACAGTAATATAGAAGGCTACCTGTGGTACCTCCGTGAGAAAGATGAAGTGATAAAAGTAGGTGATCAGCCTGTTCAGGGAAGCTTGTTTTAAGCATAGCTATATGGCAATTACAAGCCATTCAGCTATTACATAAAACAACTAATAAGACTATGGCAAAAGCACAAAGCATTATCAAAAACCCACCAATTTAATTGAGAGTAAGAATAGCTTTGTGCGCATTGCCTGTTTATTGACCTTATTTCATCAGGCGTTCATTTAGAGAAATAGAAATGGAACGTTGTTCCTGTTTACCTAGTGGCTGAATGACCAGCCAGCCATGTTCGGTACCCTCCAACTCATTAATATGAGCTTTAAATGGCAGATTCTGTATGGATAAGCGCTTCACATCAGGCACAAACAGCATGGTAGGTGCATCTGTTAATCCATCTTCCTGCCACGTTATGGTAAACAGACCACTTTCTCGCTCAAACCGATAGTTCAATAGCCTTCCGTTTGTGCAAACCGGATAAGGCCGCAATATTGCTTGCTGAAAATAGCCCAGCTTCTCAGTTCCTTCATCATAAGACCAATAAGCCTGACCAAACTGGTATTGTTCGATGAGTGAAATAGCATGCTGGGCAACCGGTATGATATCTTCTGAATGATTGTAATAGGCGCCCCATTCTCCCATCCACACAGGCATATGTAATTCCTTACCCTTCTCTTGAATTCGGCGGTAAATAAAATTGACACGCTCGTTGCTGGCCGCGGCTGCATCTCGTGTATCAGTCACCAAATCATAGCCATGTGGCGCATAAGCCACTTGCGAATCGGGTGTGCCATCCTCCAACACAACCCGCTGAATACTGCTTCTCACCCCCATATTACTAAAGTAACTGTGTTCAAGAAATAAAACAGACCTTTGATCCACCTGCCTGATGGCATTGGCCACTTTTTGATACATGGCCTGCAAATGTGTCGACTCAAATTGCTGATTCACCTCCTGCAATGCATCAATAACAGCCGCATAACTGGCTTCGTCAGTTAATTGTTTTAAGGCTTCGGTCCGCTTTTGTTCATTACCCCAGGTTAATGCCAATTCTTCTTCCGACATCACAACACCATGCTTTTGATACATCATCGTACCATAGGCATTCAATAGTGCTGGCATGGCCAGTTGCGCAGAAGAGCCTGCAAAGGGTTCATTCATGATATCATAGCCAATAACATTTGAATAGTGAGCATACCGCTGGGCAACATGCTGCCAAAGGGCAGCATAATGGTCCTGAATACCTATTCCATCCCTTGCCGGTGAATTATTCCAGAAATGATCGAAAGCTGTTTGAACAGCCTCACTTAAAAGGTAGGCATCACTCCAGATGGCACCTGTGGTATGTGGCTTATCACCTGTGATGGTTGCCCACTCAGGAGCTCCATCGGCATATTTCACGCTAAATAAGTCCTGATGCATATCCAGTACCACAAACAGATCATTTTCGGCCGCCCATGCAATGCGTTTATCCAGTTCCTTCAGGTAGGCTTCGCTATATACACCCGGCTGAGGTTCCAGCCCATCCCAGATAATCCCCAAACGGATACAATTAAACCCCTGCTGTTTTAAGAGCTTGTAGAATTCCGGACCACCTTTATACAGGTAGTTGTCATCTTTGTTTTTATTTACCACATTAATGCCATTCAATATAACCTGACGACCATACTCATCAATAAAGATGTCGCCCTTAACTGTAATTTTTGAAGGCATTGGCAAACCATGCTCATTGGTGCACGACCAAGACAATAAACCAGCCAATAGAACTATTGCAACTTTTTTCATATAATATGTCATTCTGTTATGCATTAAATAAATCCTTTCTCAACCACTTCTATAGCTAAAAAACATAAAGCCAATAATGGCTCAAACATAGCTATTCAGTCATTATTATGAATTGAAATCAAAAGCTTTGGGATAAAATGCACCTATTTGGGATGAATGATACCAGTTGAATTAACTGCAACTGGAAAGCCCTTCTGTCTATAAATTGTTACGCAGAAAGGAAGTGAGAGAAACCGAATAAAATAAAGCCAGGAATTTACCAAAGCATTAGATCATAAAAAAAGAGATGGATACAAAACTGCCATCTCTTTTTCCTTTGCATTAACGCCGCATCTATGATGGTCATTTCAATCTGTTTGGCTCAAACACAAATACCTCTGAGTCGTTTCGTGCCTGAATAAACAGCTGCTCAAAGTGTTTCACTATATGCGGAAACTGGATGGCGATATTGTTTTGTTCGCCCGGATCGCTTTCCAAATCATATAGTTCCAGTGTTGCTTTCTCCGGAGTGAGCACATTGTATTTCACACATTTCCAATTACCCATTCTAATAGCTTGTCTGCCATTCAGCTCGTGAAATTCCCAATAAAGGTACTCATGCTGCTGTTGTGAGTCTTTTCCCAGTAATGTGGGAACCATCGAAATTCCATCAATGTGTTGTGGCATATTCGCCTGAGTTAACTCCGATAAAGTAGGTAGCCAATCCCAAAAAGCCGAGATATGTTCCGTTTGACTTCCCGCCTTAATCATGCCTTGCCAGCTGGCAATTAAAGGCACACGGATTCCTCCTTCGTACAAATCTCTCTTGTAACCTCTATAAGGTCCGTTGCTATTGAAATAATCGGGCTGTGCACCACCTTCCTTATGCGGACCATTATCCGATGTAAAGATGATTAGCGTATTATCGGCAATACCTAGTTCATTGACTTTATTCATAATGTCGCCCACCTGCTCATCCAGTAGATGAACCATGGCTGCAAAAGCTGCATGCGACTCCGGTTGTGAACCATATCCGCCATTGCGATAGGCAGGTCCATCATCTATGCCTTTGTAATTTTGCTCAGGCTCAAACTTGCCGCGATACAAATCCATGTACTCTTCCGGGACCAGCAGCTCAGCGTGCGGAATAATTGTTGGCACGTAACAAAAGAATGGTTCATCATGATGGGCTGCAATAAACTCAATCGTTTTCTCATGAATCAACTGAGGTGCATAGGTACCGGCGGCTTTCCCTTCATTGGCCTTTAAAACCAAACTATCTTGATTGTCACGCAGAAAATAAGGATAATAGTTATGGCCAATACGCTGACAGTTATAGCCAAAGAAGGTATCAAAACCCTGATTATTAGCATCACCTTCTGAGCCCGGATAACCCAGCCCCCATTTACCAAATGCTCCGGTAGCGTATCCTTTTTCCTTTAATAACTCAGCCAATGTCACCACTTCTGCACTCATTGGATATTGCCCCTCTGGCAGCACCTCTTTATTACCCCGAATAAACGTATGCCCGGTGTGTTGTCCGGTCATCAAGGCTGAGCGCGATGGTGCGCACACTGTACTGCCTGAATAATGCTGGGTAAACAACATCCCCTGCTGAGCCAGTTTGTCAATGTTTGGCGTTCGGAATTTAGTTTGTCCGTAACAACTCAAATCACCATAACCCAAATCATCGGCCAAAATAAAGATGATGTTGGGAGATTTCACTTTACCGGCATCTCCGCAAGCTGTCAACAACGCAATCCCGGCATATATCAGTATTATTACTTTGCCTGGTTTTAACTTCATAATTCCCCTTCTTATTTATTTTGAACTGGTTTATATACTCTCACATAGTCAAACAAAACCTGATCCGGAAAATCCGCCTTTCGGTAATCACCTCCCCATCCGGTAAGTTCTGCGCTTAAAATCATGTATTCCTCAATATTTGATACAGCCTCTTGGGTGCGCCAGGTTTCTATGCCATCTACATAAAAGATATATTCGTCTTTGGTCCACTCCACACCAAATGTATGAAATCCCCTATTAATGCCATCCACCTTTACCTTTGTTCCCGCATGCTGATGCTTTTGCTTATAGCCATTCCAGTGCAGGTTATGGTAAACATTGTTGAGTCCTTCAGCAATATGGTATTCAAAAATATCAATTTCGGTTCCATATTGTTGTGGGTTGTCCTTCTCTTCATGTATAGTTGGCGATTGCAACCAGAATGCCACATGCGGCCCCGGTTGCACATTCATCTGCGCCCGGCATTCAAAATAACCATACCTGGTCATAAAAGTATTTTGTGTGCCTATCTGGCCAATGGTATACATACTGTCAACCTGCGCAACCTTAATAACCAGATGCCCTTTGCCATCTACAAAACAATTATCGGTTCTGACATACCCAACGTTTCGCTTATTTCCCGTATCACGGTAGTTCCATTTAAGCGTATCGATAGTTTGTCCATTAAAATCATCACTCCATACCAGCTCATAGTCTTTTAAGATATGCTCAGGTGTCTGAGCTTTTATGGCTACTAACCCAAAGGCAAAAAACGCTAACGTCACTGCTATCTTTAACTTTTTCATATAAATTGTAACAATGCCAGGCCACCAGCCAGTTTTATAGGTGATGGCATGGCAATAATCTTTAATGACTCAAATACTCCCTTAAAGGCAACTTTTCTCCAACTTCATTCATCATCTCCAACTTGAGACCTTCGCCGCCACCACCTTCGAAGAACAGCACTTTAACAGGATATGCACCTTTCTTTAAAGCCAGACTTGCTTTTTTGTAAATCATACCGTGAAAACCATCGTTATCAATGACCAAGCGATCGTTTAAATAAAATTGCGAGCCATCGTCGGAACCCAAGGCAAATTGATACAGGCCATCCTGCTCAATGGATAAGACACCCTCAATGCTTAATCCAAAATTATCATGCGGTGCTTCTGACGGAATCATCACATCAGTAACTACAAGGCTCTTCCCATTGGCCTTATCAACCTCACTGCATTTTTCAAATTTGCCCGTCGCAAGCTTACACGCAAGTCCCTTTTCTGTTCCAGGCTCTGCAATACCTTCAATAAACGACAATTTCTGAGCCGGTATTTCCAACACATCACTTGCCCGGCCTCTTGAATCAATGGCCACAGCCTTAATGGTACATTCCTCGGTAATAGTAATCGCGCCCTGATACAAGGTTGATTGTTCTGTAGGAATGCTACCATCAGTGGTATAATAGAGCTTGGCTCCAATGGCATTGTCAAACAGCTCTAGCTTCGCCTGGTCAATAAACTCAACTTTATCAACAGACGAAGAAGGCATCAGCACCTTATCAAAGTAGTTCACTCCCATCATATCAAATCGTTGAAAATGGCTTTGTAATCGTCTGGCAAAAGCCTCGTAATCACGCTTTGAAAAATCGAGCCAACCCACTTCGGCAATGGCACAAGCCCGTGGATAGGTCATGTACTCTACATAATCGCTCTCGGGCATATACTCGGTCCACACATTACCCTGCACCCCAATTATGTGCTTGGCTTCTTCTGCAGTCAGATCACCAGCCATTGGATCATATGAATACACCTTACTTAAAGGCAGATAACCTCCAATAGCCAAGGGTTCTTTCTGTGGGTTATTCTGATAATAATCGAGGTAGAAATGCGTGTTAGGTGTCATAATCACGTTATGGCCCTGTTTGGCAGCTTCTTCGCCACCTTTGATGCCACGCCACGACATCACTGTGGCATTGGGAGCCAAACCACCTTCCAGAATCTCGTCCCATCCGATGATATCACGACCATTTGCATTCAGGAACTTTTCAATGCGGTGAATAAAATAACTCTGCAGCTCATGGGCATCTTTACAGCCTTCGGCCTGCATGCGTTTTTTACATTTAGGGCACTCATTCCAACGAGCTTTCGGACATTCGTCGCCTCCAATATGAATGTATTTGGATGGAAAAATATCCATCACCTCAACAAGCACATCTTCCAGAAAAGTAAACACCTCTTCGTTACCGGCACAATATACTTCCTTAAACACACCCCATTCCTTCGCCACTTCATATGGACCACCCGTACAACCTAACCCTGGATAAGCAGCAAGAGCCGCCTGGGCATGACCCGGCAATTCAATCTCTGGAATAACTGTAATGAAACGGTCGGCTGCATACTGTACAATTTCACGTGCCTCTTCCTGGGTATAGTAACCACCGTAGCGCTTACCATCGTATTGGCGTTCGCCCACACCCAGATGACCAACCAGTGTCTCATCACGAAAAGCAGCCACCTTGGACAACTTCGGGTATTTCTTAATTTCCAAACGCCATCCTTGATCCTCTGTCAGGTGCCAGTGAAATACATTCATTTTGTGTAAAGCCAGCAGGTCGATGTATTTTTTTATGAAATCCATCGGGAAGAAATGGCGTCCCACATCCAGGTGTAAACCTCGGTATGAAAAATTAGGTGCATCTGTAATTTCTACCGCCGGAACTGTCCAATCAGTATTCTTAACCAGTTCTTTTGATTCAACCTCAGCCGGCATCAATTGACGAATGGTTTGAAAACCATAAAATAGACCAACCGGATTGTTGGATTTCACCAATATGCCATCCTTAGTAACTACCAATTGATAACTTCCTTCAACACCTTCAAGAGTGGCATCTTCTATAAAGCACACTGTATTTTTAACTAGTTCACTGTTTTCAGTTGCTTCAACCTGCAGCTGAAGCCCTGTAGCAGGCTTAATGAAATCGGCAAAGGCTTGTGCAACAAACTGACTGTTTTCGCTGCCTTGATAGCTTACTATTGTTGACTCATTTATTGTAAAGCTTCCTTGTTGTGCCTTTAGTTGTTGTGGATAAGGCACCAGGTTATACTCATTGCTTTTTTGCTCACAACCTGACTCAAGTATTAACATTGCGGACAAAATGAGCATACTCAGTTGTTTCATCATCTTGGATTAATTTTATTAATATAAAGTGATATAATCTCTGCGTTGTTCCGATCCTTTTCCAAATTGCGAAAAGTTAGAAACATCTCGTATAATATTGCTTGTCGAAATATTCCAGAAACCTAAAATTTAAAAAACTCCTTCGAAGGCATTTTCACCTCTTTGGGATTCATATTGATAACTTCCACCTTTTTACCCAAAACATCCCCTTCAATCTCATTTCCCTTAATCGTTACATTCTTGCAAGCATCCAAAGTAATTCCAGCCTGGCGCTTGTGAAATGGCTCAATCTTAATACTGCGAATCAGTGTGTTATTCGTGAATTGGAGCCCATTAACAGATTTGGCATATAAGATGGGATAGTCAAAAGGATGAAACGTATTATTTGTAATGGTGATGTTGCGATGAAAAGGATACTCAGAATCCGGTTCCGGAATCTCTGGCAGAATGCTGATAATGGCTTCACAGAACTGATACATCGACGACATACAAGGATACTCAAAAACATTATTTTGAATGGTTACATCTCTTACTGCACCTGATTCATACCAATAATTGGCATCTCCTGCAATTAGAATGGCCGAACCGCTCGACTGAAACCGGTTGTTCTCTACAACTATCTTACCGGGTGTTGATAGTAAAAGACCCCTTGCCCTGCAACTGCCAAACACACTGTTACGTATTTCCACATCAGGTGTCCAGGTGAGGTTTTCCAGCGCTGCACCGGCTTTTATTTCTTCAGGAATTGGGGCACTCAACTGAACTGTAAACTCCTCCTTGTTAATGACCTCATACGCTTCAATAGTCCCAAAGCCAACGGTGCGCATGCTTTTGTTTTCGATGAAACCCACTTGTTCACCTGTCTGGCTCCAGACCATTCCGGCACTCATATCGTGCATAAAGCGACACTTGATTTTTTGTGGAGAAAGAATCTCGGTGATGCGCACACAGGTCCCATGCACATTAATAGGATCGTCCATCAGTCCGGCCCACTCGCAATTATCGACTGTAATCTGACCCTTGCAGCCCATAAAGTGAAAGCCGTCATCATGACCGCTTAAAAAGCGACCCTTAGCTTTATTGGGAACTACTTTTACATCTTTTAGGGAGATGTTTTCACTGTACTGCGACAAAACACCCAAACCAGCCGTGTGATAAATGCGTACACCTTCAATGGCAATATCCTTACTATTGACCAGAAACATACCGGCATGATCGCGCGTACTATGGCGTAACACCAGCCAATTGCCTACTTTGGGATGACGCTTGAAACCACCCTTTCGGTAAAGCTTCACCAGACCTAGTGATAACTCTTTTGTCTGGTAATTCTGCCATCCATGTCCCAAAGCCTGTGCATCACCTGTATAAGGTTCCACAAAACGGGTATCTGGTTGAAACTCCATCACCTCCCACAAAGCTGACTTCCAGCCTTCTCCTACAAAAAACAACTTATTGTTTTCAATAATGTAGGGCGATTCATTTGTATTAATACGAATGGTGAAACCTTCCGCATCAGAGCTGATTACCTCCCCCTGTGCCGTTAACGGAATATCCCAATCGACGCTGAAGTTTTTCAGGCTCACATACGATGAGCCGTCCACCGTAAACGGCTGCATGCGATCGTGAAAAATGAATTCAGACCCATTGCCTTCAATCGTTACATTCGTCAGACCATCCATTACAATACCTAATCGCTTTGGGTTGATATCATAGGTGTTCGACTCAAAATACTCTTTTTCGATACAATGATGCGGCCAGAAATCGTAACGTCCTTGTGGAAAGTACAGAACCCTATTTTGCTTCCCTTCCATCATCGCCATTGCCTTATTAACAAAAGGCGCAGCATTTTCGCGCGTGTTTGGCAATAAGCCAAGGTCACTTATCATTAACGTATCTTGCGCCACCAAACTCACTGACATTGTCATTAGTAGGTTTATAATGACTATAAACGTTATTCGTAGATTTATTCTATTCATAATCAGTTTTGCATTTAAGAGATAAGCACTAAACTCATTCAACTATTATTTCGTCAACGAATATCCAAGCCGGTTTACCAGCTCCATTATGTCCCGATGGACACACATTGCTAACAGCTTTCACCCGGATAAAGCGGACTTGCGTTTCATAGAAGGATAGTTTGAAATTACGGATAACTTTCTGCTCATCAGACTCAACAAAATTGATTACTTCACCTATTTCCTTGAATTTGCGTCCATTAGTGGATACTTCGAAGACTACTTTCTGTGGCATAAAAATCCAATCACGGTACTTCTGTAAACACCCCAAGGCTATGCTGCTTATTGCTTTAGTCTCTCCCAAATCGATGGTAGCTATCATATCCCGGGCATCGAAACCATGCCAGTACTGCCCAACAGTAGTGGTTCCCCTCACCCCGTCAGTTAAGGAATTAGGGCCATCGGCCAGATAAAAAGGACTCACCTCGTTTGTATAATCAACACCACGGCCAATTGCCTGATGCATCACAAAAGACTGGCTGGCTGGGACGTGACCTTTCACTTGCCCATCAACAACAGATGCTGCTTTCAATTGCACCGAGGCTTTAATCTCCACAGGTTCTGTATAGAGGTGACTATTTGCAGTTGGCACTGAACCGTCGAGCGTATAAACCACCTCACCACCCAGTAACTCAGTTGAAAGTGCAACCATCAGTTTGCCATTCTCCGAAATCGGTTTAATAGCGACAGTAGAGTTACCGGTACAATAATTTTGACCCTTTTGATCATAGGTGCGAAACTGCTTCTGGATACGCTGATTGAAACCGATCCAATCCTTTTTTTCAGCAGGAGTCCACACCACCTCAGCCAAAGCAGCCATGCGCGGCAATACCATGTACTCTAAATGCGATACCGTTGGTATATACTCTGTCCACACATTGGCCTGAGCCCCCAATACATGCGCAGCATTTTCGGCAGACAATTCATCCGGTATGGGTTCGTAGTCATACACTGTCTTCAGCGTATTAAAACCACCAATGGCTAATGGTTCGCCTTCTGGTCCTGCCTGATAATGATCAAAATAGCAGGGTTTTCCGGGAGTCATTACCACATCGTGAGCCATTTTAGCGGCTTCTATGCCACCAGACTCACCCCGCCAACTCATCACAGTGGCTTCCGGAGCCAATCCGCCCTCCAGTATTTCGTCCCAACCTATAAGCTTGCGATTTTTGCTGATCAGAAACTTCTCGATTCGTTTGATAAAGTAACTCTGCAACTCATTCTCATCTTTCAGGTCTTCATCCTGAATACGTTGTTGGCAGCGCTCACATTTTTTCCATGAATTCTTATTGACTTCATCGCCACCAATGTGAATGTATTCTGAAGGAAAGAGATCGACAACTTCAGTCAGGATATTCTCTAAGAAAGTAAATACGGCATCATCACCTGCACAATAGTTCGATGAAATACCGGTATAATCGCCACCTGTCAATGGTAGTTGAGCTTTTTGCGAACACGAATATTCAGGATAGGAAGCTATTGCTGAGGCCACATGACCAGGCATTTCAATCTCGGGCACGATGGTAATATTCCGTTCTGCCGCATAGATTATGATGTCCTTAATTTGGTCCTGGGTATAATATCCTCCATAGGTTGGTGCTTCGCCTGGTTTAGCCTGTGGACGCTCACTCCAGGGCAAATGATTATAATCCACCCGCCAGGCACCTACTTCTGTTAGTTTGGGATATTGCTTAATTTCAATGCGCCAACCTGTGTCATCCACCAGGTGCCAGTGAAATACATTCATCTTATAACTAGCCATTAAATCAATGTATTGCCTGATGACCTCAGGACCAAAGAAATGACGACTCACATCAAGGTGCATACCACGCCATTTAAATCGCGGATAATCATCTATCCGCATGCAGGGAATAACTAAATCGGCATTGGTACGAACCGGAGGCAACAACTGCAAAAGCGATTGCATCCCGTAAATAATACCAGCCTTATCACTGGCTCTTATCTCAATTTGGTTGGACTTTACAGTCAGTTGATAGCCCTCTTTATGAATGTCACTTTCTGAATCTAAAACCAACTGAATCTTTGATTCTACATCCAAGTTATGAGATAGCTCAAAACCAGATATATGGTCAATGGCCTTTGCAAAAAAGACGGCGGCTTGTTCCAGTTCTGACTGCTCAACATTATAACATAACGCTGTCTGTTCTTTAATATTGAAAAATCCGTTTTGTACCTCTACCGAAACCGGTTGTGGTATAATACCAATCTGATGTTGAGAAAAGGCTTCGACAGCCCAAAGCATTATCAACAAACTATATATTAGTAATCGCATGTGACTCAATTTTAGATTATTTCTTCTCCCCAAACGCCTCCTGCTGACGCTCCACTTCTTTCAGTTTCAGAGCATTTAACTCACGCTTCAGGGCTTCTACCTCTTTTAGTAAATCCTGATCCGATTTTGTAGCTTGAGAAGTCGTTGAAGCAGCGTTTCTTGTTTTATCCGCCCATTCGTTGGCGTTGAAAAGTAGCTTATTAGAAGCTCCATCACTTGAGAAAGTCAGTTCGCCCCTAATTGGCGTCTGACTGCCTTCCAATAACACAGAAGCTGTTACTTTAATATCACCTGGCTTAGTGGTTGCCTGAACCAGAACAGGTGCAGTCCCCCAATTGACCGGACGTGGGTTGGCCATGATACTTTCATCGCCCAGCAGTGTACCTTCGCCTTCAATAGTAAACTTGATGAAGTAATTGTTCAGTCGTTTGATGTTGCCGCTCTTATCGGCCACGCCCGCTACCAATGTCACACAGTCAGAACCATCGGCCTGCAGAGCTGTTCCTTCATCGTCGAGCCACAGCACCAGCTTCTCAGGACGCCTGGCCGGTTCAATACGGTGAGTTGCCACCTTTTGTCCATTGATGTAGCCATCGGCCTGCATAAACACCTCTTCTTGTTTGCGTTTGCGCGACAAGGCTTTATCTGCCATAAAATCATATACACCGCTAAATACAACGATCGGATTAAGAATGCCATTCTCTGTTTTTTCTCTTTTGTACACATACTGCTTGCCCTCTTTAAAAACCTGCAGGCGCACTTCATCACAATTGGAATACACCGTTACATCAGACGACGAGAAAGGCGTCATTTCATGGGCAATAAATACCGTTGGCCCTGTTTCGGCCATTATATCTGTCTGAATTGGGGAGCGCTGCGCCTTAAACAGTTCGTAGGAATATTTAGGTTGACGGAAGACATCCATAATGCCACCATAGAAGGGATCAGGATGATAACCGCGCTGGTGGTCGAAAGAATGCCACAACGCACCTCCCGCATGCTGTCGAGTGGTGCGAAATAGTGCATCGTAGCAAGTGTATTGGTAATCGGGTTTGGCATAGTGATTTGCCTGAATCAGCATGGCTTGTTCCCCCCAGCCTTTGTTGACACGACTTGGTGAATTATGCGAATTCCAATCATCCACATTATCACCCCATTCACGCGTAAAATAGGTTTTATTTGGATCGATGTGTTTCAGTGCCCAGTTTTGATCGCCTGTTGATGGATGACCGAACAAGATGTCGAAATGCTCATTTCCTTTGGCCTCGGCATCACAGGCACAATAACAGCCCGGATAAGGGAACTCGCTTTCAACAATAGCACGTGTATTTTTAGCAAAATAATCGGGATACCAGGTCTCATTCAGAATTGGCTCCCACAGCCAGATGCTGGCATGATTGCGATCGCGACGAACCATGTTGCGGATATCGCTGTATACGTGCTGTTCGAAAATAGGCTCGTCGTTCCAAAACTGCCAGCCCGGTGTATTAACAATCACAAACAGGCCTAACTCGTCACAGGCATCCATAAAAGCCGGATCCTGCGGATAATGTGCATTACGAATCACCTTGAGGCCCACATCGCGCAGCTTTTTGGCGTCGCGCCAGTGTAAACTGTTTGGCAAGGCATTACCCAACACTGCAAAATCCTGGTGACGGTTGGCACCAATCAAAGGCTGCGGATAGGGCTTCCCATTCAGCCAAAATCCATCCTCCCCTTTAAATTCAATACTGCGGATGCCAATGCGCCTGCGATAGCCATCCACCACCTGATTGTTTTCATCCTTCACCCTCACCACCAGGTTATACAGGTATGGTGAATCGGGCGACCAAAGGTTTGGTTTATCTACAGTCAGCTTATTTGCTACATGCTGAGCCTTTTGTGCTTTCAACCTGAGGGCAACCTCTGATGTTACAACTACCTCACCCTTATTATTAATCAGCTCATACTCAATAACACCTCTAAAGCTGCATTTCAATTCATTACGCAGATGCGCTTTCACTGTCACTTCGGCCGATATTTCAGATACCTTATCTGAAGCCACCAGTAGACCACCGCCGGCTATCTCATCCTCATAGTTTGGATCTGTGATATAAATATTATTGTGCGCCACCAACCAACAATCGCGATAAATGCCACCGAAATAGGCAAAATCCAGAGTCTCCTGTGGTTTCCCGGGAGGATACAAGGGATCGTTACTGTTATCGGCCAATACGGCAATCACATTATCGCCATCCCAATTGATGTATGGTGTTACATCTGCAATAACAGGCAGAAATCCACCGAAATGCTCTTTTACCAATTGCCCATTGATCCACACTTTCGACTTTCCCATAATGGCTTCGAAATGCAGAAACAATTTCTTGCCTTTAAGCGTGTGATCTGGTTCAAAATGCTTTCGGTACCACACTTCGCCCTGGTAATTGACACACCCGCTTGCCTCGGTTGGTAAATACTCAATGCCATGTGGCAATGCTACCACACCCCAATTGGCATCATCAAAATCAGAGGCTTCGGCTCCTTCCACAGCTCCTTTATAGAAGCGCCAGGCTACATTCATTGAATACACCTCGCGACCGCTATCTTTCAATTGGAAAAAGCCAGCGGTAGAAAATTCTGGCGTGTAATTAGCTAAAGATGCCATCGAAACCAATAGGCCGACAACACCTAAAAGAAATATTCTTAATTTTTTCATAGATTTCCTGATTACTTGTATTGATAGACATTATAAGGTTTGGACTGTCCCTTTATTCGCAGTACCACAACACCATGAGAAGGAACATCAAAGCATAGGTTTTCATCCTGTAAGCTATCGGATGATTGACTGGTCCATAAATCGCGATAGGTATAACCTTTAGATGGAAGGATACCAATGTCCTCCAACTTAAACTCGATGGACTGAAGCGTTTCGCTGCGGTTCAGCAAGGCCACTGCCACCTCTCCGCTCATGGTCGACCCTAAAGGTCTGCCCCACACTTCCAAATCGCCATAATCGATGATCCTGCGGGCCTGATAAGCCAACGGATCCTGGTTTAAGGCAATCACCTCTTGGTTGGTGAGTATATCCAGTGTTTGCTGAGACATAGTGCTTAAATCGTTGCCTGCCATCAATGGCGAGTTCATCATGCACCACATCGAAAAATGCGTTTTATCTTCTTCGTAACTCATGCCACGTCCTACCTGCAACATATCCATATCGTTAAAATGCCCTGGGGAGGCATAGCGCCACAGTTCCGCATTGATATCGATGATGTGTAAAATGGAAGAAAACTTATTGGCAATATCGCCTGAGATACGCCATGAATCAGCAATGGATGTGGCCCATTTGCCCGGAAACTGCCAGCGACAAATATTATAAACTGTACCAGGCTTGATTTCGTTAATCAGATTAGCTATCTCCGTATAGCGAGTCTGCTCATCCAAATCGAGCCATTGACCACCACACCAGTCTACTTTGATAAAGTCATAGCCCCAGTCTTTCAGCATCAGGGTTAAATCCTGACGGTCGTGCCCATAGAGTCCCATGCCGACACCGATTGTATCTTTGTCCCAATAGGATGCGCAGGTGTTGATACCGGCATCGGAATAGATGCCAGCCTTCAGGCCTTTACTGTGAATGTAATCAGCCACAGCTTTCATGCCATTGGGGAAACGCGTTGGGTGCGGAATAATATTGCCTTGCGCATCGCGGCCACCAAAAAAACCATCATCAATATTGATGAAATTGTAACCGGCTTCTTTCAGACCACTTTCAACTAATGCATCAGCCTGAGCTTTAATAATGTCTTCAGAGATATTTACCCGGTACTGGTTCCAACTGGCCCATCCCATCAGTGGTGTTAATGGCTTGGAAACCGGTTCTGAGGTGGACTCACCCTCTTTTTTTTGAGCGCAACCAACCAATAATAAAACACTTACTGCAATCCAAAATAACTTGTTCATGTATCTGATTTATCTTTCAGTAATGAGATGAAACCAACATATAATGGTATCTATAAACCATTTACAGGCTGGTTTCGTCTCTTATCATTTCTGTAGCTTACTTCGTTATCACACCTAGTTCAGCAAGGGAAACCCATGGCTCGTTAAATGCGCCTACTTTGCTTTCCAGCTTAATAAAACGCGCCTGATAGCTTTTATTGAAATGGATATCCTGCTTCACGGGGTTATTTTTGATATTGCTAAACTCGCCACTTGTTTTTACCGCTTGCCAGTTCTTACCATCCTGACTTACGTAAAACACATATTTGAAGATGGTGCCACTCTTATTATGATCGGCACGCGGCGTATAACTAAACCCTTTAATAATTAGCTGTTCACCTAAATCAATTGCGATATAATGCGGATGACTTGGTACATTATCACCCCAAGGGGTGTGCCACATCGTATTGGGATCGCCATCAATCGTGTTTATTGGTTTAAACTGTTCCGTTTGAGCACTCACGCCTACAATCGTCCATTTTTCCGAACAGATATCGAATTGCTGCGTCACCACACTACTCTGCGATCCGAAGTCGTTAATAAAAGCTCTGGCTTTAACCGTTCCGCCATCAGGCAAACTAAATGGTTGAGAATACCTTGCTGATGCAGCCTTTGGCTCTGTTCCGTCAAGCGTATAGGTGATGACCGGATGAGTAGTCTCCGCTTTAATACTTACCAATCCTTCGCGATTTCGCTTAATGACCGGTTCTGATAAAATCTCAGGTGAAGCAAACACACCTATGGCATTTATCAGTGCACCGTCGCGCGCCTGTTCGATGGTTACACGAACTTCATCAGTAGTTATATTCGGGAAACGGAGCAAACGCTTGTAGCCGATGGTTGTTCCTTTTGCCACCTCAGTCCAGGCACCATCAACTTTGGCTTCCACTTTAAACTGTTCCACACGTTGTCCTTTGGCGATGTATTCCTGCAGCATCACCACATTTACTTTCTGAGGCTGCGATAACTTAAAAGTAGCCGCATTCGGCAGGTTATCTATTTGCCAGTAAGTATCGTAATCATTATCAATGGCCCGATTTGCCGATGACGCATCAGAGCACACTGCATTTAAAATCAGATTGTTTTCAAATGTTTCATCCAGGTAAGCCTTAAACTCTTTTAAACGCGCCACATCGTTTTCATGAATCAATCCTCGTGTATCTGGCGGAATATTTAACAGTAGAACCGCATTCATTCCCACTGAGTTAAAGTAGATATCCACCATTTTAGTGAGCGACTTGACCTGATTATCCTCGTGTTCATGATAAAACCATCCGGGCCTGATGGATACATCCACTTCGGCAGGATACCAGAAAAGGTGATTAGCCTTGTCGATCATGGAGCGACTTCCCAGGTCTTTCGAGGTAGCTTTCAACTCCAGCTGTTCATTAATGGTTGCCATTTCCGGACGACCACCTGGCGCATAAGCAGTCACGCTCCATTCTGTTTCGCGTCCATAGCCGGTTTCGGTACCTACCCAACGCACATCTTCACCCATGATGGCAATCACAGCATCGGGTTGTAGGTTTTTAATTGTGCCATAATACGAGGCCCAGTCATACTCTTGCTTTTTGCCGTTAGGTCCTTCTCCGCAGGCACCATCAAACCACACTTCATCCACCTTGCCGTACCATGATAACAACTCGGTGAGCTGCTGATTAAACATTTCGTTATACCTGGGTGAATCACCATAACATTCTGCATTACGATCCCAAGGAGAAAGGTAAACGCCAAACTTAAGGCCGAATTCCTTACAGGCTTCACTCAGTTCCTTTACCACATCTCCTTTACCATCTTTCCAGGGAGCAGATACAACCGAGTGTTGAGTGGTTTTTGTTGGCCACAAACAGAAGCCATCGTGATGCTTGGCTGTAAGAATAACCATCTTCATACCTGCATCACTGAGTGTTTTAGCCCACTGGCGGGCATCCAGCTCCGATGGATTAAAAATTTCAGGTGATTCGTCACCATGCCCCCACTCCATATTAGTAAAGGTATTGACTGTAAAATGGATAAAAGCCGTCATTTCCAGCTTTTGCCAATCAAGCTGTTGTTGCGTAGGCACTACATGAGCTGCCATTTTAACCTTTTCATCCAGGGTGGTATGCTCTTCAAATTGAACCTGCTTTAGAAAAGTCTTATCCTGATTATTAACTGAGCAGGCAATTACCAAATAGCCGCACAGAATACATCCAATTATAGATTTAAGTTTCATCATTATGGTTAACTGATATTAAAAGAGTAAAACTTACTTTTATTTATCTAAGAAAAAACAATTTATTGGCATTTACACGCTATTGGCAACTCCTTTTCCTTGTTTTGTAATTAATTCCACTAATATTTACATAGCTACTATCACACATTTATACGAAAGGTCCTACTTTGTTGTGTAAATATCAACACTGCATAACATGGTTGAGTTATGTTTAAGAAAATCAATTTGAACATGATCTCCTTAAAAGTTAAAGTTGAAGCTTTTTGACGGCATGTTCATACCCACAAAAATTGTAGCAAGTCCATTAATAGCCATGCTAATACCAAGCACAATAATGCATATCCCAACCCACTTTAATACTTTATTCAGTGCTTCAAGGTTCTGTGGTTGAATCAGATTGTCAGGAAGAGGCTTACGGCTTATTAAAGACAAGGTGGATTCATTATGATTCATTATGATTAAACCCAAACAGATTAATAATCCGGATTTTGCAATCGAAATAATAAATGCATTAAGTATAAAAAATTTCATATTTTAATTTTGAAGGATTAGTTACTGTAATTCTTTAGACCTTATCACTCTTATGCCTCTGAGGCTAATCAGTTTATCTCTCAGGTTTAGGTGATGATCATAAAATGAGCATGGCTTTGGATTACTTGACCTGGATTGTTAATGTTAATCTAAACAGGGAACAATTACTTCGGATTCTTGAGTTATCTTGCAATGATACCTATTGATACACCCTGACCCAGTCTACCAACATCTCCTGAGGTACATCATCCGGGTTAATTTCTCCAACCCAATTGCCGCCCAATGCCTGGTTAAGTATGATGTAAAATGGCTTATCGAATGGCCACTTTTCAGAATCATCACCTTTACAACGAGGATAGGTGAATGTGGCTTTATTATTTATAGAGAAGCACAATGAATCAGGATACCACTCACAGGCAAATACATTAAATTCATTTACATTATAGGGTGCCGTAACATAGTAACTCACACTATCCTTGCCACCCTGGTTATCCAAAAATTCACTGTGGATCGTTTGATAGACGTAAGCATCGTTATTTAAATGTTCCATGATATCAATCTCACCACTTTTGGGCCATCCACCATACTCGCTATTTTCGGGCATCATCCAAATGGCCGGCCAAGAGCCTTTGCCATGTTGCAGCTTAGCACACACCTCTATTTTACCATATAGAAAACTAAATTTCCCTTTGGTTTGGATACAACCCGTTTGGTAATTCATTGTCCCATCCGATAAGTTCTCGACAGTTCCATTTACATGCAGGTAACCGTCAGCCACAAAAGCATTCTCAATGCGATCAGAACAATAGCATGCCCAATCCGCCTTATTTTGCCCCGAAAAACTCCAGTTTTGATCACTTGGTGGACCGGCTATGTCAAATTCATCGGACCAAATTAACTCCCAATCATGTTGCACCTCCTTTGGGGCATTGCAACTACAAAAAGCGATAAGTATGGGTAATAAAAAATATAGTTTCATAATTAAGCGGTAAAAGGCCCTGGGCAAACGAGTGCCCAAGACCTTATTTATAATTAAACTATGTTATATCCTATTAATCAATCGGTTCACCATTTGCTTCAATAGGCCAGTTCGGATTCTGATAAATCACCGAATTAGTTGGCTCACCTCCACTTGTCATTAAGAAGTGATCGTATGCAATCGGCGATAAATAGTGCGCCGGGTGCCAGTTATATCCATTATAAACCAGGTTATTATCTTTCACAATCTGGTAAGGGCGCAAATAATCGCTGTTAGCAGGACTTGATACATTAGAGGTTTTTCCTTCTGTTCCTTCAGGTATTAATAATGATTCACCTGAATCTTCGTCAAGATACCAATCTTGCATAACGCCACCCCACAGGTTAAAACCTTCAATCTGATAGTTACTTACCTGATCCAAAGCGCGCCAGCGCTTTAAGTCCATGTAACGCATACCTTCAGCTACGAGCTCACAACGGCGCTCTCTGCGAATATTATAAAGTGTTGCATCAACCAGGTTACCGCCAGAATACGCACCCCAGTCACCCTGAGCTTCTTGTGTCATATCAGTTGCTGCAATGGTCTTATTGAAATCTGTATCAAGGCCAGCTCGTGTTCTTAAGGCCACCCAACAGTTAGTCGCTGTTGCATCTAAAGAACCGTTCAACACATAAGCAGCCTCAATGTAATTCAGGTAAGCCTCTGCCGCCCTGAATACGATTGAACCGGTATAACTACCTGAACCATCGGCTTGTGAATCATCACGATTAACACCTTTTTTGATTGCATAACCCGTTACATACTTCACCTCAGGAATTCCTAAAATATCAGGATAAGGTTCTACATTGGCATCGGTAATCTGCTCACCTGGCGCTTTCATAAATAGTTTCAATCGATCATCGCGCAACTCTTTCACATCGCTGATAGTAGCATCACCTACATAACCCGAACCCGCTGCATAAATTGGTAAGCCATTCTCCATTAGAAAACTCTCTACAAAACCTTTTGTGTATCCAGTATTACCTCCATTGCGCTGCAGATAGTGCTGATTCTGATGATAAACATTTTCCTGAACATTATACGAGCGCCAGAACAATACTTCATCGAAATCAGACATATCGTTGGCCGCAAACATATTATAGTATGGGTTATCAAAGATGGCTACTCCTTCAGAATCACCATTATTAGCTACTAAACTAACCGCATCAATCACTTCTTTTGAAGCCTTCATCGCTTCTCCCAAAAAGTAGTTGATTTCGGCATCAATATCGATGGAGAAACCACTCAGGTAGTCAGCATTAGCTCCCGGCCAACCTGGACCTCCCGGAACACGCGCTGTTCCCTTGTGGTATTTCAACCAGCTTCCTTCATGCAAAGCAACACGTGACTTAAACAGTTGCGCACTTAATTTTGTCAGGCGATTTCTACCTCCATCCGGCTCATTGTTCATCAACATAATTGCCGAATCTAAATCAGAGATAATGAAACGCGCCACTTCGTTGCGAGGTCTTCTCTTTGATGCTTCAGTTAATACTTCCTGCTGATCAGGTAAAGTATTTCGGATAATCGGGAAATCACCTAACGCCTGAACACGATTAAAGTATTCATAGGCGCGAATAAAGTACATCTCACCAATGTAATGTTCTATGTTGGCTGGATTACCAGAGATGCTTCCTGCCTTCCATTTTGGCAATACATCTTCCAGGAAGTAGTTACACTCGCGGATACCTGAAAAACTCCATGAACCACCATTCTGGCCAACACGCCATTCGCCAGGCGAAAAACGTGAACTATAGCCAGAAGTGGCCTGATTATCGGTGTGGTTATCATAGTTAAACGTACCATTTCCCCAACCTGAATGAGTTGGAAAATTGTAATGTGCAATGGCGTATGCCGCCAATTGATCTTCGGCATTCAAATACACCTCTGGTGTTACCTGATCCAAAGGCTCTCGGTCAAGGAAATCATTACAGCTACTAAATGCACCCAAGGCCAATCCCCCAAGTAAGTAGGCGAATAATTTTATAGTATTTTTTTTCATTTTCATAAATCTATTTTGTTATTCTTTTCATTAGTAATACTAGTTTATCTCTGAGTAAACAACTATTAGTATTTCTTAGAAAGTTATGCTACAACCTGCTGAAATAGTTTTTGATAGCGGATAAATCTTACCATCGCTCCATCCACCATCAATGGTTTCAGGGTCAAATATTTTGGTCATCTCTGTAAATGTCAGCAAGTTCTCGCCTGATACATAGAAACGTAGCTTCTGAACACCATACTTCTTGGTAAACGTTTGAGGTATAGTATAACCTAACTGGATATTCTTCAAACGAATATAGGCCGCATTCTGAAGGTATCGGGTCTGTGTTTTAGTGTTCTTATTAGATTCCCACGACATGATTGGACGAGGGTAATATCCATCCACATTAGCTCCTAACTCATGACCTTCAGGACGGAAATAATCCATGTGCTCTTTAAAGCCGGCAGCTTGCCACATGTTTCCGTTCGCTCCCCAGAAATAAGGGCCCCCCAAAGCATAGTCGCGCTTGCCAACACCTTGCCAAAGCATTCTGAAGTCAATACCTTTCCAGGCTGCATCTACATCAATACTGAATTTATAACGTGGTGTATTGTTACCAATGATTGAGTAGTCACCAGTATCGCCGAGTACGCCACTTCCTGAATTGATTTCACCATCATTATTGAGGTCTTCATACATGATGTCACCAGCTGCCCAGTTGCTTCCCATCACACTCTGGTCGTGATTAGCCAACCAGTTGTTCATCTCATCATCGCTTTTAGCAATACCATGGGTTGTGTACCCCCAAATTTCTCCACCCATGCGACCGGCATACCACATATCAACGCGGCCATTCTCATTTGGATAACGGGTTACTTCCTGTTGGTCATCGGCTAAAATACCTCTTACACCATAAGATACCTGGCCAATTTTATCGCGCCAGCTAAGCTCCAATTCAAATCCATAGGACTTCATATCCGCATTGTTGATTTTTGGAACAGAAGTACCTAAAGTAGCTGGCAGCTCAGGTGCTGGTCCAACCATATCCTCTGTAAAGCGCTGGAAGTAGTCAAACACCAATGTCAAGCGATTATCAAACATCCCTGCGTCTAAACCAATGTTCCATGAACGAACCGTTTCCCAGGTTAATAATGAGCTCACCAATCCAGGACTAAAGGCAGTGTTGGGACGCATGCCGTTTATCATCCATGAGCCATTAGCAGTTCCAACAGGCATGGTTGTATAAAACGGATACCATTGCTTTGTGTTTTGATTACCCAGTTCACCCCATGAAGCACGTAACTTTAAAGTATTAATTTTGTCCTCTAATGGTTGCCAGAAGTTTTCTCTTGCGATATTCCATCCCACTGATAAAGAAGGGAATAAATTCCAACGCTCTTCTCTTAAGAATCGGCTTGTTCCATCATAGCGGGCATTCAGTTCAATCAGGTACTTCTCCTGGTAGTTATAGTTAATACGACCAAAGAAACCAGCTGTAGCCCAGTGTCCATAACCTCCTGAGGTAATTTTATCTTCACCTGAAGCGGTATTGATTGTTGGCAGATCAGGACTGATCAAATCATTACGGTAACCGCCCAAGTTACGCGTTTTATTTTCTTCCGACTGAAAACCAGCTAAAGCTGTCAGGTTATGTCCCCCATCAAATTCTTTGGTAAATTGAGTATAGAGGTTAGGACTCATGTAAGTCGTTTTAGACGCATATTCAGATGCTTGCGTACTACCTGGCGACAACCAGCCAACACCTACCGCATATGGATTTCCTGCTACATCATGTGCATAAGCTGGCAAATAATTGCTACTGCTAAAGTAAGTATCGGTACGATAGTTTAACTCACCAATCAGCTTCCAGCCCTTTACTGGTTCAATATCTAATTTGAACTGCTGGTAATGTTGATCTTTCTCCGATACATTTCTTCCGCCTTCTCTTAATTGCAGAATCTCACCGCCATCGGCATAAAAACCATTTGGATCATAAACCGGATTAGTAGGCCAGCGGCGTGCAATGTTATGATAGAACAAGCCAAACTGGTGTGTGGCCTTTTCATAAGTTTCGCGGATAAACTTCGTATTATAGCGGATATTAACGAAATCAGCTAATTGAGCCGTTACATTTGCTGTTACTGTGAACCTGTCGAATGTATCATCAGCATGACGCAACAGCCCATTCTGGTTCAAGTAATTGGTTGACAAGTAATATTGTACCTTTTCCGAACCACCATTGAGGCTTAAAGCATGCTCCTGCGACGGTGTCCAGCTTTTATAATGCTCCTCAAACCAATCGGTATTAGCATGCGAACCTGTATACTGCTGCCATCTGTCTCCATTGGTATTAGCTACTGTTCCATAGTCTATTTCTCCTTTTTGGTAGGCTAGAATACGTTCCAATACTTCATCGGTAAACGCTGGATTCTGTCCTGCATTGGCACGGGCATCGTTCCAGTAATTGGCAAAAGTATATGAATCCAACATATTAGGCTTCAATAATGGATCGCTCCAACGGAAGTTGTTATTGTAGTTGATTTGCATACGACCTTCCTTACCTCTTTTGGTCGTAATCAGGATGACTCCAAATGGTGCGCGTGAACCATAGATAGCAGAAGATGCGGCATCTTTCAAAACAGAGATACTTTCAATGTCCTGTGGGTTGAGCGAGTTCATGTCACCCTCCATGCCATCAATTAAGATCAGTGGACCTGAATTAGATCCATCACCGATTGTACCAGCTCCACGGATATTGATTTTAAGCGGATTATTTAATTCACCACCACCCGAAGAGGTCACATTTAAACCTGGTACGATTCCTTGTAAAGCCTGTGATACATTCTGCACAGGACGTTCCTCAATTTTATCGGAGGTAACAGCTGACACAGAGCCCGTAACATTTACCTTTTTTTGTGTACCATAGGCAACTACAACCACTTCATCCAATCCGGTCGCTTCCTCCACCATGGTAATATTAAAGTTGGTTCTGCCAGCCACATTCACAACCTGAGACTCAAACCCCACAAATGAGAAAGTCAAACTGGCATTCTCTGAACTCACACTTATTGAAAAGGTTCCATCAATACCAGTGATAACACCAGATGTTGGATTCTCCTGTTCGTACACGTTAACGCCCGGTAAAGGCTCACCCATATGATCAGTCACTTTACCTTCCACTACATGCTGTTGAACCTGAGTAACCACATCGCTCTGTGTTTTATCAACAATCACATAATAGTTCTCAATTACTTTGTAAGTAAGATTTTTATCCAGTACCTGCTTAAGCACCTCTTCAACATCGCTGTCCTTAACATTCACCGAAACGATTTGCTGCGGATTAAGCTGAGAATTGCTGTAGGCGAATCTACAGTCTGCAGAATTTTCAATCTGCTCAAATAGCTCCTGGATTGAAATAGTACTTTCTTGAATGGTCACGCGCTTGTTTTGTGCATAGCCGGCTGCAGAAATGACCATCGAGCCACAAAACAAGAATACACTCAGTAGCTTCATTATACGATAAATTTTTTTCCTCCGATAATTGAGCAAACAATCCGGATGATTTGTTTTTCTTTTCATAAATTTGTGTTTTGCTGAATTAATTAGAAATTAGTTCATTGATTAAGCAGACAATAGGCCAATATTGTCTGCTTTTTTAATTGTTAATCCGTTTTTTAGTTATTATTAGTTTATCATCATTCATTCTGTAGTTGAGCTGTAACACCTCACCCATAATCGCCAATAGATTATAAAGTGTCTCTTCTTTTCTCAAGCGCAGAGAAAAGGTTTTACCTTTAAAGTCAGCCATATTGCAAATCACGTCTACACCATACCAGTGCTCAATTTTACGGCAAACGTCCTCCATGGTATCATCCTTAAAAATGAGACTCCCATTCGTCCAGGCTAGTCCCATTCCTAAATCGAAACGCTTTTTAGTAAGCACTGATGCCGCTTTATTGTATTCCACGCTTTCACCGGGCACCAAAACCATTCCCTCATCTGTACTTTCAACCTTTATCTTACCTTCAAGAAGCGAAGAGCGCACAAACGGTTCGTCCAGATAATTTCTTACCATAAACTGTGTCCCTAACGCTTCTACGGTTATCGAATCTGAAGAGACTACAAACGGCAAAGACGGATTTTTAAATACATCAAAGTATACTTCTCCTGTCACCTGAACATTACGCTGATTCACCCCATAACTTAAGTTATAGCTTAGCGTTGAGAGTGCATTCATGTGAACTTCAGTACCATCTGGCAAGAAGAAATGAGCCCTGTCACCTAGCTCTGTTCTAACGGTCATCAGTTGAGTATCCGCAACTTTTTTATTAATGATCACAAAAAGCAATGCTCCTATAAGAGGAAGTAAGAGAATAGCTGCTAAATTTTTATAAAACTGGAGATTCCACCAAGTCGATGTTATAAATAGCCTCTTAGTCTGATTCGCCTCTTTAACATCAGATGTTTTGACTGCTTCCCATTTCTCTGAAAAGTACAACAACAATTCCTCTCTTTCAGAATCGTTATCTAACCAGCTTTCCAAATCCTGTATCGCCTCCTTACCCAACATCTTATCGGAATACAAGCGGTTTATCTTTGCGTCTATATGTGATTTATTTTCGCTCATCTACATTAAATACGATTGAAGTCCTTGCATCTATTAGTGCTATTTCTATTTTTTTCAATAAAAACTACATCATCCTCACCAACTGCACTTTACACACCTACTTTTTTTTCAAACAACACATAATTAACTTATCCAGCCACCAGTAACACGATTAACAGGCATATCAATTCCTTCAGATTATTCTTAAGAAACTTTGTAGAATTGTACATATGCGCATTTACGGTATGTTCACTAATACCCAGCATTTGTGCAATAGCTCTATAGCTCATGCCTTCAATTTTATTGAGTATAAATATCTCGCGGCCTTTGGCTGGCAATTCATCTATATATTTGAATACCTGCTGCTCAACCTCCTTATATTCTATAGACTCGACGGTTGAGTCATCAATATCCTGACTGCTTGCAATGGTTTCCTCAATATACTTGCGCTGACGAATAAGCTTGCGCATGTGGTCAATCATCAGGTTTCGGGCCACGGTAAAGATGAATGCATCCAAGGATGCATCCTGCTTAAGTGTTTTCCGCTTATTCCATATAATGAGAAATACCTCCTGAACGAGGCTTTCTGCATCTTCTTCTTTGGGAAGACTTTGCTGAATAAAATTCAAAAGACGTAATCTATAGTTCGATACGATCCAGGCAACAGCCTTTTCATCACCATCGATCAACTGTGAAACTATTTTTACTTCTTTATTATCTTTCATCACTTACTATCAGTAAAATCGTAAACTATACCACCTATAACTGTACCTCATCGGGCCAGGGTACTATCTGTCCATTTTGTTTGTTTGAGGGCCTTTGGGCATTCACACTGCGCAAATAATCACCCAGCTTTTTCGCCAACTCTTTAACTATTTGAGGGTGTTCAGCTGCCAGGTTGTTTGTCTCTCCAATATCCTGATGTATATTAAACAGCTCAAAGTGCTGGTCTCTGTACCAATAAATCAGTTTCCACTGGCCACTTCGAATGGTACTGGTGGTTCCGATACCTGGTCCGTGTCCGCCCCATTTGTTTGGGAAATGCCAGAAAAGATCACGATCTGCAGCTGTACTTCCTTCCTGCAATAGCATAGGCACAAAGCTCATACCATCAATATCTTGCTTCGGAGTTACATTTATAATGCCTGCCATCTCAAGTATCGACGGATAAAAATCTTCGATAATCAGGTAATCATCACATTTAGTTTTTGGCTGAACTACACCTGGCCATTTTACTATCATCGGCTCCCGAATACCACCTTCGTAAGCTGAACCTTTACCGCTATTAAGCGGTGCATTATGCACATGTAACTCACCTCCACGGGCATGCGCACTCAGTCCACCATTATCGGACATAAATAATATGATGGTGTTATCATCAATGCCTTTCTGCTCAAGGTAATCCATTAAATCACCCAAGCTCTTATCCATTCCTTCTACCATCGATGCATAACGTGCTTCAGTTTCGTCAAGTCCTTGACTCTTGTATTTCTGATAGAACCGATTATCTGCTTCAATTGGCACATGAATAGTATAATGAGCCATGTAGAGGAAAAAAGGCTTATCAACGCTCAGCGCACTATCCAAAGCCAGTTTAGCTTCAGTAGTTAATGCTTCCGTCAGATTAATGTCCTGACCATGGTATTTCTCCAACCCTGGTATCGCCCATACACTAAGAGGGATAGCATTCTCATCATGACCGTAGTTTTTAAGTCCTTGATAAGTGGCAGGTCCTCCCGCAGCATGACCTGCAATGTTTATATCAAATCCAAGGTTACAAGGATTGGCAGATGGAGTTGTCAAAGCTCCAAAATGGGCCTTCCCTGCATGGATGGTAAAATAACCATTGTCCTTTAAGACCTGCGGTAGCGGAGTGGTGTCAACCGCATATTCAATCGAGTCAGCGGTCTGTAAACCATTCATATTCCACTTTGGAAACTCCAATACTTCATCCTTCGCATCCTGCGACACGCCTCGTCTAAGTGTCCAGTTAGTGACTCTGTGACGGGCGGCATTCATACCACTCATCAGACTTACGCGAGTTGGAGAACAGACAGCACAGGCATACGCTTGTGTAAATTTCATTCCCTGTTGAGCCAAACACTCCATATTTGGTGTATGGTACTTATCGTTGAGTGGTGTTCTTTCGGTCCAAAAGGGCACTGATGTATCCTGCCAACCCATATCATCCACCAAAAACAAGATAATATTGGGTTGCTCTTTCTCTTTATCAACGACACTGCTGCAACTGGTTAAAACAGCCAGCCATGCAATAGAAAGCAAGACAATACTATGCATGATAAAACGTGTTTTTTTCATAGTCAATTATTAATTCGATAGGCATTTTCAATGGGTTCGAATCCGCGAAGACTATTTTGCAAACCTCCTGAGCGGTTCCTTTGCATCCATAATCGTCTGAATTGAGCCAGCAAGGCATCCCAATCTTCCTGCATTGTTTCTTTTACAGAATCACTAGCATGACTCATTTTATTATCAGGCAACAGTAAGCGTTCTTTGGCCATCAGAGCACTGTGACGCGCAAAACCAGCGGCCAGTTGAAGTTCCTCAATTAGTAATTGTTGCTCTTTATTATAGGCCGGACAACGTTCTAGTTGCTCAATTAACATATTTAACTTCTGCAGAACAGCTTCGGTATTCTCTGCATTAACATGCTCCAATCTAGGAGTGGATAACGGATCATCGGGAGAACGAAGGATATCGTAAAATACATTGACGTACTTTTGAATATCTCCATCATATAATTTATAAACACTTCCGAGTTCCATTATAAGTTGAGCCAGCTCAGTGTTTGGATGCTTCATGAGTGAATAAGCCAGGTGAGTATTTACATCCAATGACTCGTTTGCTTCCACCGCCCAAGATAATCCGGCACCATATATGATGGCGGGATAACTGATGACAAAGGGCTGCCAATGGCCAAAGTCGCCCCAATCGGTGATTAAATAACCACTAGCCTCATACTTTTTGCCTGCCTTTGCTGCTTTTAAAAGGTTTGCCTGTGCATTGGGCCATCGACCAATGAAGGACTGCCAGCTGGAAGTACCCGGACAAACATAGAAAGGCACTCCGGCATCGTGCATCTTGCGACTGTTTTTTTCAAACGGGTACCACGAACGGTAGCCCCAAACCAAACAAGTCAGATCTTCAGGTAGGCGGTGCAATTGTTTAGGATAGTTGAGTATAATGTCTGCCCACATCTGAGGCTGATACCCCTGTGAACTTAAATAATTTGTTAATTCGGACATGTAGCTGATGTACACTTCGCCTTTCCCTTGTTCATCGCAGGCCTCTTTCGAACGTCCATGTCCTAATTCCCATGGCTCATCACCACCAATATTGACCGTTTTAGATGAGAAGTTAGGTAACAACTCATCGTATAGACTTTCAACGAGCTCCATAGAACGCGGATCAACCGGATTTAAAGTGGTGCGTCGTTGTAAATGATGAGGCCCATCCTTTTGTACCTTTTCCAACTCTGCCAGATGCTGGTAGTCGGTATGCTCCAACCAACGCTCCATATGTCCTAATGAGTTTTGGTTGGCCACCAATTCGATAAAGCGCTCCTGGCAATACTCATTAATTGTTATAATATCTTCAGCAGTATAGGGTGAATAATCCTGCCATACTTTCTGATGTTTTTGATAAGCAAAAGTATGCTCAGTATAAAGCTGCAACTGGTTCATTTTCCATTCAGCCAGATGATCGATAATCTGATATAAAGTGGTTAATGTGGGTACTTTATCACGGCTTACGTCCAGCATAAACCCTCTGTTTTTAAAATCAGGATAATCGGTGATGGATACAAGCGGCAAATACCCAGCCTCCTCAGAATAGCGAATGATCTGCTTCAACGTTTGAAATCCATTGTATACGCCAGCCAGATCCACTCCCACTAGTTCAATTTGATTAGCCGCAATCAGCAGTTGATATCCTTGCTCGTTTAGGTCTAAATCTCCATCGATACTTACTTTCATAATGGGAGATTCGCCATTGGCACAAGCTCTTGTGATGTTCCAGTTCAGACCAATATTCTGAAACGCAGCACGTACCTTCTTGAGTTCGGATAACACACGGGCATCTTTAATATCGCCAGATAGTTCAATGCGTCCGGCATGACCATTAAACGCCCCATCTTCCACCTTGATAGTTTGCGGAAGAGGCAATAAGAAATCTTTAACTGAATTAGTGGCAAAGCCAGTCAGCCCAATGAGCCAACTGGTTATCATTATCATTAGATGTTTTTTCATAATTGGAGATTGAAAGTGTAGAGCTTAGTAGGTACTTAAATCGGTATCCTCATACTTCTCTTGTAGTTCCTTTAGTTGCTTTTTCAGCTTGCTAATCAAATCCTGCATCGATTGGTGATCATAAAGGTTAACCATCTCATTAGGATCATCAACCAAATCGTAAAGCTCCCATTTGTCAATATCGTTGTAGAAATGAATTAACTTATAACGGCCGGTGCGGATGCCATAATGACGCTTCACCATGTGTTCGTTGGGGAACTCGTAGTAGTGATAGTAAATAGCCTCACGCCAATCAGCGTCTTTATCATTAAAGAGTTTTACCAGGCTTTCGCCTTGCATATCGGCAGGCACTTTCAGACCAGCAACATCTAAAAACGTGGGTGCATAGTCAATGTTCTGCACTAACTGATGCAATTGCGTTTTGGGCTTAATGACCTTTGGGTAGCGCATCACTAAAGGCGTTCGCAACGATTGTTCGTACATAAAACGCTTGTCAAACCAACCGTGCTCACCCATGTAGAAGCCCTGATCGGAAGAATAGACAATCAATGTATTATCCAACTCACCTTTTTCCTCCAGGTAATTCAATAAACGTCCGATATTATTGTCAACCGACGCCACACAACGCAGGTAATCCTGCATATATCGCTGATATTTGTATAGTGCCAGCTCTTTGCCTTCGAGGTTTCTCGATTTGAAATCTTCTATAATAGGATCATATTCTTTGTCCCAGGCCTCGCGTTGTTCAGGTGTCAGCTGGGCGATCATGTGTTCGTAGTTCTTTCGATACTTAGTTTGAATTTTTCCTTCTTCATCCAATAATTTAAGATCATATACCAAATCCATATCATTGGCAATGTGCATGCGTTGTTCCGCTGCGGCCTGACGATTCTGATAATCATCAAAAAATGTTTCTGGCACATCAAACTCCCTGTTTTTAAACAGATGAAACAAAGCTGTGTCGGGTTGCCAGATACGGTGTGTAGCCTTATGGTGCACTAACAGGCAGAAAGGTTTTTCTGCATCTCGATTTTCAAGCCAGTTGATGCTTTTATCTGTAATCACGTTGGTCACATAGCCTTCTGAAGGAATCGTATCTCCATTGGCAATAAAATCAGAGTTATAGTAATCACCCTGACCAATCAGCACCTCGTAGTTATCGAATCCGGTTGGCAAACTTCTCAGATGCCATTTACCCACAATGCTGGTTTGATAACCATTAGCCTTCAACAACTTTGGGAAAGTCATTTGACTGCCGTCAAAGGTTAACGAATTGTTGATGTGCCCGTTTCTATGACTGTGCTTACCCGTGAGCATAACGGCACGGCTTGGTCCGCAAATCGAATTCGTCACGAAACTATTTCTGAAAATCGCACCTTCTTCGCCAATCCTGTCCAGATTAGGCGTTTCAATAAAACGATTATCGTATGCACTGAAAGTTTGCAACGAATGATCATCCGTCATGATGAAAAGGATATTTGGCTTCTTTTGGTCTTGCTGGTTCTTTGCTGGTTGACAGCCGGCGAACAGTATGGCGACAATCGCCAAACATAAAGCCATCTGTATATATTGTTTTTTCATTAGATATGTAGTTAATATCTGCTTTAGATGCTTGGGTTTTATTATTTAATCGCTGATATCTGATAGGAGTAAGTATAGTCACCTGGCTGAATCTGGTACTTTTCAATCGTTTTTGATTTTTCTGACCAGGTATTTGTTCCGCCTACTCCAACTTGCAATAGATCCAGGTTAAGGGTTAAATGTTGTGCTGTTTTCAGCTCATTAATGTGTTTGGCTGCTTCCAGATTCTTAGCCGACCATGGCCAAACCGATGTACTTAATGGTTGAGCCCCGGTAATGCGAATACCTTTGCCTTGTGCATTGGTCAGTTCAAGCCATCGCACCTCGGTATGATTACTGCACTCCTGAGGAGTTACATAGTGATGGATGAAATCTTTAACTGTCCCCTTATGTACATCCAACTCAGCCGAGAATGCCCGGTCATTGTAGTTTTCCCAAGGCCCTTTACCATAAAACTTCATACTCTGAAGTGATGAGCTAATGTTCAGTTCCGAACCTATTCTTAAAGGCATCGGTAGTTGTTCATTCATTTCTACTGCCATCTCCACCAACACATTGGCCTGGTTGTCAACATCGTATTTAGTTGTCACACTCAATGAGTCACTGTATACCTGCTCCACATATACCCGATAACATGAGGCTGTACTCTGCTCCACAGATACATTTACTTCAGGTTCAACATGCTTAATATCTCTCCAAAAGCCCGATTGCTTATGTGATTTCCATCCCCGGAAATCGTTATCGGTTTGCGGACGCCAGAAGTTCGCCTGGGGACCGGCCTCAATATATCTGTGTCCTTTAAATGCATAGCTCGTCAGCTGACCGGTTATCTTCGACCATTGCACCTCAAACTGTTTGTTGGCAATCGTAATCTGCTCATCCGTCTGCGTCAATGTCAGTCCTTTATTGCCTTTGGGAGACACATCAGCTGTGCTTTTCTCCGGTGTAACAATGAACTGCTGTTTGGCTACCTCATAGCCTGCTGCTGAATAGGCCGTTTCGTGTTTATGATGCATGCTCACGCGTACCACATATTCACTATCATCCTGTAGCTTTATCTTATTTAGAGGCAAGGCCAATTGATGCATCTGGCCTGGCTCAATCACTATATCATTGATGGTGCCTGAACGCAGTTCCTTTCCTTCTTTTGACACCGACCACTTAAAATAGTATTCGTTTGTTGAAATGAAATTGTACAAGCTTTCAATGGCGATTTGTCCTTCTTTAATATCAATCGCGTTGAAACGAATGGGCTGAAACACGTACTTGCATTCTTGCAATTGAGGCTTGACAGAACGATCCGGACCTACAATACCATTGAGGCAGAAATTACCCAGATTAGGTTGATCGCCAAAGTCACCGCCATATTTCCAAAAAACTGTTCCATCTTCATCTTCAGCACGAATACCCTGGTCAATCCAGTCCCAAATAAACCCACCCGCAATAATCGGATGCTCGTAAACGATGTCCCAGTACTCTTTTAAATGGCCAAGTGAATTACCCATCGCATGGGCGTATTCACACATCACAACGGGCCTCTTTAAATCAGGATTGCTCCCCAGCGCCTCCAGCTGTTCCAATGAGGGATACATACGACTGAGCATGTCCACATAAGACGGATCGGTTGGATTCGCCATTTTTGAGTGGTATCTGACACCCCATTCTTTAGAGTTGAGTGGGATGTAATCAGGGTGTGTTGGTACTCCCTGTGCTCCTTCGTAATGGATCAGACGAGTAGGATCGAAATCGCGAATCCAGCCAGCTGCCGCCGCGTGATTTGGTCCACAACCCGACTCGTTACCCAACGACCATGAGAAAATGGATGCGTGGTTTTTGTCGCGCTCCACCATGCGAATCACCCGATCCATAAATGATTGATTCCATGAAGGATCATTGGCCAGTTTACCTCCATAGCCGTGTGACTCAATATTCGCTTCGTCCATCACGTAAATACCATAACGATCACACAACTCATACACATAAGGATCATTAGGGTAATGAGCTGTACGAACTGCATTCAGATTGTACAGTTTCATCAGTTCAATATCGCGCTTCATCTCCTCACGCGTCATTGTTTTACCACCTGTCTCACTGTGGTCGTGACGATTCACTCCTTTTAGTTTTACGGGCTTGCCGTTAACTAAAAAAGCACCTTTGTCGCTGTAAGTGTATTCACGAAAACCAACATAACTGCTGCGCGCCTCAACTACCTTTCCTGCATTATCCAACAGTGTGATGAGAGCCGTGTACAAATATGGATCTTCATCGCTCCAAAGATGTGGCTGGTCAATGCGAGTTTCCATCTTTCCGAAATAAACATTATCACGGGCCGGATACCACTCGTTTATAATGCTATTTACTGGTAGCTGCATAGCGCTATCCAATACTGAACTTCCATTTTGGTCCAGCAAGTTTACTTCCAGCGTCCAACCTTTACTGTTACCGTCAGTTACAACCACTTCAGGGCGTATCTGAAACAGCGCACTTTGATAATCATTATCAAGAGGCGTGCGGATGGCAAAATCATTAACATGAATCTTTGGTTGGGCCATTAAATACACCTCACGATTAATACCGCTCATTCGCCAGTGATCCTGATCTTCGAGGTAACTACCATCGGACCAGCGAATCACCTGAACTGCCAGCTTATTCTTTCCCGGTTGAAGGTGGTTGGTTAAATCAAACTCAGCTGGCAAGCGGCTGCCTTGGCTATAACCAACGTACTCTCCATTCAACCAGCAATAGAATGCCGATGACACTCCTCCAAAATGGATGATTACCTGTTCATCCTGCCATTTTTCAGGCAATTCGAACTCTTTTATATATGAACCAACAGGGTTCGTCCTGTCGATGAAAGGCGCATTGGGCGTAAACGGATATACTTCATTGGTATAAATAGGTGTTCCGTAACCTTGCATTTCCCAGCATGATGGCACCGAAATAGTATCCCACAAATGTGCATCATAATCAATAGTTACAAAATCAGTAGAACGATTTTTACTATCTGGCGTGAAACGGAATTGCCAGTCTCCATTTAATGACTGGACTTCGGACTGCTCCCGATCCATATTTTGGGCAGCGCTCACACTTCTGTAAGAGTACGAAGTTGCCCTTGCATCCATTTTATTCTCCTGAATAATGTGCTGATTTTCCCATTTATTGTTTTGGCTGTTGATGCTAAAAACAATAAACAGCATACAAGCTATTAGTCCACCTTTGATCATCTGACGTTATTTTGACTGTTATTTTTATGCGAATACATCAATTACAAATTTATCAGCCCTTGCTGCGACCTGGCAGCGGTGAAATCATCAAGAATCAATGGTTTTTTGTGCAGTCATCACATAGACAGATTATTCAATTTATATGGATTAATTAATCATCACACAATTCTAAATGCTGATTATCTTCTACTTACAAAGCATTAATAGTCCACATCTTTAATCAAGAATGCAGGTGAATAGATTTTTGTATTTTTGGACTACAACTATCTAAAAGGGGCCATCAATGCGTTCAAGACTTCTTGCAATTATAATTCTGGGATACTTCATTCAGTATGTAGCTGCCACCGACTACTCCATCAGTGCAGAGTACATTACCTTGCAGGATGGTTTATCGGATAACAATGTTAACGCCATCCTGAAAGATGATTCGGGATTTATATGGTTTGGTACTTCAGATGGGCTCAATCGTTATGATGGATTCAATCTCAAATCCTACTATCCTGAAAAAAGTTCGCTTCATGTACTTAGCCTGTACCAATGTCCAGATGGCTATTTATGGATTGGCTCTCCCAATGGGTTGTATGTTTTTGACCCTACAACTGAATCATTCCGGGCTCACATCAAAATCAATCCTGCTCCTGACAACACTTTTAACTCTATCCCTGTGAATGGAGTTTCGGGTGATTTTAACAAGGGGGTTATTCTATCCACATCTTCGGGACTAGCTATTCTAAAGTTTGCTGATTTTGCCAACAGGATTGAAGATTACAGTGTTGTATGGCGAAATAAAACCAACAGCCGAAGCCTATTATACGATACTTTTTCCTGCATTGCGAAAGCACCTGATAGCCAAATATGGATGGGTACCAATACCAACATGGTGGTTAGCTACAACCCAACCACCGATCAGTTTCATTCTTTCCCATTAAAACCCTCCAGTTCTGGCCATCCAATGTTCATTGTGACCAATCTTTCATTTATTGACAATCATTTGATCATATCCACCATTGGTCATGGTATCTATATCTTAAACACAAATACCGGTGAAATAGAGGTCATCGCCCATCAACCCAATGATAATACGATCATCAGCCACAAAGATGTTTACGGTGTTGTAAAGGATTACAGTGGAGACTACTGGATTGCCACCTGGGATGGATTAGACCAGGTCCACATACTAAATAACAAAACCAGGAGTCAACACTATAATTGGGATCATTCCCTGTTTAAAGATAAACTGGAGAATCGGGTGATTTCGATTTTATCTGACCCTTCAGGCGTTATCTGGATTGGCACGCACGGTGGTGGAGCAGTTAAAATCAACCTGGAGAAACAGTTTTTCAGCCGTATCCGCTTTAATAGTCTATACGAGGTTAAAAGCTTCAGCTCTGATTGGCAGAATAATCTCTACATAGCCCTCTATCATGGTGGAATCAAGAAAACAACTCTGCCACTATCATCAGAGCCGACAAATGGCATCGAACAATTTTCTACCTCCGGCAAAGGAAATAGATTCATTCCTTCAGACATTGTTCTTTCATCTGTAACAGATGAATCTGGAAATATTTGGTTTGGTACATTGGAATCGTCGCTATTGTATTATCAACCTGAACAGGATATTGTTAGAGAAATAAAAGTCAAACCTGCAAAAAATGAAAATTGGGAAGGCCGGATTCAAGCCTTATCCATTGACAGCCAAGGGCGTTTTTGGTTAGGCACCAGCAATGGCTTAATCCTCTATGGCAGAGATAATAATGAATTTCATCTGACACAAGCTAATTCAAAGATTAAGTATCAACTATCGGGCAACAACATCAGGGCCATACTGGAAGATAAGGATAAAGCTCTGTGGATAGGTACAGATAATGGTCTGAACAAGCTCATCTATCAGGAGCTTGATTCGTTTCGTTTTAATCAGTTCAACGATTTACACACCTCATCCGATATTTTGGGAAATAAAGAGGTGTGGGCACTTCATCAGATGCCGGATGGCCGAATATGGATTGGTTACAGAAGCGCCCTGGGCTATTACGATGCCATGCATTCAACCATTCACTTTTTTGACAAGCGTGATGGCTTATGCCATAATTTTGTGGCTTGTTTAACTTCTCAAGCTAATGAGCTATGGATTGGCACCAACTCAGGCATTTCAAAGTTCAATACCCAAACACAAACGTTTACCAACTACTATATTGCCAATAACCTGCGCGCTGTTTTTAAAACGCCGGATGGACAACTCATTTTTGGCAACAACAAAGGGCTGTTATACTTTCATCCGGATAGTATTCAGAAAAGGGACTATTCAACGCCTGTTTATATCACCGAAATTGAGATACAAAACCATCCTGTTCGTGTGATGGAGACTGTGAATAAGAAGGTGCTTCTGACCAAAGCTGCACCATATACGTCTGCCATCGAACTGCATCATCCCATAAACAGCTTTGCCGTCAACTTCGTTGGATTATCATACCTCAATCAAAAATCGAATAAATATAAGTACCGTTTGTCAGGCTTTGAAGAAGACTGGACCTCAGTTGATGGAACGCAAGGGGCTGTGACCTTCAACAACCTGAAACCGGGCAGCTACAGGTTCGAGGTTTTGGCTGCCAACTGCGATGAAGTTTGGAATGAACAACCAGCCCAACTAGCCGTCACAATTTATCCGGCCTGGTATGCAAGCTGGTGGGGACAACTCTTGATTGCGACCACTATCATTTTACTTTTAACAGGTTTCTACCGCTACCGGATGAAGCAAATCTACCGGACTAAAGATTTGGAGTTACAGAGTAAAGAGCTGGAACATGAGTTAAACATCGCCCGAATAGAAAAAGACAAAGAGCATGAGCTGGCCGAGATGAAATCTCGCTTTTTCACCAATATATCTCATGAGTTACGAACGCCTCTCACATTGATCCTTGCGCCAGTAAAGGATTTACTGAGAACAAAGTCGCTACCGGAATTTGCAAATAAACAGTTGGAGATGGTTCATCAACAGGCGGCACACCTATATGCTTTAATCTCACAACTGCTTGATTTACGCAAAGCTGAAGTGACACAAATGCAGCTCCAGGCTTCCGAAAATGATATCGTCGGGTTTATTGAGAAGCTGACTGAGCGTTTTAAGCCATTTGCGCAAATGAGAAATGTACAGCTCATTTTTGATTCTGATCAATCCTCTGCTAAAGTTTGGTTTGATGTTGAGAAGCTGCAAATTGTGGTATCTAACCTGCTGTCAAATGCCATAAAATTCTCTCCTGAGAAAAGTACCGTATCCATCCATGTCAAATGCAAGAACGACGAGTGCCTAATCTCTGTTAAAGATAGCGGCCCCGGTATTCCTGAATCTGAACACGAGAAAATTTTTGAACGCTTTTATCAGCTTCAAAATCAAGCAATCAAAGACATTAGTAGCTCAGGCATTGGTCTTTCACTGGTAAAAGAGCTTGTACAACTGCATCATGGAAATATTGCTGTCGAAAGTAAACCGGGCAAAGGAGCTGAGTTCACTGTTAGAATACCATTAGGACATCAGCATTTGAGCGATGCTGAAAAAGGAAAAGGCCAAACCACTAAAGAGCCTTTGATTCCTGAAGCCAGAAAGCAACCAGTAAAATCTATTGTACAAAATGAAGAGCCAAATAGTTTTAAAGTACTGATTGTTGAAGATCATGAGGAATTGCGCCACTATCTAGGCTCTTTGCTTAGCAGCAGGTATGCCATCCAACATGCTGCCAATGGAAAAGAAGCTTTAATACTGATTGAAAAAGAACAGCCAGACCTAATTATTACAGATGTGATGATGCCCTTAATGGACGGACACCAGCTCTGCGAGACGATTAGAACAGACGACCATCTTTGCCACATTCCAGTGATAATGCTAACGGCTAAAAGTGAAGAAAGTGATATGCTGGAAGGATTGGAAACAGGTGCCGATGACTACCTTACCAAACCATTCGCTTCGGAAATCCTATTAACAAAAGTTGATAACATACTAAAAAACAGAGCTCATTTAAAGCAATATTACAGTCAAAAAGTTACCTTATCACCGTCTAACGTTGAGATAGAACCACAGAATGAACTGTTTATCAGACAGGCCATTGAACTAGTTGAAAAAAACCTGACCAATCCAATGTTTAATGCCGCTATGCTGGCCGAAAAGCTTAATATGAGTCAACCCACTCTTTATCGTCGAATTAAGACCTTCACCGGTGATAACATTGCCACTTTTATACGCTCCATCCGAATCAGGTATGCGGCTCAATTATTGAAATCGGGGAATTATTCGGTTAGCGAAACGGCCACCAAAATTGGTTTTAATGATGCAGCTTATTTCCGTAAATGTTTTGTAGAGCAGTTTGGAACAACGCCATCGAAGTATAAAGGGGATAACACATCAAGCATACAATAGCAAAATGATGTACCATTGCATACAATCCTTTTGAGGTAAACTTAATTGGCAATAGACGATTGACAAGAAAGGCCGGTAACAACCGGCCTCAAAAATCTAAACAAACAGGAAAAACTATTTCCTATCATTAATTCGTTCCAAAGTTTGTAAACAATACATCAAACCTCTGGGCACATGAAAGCAACCTTTCCACTTGCCGCCTTTTAATGGCAGCAATACTTTTCCTTCGCGGCTCAGGTATCCATACCACTCGCCATGCTCCGGATCTGAAAAGTGATTCCAGGCATAATCATGTACTTTTTCAAACCATTCCCAACAAGCCTCATTTCCGGTATGATAATAGCCTTTCAGCAATGCTACCAAAGTCTCCAGATGTACCCACCAAAGCTTCTGATCCCATTCGAGTTGCTGCGTTGGATGGCCCTTTAAATCCATGAAATAAAAGATTCCTCCATGTTCTTTATCCCAACCATATTCCAAGGTATCCAATGTGATTTTAACGGCTTTCTCAATTAATTCAGGTCGATTCAGTTTTTCACCCAAATCCATCATAAACCACATGGCTTCGATGGCATGCCCTGGGTTCATTAAACGCCCCTCAAAGCAATCGACGAACTGTCCATCCAGACTCACATTCTCCAGAACAAGGCTTTCTTCAGGAAAATAAAATACTTCCATCACCTCATGAATGATTTTGTCCAATGTCTCCTGAATCATTTCCTGTGGTAATAAGGATTCAATTTCCAGTGCCAGATTGGATAAAATCATAGGCAATGCAAAATTCTTTAGTACCCGTGTTCCAGGATACGCTTTGTTGTAGGTTCCTTTGGGATTATCCTGACGCTTTAAAATCGAGTAAAACGTATCACGGGCCAGCTGTCCATATTCCTCATCTCCTGTCGCCTTGTATAACTGGCCAAACGCCATTGTTGCAAAGCAATCCGAAAAGATATTGTAAGGCTGAATCAATGGCTCTCCTTGCTGATTCAATGAGAAATACCATTGCCCTTTCTCATCTGCGCCATGCTTCTGCAAAAAACGAGCACCATGCAAGGCCATTTCAAGCCACTCTTCCCTTTGTTCGTAGGTGTTGTACAATTTAGCAAACTGCCATACCTCACGGGCCTGCAACCAGATAAACTTGTCGGTATCATATACCTCTCCTTCCCTGGTCAGGCAGGTAAAATAACCACCATGAGTTGTGTCTTTTGAGTGATTCATCCAGAAAGGAATCACGCTGCCCTCCAATTCATTCCGATATTGGTTGATAAATTGTTCGATGCGTTCTTTACTAACTTTTCTATTATTCATCCCTTATTTCTTTTCCCGGTTCTTTTTTATTCCTTCATAAACTAACTGACTTTCTACAGATTTAGCAGGCCAGATAAAACTTAATAGCCATCCTACCAACACGCTCACTGTAATGCCGGCTGCACCATACAACAGAAACGACATATCGGAAGCATTACGCAGATAAAGTAAAGCCACCAAACCAACTGCAACACCAATTAAGGCTGCTATACCGGAAATACGCTTAAAGAAAATTCCCATCATAAAGAAAGCGGCTAATCCTCCGGTTAATAATCCCAGGAAGGTATTGAACTGATCCCATAACGAAGCAATATCCCAGGTGGCTAATACCAAAGCCATGCCAATGCCCAACACTCCGACGATGATACCGGACCAACGCGCCACCAGCAAGGTGCTTTTGGCAGACACATTCAATTTCAGCACTTTGTAAAAATCAGATGTAATCACAGCAGCTACCGAGTTAATGTTGGATGACAAGGTGGACATGGCTGCTGCAAAAACCGCAGCTATCAACAAACCAGCCAGTCCGGCCGGCATCTCACTCACAATAAAATGCGGAAAAACGGCATCCAGTTTTGGAATGGTAATGGAAATTGCTTCCGGATTGGATGTGTAAAAGGCATATAAGCCTGTTCCTAAGAGGAAGAATACAATCGACACAGGTACGCTGATAATGCCGTTTAACCAGATGCTTCGGGCTGTAGCACGTTCATCCTTTGTAGTCATATAACGCTGAACCACCGATTGGTCACTGGTATAGGCAATTAAACTATTGGCAAAGCCTCCTAGAAGCACCACCCACATCACTGGTTTGGACCAATCCAGGCTGGTATCAAATAAAAACAACTTATCCTGGTCAAGCGATAACTGAATGAAACCACCCAAACCGCCATCTACGCCGGCTACCATAAAAACCATAGCAAACAAAGCACCTGCCATCAGGATGAAACCCTGAATCACATCGCCCCAAACAACGGCTTCAATACCACCACTGGTGCAGTACACAATAGTCACCACCCCCATAATAATGATGGACCAGTAAACGCTAAAACCAGTGACCGTATGTAAGGCCAGTGACGGCAAAAACAATACAATGGCAATGCGCGTAATCATAAACAGGATAAACAGTATCGAGGCTACCCAACGCACTGTTCGGTTAAAACGCATCTCCAGATATTCATAGGCAGTTCCGATTTTTAAACGCCTGAAAAACGGCAGGTAATAACGAATAATCACCGGTACCACCATAATAATGGTAAAGTTGAATATCAGCATGCGCCAGTCAGTGGCATAAGCTTTGGCCGGTATGGCAATAAAAGTAATAGCACTTAAGGTAGTGGCAAAAATACTGATTCCAGCCGCCCACCAAGGAATACGACCACCTGCTTTAAAAAAGTCCTGATCATCACCTTCACGCTTCATGAAATAGAAACCTAGTAGCAACATGGCAATAAAGAACAGGACTAACACCAGGTAATTTAACCAGCCAAAACCACCATTCGATTCAAAATCCAAAGCAATAACCTGGTCAGTACGAATGCCCGGCCGAATCTCCCCTGAAGGCACCAGCACTTTATTTTTCCAAATGACAGCTGAAGTTACAGCCGGGGCACTATTCTCCAACTCTCCTGCACTAAACCAGCTATCGGTAATGGTATTATAAACCAATATCTTTTTATTAAACCCACTGTGATTTAACCATAACTGATTTCGTTCCGATTTAGCCTGCTGACGAATAGAATCATTATCTGAGGCCATAGCTCCAATGGCTTTTTCTACCTGGTTAAACACAGCCCCACTGTCACCTCCAACCAGAACAATGTGTGAAGCACCCATCTTAACACCAGCTGCTGCGGCCAATTTCATGGAACGTTGCCCTGCTATCGTAATCGGATGTTTTTGTTCCCATTTCTGCTGAGATGGGATGTACTTCCAAACTTCACTACTGAAGGTGGTGATGAACTCCCCTTCCTGCTTGTACCGACCTCCAATCACATATAAACACTGCTCATTCCCATCCATCTGGCTTTCCACAATGGCATTAGTAATACCATGCGGCAATCCGTCATGCATCTGCCAGCCTTTTTCTGGTGCATCCAAATTTAACACTAACAATTGTGTGTTGTAACCTTGAGGGGTTACGCCGCCAACGATGAATACCTCACGACCTATAGCAGTCATCCCGTGATCTTTCAGCGGAAATGGCAGTTTGGTAAAAGGTAAAAATTCAGTGGTCTTATTTGTTACTTTGATAAGAGAAGCTTCAGCCAATATCCCTTTTTCATTGGCTCCACCTGTGCATAGAATTCCCTCTGGTAAGGAAACAGCTGCTCCACCAGCTACTGATTCTGGCAGCGATGTTTTATCCACATGCCAGGTGAATTGCCCGTTTTCTTCCCACCCCAATAATACCTCATTGGAGTATTGTTTTTGACCATCTTCCCAAGGTTTAGCATCAGGAAAAGCCGAACCTCCGGCCAGCACCACTACATCGTTATGTTGACCAATAAAGGCACCGGCCCAACCATGATGTGGATGACCTTTGACAATAGCGGGTAAAACATCCAATGCTGACTGAGTCAGATGCTGCTGAGCCCTTACAGAACCCGACAGCAATGCTAACACAAATAGTAAAATTGATGCAATATATCTCATGCTACTCTCCTTTTGAAAACAACGCTTCCATTTCCAGCGCTTTCACATCCTGAACAAATTGTTGATACGCTTCTTCAGTCATGGCTTTAACTGGCAAACGAAATCCACCGCATTCAATACCAACATAGCGCATAAATGCCTTACCTGTGCCAATGCCTCCATATTTCCCCAATAAGCGAATCATATCAATAGACTGTTGTTGCAATTCACGGGCTTCTTTAATTTCCCCTTTCTGGTAAGCAGCCATCAGTTGATGATAAAGCGGAGCTGCATAGTTAAAGGTACTTCCTACACTTCCTTCCGCTCCTAAAACTAAGGCAGACAGCATATTCTCATCTCTTCCCCACAGCATATCGTACTGTCCATCGGCGAAGTGCAGGCATGAAAGGTAATCCATGAAATCCTCGTGGGTGTATTTAATTCCGGCAAAATTTGGCATCTGCCCATGCAGTTCTTTCAGTAAGTCAATCATGGCAAATCCCACGCCTGTCAACACCGGGATATGATAGAAATATACCGGCAATTCAGGCACCGCTTGTCCGATCATTTTTACAAATTCAGCCAGCTCCTTAACGCTTGGCGGCTTGAAGTAAAAAGGTGCCAGAATGGCGATGGCATCAACGCCTACTGACTGTGAATGTTTTGCCAAATCAATGCATTCCTGATAAGACGTTCCTCCCACTAAATTAATCTGCTTCATAGGCGAAGCATCCTGCTTAATTTCATTGGCCCAGGCCTCAGCCACCAGCTTGCGTTCTTGCGTTGTTTGTGACACCCCTTCACCGGTACTTCCGTTAATAAACGCCCCGGCTACGCCATTTTGTTTCAAAAATTGGTAGTAAGAAGGGATAATATTCAAATTAATGCCACCATCAGCCGTCATTGGCGTGAAAGGCGCTGCAATAAGTCCTTTAATCTTTTCCATCGCTAATTATATCTATTCGTTTTATCTCTCTTTGTTTTATATAGTAGCAGTTATCTACTTCATTATAAATACTGCTTGATTAATGTGGCCCACAATAAATAGCCTTCACCTGTCAGATGCAGTCCATCATTGGTGTATGATGGATTCATCAGGTTATTAGTGGTATTTTTAAAGTGTGAAAACAGGTCAATAAATTCAGCTGACTCATGTACACACCACTTGGCCAGTTGGTCATTTATCCACAAAATGTCATCGGTTTTGGAGCAATGCCCGGTGAATTTTCCAAACTCAGGATTCACCGGCAGGATGCTCTGGATATATACTTTCGTTTTAGGCGATTGCTCATTTATTACCTGAGCTATTCGGCAAATATTAGCGTAAATGGTATCGTTAGAAATGCTACGTGCCAGGTCATTAACACCAATCAGCAAAAACACTTTGGCAGGTTTCGATTCAGTTACTTCGGCCAATCGATACAGCACACCTTCAGTAATATCGCCACTTATTCCGCGGTTTTTCACATGCTTATTCTGCAATAACTCGCTCCATTCGCAGCCATCAGTAATACTGTTCCCCAGAAAGATAATTTCCTTTTTAGTATTTGGTAACTTTTCAAACAATGTCTTTCGTTGCTGGTAATAGGTACCAAAACGGGACTCCTGCGCCACCCCCTGCACAGTTGTCAGTATAATCATTAGGCCCAGCATGCTATACCAACGGGTGTTTGTTTTATTGTGTATCATGGTCAGCTATTTAGTCTTGTTATCAAATGGAGCATCTATTCGGAAAGTAGAAACCGGAGTTCCGTTTTCGTTGGTCAAATTAGCCTGAGAATAAGGCTTCCAGGCATATCGAATCGCTTTAACCGATATATTTTCAGTTTTAATGACAAGCGTATTTTTCTTTACAGTAGCATCAGCCGGATGAAATATACCATCCTCACCGGCTACTTCCAGTTCCCTTATATTTTCTCCATCTGTTGTTTGGAGCTTTTGCGTATGATTAAAAACTATTTCTATTCCATCCTTACCTGCATTTACGCCCTCAATCTCCACATTTCCAAATGGCACATCATTTTCTCCATAAACCTCACGTAAAGCTGTATTAGCAAATCGTTCGGCCACCGGGTACTTATTCTTAGGATGTACATCCGTTTCATTGCCCCAATCGCTGGTCACCACCATAGACACATGGGGCAGCTGTTGAGCCAATCGTCGTTGACTATCGCGAAAATGTGGCCAGCTTGGTCTGTTCAAGGATGATAGTTGTGCAAATAAAACAGGTAAATCTGGTTGATTCCAGCCATCGCGCCAGGATTGCACCATTACAGGAAATAACGCTTCATGCAATTCCACATTATGAGCATTGGATTCACCCTGATACCACAAAACGCCCTTTATAGCCAGACCTTCAATTTGACTGATTCCTGATTCATATAAATAAGCCGGTTGATACGGATGACGCTGAAAAGTTGATTTTGCATTCTGAATATTAACTCCTGCCCGCTCGCGGCACCATTGCATGGTATGATCGTTATTTTGCCAGTCGTATAGCATATTCACCAATTGCGCATGGTGTTCCAATGTTTTCCGGTCAATCCAGGCTTCAGTCGGACTTCCTCCTACAGCCAACTGTATCAAACCAATTGGTACATTAAGCTCTTGTTCCAGCTGAGTTCCAAAGTACCATCCGATAGCCGAAAAATCAGCTACAGACTGGCTGCTTGCCAACTCCCATTTTCCTGATAAATACTCCAACTCATTCACCTTTTGCAAAATAATTGAATCCCAAGCTGTATTATTTGTTTCAGCCAATGGATGATAATTCATCAATCGGATATTGTAGGGTAATGCTTGATTTAAAGCTTCTGAACCTCTATTGGATTGCTTTACCGTAAATACCATATTAGACTGACCGGAACATAGCCAAACATCACCTAACATGACATCCTTGATAGTAATTTGTTCCGTTTCTGTTTTAACAGTTAAAGCATAAGGACCACCCCATTGCATTGACGGTAATTCGACTTCCCATTTTCCGTCGAATCCAGTTTCAACGTCCATACTCGTGCCGTTAAATTGCACGGAAACACGCTCACCCCGATTGGCCGTTCCCCATATCGCAATAATAGTATCGCGTTGCAACACCATATGATCGCTGAACACTGAGGCCACATGCAATCCACCAAAATCGCCTGTGATGTGTTGATGGGCCAACTTAGCCATGATTGTTGCCCCCTCTTTAGTTGGGTGCAAAGCATCCGGAAACAATTCAGGGCGAGCATGCAATGGCGTATGCCAATCGATAAGCTGAGCATTCCAGTTTTTTGCTACTTGCTCAATTGTTGCCTGAATCTGCCAAAACCAATCTCGCGTTCCTGATTTGAATCGTGGATGCGTATGAAAAATGGGCGTCATGCGGCCAATCCATATCTCAGGCATCGAACCATCTGCTTTCCGAAAGCTTTCCAACAGTACACTATAGTCTTCGATGAAATCGTCACGATAGTTTGGCCAATTGCGCGGATCCGTATCGTTTAATCCCAAGGAAACGATTAGGATATCTGGCTGAAAAGCAACAGCATCCTGAAATTCGGCTTGCTCCATATACGGACGATGTCCTTTACGAAGCAAGGTGGCGCCACTCTTACCAAAATTGCCAACTTCGTAATCCTCTCCCAACATAGCCTCAAGTTGAGCGGGGTAACTATTCGTTTCACGCTGCTCAATATGGTAGCCAAATGTCACACTATTGCCTACACATGCCACTTTAGTTTTTTGAGCATAGCCGGCTGATTCAAAAATCAATAACAAAATAGCAAGCATGCTTAATTTCAGCGCCCAATTGATTCTACATCCCTCTCTATCGCTCATATTCAACTGTTTTAAAATCCTTATCAGGTGAATAAACAATATTATCAAGAGCCTGATGACCATCTGTCGTCACCAATACCGCATTAAACATCCACTTAACCAATCGCACTTCCGGTGATGTAAATTCGCCTATCGGTAATTTCAGTAATAATTTGTTCCAGCCCTTATTTAACTGCACCTGTATTGGAGGACGTCCCTCCCAATTTTCATTTCGCAAGGATATCTCGTTCGATTTTACGGCATGTGTGTTTTCCCAAACAGGTGGCTGAATATGTTTGTCATTCAACCAAATACGACTTTCTTTGTAATCCCATTTCCCTTGAGGTGGTGGCAAGTCTTTTTCGGATCGTCCATAATTTTGGAACCGCACGTAAATCCCTGCTTCCTGCTGAATGGGTGAATAAACCCAGGTGTAAGCATAAGCCGTGTGATTCGGCTGAGGATTAGCATAAAAACCAGGAATTAATGTTCCCCAAACATGACGCAGGTATATTCCGGCACCTGTTGCCTCATGTGTTGAGTAAACATTATCCCGATATACATACGATTTTTGCAATTTCTCTTCCGGTGGAAATGCCAGTGATAAATTCCCTTTATTTGGGAAAGCATCTGTGATACGCCATTTTACATTGGTTTGCTTCACATAGGCAAAAGGCTCTTCATTAAAAACATTCTTTTTGAAGTGGAGCATGCGTTCTTCAAAATCCTTAAACGCATTGAATTCTTCACTATTAACAGCCCCCAGTAAAGTTCCTTGCTCATAGAAGTACTTGTCTCGTCCTCCTTGCCAGGTAGATTCGGCTAATGCCAGCATAGCAGGATAAAAACCATTCTGAGCAATCACCTGTTTTGTTTCATCCACAAAACGGTCATTCCAAATGGCGACAATCGAACCGGCAACATCTGCACTACACTCACTAACGCCCGCCACATTACTATGGTATAAGGCGATGTTATCCGCAAACGTATCGAAATGATTAATATAATGCAGCCTCGAATCAATGGCCGGAATACCTTGATGTAATTGACCACGCGAGCTCCACATCTGAATCATATCAATTTCACCGGCCTGGTAATGCCAACCCGGATTCCAGCTAATTACTTTTTTGCCTTTATCACGGATATAAGCCACCATCTCCGGCACAAAATCAGGATTAGTAAATTTCACCTCATCCGTACCAATATGCAAATACGGCACATCTGCAAACACCACACACACTTCATCCATCAACTGTTTGAGTAGCTTCATGCCTTCAGGCGATTGCATATCGTGACCTAATGCACGAGTAAAAGCCACACTGTGCCCAGGCATATCAATTTCGGGAATCAATAGCACATGATGCTCCTGACAGAATTTCACCAAGTCTTTGGCCTCTTCAAAGGTGTAGTATTTCCCTGCCTGACGTTCAAAATTGGAACTATTATTCAACTGTGGAAAAACTTTACTTTCCAGTCGCCAGGCAATATCTTCGGTCAGATGCCAGTGAAAGACATTGATCTTGAATTGTGACAGCAATGCAATTTGCTTCTTCAATTCTTCAACAGGAATATAACTGCGTCCTACATCGTGCATAAAACCACGAATTTTGAATGCCGGCCAGTCAACAATGTGGCAATTAGGTGCAATCAGTTCACCTCCCTGCTTTACGACTAATTGATTTAAGGTTTGTAAAGCTCTGTAAACACCTGTTTTTGTAACTGCCTGAATAGAAATATTAGTTGCGTTAATCGTTAAATAATAAGCTTCATCCTGATTAAGTGGTACATCCTTCAATGCTTCACCCATCTTTATTTCAAGATGCATATCACTCTTCTGCGCTATCGTACAACCTAGTTCATTAAACTGCTGATGTACCATTTTCATTAAAGAATCTGACACACTCAACGTTGCACTTGTCAAATTAACAAATCCATCTTTCCACTCCACTTTTTGAGGGAATGGCAGTAAAGCTGGTCTCTCGTACTGTGCGTAAACAAGATGCAATACAAAGCAAATCAAGGTGAATAACAAAGCTCTCTTCATCCCAATGGTATTGCCTATTTAGTAACTGAGTCTTCGCCATCGGTCAGCCATTCGAGTGAGAAGCTGACAAAAGGATTTTCTTTATGCCCATCTTTTTCGAAGAATACGGCGATATCGCCATTTTCGAGTACCGTTAATGATGAATAGGCTGAACCTCCTTCATAGATTGTTTTCCCTTCTGTCCATGTTTTCCCTTCATCGTAGCTAACTCTTACGGTCAAATTCACACGCCCTTCTTTACTTTTCGCATTGCTAAATAGCAGACGGTTTTTATCATCGCCATTTTTCACCGATGAATAACGAATAATGGATGCATTACAGGCCGGATCAATAAGTGTGGTATCCGGATAGCTCTCCCATGATAGTCCCTCATCATCTGATATGTGCACATAACGATGTCCCAACTTCTGAACACGGCTGTTAATCATCCAGCGCCCATCAGCCAACTCAACAATCTTTGACTCATCAAAAGGCAGGATGGCATTATCGATGACAAACCATGATTTTCCATGATCCTTTGAACCAAAGACGTGTCCACCTTTTTGCAGGTTAACAATGGTGTGCAGCAATGTTCCATCAGTCGTTTGAATACCTCTTCCTGAGGTGATGAACTTAAAGTCCTTTTCCCATCCATCCAATGCAATCTGTGAGGTGATGTCTTCGGGTTCACTCCACGTTTTTCCATTATCCTTACTTTTCACTACATGAAAATAGTACACGTCCTTCTCCTTATCCAGGTCCATATAGTTGTAAAACATGAATATTTCACCTGTCACTTCATCAACAATCATGGATGGATCTGAAGCTGACTGTCCCAATGGAAAGTCTACCACCGTTTCAATATCAGACCAGGTCTTTCCGTTGTCAATGCTACGACGAAGTACAATGTTGATATCGCGGCTCCATTTCAGGTCGCCACAAGAAGGCACACGCTCGTCAATGGCTGCAATTAAATCACCATTTGGGGCAGTTACTAGTGCTGGTATGCGATAACAGGCCACTCTTTCGTTTGCTGTAGCATTAAAAAGGTCAACATTATTGATAATGGTATTCCTGGTTTCTTTATCGCTTGACTGTGCACATGCATTGATTGCCAGCAGTACCAGAGCAAATGTTAATATTTTATTCATTGAAATTGATTTTAGAGAGATGTATAGTCTTCTATATTCTTTCGTTAGATGTTTTTATAACTTTCAAGATACTAATCCTAGCTTTAAAAACCTCCTGAATGATTAAAACTGCCCCATAAGCCATATGAAGCTTACAGGGCAATTTAACAACAACTTTTAATTATAACCTTCTGTCTGTTTCAATTGATCATCGTTGGCCAACATACTTTCAGAAATTGAATAGTAGATTTTATAGGCTTCAGATTCATCCAATGAGGCCACCTCATCAAACACATACGATTCACCAGCGCGAACCAAATCCCACCAGCGTTTACCTTCTCCAATGAACTCTTTGTAGCGCTCATCTAAGATAGCTTTGGCATTTTCGGCTTTTGTACCATTTGCAAATTCATGTCCACTGAAGTTGTCTCCATAAGCCCTCTGGCGAACCAAATTTATCTCAGCTGCAGGATCTTCACCCAGGTTATTCTTGGCTTCGGCCAGCAATAACAAGGCATCGGCATAGCGATAAAGTGGCACATTGTTATAATTAAAACGTGAACCATCATCACCTATGATGCCCAGGAACTTATTAAGAATAGCACCTTGATAATTGGCGTTATCTGGTGTAAATGGAACATGATTGGTGCCATCGTTATACAATTTAATAAAAGTAGTTCGGCGCATATCATCCAAATCTTCCAGGATGAGATTGGTTTTATCTGATGGCCCGAAACGACTGGCTCCATTCACTACAAAATCAGACAAAGAAGCACCTGTTTCATCAAATAAACCGGCCACATCAACCATACGACCGGTAAAACTACCGTAGAAATTACCTGCTTGATCCTGCTGATAATCAAATGCAAATATAAACTCGTTATTAAACTCATTACCCTGTCCCCACAGTTGTTCAAATGGAACCAGTTCGTGGCCTGTAATTTGCGACAAAGCCGTTTTAGCAGCTGTAAAATCAGCATCGCCACCACCAAGTACCTTACCCGACCACAGGTATACATCACCTTTTAGTACTAAAGTTGCTGCCTTGGACCAATACACATTCTTGCCATTCCATTGACTGTTGTCACTTCCAAAATGTTCCAATGAACTTTCGATATCCGACTTGATCTGGCTCATCACTTCTGCTTTGGGTGAACGTGGCTTCTTAAGTTTTTCCAAATCCACCTCTAACAATGGCTCTGTGGTAATTGGCACATCGCCCCAGGCTTTTAGCATGGTATAATACACCTGAGCTCGTAAACCATACACCTGACCCAATAAATGATTCAGTTCAGCTTCATCCTTAAACGGAGCTTTAGGCGCATTAACAATGAAATCATTAATGTAGTGCATCAGCCCATAAAAATTAGCCCAGTTATTAAAGTGTACAATAGTTGTGCTAATGTTATTATCAATCAAGTCCTGTCCCGATGGCGATTCAATTGTTTTACCACCCCACACATCAGAGCGTAATTCACCCATTTGCCAAAGCGTGTAGGCATAATCCCTGTATTTAGAGAAAATCCCGACATGAGCAGCACGAGCCGCTTCTTCCGTATCCCAAAAACCATTATAGGTTAATTCACTTTCAGGTTGCATATCCAACTCACATGAGCCCAACAAGGTCACAACCAGCAATAGTGCTATATATTTTAATTGTTTCATTTTAAACTGTATTAAAAGTTAGAAAGTAACGTTTAAACCTAAAGTATATGTGCGAGGTAACGGGAAACGTCCCGAATCAATTCCTCCACTGGTCACTTCAGGTGAACTGCCAGAAAAACCATTGAAATAGGCCAGGTTAGCTCCGGTCACGTACAGACGAATATTCTGGAATACATTATTGGCTATAGCACCGCTAAGATTATAGCTCAATGTTACTTCGCGCAATGCCAAATAATCTCCTTTTTCCCACATTCGAGAACTACTGTTGTCAATAGAACCCTGATCGCCACCTGCAGCCATGTGATTACGCTGACGATCCACCAAAGTGAAAATCGGAATATTTGAAGTAGGATTTTCTGGTGTCCACGAGTCTCGTATTTCAATCGGTCCGTTTTGGTTACCCTGAGTTTGAGCTATCCCTTTAACCCGGCGTCCGTTAATGATGTAATGACCAACAGCAAAATCAGTTTTAACAAACAGGTTAAAGTTCTTATAACTCAGGTTCGAAGTCATACCCCCAACAAAATCAGGCGTGGTACGGCCTATTACTTTACGATCCAAATGATTGATAACACCATCGTTATTCAAATCTTTCCAACGTGCATCACCCAAAAAGCGGGTGTCTTTACGGTGGGCAAATTCAACGGTTCTGCCAGCATGTTCGTCAATATCTTCCTGTGTTTGATAAACACCATCAAATACATACGCTGTAATCAAGTCGTAACCCACACGCTGACCTTCTTGTAGTCCGCCAACGTATTTCGTTTCGCCGGTTGCTGCATCGTAAATCTCTGTTCCACCCTGGCGGTTATTATCAACGCCATTAGCTGGTAATTTGTGCGCATAGTTTCTGACAGAATAGTAGGTTACTCCCAAATTCCAATTAAGATCATTCTTTTTAATCACATCGGCATTCAACTGAAGTTCCAGACCTTTATTGCGTAGTGTTCCGTTATTAGTAGTAATAGATGAGAAACCAGTCCATAAAGGCAATGTTAGTCCTGCCAATTTATCTTTGACATCTCTCACGAAATAGTCCGCCATCAACGTGATGCGGTTATTAGCGAAACCAGCATCCAATCCAATATTGAAAGTTGTTGAACGCTCCCATTTCAGATCTAACAAAGGTAAACGGTTATTGACATAGCCAGCCTGTGTATCGTAAACATTTGTTGTAGCATAGGTTCCGAATACACCAAAATTAGATAGTACCTCAATATTGCCATTCACACCATAGCTTAAGCGCGGCTTCAGGCTGCTTACAATCGATTTCATCTTAGAGTCTTTGTAAAACTCTTCGTTGTGCACATTCCATCCTACCGATACGCCAGGGAAGAAATCATACTTGTTATTTCCCAGTCGGCTGGCACCGTCACGACGGAAAGTTAAACCCAGCAGGTACTTATAGTCATAGTCGTAGTTAACCTGTCCAAAAACAGACGCAATCTCATAACCTGTATGATACGAATAAGGTATACCAGAAGCTTCAGAACCCACATTCATAGAATAAATCAGGTCTGTGGGCGACAAGCGAGTGGCGGCATCAAACTCAAATTCCTTCTCTTTAAAATATTCGAAGCCAACTAACGCATTAATGTTATGTACATCGTTAATACGCTTTTTATAGTTGAGCATTGTTGTTACTTGGTTACGCATCATTCTATCATGAGACACTGACGATTTACGATCGGTATTTAATCGGCCAGAACTTAAGTAGGCTTTGTTAAATGCCTCATTGGAGTTATTGATCGTAAAATGACTACCACGAACTGTCAATGTAAAATCATTCAGAAACTTGTAATCCATTTGAACAGATGCTGTTAAACGCTGCTCAAGGTTGGTGCGTACAAACTTATCCTTGTAATACAGTGGATTACCAAAGCCCAAATAAGTACCTGGCTGGTATTCATCAGACAAGCTACCATCCGGATTGTTATTATAAATGCGGGAAGTTGGTGCTAAACCGGCTGTACGCTGGAATAAATTGTATTCACTATCGTATGGCAAGTTCTGGTTAGAGTGCGCATAGATAATATTGGATGACACTTTAAAATTATCAGAAATATTATACGATGCATTAAATGTTCCTGAGTAACGCTTAAATGCAGAGCCAAATACCAATCCTTTATCATCAAGCATACCCAAACCCAGGTAATACGTTCCTTTGTCATTACCTCCGTCGAACGACAAGCTGTAATCCTGTCCATAGCTTTCCTGGTAAAACAGCTCATTCATTTTGTTCTCCTGGAAAAGCAGAGTTGTTCCTGGTGCAATAGGATCATCCATGGTTTGCCAACCATCATAATTCAACAAGTATTTGTTATCATCGGTCAAATACATGGTTGTATAAATGGAATTGGTAGCATTGTTGCCAGTAGCTGCAGCATGTGCCCCAGTCAGAAACTGATCAAGCCAGGCATATCCCATCACATCCTGTGCTGCACGCACTCCTAGGCGGTTAAACTTCACATAGTCCGCAGCACCCAGGTATTCCATTGGATCTTCACGACGTTTATTGGTTGTAAATTTAGATCTGAAGGTCACATTTGACTTACCTTTCTTTCCTTTTTTAGTGGTCACCAATATAACACCATTGGCAGCACGCGCACCATACACCGCAGTGGAAGCTGCATCCTTCAGTACCTCCATCGATTCAATATCATCGGCATTTAAGGCATAGAATGATCCTGGTACACCATCAATTAAAATGAGTGGCGTTCCTTTTCCGTCGAAGCTGGTTCCCCCACGTAATACCAGGCTTGGGGTTGAGCCAGGCTGTCCTGTTGTTTGAGTCACCTGCAAACCGGCAATGGTACCCTGCAATGCAGTAGCTGCATTTGAACGCGGCGCACTTTCCAACACCTTAGTATCCAATTTAGCGATTGAAGTGGTCATCTCAGCTCTTGACTGAGTGGTATAACCAGTTACCACCACTTCATCCAATCGTTTCAACTCTTCCACTAAAGTGACATTAATGGTTTGCTGTGTACCCACTGCAATCACCTGCGTTTGAAAGCCAATAAATGAGAAAACAAGTGACTCATTTGCATCAGCCGAAATCTGGTATGTACCATCAATACCAGTAATTGTTCCATTTGTGGTGTTTTCTACATACACCGAAACACCAGGTAAAAGTTCGCCTCCTGCATCTTTTACCACACCTGTAATTAGGTTTTGAGCCAACACACTACCTCCTAATATCCAAGATAATAGCATGACCAAGCCCAGCTTTTTTGTTAATAGTTTCCTTTTCATAAATTCAAATTTTATTGGATTATGTCATACATAATGCGTTTCAAAAATATGTGATTTAATTTTTTTTTCAAAAGATTTTGCTAAAATTTGTGGGGAGATAATCATGCATCCTATGACAGATAAGACAAAAAATAATAGCCTTAACATCACCGCAGTTGATTCAAGCAGCCTTGTTGACAAGGTGGAACAAACGTTAATTGATTTATTAATCTCTGAGAAATTGAACCCGGGTGATCAAATTCCAAAAGAACTGGAATTGACAGAAATGTTAGGTGTTTCGAGAACCGTTATACGTGAAGCGCTCAATCGGCTTAAAACAATTGGTCTTATCGAATCTACAAAACGGAAAGGCTCAACCATTAAAAGTCCGGATCTACTTTTCCTCTTAAAGAAAAGCTTGATCCCTAATATTCTGGATCAAGCCACGTTAAAAGATATTTTTGAACTAAGGCTGGTGATTGAGATTGGAATGAGCGATTTAATTTATAATCGTGCTACGCCAGAGGATATTGCAGAATTAGAGCAGATTGTTGCAACAGAGCCAGATTCGCCCAAAGAAGTCCTTTTTGATGTAGACCATGAAATCAAATTCCATGGAAAATTGTATCAGATTTCGGGCAATCACACATTAATTGATTTTCAGACAATATTATTACCCGCATTCCGGTATGTATATGATTCCGGCATGATTGAAAGTCCTAATCATGACTCCAAATGGGTTTCACACCAGGATCTAGTAAAGATATTAAAGGATGGTAATGCTAATAAGTTCCGTAACGCCATGCGCAAGCATCTGGACAGACATTTTAAGGGGTATTTTAAGTAAATCATAGACTCACAACCCCTTATTAACATCCATTCGGTAAAAAAACTACATCTCAAATTTGATACCTTGCGAAAGCGGTAACTCGTTGGAATAGTTAATCGTGACTGTTTGCCGGCGCATATAGTTTTTCCAGGCGTCACTTCCGCTCTCTCGTCCACCTCCTGTTTCCTTCTCGCCACCAAAAGCACCGCCAATCTCAGCACCCGAGGTGCCAATATTGACATTCGCTATACCACAGTCGCTCCCATTTTGTGAAAGAAAGTATTCAGCCTCCTGCATATGCATGGTCATGATGGTAGAAGACAGGCCTTGCGGCACATTATTCTGTATAGCAATAGCCTCTTTTAAATCCTTGTAAGATATGATATATAGTAAAGGGGCAAACAATTCTTTTTGCAAAACGGGCAGATTGGCATCAACCAGTGCTATAGATGGTTTGACATAGTATCCGTTTTCCAATCCATCAATTTGCAAGGCACCTCCTTCTAATAAAAACTTACCACCTTGCTGTTTGCACTCCTCTATACCTGAAACATAGCTTTTAACAGCTGCTTCGTCTACCAGAGGCCCCATGTGTGTGTCTGCATCTAAGGGATTACCAATTTTAACTTGCTGATAGGCATGAAGCAAGCGTTCGATGACCTGTTCAATAACAGATTCGTGAACAATGAGCCGGCGGGTAGACGTACAACGCTGTCCTGAAGTGCCGATAGCTCCAAAGTAGGTGGCAGGAATGGCAATATTTAAATCGGCATTCTCAGTGATAATCATGGCATTATTACCTCCCAGCTCCAGCAAGGATTTACCAAATCGTTTAGCCACCTCCTGAGCTACCGCTTGCCCCATTCGTACAGAGCCTGTAGCCGATATCAACGGAATATGCTTATCTGCGCTCATCCATTCACCTACCTCTCTGGTACCTGTCACCAGGCTACTGATAGCCCCTGGTAAATTATTTGCTTTCAATACATCAGCTATTAATTTCTGGCATACTAAAGCCGTCAACGGTGTTTTTTCTGATGCTTTCCAGATGCACACATTACCACATATCCAGGCAATAGTGCTATTCCAGCTCCACACAGCCACTGGAAAATTAAAAGCGGATATAATGCCAACTATTCCCAATGGATGCCATTGCTCATACATCCTGTGCATTGGACGTTCGCTATGCATAGTCAGCCCATACAACTGTCGCGACAGACCGACTGCAAAATCACATATATCTATCATCTCCTGCACTTCACCATAGCTTTCCTGCAGACTTTTTCCCATTTCAAAAGCCACCAGTTTACCTAAAAACTCCTTTTCTTCTCTTAGCCGGTCACCAAATTGCCTAACGATCTCTCCTCTTTTGGGTGCAGGAACATTACGCCAATCAAGAAAAGCCGTATTGGCATCTTCAACAATTTGATCGTAAGCGTTTCGATCGGTACATTTTATTTTGGCTATTGGCTGCCCGTTAACTGGTGAAGTAACCTCTAACAATGATGCATTTGAACCGACAAATATTTGTCCAGTCCATGTGCCTTCATTCACTGGATTTATTTCAAAATGATTTAGTATTTCTTGTAACATATGCTTCATACATTTTATTATCACTCAATAGAAGTTAGCTTTTTGGCTTACCTGTCTGGCTTGAATAAGTGCTTTCAAATATTTTATCTGCATTGGCTGTTTCGAAGCCATCTCTTCTGTGCGTTCTTTCAATTTCATGTTCTGGCATATGCGCAAATTCAGGCAACACTTTTCGTTCGGCAAACTCCACGTAACTACCCGCTATCTGATGCATATCATCATTTGCAAAAGTGGCATCCATCATTTTTGAAACCGATGAACTCTGTTTCAGTAAGCCATCCTTACTGGTTTTTATCAATCCGCCAGCATTATTTAAGGTGATACCTATTGACATCAGGAATTCATTAAACACCTCCAAGCTATTATAGGGATGTGGCAGGTTGTGAACACTAATGGTAAAATGATTCAGGTAATATTTATTGTAAATGGCCCACGAGGCATATTCACTTACTTCAGCCAGCATCTGAAATTCTTCCCAGGAGGGAGTTCGCCATAGTGGAGAGTGCAAAAATTCATCAACCTGCCTAGCATTATTCAAATCTAAATATTCGACAGGGTCTGTTTTTACCTCATCGGTAAAAGAGGTGATGACTTTTTGAATTGAGTCAGGAAAATCATTAACGCGTAACTCACTGATAAATATTCTTGGAAGACTATTCTCCGGAGGTGCATACCAGCGTGCGTTTATCTTCTTATACTCAAAATAGAAATCTTCCCTGGCCACGTATCCATGGTGTAAGAATATCTTTTCCAGCGACTGAATGCCTAATTGCGGCACTCCAATGGTTCGAAAGGCAATATGATCATTCTCTATATCCGACAATTGGCTAATAATACCTTTATCTATCAACGCATGCATTATTGTACTAACATCCGATACGCGTTGCTGGTACCTGGTCATTAGTCCGTCGAGTATTTTATTAAGTGTATCCATTACTACATCTGATTTTTATAATACTTTCCGTATGAAGTAGATAGAAAGTCATCAAGGTTAATATCTTCTTGCTTTAAATAGCCTTTGGAAGGCGTTACTCCCCGATGAACCAGCTCAACAACACTGCAAACACTGGATGCTGTTGTCCAGGAAATCGCCCTGTATTCCTGTCCATCAATCTCCTGAGGTAAATAAGTATGGAAAAATTCTTCTCGAAATAGCTTATCACCCTGCCAGCCTTCCACAGCGGCATAAACATACACTACATCTTCCTTAACAGGTGGTTTAGCAATAGTCAAAATATCCTCCAGCACCTCCTTTTTATCTTTCAGAATGAGTTCAGTAATCAGAAAGCGCATCAATCGTGCATGCCCCGGATAGCGGATAGTTTTGTAATTCAATGTATCTACCTTACCGTCAAGCGTCTTGCATAAAGTACCCAGCCCCCCACTTGTATAAAAGGCTTCATATTCGCGTCCTTCAATATTTATGGTTTCTAAACCCATTAATGATGAAACGTACTTTCTTTTTCCATTGGTAATAACTTCCGCATCCTCAATGTATTCGTTAATAACACCAGCTGGTGACCAGTTAAATGAATAGCCCAATAAACCGTTCGGATATCTTGGCAAGGCGCCTACTCTTAGCTCCACATCTCTTAGTTTATCAAAACGCTTCACCAGATCATATCCAACTATGCCGATGTAGCCTGGTGCTAATCCACACTGCGGTGCCATAATTCCCTTAGAAGTTGCTGAAAGTTTCATAATTTCATCCGATGTCTTGATATCCTCTGTTAAGTCAAAATAATGAATACCAGCCTGATGGGCAATCTGTGCAATAATAATGTTATACTTGTACGGTAAACACGATACCACCGCATCAAACTCTTTAAGTTTCTGAAAGGCAGCTTCACGCTCCGTAATATCGATCATTGAGCTTTGGAATGAAAATGAATTAGCTATGGGTTGTGAATCGAATCCATGCACATTAAAGGATTTGTTTAATAGAATGGCCACAAGCGATCCTACTTTTCCCAGGCCAACAACAGCAATGTTTTTAATCATTATAGAATATTTTAGGATGGTTAACTCTTCTTTAAATATAGAAAATTTTATTCTTACACAAAGAGTTGAAATACTTTTATTTACAACAATAATCAGCTACTAAAATTGTGTTACCTTAAAAGCTAATTCTGTGACGAATTGTTACAAATAAACTGGCATTACTATCAAACGAGATGATGAAAAATTTAAAAGGCCATCAGCCATGTATAGCATGGTTAATGGCCTTTTAAGTTAACATTAATAAAAAATCGGTATACCAATATGAAATTTATAATTCAAACATATCATCCGACATTAGGCTTGAGGCAGAGCTTATAAACATTATTTATTCAATAAGTGCCCCCATCTTCGTGAAATCGGGTATAAACTCAATGGCAGCACCTCCTCCTCTGGCTAAACGCACTTCCATTTTAGTGCTTGCGTTTACTGCCTTTTCTTCTATCAAAAAGTCATGCGGTTCAGTCTGGTAATCAGACTTATTGGCATCTCTGTATATTACGCATTTATAATCAATATCAGCATTCAGGAACGAGCAATCAATAGTAACTGTTCGCTTCTTATCATTGGTGATGGCGCCCAGGTACCAGCAATCCGAATTTTTGGCTTTTCGGGCCATCACAAGGTACTCTCCTATCGCCCCATCTAAAGCCAGGCTGCGACTCCAATTAACCGGTACATTTTTAATAAACTCAAAAGCAGGATGACCAATATAGTTATCAGGCAAGTCACATGCCATTTGTGCCGGACTTTGGCATACAACGTATAAAGCTAACTGCTGAGCTAATGTAGAATAAGCCCGTTTATCGGTGATTCCAAGGTGCTCATACGTAAGTTTGAAGAGTCCAGGCGTATAGTCCATTGAACCGGCCAGTAAACGGGTGTATGGAAGAATAGTAACATGCTCAGTCGGATTATTTACCGGAGCCCAGGGAGCGTTATACTCCTGCCCTCTGGCAGACTCTACGGCCAAAAGATTGGGCCAGGTTCGGTTTAATCCGCTTGGTTTTATATGCTCATGCCCGAGAATACAAATTCCCCTTTTTGCCGCCTCTTCCAGTACGTATTGATAATGATTAACCATACGCTGACCATGGTGTGGCTCTCCACTCTTCACCGGACCCACATAGCCGGTTTTGATGTATTTAATCCCCAGTTTCTGATAATAATCAAAAGCTTCAGGAATTTGTTGCTCGTACTCGTTTACATAACCCGCTGTTTCATTATGCATCACAATCTCAATCCCATTCTGACGGGCATATGACACCACCTCTTCCAGGTTATAATCAGCATAGGGCCTGCAATAATCAAAGTTTTTCCACTCGTCCCAACCGATATTCCACCCCTCAATGAGAAGGCCCTGGAGTTCATTTGCTGCAGCAAAATCAATCATCTCTTTAGCATGGGCAGTGGTAGCACCGTGACGCTCACCTCCATGCCATGTTTTTAATCCCAGGTGCATCTCCCACCATATACCTGTGTACTTTATCGGATTAACCCATGAGAAATCACCCTGAGCTTCTTCATTGAGATTCACAATCAAATCAGAGTTAATCAAATCAACTGCCTGTTTTCCCAGTTGAATGGTTCGCCAAGGGCTAATCAGTATATCGGCACCTTTATAAACATGCCCAATCGTATCGGGCACCAATCTGCTTTGCAGATATCCACTATCCGAGTGACTGATGGTCATGGATGGAAAATTCACAAGTGCTGCTTCATGAATTGACAAGTAAATACTATCAGGTGTTATTAAAGTTAAAGGGGTTTGTACCGAGTCAATGTTTGAGATGAGTGTATGTTGATATATTTTTTCATAACTGTCATCATCGACTGGTATCCACCAGCATGTGCTGTTAGCCGGTAACTTAAACCCTGTCTTTTCTTCAGTGATTATTATGGGTTGCTCTTCGGCTCTTTCTGCTTCATACCGAAACCCCAAGCCATCATCATACACTCTGAAAACGATCTTAAGCACCCCGGCCTTATTCTTTAGTGCATAAACAGCCTCATTGAAATTATTACGCACATATTGATTTGGTCCCCAAATAGCTTCCCATACCTCATCAAAGTGATTCACTTGACAATCAACCATTTTAAAATGACTGGACAGATTTTCCCCATCGGCCAGTTGAAATCCTAAATCAGACCGTTCAATGATTGATTGCCCGTTAAACTGTACTTTGTAAAATGGCTGCCCAACTGAATCAATATCAAAATGAACCTTTACATTTCCATTGGGTGAGGAGATAGACTTGACCGTTGTTTGATAGCTGCAACTGCCAATGAAAGAGCCTGCACCAAGTATGAGCGCTAGCCCCAAACACATAACAAAAAATGTTCTCATATGAATTTTAAATTCGAAAAGCTCTAATCAGCAGAAGGCATGAATTAGAGCTTTCGTTACTTCTAAGCTTGTTGATTTTAATAACATCCCCCGGCATATTTTACACCTGCCGGGTATTTAATAAGTATATGGAGGAGGACTGTCGTCAGAAACTAAATCCCAGTTTAGTGAGTCCATCTTTCACCTCCTGATCGGCCATAAACAACTTCCAGAGCTGTTGAGTACGGTAATTTTCAATCATCGCAACAATGGGTCCCTGATCAATGCCAATATAACCATCAGAGTACCAGCTATGGTGCTCTGAAAATGCATCATAGAAACCATAATCGCCCCATAATTTTGCATTCATCTTATAATAAAAATATTCCAAGGCTTTTAATGATTGCTCCGGTGTATAGGGGAAAGATGCCAAGGCGGCTGTAGGTGCTATAACTCCAAGATCATTTCCTGGTTCATGCCCGCCATACCCAAGATGGTTATCACTCGATGTCAATCCCCAGCTATCGCCTCCATACCCTTTCCAGCCTTTGGGATTTTCTTTACAATAGGAATAATTGATAAGGGCATGTGCCGTCACTTGCTCCCAGTAATTGGCGTACTGATCCTTCAGATTACGCGGGTCGAGGCCAATAAACGAATAATGCGACCAAAACATCGGACCTCCATAGTCAATAGACAATGGTAGGTGTATACCATAGAATGTTTTTCCATTATACATCTTTCCACCGTGCGCAAACCAGCCATTTTCATATGTACTTTTATCTATACCATAGGTTGGTGAGGCAGCGGCCAAAACATATACGATTAACGCCTCATTCCAACCTCCTACTTTCATTCCCATGTGAAAAGCATGGTTGGGAGACCAGTGCCAGTTTAAGGTATTATCACCAGGATCGAAAGCAGTCCATTCCACAGCTTCCCAAAGTGCAGTAATACGGGCTCTTAATTTTACTTCATCCTGATTATCTCCATCAAAAAATTGCCTGTTGATGAGCATCCCCTGCATCAGAAAAGCTGTTTCAACCAAATCAATGCCATCATCATGGTATGAGAAAGGTCTGATTCGACCATTATCACCATAATACCAGTGCGCATATGCGCCATGGTAACTTTCGCAGTTTTCCAAAAATGCACATATTTTATTCATACGGGTAATGGCCTCTTCACGCGTAATCCAGCCCCTGGCAACAGCTGCCGGAAAGCATGAGATGCCAAATCCGGTGGCACCGGTCGCAATCAAACGTGGTGAATTACCTTCATAGGCATCGTTCTGAGAACGCTCGCGGGCACATCCGCTATTGGCTTCTGCAAATTCCCAAAAATATTTGAAAGTCTGCTTCTGCACCAACTCCAGTAGTTCGTCGGTTGGCAACTTCTCAATAACCTCATCATCAACTGGTGGTAATTCAGGAAACTCAATCTCCTTTTTATCTTTGGAACAGCCTACACATATGACTGATGCCAGAAGAAAAGTGATGAATAGTTTTAAACTTACCTTTTTATGTGGATTCATAATACTTTGTTTTGCTTAAAATTTATCTCTACAATGAATAATACAGAGAGTGCTGAACAATTATTAGCTAAGTGATAAAGCACTCTCTGTGTTCAAAATTAATATGCAGCACTATTATAACTATCTTATAGTATATGGCTCAACATCAGCGTCTGAACTTAATTCAAATTTGATACCTTGCTCAACATCACTGTTTGTGCCAATAAACAAAAGAAACTCTCCTTTTTCAGCACCATAGCTCATGTCCTTACGCCAGAAAGCCAGATCTTCAACCCGAACTTCAAAGTTTACATCAATGGCTGTATTAGCAGGAATCATTACTTTCTGAAAACCTTTGAGTTCTTTAACTGGTCGTGTAACACTGCCCACCAAGTCACGGATGTAGAGCTGAACAACTTCTTCTCCGTCCACATTACTCGTATTGTTCACCTTCACCGACGCTGTTATTTTCCCATCGGGCGTTAAGGTATTAGTATCCAATGTAACAGCCGAATACTCAAAAGATGAATAGCTTAATCCGTACCCGAAACAGTACAATGGATCGTTTGAGCAATCCTGGTAACGGGTAGTGAAATGATCCTCAGGATTATAAGGACGACCCGTGTTTTTCATATTGTAATGGACAGGCACCTGACCTAAATGCTGCGGAAAGGTAGCGGTTAGCTTGCCTGAAGGATTGTAATCACCGAAAACAACATCGGCAATTGCAGGTCCCGCCATACTACCCAGATGCCAGCACTCCACGATGGCAGGTAAATGCTCATTCTCCCAGGTAATGGTAAGCGGACGCCCGTTGTGCAATAACAGTACGATTGGTTTGCCGGTTTTATGTACTTCCCTGATAAGTTCTTTCTGAATCAGCGGAATATCAATATGCACACGGCTGGCTGCTTCACCTCCCATATTTTCACGTTCGCCCATACACATAACAACTACCTCGGCCTTTTTAGCGGCAGCAAGGGCTTCAGCAAAACCAGAACGGTCATCCCCTTCCCAGTCACACCCCTTAGCGGTATAGATCTTAGTTTTACTCCCCAGCTTCTCCTTAAAAGCAGTCAGAATAGTGGTCACTGTTTCCGGCTGACCGGTTGTGTGCCACGCGCCCAATTGTTGCTTCTGCTCATCAGTCATTGGACCAATTAAGGCGATAGAGTTAAGCTGCTCTTTGTTTAAAGGCATTAAGTGGTCTTCGTTCTTCAACAACACAATACTCTTTCTGGCCATTTCATGAGCCAGAGCAAAGTGTTCGGGGCTTTTAATTTTACTCTGCTTGTCTTCATCCGGACGGCAATAACGATAAGGATCTTCGAACAAGCCCAGGCGATACTTCATTTCGAGGACACGACGACATGCTTCGTTAACAGTCGCTTCTTTTACTTTGCCTTCTTCCACCGATTGTTTCAAATGGTTCATGAAAATACCACTTTGCATGTCCATATCTACCCCTGCATTCATTGAAGCCTCACCAGCTTCTTTCTCATTGGCCACACTGCCATGGTTAACCATCTCTTTAATGGAGGTATAATCGGTCACCACAAAGCCATCAAAGCCCCACTGTTCTTTTAAAATATCATTGAGCAGGTGCTCGTGCGCTGAACAAGGCGTTCCATCCAACTCATTGAAAGCTGTCATATAAGTTGCCACACCCGCATCGCAAGCAGCTTTAAAAGGTGGCAGATACACATCGCGCAATACCCGCTCCGAGATATCTACGGTATGGTAATCTCTACCTGCCTGTGCGGCACCATACGCTGCAAAGTGCTTGGCACAAGCCAGTACTGTTGCTTCGTCAGATAAGTCCGTTCCCTGGAAGCCTCTTACCTGTGCTGCCGCAATTAGACTTCCGAGATAGGCATCCTCTCCTGCTCCCTCAGCAATACGTCCCCAGCGTGGATCACGCGCAATATCGACCATTGGCGCAAAGGTCCAGTTAAGACCATCAGCAGCAGCTTCAACAGCTGCTACCCTGCAACTTTTTTCTATCTGATCTAAATCCCATGAGGCTGACATGGCAAATGGTGTAGGAAAGGTGGTTCGATAGCCATGAATCACATCATAACCAAATAGTAGGGGGATTCCCAGTCTTGACTTCTCAACAACCTCCTTTTGCATCCGGTAAATAAAATCAGCAGTTAGTGCATTAAACACAGCTCCCACCTTGCCTTTAATGGCATCGTCAACAAAATCATTTTCAGAAACGGGGCCGGTAATATCCCACCAACTGGCGAATAATACTGTTTGTCCGATTTTCTCTTCCAGTGTCATCTCTGTCATCAGTGAGTCGATAAACCTATCCATTTCAGGTTGATCATTCCATTGATTATGCACTACTGCTTTATCTGTAACCGCTTTACTACATCCACAAACAAGGAGGAACAACACCCCCAAAAGACCTAACTTATTCATTTTCTATTTACTGTTAAAAAATTTACCTGTATACTTCAAATTCCCACTCACAATTGCAAATAAGTATACACCATACTCCAAAGAGCCTATATTAATTGATACCGAACTTTTATCAACACTGGTTACCTGTACTTGTAATACCTGCTTACCATCCATGTTAAATATACTTACAGTTGCAGGCTCTTTCAGCTTTTCAGGTAAGCGAAAGGTTATTTTTCCTGACTGCTCGTTTTGTATAATCTTCACGTCAGTAGTCTCAATGATTCCATCATCTACCGGGGTACCCGAAACCTCAAATCCAAGTTTCGTTAAGCCATTTTTGACATCGGCATCCTGCATTACCGCATTCCATATTAAGCCCGTACGGTAATTCTCCAGCATAATAAGAATGGGCCCTTGATCGATGGCCAGATAAGAACCTGCCACCCAGTTCAGATCATCGTTAAAGGCATCATAAAAACCCATAGGCCCAAATAGTTCGGCACCACGTTCCCTATAAAAATACTTAAGTGCTTTCATTGACTCAACAGGCGTGTAGGGGAAACTACCTAAAGCTGCCGTTGGGGCTATGGTACCGTTATCATTATCCATTGGGCGACGTTCTGAATAACCATCTGCCTGGTCACTGGCTGTAATTCCCCAACATTTATCACTGTAATTGGTATGCGATAAAGGATTTTGCACCGAGTAGGTGTGTTGAATTTTGGCCACATTAACACACTCTGTCCAGTAATCGGCGTACTGGTCTTTCATTTTGTGCGGATCAAGCCCAAGATGTGTATAGTGCATCCAGAACATAGGGCCACCGTAATCAGGTGCAATATTCAGGTTGTAACCATAAAACTGGCGCGGATTCTTAATGGCACCACTCCTTGCAAATCCCTGGTGATAAACCTCTGCTGGCACACCGTAGGTAGGTGAAGATGCAGCCATAATATATGTCACCAGGGTTTCATTAAAACCTCCGATGGCAAAATTCATGTCCCAGCCATAGTTTGGCGACCAATGCCAGTAAAGCACATTTTGGTTATCACGGCGATACCAGCTCCAATCGATCTTTCGCCAGATCTTATCTGCCAATAACCTGATTTGCTGCGATTCAGCATCATTACCTGTAAAATAATTTTTCAGCGCGATTAATCCAGCAGCCGCAAATGAGGTTTCAACAATATCACCTCCATCATCTTTAGGCGAAAACGGAATTGTTTGCCCGGTAGCACCATTATACCAATGCGAGAATGCACCATGATAAACCGGACAAATATCAAGAAAATTGAGAATTTGTAAAATAGCTTGCTTTATTTCACTCTGAGGGGCATAGTTCCGCTCATACCCGATAATCATAGCCATGAGACCCATTCCGGTTCCTCCCGATGTGATGCGGTTAGGATTATCATCGTTGCTGCGTTCGCGAGTCAATTTATAGGTAGGATGCGCAAAATCCCAGAAATACCGCCAGGTGTAGCGTTGAACCATATCCAACAGTTCATCATCCGTAAAGTCACGCGTTGTCGCCTCGGCTCCCACAGCATCGGACACATTTATTCCTGAAGTTGAAAACACCCGGTACTTAACGGACAGATTTGTTCCTTTGCTACGAACAAAATCTAAATAAAAAGCCTCACTAGTGGTTCCTCTGTATTCGTAACTGGTGCCACCATCAAAGGATGCCTCAATACGATATGACAAACCGGCTGATGGTTTAGTCCAATTTAGCTCAACATGACTATCATATCCAACAGCACTTAAGTTTTGTACTGGTTCCACATTAGCCATCTGAATGCTTGCTGCTATGTCATCAATAAACAAAGTACGTGATACACTGGTCGTTTCTGTCTGTTTAAATACCACCGCCTTTGTTTGAGAAAAATCCAAATGACTATTTGACGCATCATTAAAGATGGTTTCCAGCGGGATGCTTATTAAAGTCCACTGACTGGGCGGAACCGTCTCGTTATAATCACCTAAAGAGTAGGTCATTGAATTATCTTCAGCACCATTATCCGAACGCAAAGCCTTAAGTCCAATTGCGGGTAATGCAGACTGTGGAAGGCCATCTGACGAATAAATATAAAAACTGAGGTGAGAATAGTCTGACAGATCGGAAAGACTCCAATCGTTTTTATAAATGCTAACTATCCAGGCACCTCCTTCGTTAGATGTATAATTAAACTTGAGTGCTGTATTGCCGTCGTACGCTGATGTTGTGCAAGGCACTTTATCATTGTATGCAGGACAACAGGGTGGTGCTGTGTGTTCAAATGTGCTGTTGCCCAAACTGTTTACATCCACAATCCCCTGATCGTAAAAAGTATTATCCGTTCCTTCCCTGAAAAAGAAGATATCCTGCGAAAAGGCATTCGCAAAAACAAACAGTATTGCTATAACTACTATAATTTGTTTCATAAAATCTTGTTTATGCCACCAGCCGGCATTGCACTGGCTGGTGGTTTGATTTAAGAAGCTTTAGTTTCACTGCTAAGTACAGCCATTATCGTTTAATCACCTTCTTTACAATCGATTCGGTACCATTACTTAATCGGATGAAATACAAGCCATCAGCAAATGATGACATATCGATTGGCAGCCTTTGTTGGCCTGAAATCTGGTTACGGTAAACTTCGGAGCCTGTAGCACTACTAACGGTTATCAGTATATCAGTATCAAGCAATTCTGAAGGAATCACTATCTCGGCCACAGACTGCACCGGATTGGGCATCACAAGCACTCCTGAACCATAGGCATCCAAAATACCATTTGCAACTTCTGTCGTGGTTTGGATATCGTCAATGTAAAGAGTGCGCTCAACAGCATCATTATCATTTTGACTAAATACCACAGCTTTTACCTTGGTAAAATTATAGGTAGCTGCCGGCACACCCTCGGTAATTACACTTAGTGGCAATCCTACCCTCACCCATGTATTAGCCGGCACATCAACATTATACGCTGCAATGTTAAAAAACTCTGTATCCTCCTCCGCATCATTATCGGTACGACGAACCCTTAGTCCGATTTTTGGCAACAAATCTTTGGATAGTGCAGTTGTTGAGTACAAATAGAATGACAAATAATTATTGGCTGTCACATCAATATCTGCCCAGTCATTTCTGAAAACGGTAGCTTTCCAGCGACCATTCGCTGTAGCTGAAGGAATATAGTGAAACCTTAAAGATGTAGCTCCATTATTAGCAATTGTTGAACATGGCAACTTATCATCATACTCCGGACAGCAGGGTGGTGCCACATGGTCAAACACCACATCTCCCAGATTAGCAACATCCACAATACCCTGATCGTAGAAGGTATTATCTGTTCCTTCGGTAAAAAACACTTGTTCCTGACCGTACGTAATCGCAGAAACCATACTTATAATAATTATAAAGATTCTTTTCATTGGTTTAGATTTTTAGTTAATAACCTGGATTTTGTGTTAACACACCTTTGCTGAGGTCAATTTGTATGGCAGGAACCGGCATTAATTTTTTGTAGTCGGACCAATTGGTTTTACCATCATTTTGATACGCATTAGCTGCATAACCGGGCTCCACATCATCCATACGCATTAAATCAAATGTGCGATGGCTCTCCATGGCCAGTTCCACACGTCGCTCATGCCAGATAGCATGCCGCAGTGTCTGCTTTTCCGAAGAGGTCACCTCGGGCAGTATCGCTGCATTTCCATTTCTGGCTCGCAGGCGCACCTGCTCCAGGTAGTTTTGTGCCAGACCTGTTTCACCCGTCTCATTGGCTGCTTCAGCAGCTATTAACAACACATCGGCATAACGCAGAATAACCACATTTTTACTACCATTCCAGTCGTTTTCTTCATAAGGCTGATATGATTTGTAGTTGTAGTAAGGATTTTTTGCTTCGTTACCAACCAATACACCATCGTATAAAGTTTGTCCGCGGGTAATAACTGTGGCTGCTTTACGCGGATCACCCTCTTCATATGCATTCAACAAGGACTCTGACGGTACGTTAAAACCCCATCCCCAGCTACGGCCTGAACCTGCATCGCGAGGTAGTTGCGTGATAGTATGTCCATCGTTACCATTGAAAACATTGGAACACTGCACCTCAAATAGGGATTCTGCTCCGTTCTCACCTAATGATCTGAAATTAGTAGCATAATCTGCCAATAAAGAGTACTCTTTTGAATCAATCACTTCCTGAGCATACTTTAATGCATTTTCGTTATCCTGAATAAACAAACAGGCTTTTGCCAGCATGCCTCTCGCCGCTCCTTTGGTAATGCGGCCCATCTGTGCCAAAGGATATTCCGATTTCTCAGGCAGGTATTCAACAGCTTTTGTCAAGTCTGGGATGATAATATCCGCGTAGATTTCAGCCTTGGGGCTACGCACCAAATTAAACTCATCAGGTGTTAACAAACGATCGACCTTAGGCACATCTCCAAATGCTCTTACCAGGTTAAAAAAGAAATAGGCTCTAAAGAAATGTGCCTGCCCTAATAGCTCCTTTTTCACATCTTCATCTAAAGCACTCATCTTCGGTACATTTTCCAGCACCTGATTAGCCCGGTTCACCCCCTGAAAATTGCTGTTCCACCATGCATTGACATGAATGTTACTTGGTAAAACATTTAATTCGTCAAACTCGGGCATTGGCACACCATCACCCGGAATACTTCCTTTATCAGCATCATCAGAATAGATATTTTTAATCCCAAAGCTACCGAAGCTGATATGATCCCAGCTGTTAATAGTGTTATACATGGCATTCACCGCCATGGTAGCTGATGACTCACTGGCCCAGAAAGTTGGTGGTGTAACAGAAGCCGGCGGAACTGTTTCGAGCCACTCCTCATTACAGGCACTCATTCCCGCTACAACAATTAATATCGCTAATATATGACCTATATTTTTCATGACTGTACGCTTAAAATTCTAGATTAATACCAAGTGAATAAATGGCAGGTACCGGGTACGCTCCCCTGTCTATTCCTGCTTCAGTAGGGTGACCACCTATAATAGGATCAAAACCTGAGTATTTGGTGAAAGTATACAAGTTACTGCCCGTAGCATAAACTCTAACTTTGTTTAAGTGTACCTTTTGAGTCAGGTGTTTTGGCAAGGTATAACCCAATGAAACATCACTGATGCGCATATAAGAACCATCTTCCACAAATCGATCAGACACTTCATAGTTTTCGCCTGAGTTGGTGACCCTTGGCTCAGAGTTACTGGTGCCTTCACCATACCAGCGATTCCAGTACGACGATTCGAAATTGTTATTGGCAAATCGAACGGCTTTCTTACGGTTGTAAATTTCACGTCCGAACTGTCCTGATAACGATGCTGAAAAATCAAAACCTTTAAAGCTGGCAGACAAATTAATACCCAGGATAAAATCAGGGTGTGGCGAACCTATGATTCGCTTATCTTCATCATTAATAAAACCATCATTATTAATATCTTTATAACGGATATCGCCAGGTTGTGAGTTACCATTTAACACTGGTCCGTCTGCTACTTCCTGCTCATTCTGATAGATACCATCCACTACATAACCATAGAAATGGCCAACAGACTCACCCACAATCGTACGTGTGGCCATGCGTCCGTTACCTAAATCACCTTTCCATAGCACATCGTCATCGTTCGATAGCCTAATTACCTTATTATCAACAACCGAAGAAACAATACTCCAGTTATAATTGAAATCACCCACCTTATCTCTGTAGGAAATACTCAGGTCATAGCCGCTGTTTTCAACAGAACCAACATTTACCATACCCACACCTGTATAACCTGTATGCGACAGAATGGAACCGGCCAATAGCATATCCTCCGTCGTTCGCTTAAAGTAGTCCACTTCCATCATCATTCGGTTATTGGCAAAACCAGCCTCATATCCAAAGTTGATCTGCTTATGTTTCTCCCATCGCAATGCCGTATTGGTAAGCTCAGTTACGGTGCCCCCTTCCTGCTTTTGCTGACCAGTGCCAAACACCACATCCAAACCGGTATTAACTCCGGGATAGGCGGCATAATCACCAATGCGATCGTTACCGGTTACACCCCAGCTGGCTCTAAACTTCAAATAGGGCAACCATTTCTTCAAAGGCTCAAAGAAACTTTCATCGGAGATACGATAGCCCACTGCCATTGAAGGAAAGTTTCCAAACTTATTATTAGCACCAAAGCGAGATGAACCATCACGGCGCATAGTAGCCGTCAGGTAGTACTTGTTATCAAACGAATAATTAAAACGGAACAGGTATGATAGCATACGGTTTTCGTTCCCGCTGTTGCCGTTCCATATGTCAGTCAGTTCATTAACTACACCGGCATCGAGGTACCAGAAATCCTGAGATTCACCTCTCAAATTTCTACGACCTCCGCTAAGCCACTCACCTGTTCCTATATAGGAACTCATTCCTGCCATCGCATCAAATTTATGCTTATCAATTTCCTTGTTATAGAAAAATAAGTTTTCGAACGAATAGTTGAGATAACGGCTGTTGCTCACACTAACTGAACTATTATCACTTTTTTGCCAGGCACTCACAAAATACTCTGGTGTAAAGGACTTACCATAGATGTGTGACAACTCAATGCCAAATGAAGACTTAAATTTCAGATTGAAAGGTAACTTAACCTCAGCAAATGCATTTCCGATGGTCTTGTATGTTTGGTTTTTACCTTGTCCTTCATACTCGTATTTAGCGGCAATATTGGCAAAATTACCGTTGTCGCTTTGTCCGTAAGTCCCATCTTCATTGTAAACAGGCATTAAAGGGTCGGTGGTATAGGCTCCTTCAATTAAACCACCGGGTGCTCCCTTCGTATTGAAGTATGCAAACTGCAGGTTAGTGCCCAGGTTCAACCAGCTTTTTACTTTGTAATTGTTATTCAACAGCACAGTTAAGCGCTGGTATTCATCACCTTTCACAACACCCTCCTGCTCAAATCCGGTTACACTCAAATTATAGTTGCGCGTATCATTACCACCTGATAATGCCACGTTTAAGCTCTGTACTGGAGCTGTTTGGAAGATTTCATCAAACCAGTTGGTTCCAGTCAGGCTTTGTGGATTAGGATATTGAACTGAACCATTTAGCTCATTCATCAACTGTGCATACTGCGCAGGAGATACCATATCGGGATAATGCGTTACCTTTTGCACACCGCGATTATAGTTGATTGAGATGTTGCCATCTTCGCTCTGCCCCTTTTTGGTGGTCACCATTATAACGCCGTTACCACCACGAGCACCATAAAGAGCTGCTGCCGAAGCATCTTTTAATACCGATATAGACTCTATATCGGATGGATTGAGGTGATCGATTCCATAAAGTATCATCCCATCAACTACATAAATGGGCGAATTTTCGTTGACAGAACCAAAACCCCGAATAAAAACTGTTGGTGCAGCTCCGGGTTGACCACTAGGCGTTACTATAACACCTGATATTTTACCTTCTAACGCATTTTCGGCCCGGGGGCTTTGTATTTTGGCAATATCAGTTGATTTAATATTAGCAACAGCGCCCGTTAGATCAGATTTCTTCTGCGTTCCATAGGCTACTACTACAACATCGTCGAGGTTATGCACGGATGCCTGCAGGTAAATTTTATTATCTGACATGATTGCACCTGCTTTCAACTCCTGAGTCTCATAGCCAATAAATGATACCTGAATAAGAGCATCCTCAGCAGCACTTAATTGAAACCGACCATCTATATCGGTTATTGTTCCCTGATGTGTTCCCTTTATTAATACATTAACTCCAGTTATAGGAGAACCATCTTGTTTATCAACAACAATACCTTCGATTAAACGCTCCTGCGCCCCTACCGACAAGGATATTAGTATTGCCACTGCAATTATTACAATTCTTCTCATCATTAAACCTGAATTGGTTAGTAAATAGATAATACCTGTTTGTTATAGTTTTATTAGAGCTCTTAATAAATGTATCTGAACAGGCAGATTCTCATACAAATATTCATCTCCTTAAATAAGAAAAGAAAGAATTTTCCCCAACAATCCCCAATCATTATAAAACTCCTGAATACACCACCTATTAAACACTATACAACAGGTATTTACATAGCACAAAAGTCAATTTAGTGATGTTAATTATTGTTTAATGTTGTGGTTATGTTGTGGTGCATTTTAAGTGTTTTTTACAAATTTATGCCTTTTTTTGTACCATTATTTAAGCCATTCAATACATGAAAACATATAATAGCCGACAGTTCGTTTTACGCTTTCTGATACTCATTGCAATACTTTTGGGGAGCATGCATTCTAAATGCGAAGATTTTGTTCTAAGACGAAAAGCCATAGTTTATAACTTCAGTAAGAACGAATACAAGGCGGCTAATCAGAACTGGGCCATCACTCAGAATGCTCAGGGCGAACTGTTCTTTGGTAATACATTCGGACTGTTACACTACGATGGTTATAACTGGCGAATGCATAAGCTAAAAGACCAGATGGCCATACGCTCAGTATTTGCTGATAATGATGGTAAAATATATATAGGTGGTCACGAAGAGTTTGGTTACTGGCAATACAATAATATAGGTGAGCTGTTGTACCATTCTGTCAGTTCAACTCTGCCATCGTCCCACTACTTTAAGAATGAAGACATTTGGTCGATTACTAAAATCGATGGAAAAATCTATTTCAGATCATTTGCCCGCATCTATGTATTGAATAACGACAAAATTACGGTTATCGATCCCAACAATTCGATTTTCACTTTTCATGAGATAAAGGGTGTACCATATATCTTCCTTATGAATAAAGGTTTTCACAGGATTACCAATGACTTTCTGCTGGAAAAGGACTTTGCTTTAGCAGAATTTGACAATTTTAATGTCACTTCAACCATTGAAATAGGTGACTCCTTAATTATTGCAACCGACAAGAAAGGTCTTTATTTGAAAGTACGACAGACTATCAGTAAATGGAATTGCGAAGCAAACCAGCTATTGAAAGACTTACAGATCAACCAGGTTCTCTATCATAGCCGGCAAATTGTTGTTGGTACAATCAGTGATGGTGTATATATTTTTTCGGAGCAAGGAAAACTAATCAGTCATTATAATAAGTCGAACGGCCTGCAGAATAATACTGTTTTGAAGATGCTGTTTGACAGCAACCATAAGCTATGGATAGCATTGGATAAAGGAATAGACCTGATAGACCTTGAACAAGCAGTTGATCTTTATGAAGATGAAACAGGTACACTGGGCTCGGTCTACAGCTCGGCTGTTTTCAATAAGCGTCTGTACCTGGGCACCAACCATGGCATCTTCTCTACGCCATGGCCCCCCAATACCAAAAACAAGCTGCCCATTCATTACCATACCAATACAAAAGGCCAGTGCTGGAATATCTACAACTCAGGCAATCAGTTACTTTTCGGGCATAACGATGGTACCTTCTCTACCGGTCAACCAGAACTTGAGAAAGTTTCCCCAATCTCTGGCGGAGCGGGCATGACTATCAACCCATCTAATGGTCTGCTATACCAATGTACCTATATTGGCATTGCTATATACCAAAAGAACCCAAAAGGACTGTGGGTCTTTCATAAAATGCTGCAGAATACCAGCAGTCCACTTAAATTTCTTGAGTTCGACTATGAGGGCAATTTGTGGGCCAGTCACCTATACAAACACCTGTTCAGGTATAAGCTTAATACCACCGGAGATACCATTATCAACACCGATGTATTTGGCAAACAACAAGGCTTCTTCTCAAATTATGATATCAATGTATTTAAGATAGACAAGCGCATTGTTTTCACCAACAATGGCCAGCTCTTTACCTACGATGACATTTCAAAAAAGATAATTCCATACAGAAGTTACGAGAAACAGCTTGAAGACTATGCCAGGGCCCGACTGATTTATGAATTACCCAATCAAGAATATTGGTTTGCAAAGAATAGCGGTTTTAGAGGATTCAGGCAGGATAACGATTCTTTAATTTCGATTGGTAACATCCAATATTCGAACTTAAAACAAAGCGCGGTTGACCTGTTTGAGAATATATCGAAGCTGGAATCAAATCAATATCTGCTGGGACTGGAAGATGGTTTTTGTATTTGTAATATTGCAGCAAGTAAGGGAAATGAAAAGCAATTAATGCATCTTAAAATAAGAAGCGCTCAGGCTTTTGGTCCGAAAGGTGATGTTCAGGCACTCCATATTAATAATCAACACAAGGTATCAGTACCACACAACCATAATAATCTCAAAATAGAACTCTCAGCTCCGGGTATTTATAGCAATTCAGTAAAGTTCTATTACTCAATAGATCAAAAAGGCAATTGGAAAACAGTTAATAGTAATATACTGGAACTAAACAACCTTAATTGGGGCAGCTATAACATATCTCTAAAAGCCATTGATGAACATTCCAATATGGTTGCCTTTAACAATTACTCGTTCAGGATAAACCGCCCTTTAATGCTTCATCCACTAATTATAATTGTCTATTTTATTATTGCAGGATTATTAATTGTAGCCTTTCGCAGAATAACAAACATCAGAATCAAACAGCAAAAGCTTATTTATCTGAAAAAGCTCAAACAACAGAATGAAGCACAGATAATTAAGATGAATAACCAGCTTTTACAATCGAAGGTGGCAGATAAATCGAAAGAGCTGGCCAGCTACACAATGCTGTTAAAACGTAAAAACGAAGTATTGACAGAGCTTAAATATGAGATAGAGCAATTGGAACTGAGTAAAACCAAAAGCAACCTGCTAACAAAAGCAAAGGCAATAAAAATTATTAACAGTAACTTATCTGATAAAAATGACCTGGAGGCCTTTAACCTACATTTTAACGAAGGCTATGATAATTTCATTGTGAAACTGAAGCAGAAGCATCCTGAGATAACACCCAACGACATGCGATTATGTGCCTTTTTGCGCATGAATCTCGCCACAAAAGAAATTGCTGTCTTGCTAAATCTATCTCCACGAAGTGTTGAAGTTAAACGTTACAGGCTTAGAAAAAAACTTGGGCTGGCCACCGAAGATAACCTGACAAATTATTTAATGGAGTTTTAATAGCCTGGTATTGAAAACAATTATTTAGAATAACACATCCCAATAAAGGGATCCAAAGCGTTAAAACACCTCACGAAAATGCCATTTTAAACAGAATGAAACGAGGAGTAGCTCATTCGCCTCAATTTCTGAATATTAAGTAGCCTGATCTGACGCCCATTAAGCTCAATCAGTTTATCCTCCTTAAATTCAGATAACATGCGAATTACAGACTCTGGCACCGTACCAACGGCACTGGCGATTTCCTTGCGCGAGATATTCGCTTTTAAGGTGTTATCTTCATCCAACTGGAAAATATCCGCTAAATGTAATAAGGTTGCGGCCACCCGTTCCCGAATTTGCTTTTGAGAAACATTCAAAATAAAGCGCTGTGTCTCTTCCAGTTCCATACAAGCCTTTTGTAACAACTTATAAGCGAAATTAGTATTGGTACGTACCAGTTTCAGCAGGCAGCCTTTTTTGATAAATCCTGCTTTAACGGGGCCGGCAGCTTCACTGGTTGTGCAAGCCAACTCATTGGTCATCACAGAGCGAAAACCAAGTATCTCACCAGAGCGTGCAAAACGAATCACCAGTTCCTTACCTTTTGCACCACGTTTAACCTGTTTAACGATGCCTTCGATAATAAGCATGAGATGCTGTAAGGCACAACCTTCATGATACAGTGCTGTTTTGTTATCCAACTCTTTGTGAACAATATTATCAGCCAGATATAGTTTTTCATCACCTGAAAGGCAATCAAATAAACTAAAACTATTTAGTAATGCCAATGATTCATTCGTGCTGTGTTTCATTCTCATACTTTAAGAATTCAGATACTGAAAGCCGGCATGTTATTACTTGTCGCATCTTCAGTCCTATGGTTAATTATGCCCTAAATCAATTCAAATTACAAATATGCAATAAGTAATTGAGTAAACTTTGCATCCTAGCTTATTTAACAATTAGAAGTAGCCGGTGTGGTGAAACCGGCTACTCCAATTCTACTCAATTAAAAAGTATCAACTAATGATTTATGCTTAAGCTGTATGGTACTTGCCTTATCAACCTGTCCATTAAGTATTTTAAATCGAACCGTATATTTCTCTCCGGGTAACATATCGAAATAGTTGTCGCTAAACTGTCCATCCAATTCAACAAACTCCAGCATGACATCCTTTACCAGTCTAGCTGATTCAAGTTCAATCTGTAATTCATCGGGTGATAAGATACTAATGCCGGATACAATTTCGGGAACTGATAACTTCAGGTCTTTGGGCGAGACAAAATACAAAGGATTACGAGAAGTAACATGGCTTCCGTCCATCAATGTAACATCAAGCACCAATTCAGCTGGTTCATGGTTCCTAATAATATCGCTGATTGGTTTTTCAAATACATTCACACTTGTATTGGCCAACAGTTTCACATCAACATTTTCTTCCCATATTACCTGCCCCTCAAGGTCAGAGAGTTTTAATTGCAGCCTTCTGTCCTTATCATCGGTTAAATCAGAAACCAGGTAAACTTCTACTGTATCATTCTTAATTACAGCCGAAACAAGTTCCTTTGCATAAGCATCTCTCACCTTATAATGCAAGGCTTTCCAACGGTTGTAATAATCAACTGACGACCACGAGGCCACAGGCCAGCAGTCATTTAGCTGCCAGTACAATGTTCCCATACAGAATGGCATAGCTCTGCGATGTGCTTCAATGGCCATTTTAATACCCTTAGCCTGTAACACCTGGCTTATATAAACATATGATTCAAAATCCTTTGGCCAATTATAATCTCGCTTCATGTATTTGTCTATAACCGGATAGCCCACACGGTGCTTTTGGTGCGCTTTCATCACCTCCGTATCAATTGCACGGTCTTCCGGCAAGGTAAAAGCATCAATGGTTTTCATTTCGGGTAGCGACTGAAAGCCATATTCGCTCATAAAGCGGCCGATATTCTCCTCCTCCAGAAACACTTCGAAAGGATCCTGAGCATGCCATACTGCCCACAGGTGCACATCGCCATCGCTATTCACCGGATAGCCCCAACCATACTTTGGCGAGGAAGGCCAATAGGCTTTTGAAGGATCATATGCATTGACCACCTCAGGCAATAACTGATGAAATAGCTTTTCGTAGTCGTGCCATACCGTTGCTGAATCTGCTTTTGTGAAATGACGCGACCAGCGCCAATCCTGCCAGCCAATATAATTCTCATTATTACCACACCAAAGTGCAAGAGACGGGTGGTTGCGCAAGCGCTTAACATTCTCTACTGCTTCCTGGCGTACATTCTCAAGGTAATCAGCTTCGCCAGGATACATGCTGCATGCAAACATAAAGTCCTGCCACACTAACAAACCCTTTTCATCACATAAATCGTAAAAATAATCTTCCTCATAAAAACCGCCACCCCATACTCGCAACATGTTCATGTTGGCATCAAGGGCATGCTGAATTACCCGGCGGTAATCCGCCGAGTCCACTTTGCTTTGAAAGCTCTCCTGAGGTATGTAGTTGGCTCCCTTTGCAAAAACCGGTACACCATTTAGCTCAAAGTGAAAGGAAGAGCCCTTTTCGTCAGGATTTTGAACCAGCTTTAATTGGCGCACGCCAATCCTGCTCAATTCGCTATCCATTAATACACCCTCTCCTACCAGGCTGGTTTTAATGGAGTAAAGATGTGGTTCGCCAAGGCCATTTGACCACCAAAGCTTTGGTTGTTCGATATCAAACTCGCAAATAATCCTGTTCAAGCCTTCTTTGAGCGATGCTGCCTGTCTTATGTATACATTGGCTTCGTCACAGCTAATAATCAGCTCAACATCCGCTTCAATCAACGACTCAATTTCTACTTCGGCCTGCAAACTGGCCAAATCAGCACTTACATCATTCTGAACAATAAACTGATCGGTTATCTGAGCACCACTCCAAGCCTTTATATAAACTGGTCGCCAGATACCCGCAGTAATATAAACAGGGCCCCAATCCCAGCCAAAATGGAATGCCGGTTTCCTTGAATACACATAGTCATCAAACAACGGAATGGTATCAGCTTGTCGTAGCATGGCATTAGCATCCACAGAATTACGGAAGTATACTTCAAGCAGGTTATCTGTTAGCTTCACATACTGCTTAATGTCAGCTGTCCACGCACGGAAGTAGTTATTAGCAGCAATTATTGGCTGGCCATTCAGATAAACATCTGCATGTGTATCCAGGCCATCAAAACACAAAACTACGGATTGGTTGTTCAGTAATTCCTTATCAACATCAAAGCTTGTTTTATAAACCCAGTCGCGCTCACCAATCCATTGCAGCTCTTTCTCGTCATTGCGATAATAGGGCTCCGGAATCAGACCATTATCAAATAAATCCATATGAACAGAGCCGGGTACTTTAGCAGGTAAAAATTGTGCACTGTCTTTCTCTGCAAAAACCCAGTTACTTTCATTCAACGAGACAATTTCGGGTGTTTTATCCTTTAACGGCTTCTGACATTGATTAAAGATAAACAGGCTGAATAAAGCAATTACAACGTAAACTGAAACTTTCATTTTTAACGATTTAGCAATGCTTATAGCAAGCATTTCGGTTATAATGCTGCAATACTAGTTTTCCAGTTCAGGATTAAAAAATTCTTACTAACATCGTATTAAAAGCCGATAATATTGTAACACTGCCCTTGGTTGCATGCTGACAAACTACCTGCTTATAATGAATGATGAGAATCGGAAATCATCACTTAAACTGATCGTATTCAGGATTTACGCACTGCTGCTTCCACCGGTTGTACATAAACCTTAACCCGTCAACGCTTTCGGGGTATTGCCCTTTGTCGTCAGTTGCGTCTATCCACTTATCAAGGGTTGTACGCATCCGGTTAAGCTCACCTGTGTACTCCTCTTCATAAGCCAGATTATAAATCATATCCGGGTCCTTCTCCACATCATAAAGCTCTTCAGCTGGACGCTCATTACCCCAGAATTTAGCTGGAATTTCACCTAACTTACCTTCGCTCGCCAATTGATGCATGCGCTTACTTATGTCCCATTCATCTCGGTAATTTGGCTGCATATATGGTCGATCCGGATAAAAATTGCGGATGTACCGAAAATCTTTTGTGCGCACCGAACGAATTCGATCAATGGTAAAATCACAACGATCGCGGACTGATATAACATAATCACGTGGCTTATAATCAGCAGCCATTAAATCGATACCTTCCGTATATGATGGAATGTCAATATTGGCCAGTCCAAGTGTTGTGGTTCCAATATCAAGACCACTTATTAAATCATTATTGACTGTTCCTTTTTGCAATTTCCCATCTTTCCCATAATAGGCTATTATGAATGGCACATTTGTACCTGAATCATATAAGAATTGCTTATGTCGCCATAAACGCATACCATGATCTGAGATGAAAAAGATATAGGTATTTTCGAGTAAGCCATCTTGACGAAGTGCTTCCACAATTTTACCCACCTCATTATCTGTCAGCTCAATGCATTCAAGATGATTAGCTAAATCCTGACGAATAAAAGCAGAATCAGGATAGTAAGGAGGTACTTTAATCAGATCAGGTTCAATCGCTCTTATCCTTTTTTCCTTAAACTTTCGGTTATAAACATGCTTATTGCCATACAATTGAATCTGGCCGAAAAATGGTTGACCATCTTTACGAGCATTCCAATCGAGTTTATTGCCCGACATGCCATACATGCCGATTGAGCGAAAATCACCTTCATACAGGTTACGTCTGTCGTACCAGAAGTTATAATCATCTTTCCCCCAGTTGTAAGTGAAATAACCTGCTTCCTTAAACAGTTCGGGTATCGTTTTAATGCTATCAGGCAAAAAAATGGCCGATGCCAAATCACGACTACTGTGGTGATTATGTAACCCTAATGTTGTTGGCATTGTACCGGTAATAATGCCCGACCTGACAGCAGAACAGACAGCAGCCGGCATGTGCACATTAGTATACTTAACTCCGTTTAGCGCCAATTCATCAACATTTGGAGTATTTACAATAGTGTTACCATAGCACCCAAACTCCGGACTTAGATCTTCCACATAAATCCAGAGGATATTGGGTTGAATTGTTTCCTTTTGGCAGCCACCTGTCATTACTAGCGTACTCAAAAGAACTAATAGCAATTGAAGTTTATTCATCTTTATACTTTTTGAATTTGTTCATTCATATTCTTATACCGCTGCTGATATTCACTTGGAGTAGCATCTTTTAACAACTTAAACTGCCTGTTAAAAAAGGACTGGTTATTAAATCCGCATAAAGCACTTATTTGTGCAACCGACAAATCCGAATCCATGAGCAGTTCACAAGCATAACCAATTCTCACGTCGGTTAAGTACTGGTTAAATGTTTTGGTAGTTTTAAGTTTAAAAAAACGGCAGAATGCTGTCTTACTCATGGTGGCCAGATTTGCCACGTCATCAAGCTGTATGGGTTTCTGAAAATTACTCACAATATGCTCAAGTACCTTATTCAACTTTTCTGAACTCTGTTCATATCTCATACGCTTGAAGGCCGATGAACATAAGGGCGTTAGATCATTAAGGTCGGTTATATGATTAAGAATATTGAGCAGTCCTATAATCCGGTTAATACCTGCACTATCAATAATGGCCCACATCTCTTTTATAACTTTTGTGCGGGTGCGCCCGGTTATTTTCATCCCACGCGAGCTAAAGTCAAGCATCTTACTAATTTCTTTGAATTCAGGCAGTGAGAAAAAAGTATCGCCAAATGCATCGTGTTTAAACTGGATAACAATAACCTCTGCATTGATAGCAGAACCAGCCTGATGATAGCAATCATCGTTTTTCCATACATGTGGCAGGTTAGGGCCTAAAAGCACTAAATCGCCATGAGTAAAATTTTCCACACTATCACCAACAAAACGTTTACCGGTTCCATTAACTATATAAATCAATTCATAATCGGGATGATAGTGCCATGGACTATCCATGTATGGTAAAATAGTATGCTTGACTCTGAATGAATGAAGCATATTTGCTGATAGATATTCTTTTTGGGCTTTCATAATGATACAATATTATCCCAAAATAACATCAATTCTATTTTTTTGCTAATATCCTATTACCTATTGCTAAAATTTTACAATTCATTGAATGTTTTATCCAACATACGCCTTGTTAAATGAGACATAGTATAATTGATGGATGCAACAATAACCGCCATCCCTTTGATTTATGATTGTATAAACTATTTTTGCAATCACCTTTCTCAAATCATTTGTGCAAGCGAAAAAAATTTTTGAAGATAAAAGCAACCATTGCACAAAAAACGTATCTAACAAACAAACTGCGGTGGGGACAGCGGTTTAATAGTTAATAATACATGCTGAATTTTCTTTCTCAGTCCGGTACTAATAGTATTGGAATGAAAAGGATATAGATATTGACACAAATACAGCTCAAATATTTGAAGTTTAATTAATACTTATTGAATAATAGTGAGAATGATAATGAGAAAGGTCGTACTATTTATGCTATTGCTGCCATTGCTGGCAAGCTGTTTGAAAGATGATTACGTTGATTACACAGCCATTGATGAAGAGATTATTGTCAATTACCTGGCTGAAAACAACATTGAGGCCCAGCGCCATGCTTCAGGTTTATATTACAAAATTATTGATAAAGGAAGCGGAGCCCCTATTGGTGGCGATATATCCAAAGATGAGAAAGTGACTTTCTCCTACAAAGGCTATTTAACCAATGGTAAAGTATTTGCCGATACCGAAGGTGAAAATGTCACCCAGTATTTATCAAGATTGTTGATTGGCTTCCAAATTGGCTTTCCACTCATTAACCGCGAAGGCGAAATACAACTGTTCATTCCTTCAGGCTTAGCTTATGGCAATTCTGGCGCTAATGGTGTACCAGCCAATTCGGTGGTTATATTTGATGTAAAAATAGACCGGGATCAATCAGAAATTGATGAAGATATACTGGCAGCATTCCTCGAAGAAAATAACATTGAAGCCGAACGCGATGAGTCTGGACTTTACTACCAGATTATTGAACCTGGCGAAGGTAGCAATGCTACTGACAATTCAATAATTGATGCCTCATACAAAGGTATGTTTATGGATGGTGAAGAGTTTGAGACTGGTACCTTGAGCAGAACACCGCTTAGCAACCTTATTGAAGCCTGGCGTGTTGGCATTCCAAAGCTTAAAAAAGGTGGCAAGGCTGTTTTTTATTGCCCTTCGCAATTATGCTATGGTAGCTCACCCCAGTATGATAAAGATGGTAAAATAACTATACCGGCTAACAGCATACTTGTATTTGAGATTGAACTGGTCAACTTTCAATAAAGCGAATTGCTCTTCAAGGCAATGATATTTATGTCTATCTAGTTAATATCTGAGCCCTGGTTCTTACTGAATCAGGGCATTTTTGTATTTTGCAGGCAAATAAGTCATTATGAGCGATACTTTTTTTGAAAAAGAAGATAACGTCAGGCAATACCTTGAGATGACGTCTGATTACGACGGCAGATGGTTTTATGAACAGTTTCAAAAGCATATTCCAACATCAGGAAAAATATTGGAGCTGGGCATGGGCCCTGGCAAAGACCTTAATAACATCAGGCAAAAATACGATGTAATTGGTTCTGATTACTCCTTTGTATTTGCCGAACTTTATAAGCGTCAGTACCCTGAGATAAAAGTGATGGTACTGGATGCGGTGACCATTAAAACAGAATTGCACTTTGACTGTATCTACTCCAATAAAGTGATGCATCACCTTACAACCAGTGATTTTAAGCAATCGCTTGCAAGACAGGCAGAAATACTTAATAGCAAGGGATTGGTTTTGCATACATTCTGGCGGGGTTCGGGTAAGGATGAATTCCAGGGGCTTTTGTTTCAATATTACGAGCAAGATGAGCTTCAGCAGTTGTTTGGCGAACAGTTTAATATTATCCATATTGCCAGTTATGAGGAGTTAAAACCCGACGACTCAATTATTGTAGTGGCTCAAAAAAGAACTTAATATGGACATTAACAGATTGGAGATAGAACAGTTAATCCGCAAGCAAATAGCTTCGCTTGAGCGAAAAATAAAGTCATTAAAAGAACTTACCCAGGCCATTGCCCCCGATGATGCCATAGGACGTGTAAGCCGTATGGATGCTATCAACAATAAAAGTGTGAATGAAGCCGCTTTGCGACAGTCGGAAGCTAAACTCAAAAATCTCTTCATGGCCCTTGAACGTATTCACGAGGCCGACTTTGGGATATGTCTGCAATGTAAAGGTCCTATCCAACCCGGACGGCTGGTTTTAATGCCCGAAAGTCGTAAATGCATGAAATGTGCCCAATAAAAAGGTGCCTATCCATTACAAATAAGCACCTTTTTCATTAGCTTGCTATAAGACTTGCCACATAGCTCAAAGCCGCATTATGGCTCGTTATTTTCTTCTCCATTACTTTCCTCAGCGGCTTCCTCATTAGCGGCAGGTGCTGATGACTTAAATCCTGCAACAAATTTCTTCTTCTTGCTCTCAGGCGCCATAATAAAGGTATAGCCCCTTTCGCCTAATCCCACCTTCTGCTTACGATCTTCCGCTTTAAGTTCCTGTACAATGCTGTTGAAATTTGAATTGGAAGATAAGGTCTGCATCATGCTGTTCTTATAGACAAAATACACCCAGGTATTGGCATCAAACTCAATATACATCTCCAGTGAATTACCGCTACGCTTGCGGGTTATCTCTGCCAATACCTTCACCTCGCGATTGACAACAAAGTCCTTTATATAGGCCAAGTCAGCTTTCCCATTGGCCACAAAAGCACGTTTTTTTGTATCCCACTCAAAATCAATATTACTAAATAACAGCAATTGATGAAGTTCGGCTGGTAAGCCTTGCCCCTGTCCTGTTGCATTGCGGTCATTTTCAGCTTTAACAGCTTGCTTTCGCCCACACCATTCGGCCAAACGATTAACAAACGTTTCTTTACTTAACTTTGATGCCTTGGCCGATGATGACAGAATACTGCTGTAAAGAACATCCTGGGCCTCAGTACTGAAGAAGAAGTCAATACCCAACATCGTAGAAAGCAAAATTTCGTTCTTATCCCTGTTATTAACAATCGTACCGCTGGCTTTTGTTTTTACCTGGTCTAAATCGATGCCCATTTCAATAGCCCCATGGCCTTGTATATTGCAGTCAGCCTCAGAAAAACGCATTAAGGTACCAGTCGTATCAGGGCTGGCCAGCTTACTGGCCGAAGCTATATCAAAGGATTGCTCCTTGCTGTTATACACCAGAAATCCCGATGCATTAATCATTGGCACATCACTGTAGTCTTTTCGGTCCTCGGCAAATGATGAGTAAATATGCGTGCTATCCTTCGTTATAAAGAAGTCCTTGTAAATATTCTCATATTTAAAATTCTGCAGTTCCTCACCAATCGGTATACGCACTTCTTTAGGATCTATTGGTCCTTCAAAGCGCACATAAGTTTGTGGTCCTCGCGAGCAACGATGCAACATCTGGGCTCCTCCACTGAAAGTCAACAACTGTTCTTTGGCATTCAGCCTGGCATCCCCCTGATAAGCAAAATGCGAGTCGAAGGTAAATAAATCCTGAGGAACAATTTTCGTTTCTGCAATGGTCATTTCCTCTTTACCATACTCAATGTTGTGCATATTGAGCGTTAGTTTTTTACCATCACCATTAAAATAGTCGTATTTTCCGTAACCTTTGTATTCATACCTACCGGTAATATTAACTTTGGCATCGTAAAGTGTATGCTTCACCAGTGAGTCCTTATCAATAATAATACGCACACTATCCAGCGGGTCCAGCACTGCATCCTCACGAATGGTTACCATACCATCGTTGAGTAACAGGTTGGCATCTCCCACCTCTATGTTTTTCACTTCTTCAGCATAAATGGTTTTTGTTTCAACATCGTACATGGCCATAGGCACATAAAAAGCCAGCGAATCCTGTCGACGATGTGTCGATACAAAGCGGTTACCCTTGGAACCACGTGCCCCCATGTAAATATCGTTTTTATCCATGTCCCACGAGAATTCGCTGATAAATGACACATAGCGGTTCTCGGTAAAATCAACACGACTACCACCTGAACGAGACTGGAATGTACCCTGTCGCGTTTCAAAGTCAATGCTTGAAATCAGGTTAGTAGTAGCAAAACTAACACCTTCCACTTCAGCACCAGAGAGGTTAAAGTCTGAAGAGTCGGCCAAAATCGCATGGTCGCCAAAATCAATATCCTTAGACTTTACATTGGCACTGCGCATGTAGAAGGTTCCGCCTCCTGTCATACCATAAGGAGTAATTTTGATTTTACCCTGCAGCTGCGCTTCCTCGTTATACATAGTGAAGTTCTGCTCCTGACTTGTTGCATAAAACTGGTCCTGATGCGGCATATACTCCACATATATGTATTGAGAACTGACATCGGGGAATGGTGGATCTTCCAGTTGTTTGCCCACAGTAAAATCATGAACCTGCCCTTTCACCATATCTGGTAAAAACGTAAAGTCTTCGGAATGCGAGATGCTTGTCAGATAATTTAATACACCATTACCTTTGAGTCCCTTATTACTTAAGTCAATGGTATTGGTAAATGTAGATTTACCGCCATAAACAGGATAACCTTCTGGTGGTGTTTCACGCCTGAAACCAAGAGAATAATCGGGTCGTATCGTCAGGTTTTCCCTGAATGTGGGAAAGATATTTGACTCAAACTCACCACTGAAGTTAAAGTTCGTCCGTTTCAGCGTATTGATACTATCCATTTCAAACGGATCGAGCGTAAAGAAAAACTCATCTTTATGATACGCTCCTCCCTGTATTGATGGGTTGTCGAAATACACGTAGGACTCAATCTGGCTATTAATGATCGGATAGTGTGGGTTACTCTTAATACCTGACTTATTATCAGGCTCATCAATCTGCAGATAACCGGATAATTGGGATATGGTATTACCCACATCTTTTAACACCGGCAGGCCAAAGTAATCCCTGTCGCCCGATTCAACCTTCATCTTGAGCGAGTCGATGTTGCTCATGTCTATCCTAAAATCATCGTATAGAAACTTAAATCCATCGCCCGATAGTGTTAGCATACCCGCATTGATAGTACCATTAAACACAAAGTTCCGGTTTTCTTTCAATATAATGGACTGATTACGAGGAAAGAACACAACGTTCTGATGGTCGCAAATGGATATGGTTTCAACGCCATTCAGGTTTAAGTCAAAGTTAAGCAGGTCAAGACGTGCATTGGTTATTTCACTATCTGTAAGCGAGGTAAAACGAATCACATCATAGTCCTTCTTGCCTAACCTAAAGTCTATGTAATCATTCAACCGTTGACGAATTGTTATTTCATCGGTATTAACATTATAACCTATAAACCCATAAAACGACAATTGGATGAGCTGTTGCCTTACCGGACTCTCTGGGAAACCCATAAACTTAGCATATTCTGCGGCTGTAAATACCTGACCATGAAAATAATTGCTACAGTTTCGAAGTCCCTGTAAAGGATGGATGGCATCCATTCCCTGCAACTGGTTATAAAAATCTTCCCTGAAATAACTCAACGATTCAAAAAAGGCCTGGTTTTGAGCTGCACCAGTAAGCATACGCAAATCCATGAACTGCGCTCCAATTTTCCACCTGATCAACTCAACATCCATGCTAATATTGTGGAAAGTATCAAAGTAAGGACTCAGCGCCAAACCTTCGCCATTACGTATAAGGTGTATCTCTTCCAAATCGGCCATATACTTAAATATCAGCCCGGGATGATAAATAAAGCCCCTGTCCATTACAATAGATACCTCGGTATCGTTACTCAACACCTGGTCTTTTCGCAAAGCAAAGTAGAGGGATTTAGCGGTAATAAAAGTTGTATCGTTACGCGAAATAGTAATGGTGGCAGGATTTTCATGGGTACCAGCTCCTAAAAATTTAGCACCATTTTGCGCAAAACCTCCTTCATAATCAATGTTCGGATGAATTTTATCAATGCGAAAACGTTGCTCAGTAGTAACAAATTTAGGATAGATGGTTGTTCCGGGTGAGGTTATTTGCATCACCTTGTGTTCCAATGAACCATGCAAGGGATAGTCAAAATAATGACGGTTATAGAACTCCACACTATCAACCTCAAAAGCAGGCTTATCCATGTCCACCTCATAGTCATCAAATGTAGCATAAACCATATTGGCGTCAAAACCGCATCGCTCCCAAGTCACCTGCCCCTTTCGACCCAACCATTTCTTTTCAAGAGGATAAAGAATACCTGAAGTATTGAATATAACGATACTATCCCTTTTTGACACACACACTAAATCAGTTGTGCCCACATGCAAACTAAGCTTTTCATTGGTATACTCGTAGTTAAACTCACCAGAGCGTGCATACCAGGTTAAAGCCGGAGTGGTGTATATCGCGTTGTTTTCAACCAGGTTTTTACTAATTACCAAAAACGATTTGAGATGCCTTAGTGCATACCTGGGCTGATTTAACAAGTCACTAACCGCTTGGTGCCAGTTTTTAAAGCTTTCTGCTGAATGCTCACTGGTTTTAAAAGCCATTATTGTACTCAAATAGGTATTATAATCGGGATATGGCCGGGCCTTTTTCTTCGCCATCAGGTTACAAGTCTCAATCATTAGGCCTTTTAGCTCATCCTCCTGTCCCATCCAGAATATTTCAAAGGCTTCGATAAACTCTTTTGCAGCTTTTTTATCTGTTGCCCCCTTAAAAACTTCCTCCATCTCATTAACAAACAGTTCAGCCTGTCCGCTAAATCTCCCTTGTCCTTTTATGAGTTGTGCTCCAACACTTACAAAAATTAATACGGCTAGTAGTCGTTTAATCATATAATTCAGGTTCTTCACTTGCGTTTATGGCGCAAAATTCGTTACTCGGCCTTTATATACGCAACTGCGGTCCAATTGTTATCTGTTTTTTGAGATATCATCGTTAACCCATGACGAACAGCTTCAGCATCAATGGCAGGTAGGTCTTCGGTATAGAATCCGCTAAAGAAAATTTTACCGTTGGTTCTTAACACATTGGCATAACTGACCATATCGTTCAACAATATATTTCGATTAATATTGGCCAATATCAGATCGTATTGTTTATCGCCCAACAATTCGGCTCCGCCAAGCTGAATTTGCATATTGGAGATATGATTAAGCTGCAGATTATCGAGGGCATTATTATAAGCCCACTCGTCAATGTCAATACCAATAACATCGGTAGCTCCTTTCATGGCGCACAACATGCCCAATATGGCGGTTCCACAACCCATATCCAGCACGTCAAGCCTTTTCACGTCTGCTTCCAGAATATGCTGTACCATCAAACTGGTGGTTTCATGATGCCCGGTACCAAAGGCCATTCGCGGATCAATAATAATATCATATTGACAGTGATGTTCCACTTGATGAAATGAACTACGGATTATGCAATCATCACCAATAATAATTGGTTGAAAGAAATTTTCTTCCCAAACCTTATTCCAGTTCTGGTCGGCAATTACCTCACTTGAATAGCTCCATTTAATCCCTTCAATCGGGCAATAAAGTTCTTCGAGATTGGCATTGGCAAAGTCTTTACTAGGAATAAAAGCGTCAAATCCCTTGTCATTCTCTTCAAAACTATCAAATCCCATCTCTCCCAATTGAGCAATAAGCAATTCATTGGCCACCTCATTGGGTGGCATTACCAACACCGAAACCTTTGTATATTCCATCTTTACTTTTTTTTTGCAAAAGTATCTAAAAAGTAAATATGCCTGCCGAAAAAAGAATCGGATGAGCACATTTTGACTCATCCGACTTTATTCATACATACTTAATTTTTACTATGGCTTTTCAAATTTAGTTAACTCACTATAGCCCATCAACTTGCCTTTTCGATGAGTTTCTGTTCTTACTACACCAACTCCTTCGGCATACCACTCAACAGAGCTGACAGTCATATTCATGATGGCTTTCGTAACAATATCCTGTGATATTTTGACACAATTAAATGTACCAGCTGGTGTTTTAACTTCCTCTTCGGCTTCAACCTTTCGGTTAACCACACTAACTGTCATATTCATAGGGATGGGTGTCCCGGTGACCTCCATCCTAATATTGCCATCTTTAAGCGTTTGGCCTACTTTATAAAAAGACGGAATATCGATTTCATCCATGGTTAATTTTACTTCCATATCCTTGTAGGCATCCATCTGTTCCTGATTCAGATAACCGTTCATGTCAATGTAAAATACGCCATCAACACATTTGAAAGTAACCTCACTTTCCATTGGTTCATCTTTAGAGCCAGGGGTTTCAAATACTTGATGAACCGTAAAACTTGAGGCATTACCATTATGCTCAACGGCTTTCAACTCCTGCTTCACCAGGCCTGTTACTTTTCCCTTTTTGTCGTAATGAGTCAATTCTGAGCGTGTACCCTCTTCATAGGGTATGTAAGCTCTACATTCCTGCGCTGTCAGGTTTGACACCTGCCACAGCAATAAAATTCCAATAATATACTTCATGGTTTTAAGGATTAAATTTGATTATCAGCTAACTAAGTTATAACATATTTCTCAAGAGTTAAAACATCAAATTTCCATGTTTAAGGCCGTTATATCGTTTCATGGTATTATAGCCTTCTTTAAGTCAAACGACATATGTATATTTCATTTCTTTGAGTATCTTTATCTGTCAATCATACTAGGATATAACTAATGCTAATTAACCAAACCAAATCGCTAGCAGCTATACTACTGATTCTTATTGGCCAGTTATTAAACCTGACGGCTCATGCAGAAGACCTGAAAGAGATTCTGGTTCTTAATTCGTATCATATTGGTTTTAAGTGGACGGCCGATATAAACAGGGCCATCTCTGAACACTTCGAAAGTGAAGAATCTGTGCGCATTTTTTATGAGTTTATGGATAGTAAACGCTTCAACAGCGATGAATATTTTGAGGCGCTTTATCAACAATACTTCATAAAATATAAAGGTCACAAAATTGATGGCATCATCTGCTCAGATAACAGAGCCTTTGATTTTTTCACCCAACATGGAAAAGAAATTTGGGGAGATATTCCGGCAGTTTTTTGTGGGGTAAATAATATTAACGAACAGCTTAACCTGGTTGACAGCAGCAAGCATGTAATTGTACATGAAATAATAGATATAAAAGGCTCCATTGAGCTGATTGAGCAATTGCAACCAGACCTTGAAGAGTTAATTGTAATATCTGACAAAACTTTATCGGGCAATATATTTTTGAGTCAATTTATTGATGCGTTTAATGCCGAATCCCGAAACTTTTCCTATCAGATAATTAACAACACTGAACCGCAGCAACTTAAACAAGCACTTCATCAGTTACCTGCAGCTAACAGGGCAATTTATCTACTGAGCCTATATACACAGCGTGATGGTATCCCTAACGAGATGATACATGAAAGCAGGTACTTTTTTAAAGATGTGAACATTCCTTTGTATAGCAACTGGGATTTTCTCATGCCCGATATGATTGTTGGTGGTCAGCTGCTAAAGGCGCATGATCAGGGAAAACTTTCGGCTGAGCTGATGCAACAAATACTTAAGCATGAGGAGGTATCCTTGCATAACTTTCCGCCTGATTATACCATCTTTGATGAACATCAGCTAAACAAGTATCAACTGAATAAGGAAAATGTTAATGTTGATTTTCAGTTAATAAATGAAGAAATCAGTTTTGTTCGCGCGTACAAAAAAGAACTAATTGTTGTATTAAGCATTCTTAGTGTTTTTATTTTCATAATCCTTCTGCTTGTAGGCGATATCATCAAACGTAAACGCATTGAAATTAGCTTTATCGAGAGCGAAAAACGGCTCGAATTGGCCATCAACGGAGCCAGTGAAGGGTTGTGGGATGTTGAGATAAGTAAAAACTACATATACATTAATGAGCAGTTTGCCAGAATGTTAGGCTACCAATCAGCTAACGAACTTACTATTAACCTCGACAATTGGCATTTACATGTGTTTTCGCAAGACGTGGAGCAAATGAGAGAGGCCTTTAATCTACACAAAGCAGGTAAGGCCGAAGCTTTCCAGTGCGAAGTAAGAATGTGTAACAAAGACAAAAGCTATTCGTGGTTTTCAATCCATGGAAAGATTACAGAGCTGATTGATGAGGAACCCAATCGCATTACCGGAGTCATCCTAAATATTAGTGATCAAAAAGCATTTGAAAACGAACTACAAAAAGCAAAAGAGAAAGCTGAAGAAAGTGACCGTTTAAAATCCTCTTTCCTGGCCAATATGTCGCACGAAATACGCACGCCCATGAATGCCATCCTGGGATTTACAGACTTGTTACTATATGGTCAGCTGAGCAGTAAAGAGCAAACAGATTATCTGCAGATGATTAAACGTGGTGGCGAAAACCTGTTAACCCTCATCAACGACATCATAGATATTAGCAAAATTGAATCAGGTGAGCTTAAAATTAGTAACGAGTTAATCAATATTAAGGAACTGGTTAATGAAGCATATGAGGTAGCATTGAGCCTTTGCAAAAATTTTAAAAAGCATATTGAAATTAAGATAGTCTCAAATATTCCCGATGACCAACCTTTCATCTATACCGATCCACTAAGAGTTTATCAAATACTATTAAATCTGTTATCAAATGCCGTTAAATTCACCGATAAAGGTCAAATAGTTATCACATATAGTATCAATGAAGACAAGCACCTAAAAATCTCTGTGGCAGATACAGGCCCCGGCATCTCCGAGAAAGACAGACATCTTATTTTTGACCGCTTCCGTCAGGTAGATGAATCAACCAATAAGAAGCATGGTGGAACAGGTTTGGGACTTTCAATTACAAAGAGCCTGGTTGAATTGATGGACGGGCAAATTAACCTCTACTCAAATCCACCTGATGGAGCTGAGTTTACCATTATTCTTCCCGTCAAAATAAAGCAACACCTGGTTGAAGGATAACAGGTTTTATGCAAAGCTTTATATCTTTACAGCAAACAATTAAGTATGGAGTTATTTTTTGATCCCAAGTTTGATGGGAATGGTATTTTAAACGAAGTAGAAAGCAAACATTGCATCAATGTTTTACGCCATAAAGCAGGTGACACAGTAACTGTGGCTAACGGCAAAGGTCAATACTATTCTTGCCAGATAATTAACCCACACCCCAAGCGCTGCGAACTGGATTTAATCAATACCGAGGATTTTCCTCCAAGACCATATAAGATTCATCTGGCGGTAGCGCCTACTAAAAGCATTGATAGATTTGAGTGGATGATTGAAAAGGCCATGGAACTGGGGGTTGACGAAATAACACCATTGCTCTGCCAGCATTCGGAACGTAAAAAGATTAGAACTGACCGCATTGAAAGAGTTGTAATTGCGGCTATGAAACAATCTTTGAAGGCCTATCTACCTAAAATAAATGAACTAACACCTTTTGATGTGTTCATCAAACAGCTTAAAGACAGTAAAGCCTATATTGCGCACTGCTATGAATCAGACAAGTTCCCTTTGAGACTGGCTTATCAGGCACAAAGCAACTGCACATTATGCATTGGCCCCGAAGGTGATTTTAGCGAACAAGAAGTTGAGATGGCTGTTAATGCCAATTTTCAGCCTGTTTCATTGGGTTCCAGTCGACTCAGAACCGAAACTGCAGGTGTAGTAGCATGTCATACAATCCACCTGTTAAATGACTAGCGAACATATATATGTCATTCTCATCTTTGTTTCGGGAATGGGAATTGCCCTGGGCATTGTGGCCTACGAGTATTTCAAATTTAAAAAATCGCACACCATAACTCTTAAAGTAGCACAGCAGTCTCCACGGTGGAAAAAGATTCAGCAAATACTTGAAAATAACTTTTCTTATTACAAGCAATTACCATCAGAATTAAAGCCAGATTTTGTGTTTCGCACCTATAAATTTATGAAGCGATGCAACTGGATCTCATCCAGCCAGCCAATCGTTAACTTACACCAGAAAACGCTAATATCTGCTTCAGCAACACAACTCACCTTTGGCTTACAAGAATTTGATTTCGGCCGCTTTAAAACCATTCTGCTGCATGATGATGCCTATTACAATCGCCAAACCCGACGCTACCACCGTGGCGAGGTTAACCAGGCCGGATTAATTGTATTATCCTGGAAGTATTTTGAGGAAGGCTATGCTGATGAAAATGATAAGGTAAACCTTGGGCTTCATGAAATGGCCCATGCAATGGACCTGGCACTTCACCTGTCTCATGGACGCATTTACAATATCCATCGGTTAATGGAGAAATTCAGGCAATCAGCCTTTGAACAGCTTATTGAAATGCGCCGTAAAGGCAATGACTTTTTCAGAGAATATGGCACTACTAACCCCCGAGAATTTTTTTCGGTGGCCGCAGAGCATTTCTTTGAGGCTCCTGTTGAGTTTAGGAAACAGTTGCCCGATTTATACCTTGAGTTATGTCAATTACTGAATCAAGATCCAGGGAATAAGGTATTCAGAGGCTATAAACCGCCGCACACTAATCAGTATAAAAATACACTGAGTACGGAAGCTAAACGACATTATAAACCTCTTTTGACATTGAGGCCTAACATTAATCTGTTTGTTCCGTTTATAACGTTTACCCTTTTGCTTGCCCTCCTTTTTCCAGTCATTAAAAGCATTTATCCAAATAGTTTGGCCTACACCCTGATGCCATTATTATTTGCTTACCTATTGGGCATATACCTCATTTATCATTCTAAAGCTAATAGCCTTAAACTAATTGACAGTCATTTATTTATTAAAAAGACTTTTATAAAACAACCTACACTGTCTGTACACCTCAAAAACCTGGTTAAAATCAACTTTACCTATATGCTGACCTACTACCGGGTTGATTTCTCCTATTTTGAAGGGGAGGAGATTAAAGTCAGCTCACACTCGCTGTACTTTTCGCCGAAAAGCATAAAAAAGCTGGAGCGATTATTACTCCAGCAAAACGTTCGTATTAAGCACAATAACAAATGGCTTAAAAAGGAAAGCACCTGAATCAGATATATTCATTCAGAAAGTGGCTTTCCATATATTCCTTAAATTCCTTTGTCATATTGCGAGATAGGTCGCCAAGCATGCATGAACCTATAATACAGGTACGTTTATCGCCCGGACATGACTGGATAGCCACTTTACCCTCAATGGCCTCATAAATCATGAGTAACGAAATTTCTTCCGGCTCCTGCTTGAGTACAAAACCACCACTTGGGCCACGGTTCGACGCCACAAAATCTTCTTTCGCCAATCGCTGCATCACTTTTGCAACATGATGTTTCGAGCTCTCAATAGCTTCTGATATTTGATTGACATTAAGTTTTGTGTCACTTCTGGCAATTAGAACCATAGAGTGAAGAGCTATGGATGCAGCTTCTGAAAGTGTTACTATTTTTGACATATCCCGTAAAAAAAGGAAATTGAATACTTAAATATTTATTTGAACAAAAATATAAAAAAACCCGTAACTACAAGAGCTACGGGTTATAATATTAAAACTTTCTATTGTTGCTCGTATTTTAAAGTATTTGTAGTAAGGTCACATACCTCTGAAGGACCAAAATACTGAATAGGACCTGGGTACATATAATTGGTATTTAATGCCCATTCTTCACGATTTTCAACCAGTTTCTTGAAAGGAGCTCCATTTAACTGTACCAGTGCCTTCTGAATTACTGGCTTCATCTCACCATGACGTTTCTCCATGTTCATCATCATTGTAACTGGTACACCGCCTGCCATCCATTCTGATGAAGGAGCAGTAAGGTTACGTACAGATGCCATATAACCAGTCTTGCCTTCTCCAATGAGCATTGAAGCTGTGTTACCAAGTGAATAACAATAATCAGCATCAAAGTTAGAAGGAGCTGCACAACGTCCTTCATAACCAAAGAAGTGCGGCTGACCTTTGAATTTACCTTTGAATTCACCCGCTTTTTTCATGCTTTTCAACTTGGCTTTCACCATGTCAATCAACATTTTTTCTGTTTCGATAAGTGAAACCTGAACGTTACCATGTGGATCACGATCCAACATTAACTGGTTGGCAATTGAGTTTGGCAGTGATACGAATACTTCACGTGATTCTTCAGAAATACGCTCAGCTACAAATTCACGCTTTTCTTTGTTGCCTTCTAATGCATTAACAGCCTCTTCGTTATGTGCCAGGAAGTCATTTAACTCTGCAATTAACTTCTTCATAGCAGGAATAAATTCTACTAATCCCTCAGGAATCAGCACTGTACCAAAATTATCTCCGTTTTCAGCACGCTTAGCCACAATATTGGCAATGTAACTTACTACATCATCCAAGGTTTGTTGCTTAGCCTCTACCTCTTCTGAAATAATAGTGATATTTGGCTGAGTTTGTAAGGCACATTCTAAAGCAATATGAGAAGCCGAACGCCCCATTAGCTTAATAAAGTGCCAGTACTTTTTAGCTGAGTTGGCATCACGCTGAATGTTACCAATTAATTCGCTATATACTTTACAAGCTGTATCAAAACCAAATGATGTTTCAATCATTTCGTTTTTAAGGTCACCATCAATCGTTTTAGGCACGCCAATCACCTGCACACCTGCTTGTTTCTCTTTGTAGTACTCTGCTAGTACACATGCATTTGTATTTGAGTCATCACCACCAATAATAACTAAAGCAGTAATGTCTAACTCTTTGCAATTAACTAAAGCCTTTTCGTATTGCTCAGTTTCTTCCAATTTAGTACGACCTGAACCAATAATATCAAAACCTCCAGTGTTTCGGTAATGGTTTACTATATCCTCAGTTAACTCAATGTATTGGTTATCAACCAAGCCACCAGGCCCCCCCAGGAAACCATACAATTTATTCTCTGGATTCAACTTCTTTAGTCCGTCGTATAATCCCGAAATCACGTTATGTCCACCTGGCGCCTGACCACCAGAAAGAATCACGCCTACATTCTGAGCTGCATATTCCTTTGCGTCACCTGGCTCAAATGTTAAAACAGGCATACCATAAGTATTTGGAAACATCTTTTCAATATCTGCCTGGTCAGCTACTGATTCAGTTGCTTTTCCCTCTACAATCTTAATACCACCTTTTAAAGATGATGGCATTTTAGGCACGTAGCTTTCGCGTGCAATCTGAAGTGGACTTTTAATCATCATACTGTCGTGTATTGTTTTAATTTGGTATCTGTACAAAAATGTGTTTTATAACACCTTTTTTCTAATGAATTGCAAATTTGCTTATATTTTTTCAAAACAGGAAGGCTCAATATTAACAATTTACAATCTTTAACTTATTTAGAGTGAATTTGATTAAAGTTTAAAACAAAGCCTTCTGTCAGTTTACATTTCAATAGCTTTCTTTCCTGTTAAAGTTCCAAACTGTTTTTATTATTTTTTTACCATTCAAAATTGATTTGCAGAATTTTAGATAATAACTTGTATAAAAACAACAATCATCTAAAAACCGATTTTGGCATCATGAATCTAAAAAAAAACATTTCAAAAACCATTGCCATACTTACCGGAGGAGGCGATGTACCAGGGTTAAATCCGGCGATAAGAGCAATTACTATACGGGCAATCAGGGAAGGGTTTAAAGTAATTGGCATTAAAAATGGCTGGAAAGGAGTTATCTCCATCAATCCGCTCTTACCTCTCGAAGAACAAGCTTATTGCATCCAGTTAGACGATCATATGGTTAACAGACTGGGAAGAACAGGTGGTACATTTCTGCATTCAAGTCGGACTAAAGCTGATAAAGTACATATAAATGAAGTGCCCGATCACCTGAAAGGCAGCTATAAAGAGGAGTACAATGATTTAACCCCGGAAGCCGTCAAAAACCTAAAACACCTGGGTATCGATTACCTGATACCAATAGGCGGTGACGATACCTTAAGTTACGCTGTCCGGCTGCATCACGAAGGTGTTAAAACCATTGGCGTACCCAAAACTATGGATGGGGATGTACCAGGAACTGAATACTGCATAGGCTTCAGCACCTGCGTTACCAGAACAATTGAGCTCACTCACGCTTTACGTACTTGTGCCGGTTCACACGAACGTTTCCTGGTATTGGAAGTGTTTGGTCGAAATGCAGGCTTCTCCGCCCTACTGCCAACAATGGGAGGTGCAGCTGATCGCTGTGTAATACCGGAACACCAGATTAATATTGAACAGCTGGCGGCATTAATGGTTGAAGATCGTAATAACAACCCCAGTAAATATTCGGTGGTACTAGTTTCTGAGGGAGCAAGTTACGAAGGGGGTAATATTTTATACTCAAGTCACGAAACAGATGCTTTTGGTCACAAAAAGTTAGGTGGTATTGGTGAAGATATTGGTCAGCAACTCAAACGTCTTTCTCCCAAATTCAACAATGGCAAAACCATCAATGTGATTAACCAAAAGTTAGGTTACCTGGTACGTTCAGGCATGCCAGATGCCCTGGATTCTATTGTTCCTACTGCCTATGCCAACCTGGCAATGGATTTAATTATACAGGGTCTATCTGGTCAGATGGTTTGCATTAATGATGGAAAATATAGTCATATATCAATTGAGGCAGTCAAAAAAGACGAGCATGGTCAAAGCACCAAGAAGGTGAATGTCAGTAAATTCTACGATACCAATCGATACCGCCCCAATTATTCCAATATCATTGGCGATCCCATGCTGATATTAACGCGCGAATAAACAAAAAGGCCTTGGAGTTAAACATAACTCCAGGCTTTAACTTTCAATAACCTTTTCGGACAACAATATTTGCTATATTTGGTGGCATAAAGCAAAAACCATGCAGTTTTCAGTAATAATTCCTATCTACAACAGGCCTGACGAAATTGTTGAATTGTTAGAATCTTTAACACTACAATCTGCTAAATCTGTATTTGAAGTTATTATTGTTGAAGATGGTTCTTCAACCCCATGCAAGGAGGTTATTGAACCCTATTTCAGCCAGTTAAACCTGCATTATTACACGCAATCCAACCAAGGACCAGGAATGGCCCGAAACCATGGAGCAGCAAAAGCAATAGGAGAATACCTGATTTTTTTTGACAGCGACTGTATTATCCCATCAAATTACTTCAATCATGTAATTGAACATCTAGATATACAGCCACTTGATTGCTTCGGCGGCCCGGATAGGTCACATCCTTTTTTTACACCCATTCAAAAAGCTATCAGCTATTCAATGACCTCACCAATTACAACTGGTGGCATACGTGGTGGAAGTCGTAAAATGGATAAGTTCTATCCCCGCAGTTTTAATTTGGGGATCCGTAAAACAGCATTCGAAGCCATTGATGGATTTGCTGATATGCGCTTTGGAGAAGACCTCGATTTAAGTATGCGAACGATGGATAGTGGTTATAATGTCGGCCTCATAAAGGAAGCCTACGTCTACCATAAGCGCCGTACTCACTTTAAAGCCTTTTTCAAGCAAGTCTTTAACTCTGGTATAGCCCGAATTGATTTATCGCTTTTACATCCGGGAACATTAAAACCGGTTCACCTGCTGCCATCAGTTTTCACCATTGGTTACCCGCTCTTGCTTTTCCTTGCTTTCATCTGGTCACCTTGGTTCTCGCTACTCTTTCTTTTGTTTCCAGCCATTATCTATCTGGATGCACAATTCAGAACAAAGAGCTTCCTGGTAGCCATATTAAGCACATGGGCTTCATTAATTCAGCTAACAGGATACGGTACTGGTTTTCTAAAAGCTTTTTGGGTACGAATAGTAAAAAAGAAGGGCGCCTTTCACAATTTTGCCAAATCCTTTTACGATTAATTTATCACCATACCATTCTCACAGCCCAATACATTCATTGACTGATACGAGCGGGCAAATGCCTTTATGCTGGATATTATGAATTCGTGTGGCCGCAACTCTGCATTATTAAATAATGCATCAGGCAGATTTTCAAATACCGACAATAGCAAATCAGCCTCTTCTTCGTAGGCTGCAAAATCTTGAGTAGTTGTTTTACGCATAGGCACTGCTATTTAATTATTTATTACAACTAAATAACGCAGTGCAACCAATTATATTGTACTACTGCAATGTTAAAGAAATATTTCGCTCTTCGGCCAATCTGCGAAGGTTCATTAATGCATAACGCATTCTCCCCAGGGCTGTATTGATGCTTACATTGGTTTCTTCAGCTATTTCTTTAAAACTCAAATCCCGGTAATGCCGCATCATCACAACCTCTCGCTGGTTATCAGGTAATAATTTTACCAACATACCAACTTCCTGCATCACTTGTTCATATACCAATTGTTCTTCTATCGATTTATCTGAAAATGAAGTAGAGTTAAACAAATCATACTCATAATTGTCATTTGAGATAACCGACTGATTCTTTTGCTTACGATAATAGTCGATAATGAGGTTATGCGCAATACGCATTACCCAGGAAGAAAACTTGCCTGTATCATTATAGCGACCATTTTTAAGGGTTCGTATAACGCGTATAAACGCTTCCTGAAAGATATCTTCAGCAAGTTCCTGTTGTTTTACACACATTACAATGTAAGAAAAAATCTTTGCCTTGTGACGTTCAATTAGTACATCTATTGAACCAGCATCACCAGCAACAAAATCCTTTACAAGTTGCTCATCAGAAAGCACTAATTGCTTTTCCATAATCAATTATTTTTAAACATCTCGTAAAGGTGCGTCGATAGGCATATTTTTTAAGAAATAACTACTTAATTGTTTTCGGTTGTAAAAAAAGTAAAAAATTGTTTAAAAACCAAATACCACTGACTGCAACTATCTACCCACTGAAGTGTTTCAATTGTAATATCCAGCATATATCTTTGTTTGCACAAAAAGATTTGTAAGAGCATGCAGAAAAAAGCAATTACAGTTAAAGGAGCCAGAGTTCATAATCTTAAAAATATAGACATAGAAATACCTCGCAACCAGTTCATTGTTATTACAGGAGTTTCTGGTAGCGGTAAGTCGTCTTTGGCATTTGACACGTTATATGCCGAAGGTCAGAGACGCTATGTTGAAAGCCTAAGCGCCTATGCCCGTCAGTTCCTGGGACGATTGGACAAACCAGATGTTGACTTTATTAAAGGCATTCCTCCTGCCATTGCCATCGAGCAAAAAGTAAATACACGTAATCCACGCTCTACTGTTGGAACCAGCACCGAAGTGTATGATTATATCAAATTGTTATTTGCGCGCATTGGAAAAACTATATCACCCATAAGTGGTAAGGAAGTAAAAAGGCACTACACCAGTGATGTGGTTAATTTTATTAAACAGCTGCCCAAAGGCTGTAAATTAGCCATACTTTCCCCGATAGTATCTGCCGATGACAGACAATGTCATGAACATCTCAACATACTGCTTAAGCAAGGCTTTAGCCGCGTTGAAATAGACAATCAATTTATACGTATCGATGAGCTTCTGACGGAAGAGAAGGAAGCAAAACAAGCATGTAAAGAGATGCTTCTGGTAATCGATCGCCTATCGGCCAGCGATGATGAAGATACTTTAGGCCGCCTGGCCGACTCCATTCAAACCGCTTTTTATGAAGGTAAAGGCGAATGCCTTGTAAAAGTATATGAAGGCAGCACCACAACAGTTCATGAGTTCTCGAATAAATTTGAACTTGACGGAATCGAGTTTGAACTGCCGACAGAACATATGTTTACATTTAATAATCCGGTAGGTGCTTGTCCCGAGTGCGAAGGATTTGGCAATGTAATTGGTATTGATGAAGATTTGGTGATCCCCAATAAAGGGCTATCCATATTTGAAGATGCAATAGCCTGCTGGAAAGGTGATAAAATGAAAGAATGGAAAGAGCGACTGATTAGAAGTGCTCACCATTTTAATTTCCCGGTACACAGCCCGTATTTCGAATTAAGCCCGGAACAAAGAGAGCTATTATGGACCGGCAACAGGCACTTTAAAGGATTAAATGCCTTCTTCAAACATTTGGAGGAAAAGCAATACAAGATACAGTACCGAGTTATGCTTTCGCGATACCGTGGCAAAACCACTTGCCCTGCGTGCAAAGGCACGCGACTGAAAAAAGAAGCAAGCTGGGTGAAAATTGGTGATAAAAGTATCCATGAGCTGGTTGTTCTGCCTATAAGCGAGCTACAGAACTTCTTCAAGGTTTTGAGCCTGTCAGAGCATGAATTGGATGTATCAAAACGGCTGCTTCACGAAATTCGCACCAGATTAAGCTTTTTATGTGATGTTGGTCTTGGTTATTTAACACTGAACCGCCTATCTTCTACACTTTCTGGGGGCGAAAGTCAACGCATTAACCTGGCTACCAGCCTGGGTAGCAGCCTGGTTGGTTCTTTGTATATACTTGATGAGCCTAGTATTGGGCTTCACTCGCGCGATACAGCATTGCTTATCAATGTACTTCGTAACCTGCAGCAGGTTGGCAATACTGTTATTGTGGTGGAGCACGATGAGGATATTATCCGTTCGGCCGATACCATTATTGATATCGGTCCGCTAGCAGGTCGTTTGGGAGGCGAATTGGTTTTCCAGGGTGATTTCAGACAACTGGAAGCTTCAGACAAAAGCTTAACAACAAAATACCTTAATGGCACAGAAGCCATAACCATTCCTGATAGCAGACGGTCATTCAATGAAGCTATTAATATTTCTGGCGCCTGCGAAAACAACCTGAAGAACATTAACGTCAAGTTTCCACTCAACATAATGACGGTCGTTACAGGTGTATCAGGCAGTGGCAAGTCATCATTGGTTAAGAAAATCCTCTACCCTGCCCTAAAAAAGCGCTTAGGTGGTTATGCCGATAAAACAGGATCCTTTGACCTTATTGATGGGGCAATTAATAACTTACACGAAGTTGAATTTGTTGACCAAAACCCAATTGGTAAAAGCTCACGCTCAAATCCGGCAACCTACCTGAAAGCCTATGATGAGATTCGCAAGCTAATGGCCGATCAGCAAGCCTCCATAAACCTAGGCTTAAAACCTTCACACTTTTCGTTTAATATAGATGGTGGCCGATGTGAGGAATGCCAGGGTGAAGGCACCATTAAGGTTGAGATGCAATTTATGGCCGATATTGTGCTACAGTGTGAGAGCTGCAAAGGAAAACGCTTCAAGGATGATATTCTGGAAGTAAAATATAACGGCAAAAATGTGTATGACATACTGGAAATGACCGTTAATGAGGCGATTGATTTCTTTGGTGAAAGTAGCAAAAGTACTGAGAAACGCATCATCAAACGCCTCAAACCATTGCAGGATGTTGGACTGGGATATATAAAACTAGGTCAGTCGTCCAGTACGCTTAGCGGTGGTGAAAGCCAACGCGTTAAACTGGCCTTTTACCTGGCTAACGAAAGAAGCCAGCCAACTATGTTTATTTTCGATGAGCCAACAACTGGCTTGCACTTTCATGACATTCGTAAACTACTCGATGCTTTTTCTGCCCTCATCAAAAATGGCCATTCACTAATCATTGTTGAGCACAACATGGATGTGATTAAATGTGCCGACTGGGTCATTGATTTAGGACCTGAAGGAGGAAATGATGGTGGCTTCCTGGTATACGAGGGAACGCCTGACGATTTATTGAAATGTCCAAAATCATACACCGGTAAATATCTTCGACCCTATATAACAACAAAGAGCTCTTAAAAGAGCTCTTTGCATTTTATGTATTAGGTCACTTATTTCTTTTTCTTCTTTCCAGGTTCTAATCCAAACAACACCGACACACAGCCATTAATTAAGTCATCTGCTCCGGTGCTTTTTTCCAACACATTCAATTCAACAATCAGCATCTGCGTTGATTCGACTTTAAAGTCCCACACCAAACGATAATCGTATTTGATGTTATCAAACAGCACATTTCCTTCTTTATCTAAAATACGAAAATGAATATCGGGCAACTGCTCAACTTTGGCAATGGCCACCCGGTATTTCTGTCCGCTAAAAAATGTCTTATACAATTCCGCCTTTTCTCCTTCTTCGAGTATGGTTGCATTGTAATTACCATCATGAATATATTCACCCAGGTAATCCTTACCAACACTTTTAGCAAAATTGATACACTGACTGTTGACATTAAGCACGCCAAGAAACAGGCTAATCAGTATGATTGATAAACGCATATTTTCTTGTCAAAATCGATTAAGAAACAAATTCAGTTCTGATCTCCTCAACCTTCTTCATCAGCTCTTCAAATACGATAGGAGAAATTACGGCTTCAGACTCAGCTTTGATAGTTGTCACTCGTGATTCAGCATCTGTCTCTGCTTCTATCTTCGAGGTATTGCTAATCTCAACCTTTTCAAATATCTCATTCAATTCAGATATACGCTCCAATAAATACTGTACATCTTCATTATCCTGATACTCTTCTAATAAATTAATAACTGTATAAAGACTTAACTTTTGATATACAATACGATCGATTAATCGCTTATTATTCTCAACAGAACCATTGGTCAATCGAGTTGCCAGATATAGACCTTCTACCCATCCTCCAACAAGAACCATTACCGCAATGGCGGGACGATCGTTTTCGGTAAGATAAGCGTTTGATGACATAAATGTTTCAGAGATGATATCCAGCATCACATCTCTGTTATCTATATTAGCTTCAAGCTTTTTTAGAGTTTCCTCATCAATGGCATCCATTATGCCTAAACCATCTGCCAGTCTTTTGGCGTTGGCCATGTATTTGATAGAGCTTTGAGTTTGGTCAAATAAGCTGGTGTAACTCAAATCAGCCGAATAAATACCCAGGTTAAGTGCCATTTGACGATTAGTAGAGTATTTATCGATATTAGATAGTGGATTCAAAAGTTCTTCGCTGTAAGTGGCACCTGCTCGCTTAATCAACATGGCCGTTTCAAGAGGTGAAGGCAATGAGTAAAAAATAAGTTTTGATTTCTTAAAATCATCTACCAGTTTTCCGTCAACATTAACAGACTCTACAATCTGCTGTTCTTCTGACTTTTGCTTCTTCTGCCCCGAATTACAAGACGAAAAAACAAGAACTCCTCCTATCGCAAGTGATAAAAAGTAAATGGTAGCTTTGGTCATTATACGTTTCATAATGAATGAATATTTGAACTTCTGGTTATTTTAATTTCAACGTTTCGTTTTTGAAAATTAGTATAAAAATATTAAATAAAACGAATTAGGCCGGCATTTTAGCATTATAAATATTAGCCACAGCTATATAACAATTAATTATTGCTAAAAGTTTGCTGAGCCGCCCTACTAACACACAGTCACTTATAAAAAAGTCCGGCTTATTAAAGCCGGACTTTTTTTTCAATATCTAAAATTATCAAAATTTCTATTCGTATGATGAGAAATACTTCATAAACTGAGCCCGCTCATACAAAGCTGGATTCTCAATCTTACTGTAGCTCATCAAACCTCTGAATTCATCGATCGTGTTGTACTCCTTCTCTTCCATCCACTGATTTAATGTGTCAAGCATTTCAGTGATTACTTTAGGACCATGCTTATACACTGCAGAACATGTCTGTACACTGGTTGCTCCGGCAAGCAATTGCTTAACCACAGCTGCTCCATCATGAACACCTGTTGAAGCTGAAATATCTATATTATGCACCTTATCTGATGTAATGGCTACCCAACGCAATGTGCGTCTCATATCAGCCGGAGAACTAAGCACCTCAGCTGAGGTTAGAGCCATTTTGTTGATATCAATATCAGGCTCATAGAAACGATTAAACAGTATAACCCCCTTAGCTCCTGAAACAGACAGGCGATTGACCACTTTAACCAAATTAGAGAAATAGAGGCCTAATTTTACTGAAACAGGCATCTTCACCACCTTACTCACGTTGGTCACCACATCGACATAAAGCTGTTCATAAGCTTCCGGATCGCTATTTTTATCAGTATTTAATACAAACACATTCAGTTCTAGCGCGTCTGCCCCAGCAGCCTCTATTTGTTGCGCAAAATCCACCCATTCATCCGATGAGAAGCAATTGATACTGGCTATAACAGGAATATCGTATTGCTTTTTGGTTTCACTAATTAACTTTAGGTAATCGGCAACAGAGTTGTCCCGCGTATATCCTTTTACATAATCAGCCGCCTCAGGATAATCAAATCCTTCGCCTTTGTAGATAATGTTGTTTATTTCGTGATTAATCTGCTCTTCAAAAAGCGATTTTAACACCACAGCACCGGCACCGGCTTCCACAAGTTTACCAATTTTATCTACACTATTGGTTAAACCTGAACTACTAACGACAATCGGATTCTTCAGTGTTAATCCAAGGTATTTAGTTTCTAAATTTGCCATTGGGGTTATTATTTTTTATACAAGTCTTGATTAAAGCAAATATAAACAAAAGTCCACCACCTGAAAGCTTCAGTGATAAATTATTGTTGATGACAGCTAATATAGAATGGTTTTAATGATAATTGCGGGCACCAAAAATGGAACTGCCCACTCGTACCATTGTACTGCCTTCTTCAATAGCAATAAGGTAATCACCCGACATACCCATACTTATCTCTTTGAAATCCTCACTCTTAGAAAATATTGAATTTTTCAATCTGTTATATAATTCCTTCAATGAATGAAACTCCTTTTTTATCTGTTGTTCATCATCTGTATAAGTAGCCATTCCCATTACGCCACGAATTTCTACATGACTTAATTCTTCTAACAACTCTTTACTAAGTAAGCTCATTAGTTCATCTTCCGAAAAACCAAACTTACTTTCCTCTTCGGCAATATGCACCTGCAACAAACAAGGAATTTTACGACTATTCTTCTTTCCTTCCTTATTAATTGTTCGGAGTAACTTTTCGGTATCAACCCCATGTATAAGGCTTACAAATGGCGCAATATATTTCACCTTATTACTCTGCAGGTGTCCAATCATATGCCACTCAATATCTTTAGGAAGCGTTTCAAATTTTGTGGTTAATTCCTGCACCTTATTTTCGCCAAAGACTCTTTGTCCGGCTTCATAGGCCTCCATGACATCTTCATTGGGTTTTGTTTTAGATACAGCTACTAATAAAGCTCTGTTTTTTATTTGCTGCTTAACGGCAAGTAGATTATCCTGAATTGACATGTTCTGTTTTTTAGAAGTACAAATGTACAGACTTAGGTGATTAGTACAAAAAAGCCTCCCTGCTAAAGGAGGCTTAAAACGGATATTTAGTTAGTCTGTATTTTTGGTAAAGACTATTTAGATTCTAATTTATGAATAACCAGACCAGAACGCAACTTTGGCTCGAACCAAGTTGTTTTTGGAGGCATGATATTACCAGTATCTGCAATATCAATCAATTGCTGCATTGAAACAGGATACAAAGCAAATGCTACTTTCATATCACCTGAATCCACACGTTTCTTCAATTCACCCAAACCACGGATGCCACCAACGAAATCGATGCGGGTCGAACGGCGTAAATCTTCAATACCTAACATGTTATCCAAAACATGATTAGACAGAATCGTTACATCTAATACCCCAATTGGATCGTTATCGTTATAAGTGCCTTCTTTCGCATTTAGTTTGTACCACTTACCCTCAAGGTACATGCTGAACTCGTGCAATTGAGCCGGACGATACTCTTCCTCTCCCATGCACTCAACCACAAACACTTCCTCAAGCTTACTCAGCAACTCTTCAGGTGTCAAACCATTTAAATCTTTCACTACTCGGTTGTAGTCAATAATTTTCAACTGGTTATCAGGGAAATGTACAGCCATGAAGAAGTTATATGATTCTTCGCCTGTATGATTTGGGTTCTGACCTTTTTTCTCTTCGCCAATACGAGCACCAGCAGCAGTACGGTGGTGACCATCGGCAACATAAGTTGCAGGCACTTTCGTTTCAAATAATTCTTCCAAACGCTTATTGGTTTCTGCATCGTTGATGGCCCAAAGGTGGTGCCCAAAACCATCTTCAGCTGTAAAATCATAGTCTGCAGCCTGATTTTTCACGATATTCTCTACAACAGCGTCAATCTCAGGAACTGCCTTATATGAGAAGAATACTGGTTCAATATTAGCATCCAGGTAACGCGTCAGAATCATACGATCTTCCTCTTTATCCGGACGAGTTAACTCATGCTTTTTGATGATGCCGTTAGCATAATCTTCACATGCAGCAGCACCCACAATACCGTACTGAGTGCGTCCATCCATTGTTTGCGCATAGATGTAGTACTTGGCCTCCTCATCCTGCACTAACCAGCCTTTTTCCTGGAAAGCTTTGAAGTTAGATACTGATTTTTCATAAACTTCTTCAGAATGGATGTCTGTTCCGGCAGGACAATCAATCTCTGCGCGTGTAATATGTAGTAACGAACAATCTTTTCCTTCAGCCATTTGAGCTGCTTCCTGGCTGTTCATCACGTCGTATGGTAAACAGGCTAAGTCTTGCGAAATATTCTGCGGAGGTCTTAAGCCTTTGAATGGTTTAATAATTGCCATTTCTTAATATTTAGTTAGTTTTTAGTATATAACTGATTAAAATCAAGCAACTACATTGGGGCAATTGCTCTGATACAAATGTAGGTAATCAGTCATAAGTGATTAGGTGACTTTCGTCAACTTTAAAGGTGATTTTAGCTGTTATGTAACACCCTTTACAGATCAATAAGCGCCACCCTGTAAACAGAGCAGCGCTTAATATTATTCCTATATAAGTTAATTACTTATTTACACGGAAAGTTTCGTCACCATTTTCGAAGAAACCGATGATTTGTTTGGCAGCAGCCACCCCTGCATTGATATTGGCTTCGGCAGTTTGAGCCCCCATCTTTTTAGGTGTAAAAAAGAAACGTCCTTCGAAGTTTGCTTCAAAATCAGCCTTGCAATCAGGTGCAATATCTGAAATATAAGCAAAATCAGGACGATCAGCCATCAGCTTCAGCAATTCTTCTTCGTGAATTACTTCTTTACGGGCTGTATTTACTAAAGCACCGCCTTTGGGCATCTTATTCAATAAGTCGTAATTGATTGACTGTTTCGTTTTATCATTAGCAGGAATATGCAACGATACATAGTCACAAGTTGAGTACAACTCTTCAACTGTATCAACAGGCTTAATACCTGCTGCTTCAATTTTTTCCTTAGCTACAAAAGGATCGAATGCATAAATTTCCATACCAAATCCTTTGGCAATCTCAGCTACATAATGACCAACATTACCGTATGCATGAATACCTATTTTCTTACCTCTTAGCTCAGTACCTGCAGTACCGTTGTAACCATTGCGCGCCATAAACACCATCATACCCAAAACTAACTCAGCAACAGCATTAGAGTTTTGCCCTGGAGTATTCATAGCTACAATACCTTTTTCGGTACATGCTTCCAGATCCAGGTTATCGTAACCGGCACCTGCACGTACAACAATTTTTAATTCAGAAGCAGCTTCAATTACTTCGCGGGTCACCTTATCAGAGCGTACGATTAAGGCATGTGCATCTTTTACAGCGTCCAGCAATTGAGCCTTGTCGGTGTATTTTTCAAGCAGTGCCAATTCATAGCCAGCTTCTTTAACAACAGGTGCAATCTGGTCAATGGCTGCTTTAGCAAATGGTTTTTCAGTTGCTACTAATATTTTTTTCATCTCTGCTTAGTATTATATAAGTGTGGTGATAAAAAGTAAGCCCCACAGCGGGGCTTACCAACTGTCTTTATGTATTTTGCTTAGTGCTTTGCTTCAAATTCTTTCATGCAGTCAACCAATGCCTGAATACTTGACTTTGGCATAGCATTGTAGGTAGAAGCACGGAAACCTCCAACTGAACGGTGTCCTTTAATACCACTCATTCCTCTTGATGAAGCGAAATCAAAGAATTCTTTTTCTAACTCTTTGTATTCATCATTCATTATAAAGCAGATGTTCATCAATGAACGATCTTCAACATTCACAACTGGTGCTTTGAATAAGCGGTTACGATCAATTTCATCATATAACACAGCTGCTTTCTCAATGTTGATTTTCTCCATAGCAGATACACCGCCCATTTCTTTTAACCACTTTAATGTTTGAAGAGCTGAGTAAATTGGGAATACAGGAGGCGTATTAAACATTGAACCCGCATCAATGTGCGTGCGGTAATCCAACATTGTAGGAATATGACGGTCTACTTTTCCTAATGCATCGGTTTTAACAATTGCAAAAGTTACACCTGCAGGAGCCAGGTTCTTTTGAGCACCACCATAAATCAATGTATATTTAGAAACATCTACCGGGCGAGAGAAAATATCTGATGACATATCAGCTACTAAAGGTACATTCACATCCAGGTCAGTTTTAATCTCTGTTCCGTAAATGGTATTGTTAGTTGTGATATGGAAATAATCAGCATCAGAAGGAATTTCGTAACCTTTAGGAATGTGGTTGTAAACAGAGTCCTTTGAAGAAGCTACTTCAACAACTTCGCCAAATCCTTTAGCTTCTTTTAGTGCCTTATTGGCCCATGTACCCGTATTCAGGTAAGCTGCTTTTTTCTGCATCAGGTTGTAAGGCACCATACAGAACTGTGTGCTGGCACCACCACCTACGAAAACAACTTCGTATCCGGCAGGGATGTCTAACAATTCTTTAAATAAAGCGAGTGCTTCGTCCATAACGGCAACAAATTCTTTACCTCGGTGTGACACCTCAAGCAAAGACAAACCTGTACCGGCAAAATTCAATACGGCATCAGCCGAATTCTTAATCGTTGACTCAGGCAAAATAGAAGGCCCTGCTGAAAAGTTGTGAATCTTCATTTTATTAAAAATTTTAAATACTGCTAATTTACTTTAGTTTGTTATGATTCATGTTTTGAGTGTTTCAAAATTAGGAAATATCTGGCGCAAAGCACACAAAATCAATTAAAATATAGCTTACAATTCAAAAGTAATTTGTGAAATATTTCAACTGATTAACCGAGTATTACCATTCCATTTGAAAAGATAAGTAGCCAGTAATCAATCTTGTACATTTAGCAAATCTGGCCACTTTCAAAACATGATAATTATCACTTTTAGTTAAATCTTTTTTAGTGGCATCCTAAACGAAAGGTATCTTAACCACCTTTGCTTTTAGTTTTCGATTACGTACCTTGATGTAGATTTCTGTATCGAACTTAGTATAGCCCTTATTGATATAAGCCATACCAATTCCTTTTTGCAACATTGGTGACATAGTACCTGAAGTTACACGACCAATCACTTCATCGTTTTCGTTTACCACTTCGTAGTCTTTACGAGGAATACCTCTATCCTCCAACACAAAACCGCGCAGACGTTTCGAAACACCTTCTTCTTTTTGCTTTAGTAAATAATCCTTATCAATGAAGTTATTGTGATCGTTGAACTTAGTGATCCAGCCTAAACCGGCTTCAATAGACGAGGTTGTATCATCAATATCATTACCATACAAACAGAAGCCTTTTTCTAAACGCAATGTATCGCGAGCAGCTAAGCCTATTGGCAAAATACCCTCTTCCTGACCTGCTTCAAAAATGGCAGCCCATACTTTTTCGGCATCAGCATTGTGCAAGTACAACTCAAAACCACCTGAACCTGTATAGCCAGTATTAGAGATAATCACATCATCTGCTCCTGCAATAGCTCCAGTTGTAAATGTATAATACGGCACTGCTGATAAATCAATTTCTGTTAGTTTTTGCAGAACAGCCTCAGCTTTAGGCCCCTGGATAGCTAACTGTGATATATCATCACTGGCATTCTCCAGTTCGGCACCCATGGTGTTTTGCTCATTCACCCAAGCCCAATCCTTATCAATATTGGCCGCATTAACTACTAATAAATACTTCTCTTCTTCGTATTTATACACCAATAAATCATCTACAATGCCACCTTTCCCATTTGGAAAACATGAATACTGTGCCTGTCCTACCGTTAGAGCTGCCACATCATTTGATGTAACTTTCTGGACTAAATCAAAGGCTTTTGGACCTTTCACCCAAAACTCGCCCATGTGCGATACATCAAACACACCCACTCCATTTCTTACGGTCATGTGTTCGTTGTTAATTCCTGAATATTCAATGGGCATTTCGTAACCAGCAAATGAAACAATTTTGGCTCCTAATGACTCGTGAAACTTGTAAAAGGCTGTTCTTTTCATGTTTTATTTATATTAATCTTAATACATACAGTTAATTAACATGCATAATTTGATTGAACCATTTTAGTTCAAAGCATGTTGAGCAAATGTAGAAAAATTATCAAGTGCCAAAAAATGATAATTATCGGTTAAAAAACCTAATTAATATCAATAAGCGAAGTAGCAAATTGGGTATCGATTAATTATTTCGGGTAAAAAACCTACATTTGTTAAAATATTTGTAATTTGAGCATGAATAAAACTGAATTGTGACATATGCCAAACCCATACACACACATAAATCTCAACTACCTGGAGAGCATCACCGATGGCAGCCAGGAGCTTATAAAAGAACTAGTTAGCATTTTTATCGAACAGATACCTGAATTCAGGGATGGTTTTGATGAAGGCTTAGCGCAGAAAGATTGGAGTAAAATTGCGGCCGTTGCTCACAAAGCCAAATCATCGGTTATGTCAATGGGCATGGATGACTTAGGAAATACAGATTTAAAGAATCTGGAACTATTGGCCAAACTTTTAAAAATTGATGAACTAACGCAATCGGAGCACAACTCAGACGAGGTGTTGCAACTGCAAAAAAGCCTTGAAAGCTATTCTAACGATCGTAAGGACTGGCTGAATGCCAATAAAAGTGAAAGTTCGATTGAGGCAATTATTACGCGTTTTAACCAAACATGCGAAGCTGCAATTACTGAATTGCAGGATGTATTAGAGAATTAAATATAGACAATATGCTACAAGTTAAAGAACATGATGGTGTAATGTTCGGCTTATTAGCTGATACTGATAGATTAAATGCAACTATTGCACCTGAAGTAAAAGCAGAACTCACAGCAGCTCTCTCTGACAATGGAGTTAAGATGGTACTTAATTTATCAAACATCAGCTTCATTGACAGCACTGGTATAGGCACCTTAATCAGCGCATTAAAAACGGCCAGGCAAAATGGCGGCACTTTTCAACTGTGCTGTATCAAAGCTGATGTGCTAAGTCTGTTGAAACTAATGAAGCTTGATAAAGTTTTTGATATTTTTGAGTCAGAAGAACAAATAGTATAGATAAAACCGCTTCGGCGGTTTTTTTAATGCCGTAAATCAGCTGTTTTTAATTGCTGCTCAATGGCACCTAAATTCATTTCTTTGAGATATTCAATAGTTGATTGTGGCAATAATTGATTTAACCTCTGAGCATCATCGTTTTTAATAGCCTGACGCACTTTACTGGCACTGATAAAATCACCCGCCACTCCTTCTGTTAATTGCTTGCGTTCCACCTCAATTAGCTCAACACCTTTGAAAGGCAAAATAGTTTTCATGGCCTGGTTATAAAGCTGTGTTGTGGCACAATAGTTTTCGGTACCCACATAGCGTTTACATATACCAAGCTGAGGAACAATATGCTTACAAAATATTTCTATATCCAATTCGGCTTGTTTCTGAGTCACCATATCTGGCGTTTCATTCTTTAAGAAGTAATTAGGAAAAGTAGCACACGATACAACATATTCACCACCCTTCACAAGCCTGACATTCGGTAAGTGACGTGTTCCTCGTCGTATCATTTCATAGCGATCGCCAAACTTAAAAACCGATTTCTCTGTTTCCACCACAAAAACATACACCAGTTCGTTTTCCTCTGCTGCTTTCTCAATAAGGTATTGATGTCCCAATGTAAACGGGTTACCATTCATGACAATTGCAGCCACTTGTTTTTCTCCTCCCATGGAGCGAATCGTACCTAAATATTTCTTGTAGTCATTAATATCTTTATACCCGAATTCAAGGACAGATATAAGCGGTTGTGCTGACGCAATATGACGATAGCCCAATCCTTCAAACCGGAGAATATTATCAGGCCTTGTAAAAACAAAAGCCTGCTGATAGTGATTCATCACATGCTCAGTAAGGTGAGTAACAATATGTGCGAAGGCTCCCGATTCACGAAAACGGGGAGCCACAGCTACGTATTTAAGTATCTTACCTAAACAAGAGCCCACCCCAACTATATCATCGTTAAGGTTATAAAGAATCACACTGTATTCCACTGATGACTCATCAAAATAAAAGCCCAAAGGGGAAAGAAACCGCCGGATTAAGTCAACGTCATATTTACTGCTTAAATCAGGCTCTTCTATTCTAAAATCAGAATTTTCAATCATCACACTATTTCCTAAACTCAGTCTGACATAAATGCAAAGTTACTGTTACCGCTAAAAGATCTGCCGATCCACCAGGAGATATTTTCAGGTCATTACACCAATCAACCAGCTCGGTATAGGTTGCACGACGGTTATTCTCCCAATCATTCAAAGCCTGCTTTGCTTTTGCTTTCAACTCCTCAAGTATCACAGCATTGTGACGATAGATAACATTGGTATCGTTATTTAAAGAGATAAGTTTTAACAACACCGGAATTAAAAGGTCATGCACTTCAGTATCTGTGCACTCATTTAGCTTTTTGTCAATACTATTATTGAGGCAGGGTAACGAATGGTGCAATACGGTTGGCATCCCCTGCTCTGCCTCGCCCCTTGCGCCTGCCGCTTGCAGGCCATACTTCATAAAACTTTGCTGACCGTGCGTCAGTACATCGTCCTCACGTGCTGAACACAACTCCCTCTGAACCACCCCTCGCGTAAGTTGCTGAATAACTGAAGAAAAGGTATTTATTTTGAAGTAACCATATCTATTCACCACCCGCACAATGGCAAAGCAACTAAGTGCCAGGAGAAAAATCGCTCCCTTATGCGTGTTAACGCCATTGGTTGCATTGAACATGGCGTCTTCCATTTTAAGGCCAATTTGCTTAATACGAGGTAAAATGACAGATACATCTTTACCTTTAAAATCAATAGCTAATTGACAAACCTCTATGAAATATGGGGAAATAACCGCTGATGAATTTATAAAAGTAATAAAATCCATATCGGTATGCGCACCACTCGACTGGCGACACACAAGTCCGGGTTTAGGACTCAGCGACACTTCGTACAGCAAGCCCTTCAGGGCAATAGATGCCACTTTGGTAACCACCTCTTTCGTCCTCAATTCACGCAGGTAGTTGTCAATAGCCTCCTCCATGCTTCTTCGCACATCGGCAATCGCATGACGCTTCCCTTTTCGGCAATCTTCGGCGGCATGCTCACAAATAAAACAGGCCTTTGCTTTACCAGACGATACAGGTTGTCCATCTGCATCCAACACATCTAAATCAACAATTCGTCCCAGTTCAAAGCTTTGCTCAAAAGCTTCGGTTATTGCCTTCAGATTCATCGCACTGAAATGTCGCATATCAAACAGATAAATAACAGCATCGCCTGCGGCATCGGTTAGCTCCTGTTTGTTGCTCCATCGGTTATTGGCATTCAAACTAACAATATAACGTTCAAAATCAGATTCAACCTCTTTGATAAATGCAGCAAGTAAATCGTTAGTTTTGGGCAGCCCCGGAATATTTAATTGGAGAGAAACCAAGTGGTACTGCTCTTGAAGCAGACCAAGCTTATATTGCTGGCGCGCCTCCCTCGCCAGCAATAAGCTCTCAAATATCTCTGTCTCCTTAATTATCTCCATTACTCTTTCACCTGGTGAATCACATCTATGACAGTTCCATCGCGGTATTCAACAATCCCAACCACACGCTCGGTGGTTTCAATGGGCTTAGCTTTACCGGTAATACCCTCAACCTCTTCTGCTAACACCGCAATATCTTTCACTTTAATTCCTGCAGCTTCAAGGTGCGCTTTTAATTCTGGTTTTTGTGGATTCACACAAATCCCACGCTCGGTCACCAACACATCAATACTCTCACCCGGGGTAACAATGGTGTGTACTTTCTTCTTAACAATAGGAATACGGCCTCTGAAAGATGGACATACAACAACTGTTAGGTTAGCACCAGATGCAGTGTCGCTATGACCACCAGAAGCACCTCGCACATATCCCTCCGAGCCTGTAATCACATTGACGTTGAAATTAGTATCAATCTCTAGAGCCCCAAGTACAACTATATCCAGTTTATTGGTCATACAACCACAGTTAAACGGATTGGCATACAAGCCAGCAGGAATTTCAATGTGGTACTGATTATCTAACAACGATGAACTAACTGCTGCATCGAAAGACTGCACATCAAAAATAGAACGAAACAAACCTTCATTCAGCATATCAACACCATAAGAAGTCACACCTCCTAAAATAAAGCTGCCCTTTATTGAGCGTTGCTTCATTATTTTTCGGATGTATTTGGCCACTGCCAATGATGCACCACCAGCCCCCACCTGGAAACTGAATCCTTCTTTCAATTCGCCGGAATGCTCAATCACCTGAGCTGCCAAACGTGCAATCTGCAGGTCCATAGGTGCTTTGGTTATACGTGTGGTTCCACCTGCAATTTTAGAAGGATCGCCAATGGAGTCAACTTTCACCACGTAATCGATGTAGTTTTGTGTAATGGACTGTGGTACACACGGATAATCCACAATATTATCGGTGACTACAATCACCTGCTTGGCATACCAAGAGTCGATAGCTGCATAACCCATTGAGCCAAAGGCCGACGGACCGTGTGCACCTGTTGCATTGCCTTCTTCATCGGCAGCCGATGCTGCAAGAATAGCTAGATCAATTTTTATTTTACCAGTGTGTACACTACGCACACGTCCACCATGCGAGTGAATGACAAATGGCTTAGGCAAAACGCCTTCGGCAATGGCTTTTCCCAGCTCGCCGCGTATACCACTGGCGTACACCTGAGTGATGGTGCCATCCTTAAAATATGGTAAAATCGGGTCATGTGCAGTAGTTAGGCTACTGGCGGCCAAAGTAATATCCTTAATACCCAAGTCTGCCAAAATTTTGATGGCTTCGTACACCAGATTATCACCCCCACGCAAATGGTGATGAAAGGATACCGTCATGCCATTACGAGGTTTGGTCTTTAATATGGCATCGCGGAGCGTATCACAGATTTTGCTGGAATGTGGCATTTTAGCTTTATTGGGTGGCGGAACAGTTTTTTCTTCCATCCATCCTTTTTTCAGCTTTGAAAACGCGCCTTCAAAAGCCTCTAACTTCCCGATGCCCTCAAGCTCTTCAGGTATTTCTCTTTGCAATATATTTTTCACAACTGTCGGGTTTAAAGCGATTCAACATCAATATCAGCCATTTCAAGTACACGTAAAGCGCGTTGTACAACGGGTGCGTCGACCATTTTTCCATCAACAGCAAATACCCCAATTCCTTCGGCTTTGTTACGTTCAAAGGCTTTCACAATTTTAGCCGCTTTACGAATCTCCAACTCTGTTGGTGTAAACACCTCATTCACCACTTCAATCTGACGTGGATTAATGATTGCCTTACCTGTAAAGCCGAGCTTTTTGATATACTCCGCTTCTTCGCGCAGCCCTTCCTCATTTTCAACATCAACAAAAACGGTGTCGAATACATCTATCTTGCATGCTTTGGCTGCCATAACTATCTGCTTACGGGCATAGTCAATACCTACACCATCATTGGCTTTTACCAGCTGCATATCGGCTGCCAAATCCTGCCCGCCAATTGAAATAGCGTCAATACGAGGTGAATACCTGGCAATATCATATACATTTTGAACGCCGAGAGCCGTTTCAATCATCACATGCACTTTCATATGCTCATGCGGCAGGTTATGCTCATCCTCAATTTGCTCAATCAACTCCAGAATGCGTTTAATCTCATCAACGGTCTCCACTTTGGGTAGTCGAAGTGCATTGGGTTGAAGCGGCACAATTTGCTTTAAATCCTCCAAACCAAAAGGCGTATCAATGTGATTAACCCTAACGGTTACCTCACACCCTTCATAGGAAATATACTTCAACATATGGGCTACCAGAATACGGGCCGCATCTTTCTGGTTAAGCGCAACAGCATCTTCCAAATCAAGGAGGACACCATCTGCACCATACACGCTACCTTGCTGCAACATTGCCGGGTTATTGCCGGGAATATACAGCATTGTGCGTCTTTTAAAGGTTCGTTGTTTGACTTTCATCGACAATTACTTTAGGGTTCCGGATTGTAGTTGGGCAGCTCTCTTCAATGCCGTTTCCAGGCGAGCTGAAACAGTTGGTGGTAAAGCGCCTTTATCATTAATGATTAAGCGCACATCATCAATGTTAAAATCATCCAGATTGGCATGTATCTGGCGCAACAAATCATCACCAAACTGCTGCATAACAATTGACTTCAACTCAATAATACGCCCGGCACCTTTCTCAACCGGCTCAACCAGAATCAGTACATCACTTGATTCGAAACTACCGGCCTGAGCTTTTGTTTTAAGTTCCATAGTTAGCAATTAAAGAAATATTTCATCAAATATTGAATATAATCTTTTAAAAACCTACTTCTAATAATGGTTATAAAACATATCTTTCCTCATTGCACCTAGTCTGCTACATTATCAATTGATATTCTGCATATTATTACATTATATGATTTTCATCAGGCCATCACTAAAATTCACAAACTATTGATTATGTAACTATTAACTCCCGAAGCAAATAAGCAATAAAAAGCTTTGAATTTCAGCCAAAAATATTTTCTTAAGCAAAATAAAAGCCTGACACCACATCTATGGCATCAGGCTTATAAGCTATTCTACATCTTCGTTTACAAAAAATCGTCGAAATACCTTGTTACTTTTTCCATGAGATGAATACGATCCCGGCCAATTACATTATGCTCGTGGCGAGGATATGCGAAGTAATCTATTTGAACCCTATTCTTAACACATTCGCGCACAAATGACAAACTATGCTGCCAAACCACAACCGGATCGATAGCCCCATGAACAACCAACAAACGCCCTTCAATGTTAGTTACTTTACCATTTAAATTGGCCAGTTCATAACCTTCCGGATTTTCCTGTGGCGTATCCATATAGCGCTCGCCATACATAATTTCGTAGTATTTCCAGTCGATAACCGGTCCACCAGCTACTCCCACCTTAAATACCTCAGGGTGCTGAGTCATCATTGATATAGTCATGAAACCTCCATAGCTCCAACCATGCACGCCGATACGCTCTGTATCAACATATGGTAATGATTTCAAATACTCAATGCCCTGCATTTGATCTTCCACTTCCAGCTGCCCCAATTGGCGATGAATAGCCTGCGCAAACACCTTTCCTTTGTTGGCCGTTCCTCGATTATCCAGAGTAAATGCAATGTATCCTTTCTGAGCCATATATAATTGCCATCCGCGGGCACCAGCCAACCAACGATTCTGAACCATTTGCGAATGCGGTCCACCATACACGTATACGATGACCGGATACTTTTTAGCCGGATCAAATCCAACAGGCAATACCATTCGTGCATCCAGTTCAAACTGTTCATCCTTGGTTTTTAATTTAATCAACTCAACCTTGCCTGTTTCAATATCTTTATACGGATTATCTACAACTTGTAATGTTTTGATTAAACGTCCTTGCGTATCCTTCAGATTAGTTTTAGAAGGCACATTAAGCGAGGAAAAGGTGGTAATGGCATAACGCCCATCCTTACTTATTTTTGCACGATGAACACCTCGCTCACTTGTTATGCGCGTCATCTTACCCGAGGATAAACTCACCTTGTAAATATGACGCTCTAAAGCCTCTTCTTTAGTTGATTCGATAAAAATATTTTTAGCGGCAGCATCAAATCCAAGTACATTGGTTACTTCCCAGTTGCCTTTGGTCAATTGCTTTTTAAGTTTTCCATCGAGGCTGTAGATGTATAAATGATTATAACCATCTTTCATCGATTGCCAGATGAACTCGCCTTTGCGCTTAGGAATAAATAATGCAGGGTGCTGTGGTTCGGTCCATTTATCATCCTTCTCTTCAAACAATGTAGCCACCAATTCACCCGTTGCAGCACTATACTTTTTAAGCTGCATATGATTTTGCTCCCTGTTCAGTTCGGCTATGAGTATAAACTGGTTATCAGGTGTCCAGCAAACATTGGTAAAGAAGCGATCATAAGGAGCACCAGTGTTTAAGTAGGTGGTTTCTTTGGTAGCCAGATTGTAAACCCCCACAGTCACCTGATGGCTGCTCATACCGGCCATGGGGTATTTAATGTTCTCCAACTTAGCCACTCGCTCATCAACATTAACAAGCGGATAGTCACTGACCATTGAGTTATCTTCGCGATAAAAAGCCAGCGAACCACCATCAGGTGACCAAAATGTTCCCTTATTAATACCGAATTCATTGCGATGCACAGTATGACCAAAAATCACATCGTCACCATCTTTTCCGGCCACAAACACCGGCTCCTCATTAGTTGATTGTATAAATAAATCATTTCCTACAGTGTAGGCCACCTGAGCGTTATCTTTGTTCAAGTCAAAGTTTTGCCCTTCCTTGACTCTTCCTACGAACATGGTTATTTGGCCTTCGCTTTGATCGATCGTAAAGAAACCACTGTTTGCTGTGAACGAAAAAGACGAGGCCGTTTCCCATTTCAATGCCGGCAACCGTTTCAATTCAGGATACTCTTCTAGCCTTAGGATGTTATTAAGCCAATTTAAATCAAACAGAAACGATGCTTTCTCATCTTTTATTCCCTGTACCATCACCGAATCATTTCGCTGAATGACCAGCTGGTTCATGTCTCCCCTAAAACTAACATTTAAAGCTCTTGGGTAATAGTTGTATACTGTTTTTCCTCCATAAATCACATCTTCCAGCGATAGTTGTCCATTGGCTGAATACAAAGTAAGTATGGCCAGCAATAAGATTAAGATTTGTCTCTTCATCAGATATATTTTAAATTACTAGATTACATTTTTCTACTCCAACAACGCAATAATATCGTCGCAATTAAAGTTATCAATCAAGTGCATAATTGGTAAAATATTGTCATCTAAACAATGAGAAAAGTAATTAGTTTGAACTTTAATGTGCGTTAAATGCATATGTTACAAACCAAAGACATAGTTTAGACACATTAAGTTTTTTTATTTTTTTTGCACTATCAAACCTAATAATTGACAACTTTTGAATATCTTTCTGAAAATTTTGAACCTGTAAAATCTCGATAAAGCACTAATAAAATGAAAAAGCACTCAATTATTTTCTTGCTATTGGCAATTATGGCTTTATTCTCTCCTCTGAAACTAAACTCACAAGAAGATGTGTTATTTAACAATTGTATTAACCAGCTTAAATCGCCATTTGTAGCCAGTGGTCAGCCTTTCAGAGCATTTTTAACAGGTAGTGAAGTCGCAGAATTCCATACAACTTTTTTCTCAGGAAGCATGTACCGTGTTGTAGCGTGCAGTCATGAGGATAATAATATTCTCTTCTCTATATACGACAAAGAGCGAAACCTGTTATTTTCAAATGAACAATTTGAAGCAGCCGGTTCATGGGACTTTAAAATTGAAGGCTCGGTTGAATGCATAGTTGAGGCGCGTTTAAATCCTGAAAAATCAACTTCTGGCATTGCCATGTTAATGATTGGATTCAAAAGCTTAGATGCATTCAATTAATCATCAAAAAGCCCCACTGACAGATAAAGGAATTTAATACACCTACCTCACAGAGGTAACCTGAATATGCAGTATGAGCGAAGAAATATTAAAAGCCCTGATACAGCTGTTTGCGCTCATTGCATTTCCCAGAACTGAAATAAAATCACGAAGAATAATTGTTAAGTCGTTTTTAAATCAACAACTTAACAGCCGTCTCGTAGAAGATTACCTGCAATTATTCGACAAGCTGCAAGGCGAACATGAGCAGCGCCTATCCGACAAAGATAAATTCTACAAACGTCATGCAGCCAGCTCTGTAAAAGTACTTAAGATTGCCACAGGTATCAACGAAGCGCTTACCTATTACCAGAAACTTATTGTTCTGATTCAGCTGATAGAGTTTTTGAACATTGATGTAGGTATGAGTGATTACGAGCGTGAGTTTATTGAAACAGTTGCACTCACCTTTAATATCCCACAAGACGAATATCAGTCAATCATATCTTTTGTTACAAGTTCGTTTAACGAAGTGCCCGATGCCAATAATGTATTAATTGTTGACAGCATACCCCGTTACGAATCAACAGCTTTCAAACATTTGTTCTGGGAAAACCTGAAAGGCGAATTACGTGTTATTCATTTAAAGTCAGTCAACCTATTCGCGTTCCGTTTTAATGGCAACATGGACCTGAGCATGAACGGGCAGCTGATAAACGAAGGACGAGTTCAGATTCTCAACCCAGGTAGTTCGCTCCGAAACAAGCTGATCGATACCATATTTTACAGCGATATTTTCAGTCAGTTTATTACTGACAGCACTGAAAATGCTGTTGATTTCAGATGCGTAAATGTTGAGTATCACTTTAGTAAGAAAGCCATTGGCCTGCATAAAACATCATTTGCAGCTAAATCAGGCAAGTTAGTAGGTATAATGGGTTCAAGTGGTGCTGGAAAAAGCACATTGGTTAATGTTTTAAGTGGCATTAATACACCAACCAGAGGGCAGGTTTTAATTAATGATATTGATGTACATAAAAACCTGGATCAGGCAAAAGGCCTTATCGGCTATGTAGCCCAGGACGACCTGTTGATGGAAGATTTGACAGTGTATCAGAACCTGTATTACAATGCCAAGCTGTGCTTTGACAACTTGCCAGAATACCGCATTCGCAGGAAAGTATTAAAGCTTCTTAGAAATCTGGGCCTATACGAAATTCGTTTTATGAAAGTAGGCAGCCCGTTGAATAAGAAGATTAGTGGAGGTCAACGAAAACGTCTTAATATAGCCCTGGAACTTATCAGGGAGCCATCAATATTATTTCTTGATGAACCAACATCAGGCTTATCATCTCGTGATTCAGATAACATCATTGACCTGCTCAAAGAATTATCTATTAGAGGCAAGCTGGTATTTGTAGTCATCCACCAACCGTCATCAGCTATCTTTAAAATGTTCAATCAGCTGCTGGTACTTGATACGGGGGGCTACCTAATATACAATGGCGATCCTGTTGAAAGCGTTAATTATTTTAAGGCATGCATCAACCACGCCAATAGAGATGAAAGCGAATGCCCAACCTGTGGTAATGTCAATGTGGAACAGATATTGAACATTGTCAACTCACAGATACTGGATGAATACGGGAATTTTACGCAAACACGAAGGGTTGACCCCAAAGAATGGTACGATCTGTTTCATGAAGGTTGGGAGTCGATCGAACCACCAACATCCGCTAACAGTGCCCTGCCCCCGAAAAGTTTTCAAATACCCAATAGAATTAAACAGCTCTTCATTTTCATGAAGCGCGACATTGTTTCAAAACTAGCCAACAAGCAGTATCTATTAATTAATCTGCTTGAAACGCCGGTACTGGCACTTCTGCTAGCTACTATCATACGTTATTACGATGTTGACAATACTACCGATTCTGTTTACAGCTTTGCAAAGAACCCTAACATCACTGTGTACATAATTATTTCGGTTATTATCGCATTGTTTGTTGGACTGACGGTGAGTGCTGAGGAAATAATAAACGATCGTAAAATTCAGCGACGTGAATCATTTCTAAACCTTAGTCGCTTAAGCTATTTATTTTCCAAGCTATTTATTCTCTCTGGCCTGTCCGCTATTCAATCGGCCTTATTTGTGCTTATTGGCAACTTTATCATTGAGCTCGAAGGCATGTTCTTTCAATACTGGCTGATCCTGTTTAGTTGCTCTGTTTTTGCCAACATATTAGGACTGAATATTTCTGACACATTTAAAAAGACGGTCAATATTTACATTATCATCCCATTCTTGATCATTCCGCAATTAATACTTAGTGGAGTTTTTATTAGTTTCGACAGGCTAAACCCAAGTATCTCAAGCCCCGAACGCATTCCATTATATGGTGAGATAATAACTGCCAGATGGGCATTTGAGGCTCTGGCGGTTGCCCAATACACCAGCAATGAGTTTGATAAGGATTTTTACAGCTATGAAAAGCTTAAAAGTCAGGCAAAATATCGAAAAGAATTTTGGATACCATCACTTAATAATCATCTACGTAAAATTATCAATCAGACCAACGAAGAGCATGCAACTAGTCATGAACAGATAACTTACTCTCTAAGGCTAATAAACAAAGAGTTAGGAAAACACCACCAACTCTACCCTAATCGATCTGGTCAGCTAACTCTTCTTTCTAATGAACAATCTGGCTACAATCTGGATTCGGTAGATAACTACCTTCAGTATTTAAAAAACTACTATAAGACGCTCTACAACAAGGCAGATAACCGACTTGATGATAAAATAAAACAACTAACAAGCACAGAAGAAGATCGCCTAATCTACCTGGAGGCGAAAAGTAAGTATCACAATAACGATCTGGAACGCTTTGTAACCAACTCAAATAACTTTTTCTCCAATAAGATAATTGAATATGATGGTGAGCTATGGCAAAAGATTGATCCCATTTATCAGGATCCGGAGAGTCTGTTTCTGAAAGCTCATTTCCTGGCACCAACCAAACCCTTTGGTCAAAGAAAGATAGATACCTATTATGCCAACACCATTGTTATTTGGGTTATCAACCTTATCCTGTTTCTGATGCTTTACTTACGTGCATTGCCAGGCATGTTATCTTTACGCACCAAAACAATATGGTACCTTAAGGACAGAAAAAAAGCTGAATAAGCAACTATTGCAACTTATTCAGCCTTTAAAATTTCTTTGAGTAGTTGGGTATTACTCTTCCATTTCAATCATTTTGAAAGGAATATTAATTATCGACTGGTAGTCTTCTCCTGCTTCAAACATGTCTTCATCATCTTCTTCATAATACCAGTTGATCTCAACCGGATGTCCTTTTTTATGAATTAACTCAAGACGTTTGAAAATATCTAATATGCATTTCGAAGAGCTGGTATTAAAATATTCTAATTGAATATTGACATTAGTCTCTTCAGAAGGTGCTTCTCCAAATTTCTCAAGCCAGTCGATTATTGGCTTGTAAAACTCAACAGAATTTTCAGGAATAGAGCGCCCCTTAATTTCAACTACTCCTTTTTCCCCATCTAGTCTTACAAATGGTGTCTTTGGACTTCCTTCGCGAATTATTGTTTCCATACTGGTAGCTATACGGTTAACTAATGTATACATCTAGCGAGAAAAAGATGTATTCATCATCAAATTGATAAAAATAATATTCTAATTTATTGCCTGTTTTTCGAACGATATCGAGCATTCCCAGGCCTCCCCCTCCTTTTTCAGAAAACTCATCGTTATTAAGTATATCCCTGTACAACATACGAACTTCTTCATCCGACAAGGAATTTACCTGATCAATTCGGTCTTTAATATAATTTAATTTTTCCTTTTTCACAAAATTGCCTGTTGAAATGCGGTAAAAGGTGCCATCTTTACTTAAAATGATGATTCCAAAATTACTACTTTGTTCAACAGGTGCTGTACTTGGCGGCAAATCTACATGATGGTACAAATTCTGCAAACTCTCCACAAACACATTGTAGACCTTTTTTCGAACACGATTTTTTTCATTTTTCATGTTCAAACTGTTCTCAATGGATTCTAATGCTTCAGATATCAACTCTGGTGTAATTCCCCCATTGTATTCCAGGATAATATCCCCTTGCTTCTTTTCTAGATACCAGTTTTTTAAATCAAATGCCATTGCCAATGGTCTAATTATCTACAAATATAGAAAAATATTAATACCGTCCGATTATGCACAAGTTTACATTAAATACTGCATTTTCTGTTTATTTGATTGACTTATTTGGTCAATCCCTTGTAAATGCTGACAAAACACCTTTTTTAGCTGATATTTTATATACCTCCTCCTTCTGTATATAATACATCGCGCGGCTTAAACTGAATAATTTTCGATTTCGGAGCAACTGAGTTAGTAACCCAAACGTTTCCACCTATGACTGAACCGGCCCCCACAGTGATACGCCCTAAAATAGTAGCCTGGGCGTATATTACCACATCATCATCAATAATTGGATGACGTGGAATACCTTTGATTGGATTACCATTTTCATCCAGTGGAAAGCTTTTGGCCCCCAGGGTAACACCTTGAAAGAGTTTAACATTATTGCCAATAATAGAAGTGGCGCCAATAACAACTCCCGTACCATGGTCAATACTAAAGTACTCACCAATTGTTGCCCGTGGATGAATATCTATACCTGTTTCTGAATGTGCCATTTCACTGATCATACGAGGAATCAAAGGCACACCTATAGTTAGCAGTGCATTAGCAATACGATAATTGGTAATGGCCCTAATGGCCGGATAGCAGAAAATAACTTCTCCTTTACTCTTAGCTGCCGGATCTCCTAAGAAAGCTGCTTCAACATCAGTCACCAACATTCGTCTGATTTCAGGAAGCTTACTGATAAACTGACTGGCATAATCATGAGCAATACTTTTTCGTTCGCTCAAATCAAATTTTTCGGGCATCTCGCACATAAAACATAAACCGGCAAAAATCTGATCGACTAAAATCGTATAGAGGTTTTCAGTATTCACCCCAATGTAATAGCTAACACTATCTGGACGTATTGAACTATCGCCATAATAACCCGGGAACAGAATCTCACGAGAAAGATTAACAACCTGTTCCAATGCACTTAACGAAGGCATTTTATGGTCCTTAAAATGCGGATGGCAAACACTTTTATAGCTTTGCTCCTGCGATAGCTCATTGATAGCTTTTTTAATCCTTGAAAAGTGGTCAGTGGTCATTGTTGCTTATTAAAAGTTGGTTAATATGATTTTTTGCTTGCTCGATACGTGATGCTCCATTACCTTTTATCACTTCATAGGCAAAGTTATAGTTTTCCAGTTCTGATCGATAACGCTCAAACAAAAACAATCTCTTCGATTCATTCTCTCTTACTCCATCATCTATCCACTTTATATCCGGATAGCACAATAAATGCAGATCAATTGAAACGTTGCCTATCAGTTCCTCCAACCATTCAGGAACTGAATTATAAACCTCAGCAAACCATACTTTTGTAATAATCAGGAAGGTATCAAAAATCACTAATGATTGTCCTGAAGTGACAGCTCGTTCATAGCTATCTTTCTGATGCAGGGCAATTTTTTCAACATCCTCATAAGTATATGGCCTGTTTAAGCCTTCAACATATTCGCGGGCATACTCAGGTATCCAATATCCCCCAAAAATACCACTTATCTCTTTTGACATACTGGACTTTGCCGTTGACTCAGGCCCTGTAAAAACAATGGATATTGGTCGCTTAAGCTTCATGTTTTGCCATTAATCGTTTCCACTCATAAAACCCGATGATAGCACCTATTGTGTAAACCAAAAACAGGAAACTATAAAAATACAATCCTTTATAGATGTACATGCCCATAGAAACACTATTGATGACCACCCAAAACACCCAGTGATGGATGTATTTGCGAGCCAGCAACCAAGTAGCCAGGATAGATGCAGCAGTAGTAAACGAATCCAGATAAGGCAAATCAGAACTGGCAATATCTACAAGTGCCGGGATATTCAATAACGCGGCTAGTAAGCCAAAGTAAATAATCACTCCCAACAAAAAGAGTTTAATTAACAGCCTGGTTGAAACTGGTTTAATGGGTACATCTCCTGAGTCAGTAGTAGCCTGACCACTTAACCAATACCACCAACCATAAATACTTATGGCAACATAATAGAATTGCAGCCCCATATCAGCATAGAGTGCCGACTGGTAAAATACCACAATGGAAACACCTGAGGCGATGATTCCCCAAGGCCATAGCCGGGGATTTTCGAGAATAGAGTATATTAAATAGATGATTGAAGCAACCGTTCCGGTTACTTCAAGACCATACTGAGCAATAAATTCGTTCATTGGTTAGGGTACAAACTTTAATTACTTAAGATATTGAGAGTAATCTCTTTTTGATTCTACAATCTCAACGGCCTTTTGATAGGCATCTGATATAGGATTAATTGACTGGAAGTACTCCGACGGACTGAACAAATCTCTGGCAATTAGAGCTTTCAACTGTGCTTCTGCTAACTGCCTGGACACTTCCCATTCTTCCTTGTTAAATTCTACTTGTTCATTCTGGCCTTCCTCAATCAGTAAATCTACCAAGCTGGTATTCACATCAAACTCTTCCTCGAAGGTTTTATAATCAGGATAAAGACGTTTTAAATCCTTTCGATTATCATCCACATAATTCAAAATCATCCTATTAACAGAACCACTGGCTATTAAATCACGATAATAATCGGAGTACATACTTGTATCAACAGCCACAAACACATCAGGCATTATACCGCCACCGCCATATACCGTGCGACCAACCACCTTGGTTTTATACTCCAGAGCATCATCAAAATGAATACTATCCACATTCGACAACTCGCCATGCAGGTATCGATCATCCAACTCATTATGGTAGGCATCAACACCGTTTTCATAGTCTTTTTGTATACAACGACCTGCAGGTGTATAATACTTAGCTATAGTCAGGCGAATCATCGATCCATCAGGAAAATCAAATGGCCGCTGCACCAAGCCTTTGCCAAAACTACGCCGCCCTACTACCAGGCCTCTATCCCAATCCTGTACTGCTCCTGAAACAATTTCACTGGCCGATGCTGAACCTTCATCAATCAGAACCACCAGGTTTCCTTTTTCAAACAAGCCTTTTTTGCGGGCCAAATGCTCTCTACGCTCACTATTCAAACCTTCGGTGTATACCAGTAATTTATTCTTATCAATAAGCTCATCTACAATATCAATCGCAGCTTTCAGGTAGCCTCCGCCGTTGCCTCTTAGATCGAGAATAAGATTCTCAAATTGATGTTCTTCCAGCCCTTTAAGTGCCTCAACAAACTCCTCATAAGTATTTAATGCAAACCGGGAAATTTTCACATATGCCGTTTTGGGCGTAGCCATGTATGCAGCCTCTACACTGTGTAATGGAATTTTATCGCGTACCACAACAAATCTTAAGTCGTCACTGGTACCTCGTCGTAGGATAGTCAGATCTACTTTTGTACCTTTCTTACCCCTCAAATACTTAAAAACATCACTGTTCTTAATCCCAATACCAGCTACATTATCGCCATCAATCGATATAATGCGGTCACCGGCCCTGATGCCAACTTTCTCTGATGGCCCGCCAATAACCGGGTTAACCACCATCAAGGTGTCATCCATAATATTAAACTGAATACCAACACCTTCAAAACTACCATCAAGCGGCTCATTCATAGCAGCCACCTCATCGGCCGAGATATAAACTGAGTGCGGATCCAAACTCTTCAGCATACCAACAATGGCTTCTTCAACCAGCTCTTGATTATCAACCGAATCAACATAAAGCGAACTAATCAACTGATATGTCAATTGTAGTTTCTGAATGTTTTTATCAAACACCTGAGCACTTATACTCGTCACCAACAAAAGGCAAACAATAGCCATTGTTATATTCTTTTTGAATCCCATCTCAGTAGTTTTAAGTTATATAATTATCAGCACCTGACTCTATTTATAAACAAAGGCCGGAAAGAAAAAGTTCCTACCGGCCATATAAATCTCGTAATAAGATTATTCCCATTCGATAGTTGCAGGTGGCTTCGAGCTGATATCATAAACAACCCTGTTTACACCTTTCACTTTATTGATAATGTCATTAGACACTTTAGCTAAGAAATCGTATGGCAGATGAACCCAGTCTGCAGTCATACCGTCTGTTGATGTCACAGCACGCAAGGCCACTACCTTCTCATAGGTACGCTCATCGCCCATAACACCCACCGACTGAACTGGTAACAACATAACACCAGCCTGCCATACCTGATCGTATAGATTGTTATCCTTTAAGCCCTGAATAAAGATGTGATCCACCTCTTGCAGCAATGCTACTTTTTCAGCTGTGATATCACCTAAGATACGAATAGCCAAGCCTGGTCCAGGAAATGGGTGACGGCCCAAGAGGTTTTCATCAATCCCCATGGCACGTCCTACACGACGTACTTCATCTTTAAATAACAAATTAAGCGGCTCAACTACCTTTAGGTTCATTTCTTCGGGTAAACCTCCCACATTGTGGTGTGACTTAATGGTAGCTGATGGTCCGTTAACAGATACAGATTCTATCACATCCGGATAAATAGTTCCTTGCGCCAACCATTTTACATCCTGAATTTTGTGCGCCTCAGCATCGAACACTTCGATAAATACACGTCCAATAATCTTACGTTTAGTTTCCGGATCTGATACACCGTCCAGCTCACTCAGGAATTCTTTCTTGGCATCAACACCTATTACATTCAGTCCCATGTGCTTGTAGGAGTCCAGCACTGCTTCGAACTCATTTTTGCGCAACAGGCCATTATCTACAAATATACAGGTTAGGTTCTTTCCAATCGCCTTATGCAACAATACACCAGCCACTGTACTATCAACACCTCCTGACAATCCAAGTACCACTTTATCATTGCCAAGCTTATCCTTTAATTCCTGAACAGTTGTCTCCACAAATGAATCCGGCGTCCAGTCTTGTTTACAACCACAAACACCTACTACAAAATTCTTCAGAATTTGTGTTCCTTCAGTACTGTGATACACTTCAGGGTGAAACTGCATGCCATAGGTTTGTTCACTTTCAACCTTGTAGGCAGCTACTTTAACATCCTTGGTACTGGCAACTATCTTATAACCCTCAGGCAGATTAACAATGGTATCGCCATGTGACATCCAAACCTGAGAATGATCGCTTACATTGGTCAACAGCTCACTTGTTGTATCTACATAATGCAAATTAGCACGACCGTATTCACGTGTTTTAGAAGGTTGTACTTCTCCTCCATAAAACTGCGATAAATACTGAGCGCCATAGCAAACGCCCAATAGTGGCATTTTTCCTTTTATTGCAGTCAAGTCAGGCTTTGGTGCATCTTTGTCGCGCACACTGTATGGACTACCACTTAAGATAACCCCCTTAACGGTTTCGTCCATCTCGGGACAATTATTAAACGGGTGTATTTCGCAATACACATTAATCTCACGTACGCGTCTGGCAATTAACTGCGTATACTGAGAACCAAAATCCAGAATGATAATTTTTTCCTGCATTAATTTGCACCTTTATTTTCGATAAACAGATAGCCTGACAAACCATTTTAGATGGCCTGAATTTGCTATGACTGCAACCAAAGTTATACTTGAAAAATTTTGTGCAAATATACGATTTAATATTTGATAATAGCGTGGTTAAAACCAAGTAAAGCATCAAATCTTTAACCTTGGTAAAGTTACTTTCCGACTCTCTGAACCATCTGGTTTAAGCAGGTAAAAAGTCAACTCATCTTTTGCTTTGGTCAACTCTTTAAGTGTTAGAAATACCTCACAAGAGCTTTTATCTTTAAGATTCACACCCTCAATATCTTCTATAACATCCCCTTTCTCAATACCGTACTCTTCGGCCGCAGTGCCTTTCCAAATACCATTGACTAAAAACTGATCATCTTTCATAATCAAATCAATACCAAAACTTTCTATAGTCAGGTCATCTGAATTTTCCCCTAAATCAATAAAAAAACGCTTTTGCGGATAGTCTAAAATAAAATTACCGTGTTCAAGCATTTTCATACCTATTTTAGATTTGCCATCACTCGTCTCAAGGCTCACACTTTGAAATTGTGTAATACCAATTTGCAATTTAGAGTTGCAATAAATACTTGTCTGGTGCTTACCCGCTCCCCAGGCACCATGCGAATTAGTGCCGCTGGAAACATAATCAGGTTGGCCAATTGCCTTTTTCTTGGTCAACCAGCTGGCGGTAGGATTGTATAGTGAAAAAATATCACCACTACCTGTGTCCAGCAATACCCACCCTATATTCTTGCTGTTGATCTTACACTTAATAAATGGGGAACTTTGTTGCTTATTTACGTGCATTTTAGCTCCTTGCTTACTCTGCTTGCCCAAAGTTTGAAATGAATCTGTTATTACCAGCTTCTTTTGATACCAGTCAATTTTAAAGGCGCCAAAACGCAATAAATTACTCCCAATAATACCTTTGTATCCCAAACATTTAAAAGGCCCTGCAAACATATCAACATACATAACCGGTATATCTTCATACTGTAAATCCCCCACCTCAATCAGTGGCATCCTCACTATCTCTGCCATTTGCTTTTTTCCGGTTGCATCACCTATTCGCATCTTACTTGAATTGTCATATTGCTGATTGGTTGAATCCTTGAACAATACACACATCGCCCCGGTATCAAGCAAATACCTTCCTTTTACACCATTCATATTAGCCTCTATCACAATCTTATCATGAATATATTCAAAGGGTATTTCTGTATAGAAATTGTCAGTTACAAGTTGTCCTTCATTAAACTGCCCAAAGACAACAAGTTGTTTCATGAATAATAACAAAACAATGGTCAGAACAAGAACTGTATTTTTATTTGCATTGATATTCGCATTCGCCACACTATTCATATTTACATATTTAGATTTGATTGCAGGCTATTCAATTCTCTGCATTGCTCAAATATCATTATTTTCAAGCTTAATTTTTATTAAATTCGTTTCAAAATTTGAGATTTTGGAGAAAAAGCAAGAAGCATCGTGGTATGCTTTATATACTAAATCAAGGGCTGAGAAGAAAGTTTTTGAGCAACTGACCGCTATGGGTATTGAAACCTATTTGCCCTTAAAGAAAACATTAAGACAGTGGAGCGATCGTAAGAAATGGGTGGAGATGCCTGTGATTAGCTCATACATCTTTATTAAAATACCAAAAACCGACTACCAGAAGGTATTTGATGTCAACGGCATTGTGGCCTATGTGTCTTATAAAGGAAAGGCCTGTATTATTCCAGAGAACGATATACTTGCTATGAAGCGTGCCATTGAAAATCAAATGGAATTTAGCGTTGAGAGTGGTCAAATTGAAAAAGGTCAGCAAATCACTGTGACCTCTGGCCCTCTGGAAGGTATAAAAGGTGAAGTAATTGAAATACAGGGAGCAAAAAAGATAATTCTGCGCATCAACCAAATAGGTTACACCCTTGTTGTAAACCTTGACAGTGCCACATTTAAAACAGATTAAAGTACATAGCAGATGCGATAACGATACATACTCTGCCAATTCCACCAAAATTAACCATACCACATGAGCATTAATAAAGAATCAAAAATATTAGTTACCGGTGCAGCCGGCTTCATTGGCTTTCACTTATGCCAACGCCTTTGCACAAGCGGATTCAATGTTATTGGCATTGACTCTGTTAATGATTACTACTCAACGCAGTTAAAGAATGATCGCATTGAGCAATTAAGTAATTATCCGAATTTTACTTTTAAACGCATTGACATATGCGATAAAGAAAAGCTGGACAAGGAATTTGCAACGCACAAATTTGAGGTCGTTATAAACCTGGCTGCACAGGCCGGTGTAAGATACAGCATTGAGCACCCTTATAAATACATAGATAGTAATTTAATCGGCTTCATCAATATATTAGAGGCCTGCAGGCAACATCCTGTACAACATCTGATTTATGCCTCTTCCAGCTCTGTATATGGCAATTCAGAGAGTATACCTTTTAGCACACAAGCCCCATGTAATGAACCGGTATCATTATATGCAGCCACCAAAAAAGCGAATGAGATGATGGCGCACAGCTATGCTCAATTATATAAAATACCGGTTACCGGCCTTCGTTTTTTCACTGTTTACGGACCTTATGGACGACCCGACATGGCTTATTTTTCATTTACCCGAAAAATAATGAATAACGAAACCATACAGGTTTATAACAATGGCGATCTCGAGCGCGATTTTACTTTTGTAGACGATATTGTTAAAGCTATTGAAAAACTAATTGATTTGCCATTTGATACAAAAGAAGAGATGGAAAAGCCTTATCGTCTTTTCAACATAGGGAATAATAAACCTGTTAAGCTAATGGCTTTTATCAACACACTTGAAAAACATATTGGCATAACAGCCAATAAAGAATACCTGCCCATGCAGAAAGGTGATGTGTTCAGAACATATGCCGACATTAGTGCGCTGGAGGAGCGAATTGGCTTTAAACCATCCACCAGCATTGACGAAGGACTGAAACAATTTATTGATTGGTATAAATCGTATTATAACGGACAGCAGAATTAACTATGCATTACGAAGAAGAATTACCCATTGAGGACTATATTTATACCGAAGCGCTAAAAGAACGTCATTACGATATGGAGCGCTTCAAAGAGCTGATTGCTGTTAATGACAGTAGTAATGAAGAAGCAGCTACGGAGTTGTTGTATGTTTCCAAAAGACTGTTTTACAATCATCATGGGCTGGATAAAATTATGATGGCACGTGATACCATGCTTCACTTTTGGGATGTGGAAACGGATGACGACACTATTCCCGCAACAATGAATAGTGGCATTAAAGAACATGATGAATTAATAGAAGATGTATTAAATGCCATGAGCGACATGGATGATCTTCAGCAGCTGAATATTAAAAAACTGGCTAATCGCTACCCAGAGCTATCCTTCTTATCCCTGATAAAAATTATTTTGTTGGAATTACAAGAAACAGCGCCCAACAAAATAATGAAGCAACTGGATGAAGCCTTATCGATATACCCCGATGATATTCTGCTTAAGTTAGAAAAAGATACTCAGCTCAATAAACAGGAAAAAGCGGGTAGTTACATCACCAGCACTTTGCTTTCGTCTAAAAAAGCTTCGGAGCTATTTCATCGTCAGACCATCCACTCTTTTGAGTTAATAAGTTTAAATACGGCCATTTATGAGTTTCTGGTCAATCAAAAAGACATCCTTTTGTTGGATGCCCTGATGTTTGCCTCGCAAACACTCTACCCCGAGTGGGAAGATGCCTGGAGCGACAAACTCCTTTACAGCGAAATACTAAAAGTACAGTTTTGCCAAATGCTGGTGACAGGCAACCAGGCTATTTCATGAGAAATAGCCTTTTAGTTTTTCTACCAGCGGACCAATATTTTCGGCCCCGCCAGTGAAATAGGCAGTACCTAAGTCAACTACTTTCTTGCCCGATTGAGTGGCTAAGCCTTCCAGAAACTTGCGGAGAATAAGCTTGAATGTGATGGCCTCTCCTTTTTCTACCTTTATCGCTGCCTTACACTCCTTTACAATGCGTTCGATGGCTTTCTCGGGATAATAATAGGCCAGCAAATCAATAAATGATTCAATGTGTATGCGGATAATTTCGGAGTTAAACGAACTGTCGGCATAATGACCAAGCTGCTTTAATTGTGCCCCAATACTGCTTCGGATAAACTTGTTTTCAATCACAAATTCAATCTTATTCAAGTCACCACGGAGCTTTGATTTAGCAACAATGGCAAAGAATGCTTCCTTAATATCAGCCTCTGTCATGTGCGTGTATTTCAGATCACTCTCGTAGGCGAGGCGTCGCACCTTTGTTTCCGGTATTTGCAGGTCAAGACTCATCTCAAAATTGGTCTTATTCTTTAGGTCGCCATACTTACGGAGCAAGTTAAATATCAGCACCTCAAAGTCATTTTTATTCATCGAACCAAAGCCTCGATTTGCATAGTGTTCAATAAACTCAGCTGCAAACAATTCTTTATCAAAAACCTCCATGTATTATATTTTTCTTTATCAGGGTTTATAGTCAACATCTAGCTGCCTGCCTTCGCGCGCAGCTTTATTATCTTGGGCACTTCCAAGCGCCAAGCCAATGGCCATACCAACTGCAATGCCAATCCCAAGCGTGCCCATATTATCTGTAACCTGCCCCCATACTATACCCAGTGGTACACCAAACACTGTCATCCCCAGCACCATCCATAAATTACGATAGTAGCCTTTGGGCACAAGCTTCAGTTCCTTTTCAAGCAGCTTAATAATGGCCTTTTGTGAGGCGGCTATTTGCTTTCTTAGTTCAAACTTTTTGTCAATGGCATGATTCACCAGCTGTATATTGTCATTCACAAACTCAACAATAGCTGAGGGCAATTCTCGCTTTTGCAGTTCCACCACAAGCTTACGAAATTGATGATAACGCATATAATCTTTTGATGGCACATCATTCGGTTTTATCTCAATCAGGTTAATTATTGTCATGGCACTTGATTTTCTGTTCTTTGTTTAATATCCAGGCATCCTATCCTCTGAAACAATCCGCTTTCCAATCAGCAGACAGCTTTAACTATTGGATGTAGCTCGTGATTATAAAAATACATCATCGCATAGTTACAATAAAATATCATAAACACCCGATGAGCCATCCAGCTCAAATTCTGCCCCCTCCAATTCAATCGCATTATAATCGGTGAACGAACAGCAATCTTCACTTTTCCGAACTGCATCCACATAGAACGTAAAAAGCACATCATCATCATGATACACATAGCAATTAACTACTTCGGTCTGCCAGCCAACTGAATATAAATTGATGTATCCCAGATTATTTTCATCAATAAAATCAAACTCAATGCTCTTCTGTGTTATAACATCTTTTATTTGAATATCATCAATTGAAAAGGTTCCATTGGTAAAAAGATTCTCTCCGCTACCATTGTCAACCATATTAAAAACAAACGCTTTAGGTGGCGTCATACAGGCCGGGCAATCTTTGACCATATCGCAGGCGCAGGCGAATAAAATCAACAGGAAACAACCGAAGAGTTTAGCTTTCATAAGTTTGGTATAGTTTAGACAAGCCTAAAGGTATCAAATAGATAAACTTATTGAAATAATTAGGCACAAAAAAGGTGCAGGACTTTACTAATCCGCACCTTCTCACAACTAATTATCAACCTTATACCTATCTCTGATTAGTAAAAACTAAACCATTTTCACCAGCATCAATAACGATAGAAGAAGCTGCATGTACTTCACCACCCAATATTTTCTTCGACAGCTCATTCAGCACCAGTCGCTGAATCACACGCTTCACAGGCCGCGCCCCAAATTGAGGCTCATACCCCTCTTGGGCAATGTAATCCAATGCGTCATCTGTTATTTCAATATGCATCTGTTTAGCAGCCAGCATTTTTTTCAGGCTATTCACCTGAAGCTTCACCACTTCTTTCACCTCGCTTATATCCAAAGGTGTAAACATCACCACCTCATCAATGCGGTTAAGAAACTCAGGCCTAATCGATTGCTTCAATAAAGCCAGCACTTCGCGTTTAGTATCCTCCACAACTGAGAAACGCTCATCCATATTAATGCCTTCCAGCTTATTCTGAATAATATGGGCTCCCATATTGGAGGTCATAATAATAATGGTATTCTTAAAATCAGCCACTCGTCCTTTATTGTCGGTTAATCGCCCCTCATCCAACACCTGCAGCAACACATTAAATGTATCAGGATGAGCTTTTTCTATTTCATCGAGCAACACTACCGAGTAGGGTTTTCGCCGCACAGCTTCGGTTAGCTGACCTCCTTCATCATAACCTACATATCCTGGAGGTGCACCCACCAGTCGGCTAACAGCATGCCGCTCCTGATATTCGCTCAAATCGATGCGAGTCAAGGCATTCTCGTCGTTAAATAAATAATCGGCCAGTGTTTTAGCCAACTCGGTTTTCCCCACGCCGGTTGTACCCAAAAACAGGAATGAACCTATGGGACGTCGACTATCCTGCAAATCAGCACGTGAACGACGTACGGCATCTGCCACCACCTCAATGGCCTCTTCCTGACCAACCACACGCTTGTGCAACTCATCTTCGAGCCTTAACAGCTTTTCACGTTCGCTACTCATCATCTTCGACACAGGAATACCAGTCCAGCGTGCTACCACTTCAGCAATATCTTCGCTGGTTACTTCTTCTTTTATCAAGGCATTTTCCTGGTTAGATTTCAGTGTTTCCTGAGCCTTTTCCAGTTTCTCCTCCTCGGCTTTTATTTTACCATAACGCAACTCAGCCACACAACCAAAATTACCATCACGCTCAGCTTTATCGGCTTCCTGTTTGTACTGGTCTATTTGCGTTTTCAAATTTTGCACCTCCTCGGCGGCACTGCGCTCCGACTCCCATTTGGCATAGATGCTGTTGCGTTGTTCTTTTAAATCAGCCAGTTCTTTCTTTATCTGGCCAATCTTCACTTTATCATTCTCGCGCTTAATAGCCTCCAGTTCAATCTCCATTTGCATGATGCGCCTATCCAATACATCCAATTCTTCAGGCTTTGAGTTCATCTCCAATCGCAGCTTGGATGCTGCTTCATCCATTAAATCAATGGCCTTATCGGGCAAAAAACGATCACTGATATATCGGTGAGACAACTCAACGGCAGCTATAATGGCGCCATCTTTAATACGTACCTTGTGATGATTCTCATACTTGTCCTTAATGCCGCGCAGAATAGAGATAGCGCTCTCTTTATCCGGCTCATTGACCATCACTTTCTGAAAGCGTCGTTCCAACGCCTTATCCTTTTCAAAGTACTTTTGAAACTCATCCAATGTGGTAGCTCCAATGGCACGTAATTCGCCACGTGCCAAAGCCGGCTTAAGTATGTTGGCAGCATCCATGGCTCCTTGTCCGCCACCAGCTCCAACTAAAGTATGAATCTCATCAATAAATAATACGATGCGTCCATCCTCTGCCACCACCTCTTTCACGACAGCTTTCAGACGTTCCTCAAACTCACCTTTGTATTTAGCCCCGGCGATCAGCGCACCCATATCAAGCGAATAGATAATCTTATCCTTTAAATTCTCAGGTACATCACCCCTCACCAATCGGTGCGCCAAACCTTCTGCTATAGCAGTTTTACCAGTACCTGGCTCTCCCACCAGCATCGGGTTGTTTTTGGTGCGTCTGGACAGAATCTGCAGGATACGCCGAATTTCATCATCCCGACCAATGACCGGATCCAATTTACCGTCATTGGCCAGCTTATTCAGGTTGCGTGCATATTTTTCAAGCGATTGATAGGTTTCCTCTTGTGATTGTGAGGTCACATTCTTTCCCTTGCGCAACTCTCCAATAGCCGATGATAAATCTTTTTCATTGATGCCGTTATCTTTCATCAGGCGCGCCACCTCATCTCCAGCGCCGAGCATGGCTAAAAGAATGTGCTCGATGGATACATATTCATCTTTCATCTTTTTTGCCCTGACCGATGCATCATTTAATGTAGCTCCAGCCTTTCTTGACAGCATCATATCGCCCCCCTGTACTTTGGGGAAGCTTTGAAGAATACTCTCTAATGTTTGTTGAAATATGGCCGCATTAACGCCCAACTTATTAAGCAAAAATGGCAACACATTCTCGTCAACTGTATAAATGCCTTTCAAAAGATGGGCATTTTCAATTTGCTGATGCTGCATGCTCTGTGCAATATGCTGCGCCTGCTGCACCGCTTCCTGTGATTTGATGGTATAATTATTAAAGTTCATGGTCTTTTGTTTATACCCTGCTCACTTCAAATGCTATACCTTTAACAAAAACTAGTCAATATGTCACCTAATCAACTAACAAATAAGACATTATGACTCTACCACTCTTAATTTCTATGACAATTATTCAGTTAGGATTAATATCCTGTAGTATTATTTAATCTTTCATATACAGGATAGTATTCCATACCATCTGGAGCCATCTTCATCAGTCGCTTTCGCTCTGCCTCGTTGTTCATCCACCTGTACACCCATGAAATCCCCCACTTTTTATGATAGTAGTTTTGTTGCTGATAAACTGAATCATTTAATGCATCTCCCAAACTCACAAATAAATAACCTTGATTTCTGAGCATATTTATAATCCGGGGCAGGTAATCGGCATTAATCGTATTATCGTGACAAAGGTATATCTGCTTTATATGCCGATGGTATTGACCAATGGATAGTGAATCCATCCACATAAAATTTTTAATTGTCGCATTAACATATGCGTCACCTATTGCAGCAGCCATTTCAGTACTATCTGTTTTTATGTAATACTCATAAATGGCATTAAACATCCAGTCTGAACTTTCTATAGTAAATGGTGTAGTTGTGAGGTGAAGAGAATCAAGCACTTCTCCTATAGCACTTTGCTCAATTGAGTCGTTACCCAAGCTGTTATAGGGAAACCTGAAATACTTAATTGTTTTGCCAGCATCCGCGCAAAGCCTTTGGCTATGCAACATGCCTTTAATCACATCATCTCTGAAAACTTCTAATCCCACCTTTGAATAATCGGTATGGGCAAAAGTATGCGTACCCACCGTAAGCAATTCACTTTCTATCCAGCGCTCCAACAATTGTTCACTTACCTTTTTATCATCGAAATCAAAGAATAGACCTTCGTTAATAAATATGGCAACGGGTATTGCGAGTTCCTCCAAACTATCCAAAAGCAGAGTCTTATAGCCATCCTGAGCATACAAAGATATGTTTGGCACATCATCAATGCTTATAGCAACCATCTTTTGGGCTGAAATATTAGCAAAAACCGCATTGCATAAAAAAACGACCATAAGACTAAGCCTCCTGCTAACCATGTTCTTAATATTAATATTTTGTTAGGATAATATTAAACGATTAAAACCTAATATAGTATAAAACATTAAATTTAAAAGCAATTGCAACACAATTACTTTCAAACTTTAGTTTATGTTATAAAATATTAAAAAAAATGATTTTTATCACATCCCATGAGTGAAGCCATAAAAATTTGCCTAAATTTGAATTGGGAATGCAACTGGGAGTAAAACAACGCAACAACAGGAATTGAATTTTAAAAACGGTTATTTACTATTTGCGTATGAGTTACTTGAAGTTTGACAAGGCTCAATTGGTTAACACCGAATATTCGCTAAAAAGAGAGTTTATTCGAACCAACCGAGCCGGTTCTTTTGCCAGTTCAACAATTATTAACTGCAACACACGAAAATACCATGGCTTGCTCATCTGCCCCATCGATAAATTTGGTGGCGATAACCATGTTTTACTTTCTTCACTCGACGAAACAATTATACAACATGGCTATGAGTTTAATCTGGGTATACATAAATACCCAGGGACATACGCACCTAATGGCCATAAATACGTTCGCGAATACGAAGTAGATCCCAATCCTGCAATCACCTATCGCGTTGGAGGTGTATTGTTGAGAAAAGAGCTATTACTGGTTGAAAAAGAGCAACGCATCCTGGTAAAATACACCCTGCTGGAAGCAAACTCTCCCACTACGATTCGTTTTCAACCATTTATTGCATTCCGTAATATACATGACCTAACGAGTGCAAATATGGTAGCCAATACGCGTGCCAATACAGTTGCCAATGGCGTTTCTGTTCGCCTCTATGATGGATTCCCGAAACTATACATGCAAACCTCACGTGAATCGGAATTTATACATGCACCCGACTGGTACTATGATATTGAATATACCGAAGAAAAAAATCGTGGCTATGCTTGCCATGAGGATTTATTTGTACCCGGCTACTTTGAAATGACAATCAAAAAGGGTGTGCCTATTATATTCTCAGCAGGTACAAGCGAGAGCACACCTAGCAGTCTGGTAAGGCAATTCAACAGCGAACTTAAAAAGCGTATAAAAAGAGATAGTTTTGAGAGTTGCCTGGATAATTCAGCTGAGCAGACCATTTCGAGAAAAGGGAAGCATGTGTCAATCATCAATGGTTTTCCATTTTTAAGCCACAGTGAACGGAACACCTATTTATCCATTCCGGGCCTTTGCCTGTCGCGTGGTGATGAAAAAACCTTTCTGGAAGTGTTGCAAACATCTGCCAAAACACTCCTTAACCGTTTTTCTCCTGATACCAACATCAACAAAGAAAAAACCTCTGTTGATGTGCCGCTATGGTTTTTCTGGACCCTTCAAAAATACATCGAATGGGGTGCTGATAAAAAAGAAGTTTGGCAGAAGTTTCGAAAAACAATTAAAACCATCCTTAGCCATTATAAACAAGGTTCTCACCTGGCTGTGGAACTACATAATAATGGTTTACTCTGGACCAGTCAAAAAGGAGTATCCTGGATGAAAGTAAGAAATAACGGTACCTTCCTGCAACAACGCATGGGCTACCTAGTTGAAGTTAATGCTCTTTGGTACAATGCAATTAGTTTTGCCTTAGAACTGGCAAATACCACTGGCGATAAAGCTTTTATAAAAGAATGGCAGGTTCTGCCTACACATATTAGAGACAGTTTTAACGCCGTATTCTGGACCGACGAAATGGGCTACCTGGCTGATTATGCCATTGAAGGTTATACAAGCTGGAGCACGCGCCCCAATATGCTGTTTGCCCTGTCGCTTCCCCACTCGTGTCTGAACACTGAGCAAAAGAAATCGATCCTTGATAAAGTTGAAAGAGATTTACTAACTCCCAGAGGACTTAGAACACTTTCGCCCAATAATCAGGATTACCTGGGTGTAATTTCGGGCAATGAGTATGAACGCAACCGGGCCTTCCACAACGGCTCAGTATTCCCGTGGCTGTTAGGACATTATGCCGAGGCTTATTTGAATTTATACAAAGAATCAGGCCTGTCCCATATAAAAAGAATACTTGAGGGATTTGAAGAATGCGTCAACGAACATGGCATTGGCTCCATCTCTCAAATCTATGATGGTAATCCGCCTCATAAGCCGAATGAAGCCACGTCATATGCCTTGAGTGTGGCTGAAATCATCAGAGTAGGTAATATGATTAAGAATGTATCAAAAGAAGTTGACGTATGAAAGTATTAATGTTTGGCTGGGAATTCCCCCCTCATATATCCGGTGGATTAGGTACTGCCTGTTATGGCTTAACCAAAGGGCTGTCGAAAATTGATGATTTGGACATCATATTTGTGGTGCCTAAGGCATACGGTGATGAAGATGAAAGTAAAATGAAGTTGGTTGGAGCGAACAATACACATATTAAACAGATACAGGAACATATTCGGAAGTTTAAAAGCAAGCATACCTACCTGGAAGTCGAATCGGAGCTTATACCATATAACGATCCGGATGAATATTACACTTTCAGAAACTCGAAGCTTTTTGGTAAGAATAAACTGTTTAAGGTGAATAGTGAAGGCAAACTAGAGTTTACAGGTAAATATGGTGCCAACCTGATTGAAGAGATCTATAAATATGCCTACGTAGCCTCCACTATTAGCATGGACAATGAACATGATATTATCCATGCGCATGATTGGTTATGCTATCCGGCAGGCATTGCAGCCAAGGAAGTATCGGGCAAGCCTCTCGTTGTGCATGTGCATGCAACAGACTTCGATCGCAGTGGAGGAAGCGTTAATCCTAAAGTATTTGAAATTGAAAAAATGGGTATGGATGCAGCCGATAAAATTATTGCTGTCAGCAACCTTACGCGCAATATTATTATCGAAAAATATGGTCAGGATCCATCTAAAGTTGAAACAGTTTACAATGCGGTAGAACCCGTTTCTTTTGAGCAAAAGCAAGCCAATAAAAAAGGCGTTAAAGAAAAAGTAGTCACGTTTTTGGGCCGTATTACCATGCAAAAAGGACCAGAGTACTTTGTTGAAGCAGCCAATGCCGTGTTAAAGCGAACCAACAATGTGAGATTTGTAATGGCTGGCAGCGGCGACATGCTTGAAAAAATGGTAGCCAGGGCAGCTCAGTTAGGCATCTCTGATCGGTTTCATTTCACGGGCTTCCTTAAAGGAGATGATGTATTTAAAATGTTTGAGATAAGTGATGTATATGTGATGCCATCAGTATCTGAGCCATTTGGCATTTCACCTTTAGAAGCCATGCAATCAAATGTACCGGTTATCATATCAAAGCAGTCGGGTGTATCAGAAATCCTCACCCATGCCATAAAAGTTGATTATTGGGATATTGACGCATTGGCCGATGCCATTTATGGCATCATTAAATACGACTCCCTATCGCGTGTTTTTAAAGAAAAGGGCAAAGAAGAGGTGGATAACCTTAAATGGACCAATGCTGCCCGCCACGTACACCAGGTATACAGTGCAGTGATTAACTAAATCCTTTAACTCTTAAACTAATAACAATGAAGTCTATTTGCTTATATTTCCAAATTCACCAACCCCTTAGATTGAGAAGATACCGTTTTTTCGATATTGGCAATGACCACTATTACTACGACGACTTTACCAATGAATCCATTATCAGTAAAATGGCAAAAGAATGTTATTTGCCAGCCAATAAAATACTACTTGATCTTATTAAGTCTAATAAGCAAAGTTTTAAGGTCAGCTTCTCCATCACAGGTGTCACTCTCGATCAGTTTGAAAGCTATGCTCCGGAAGTAATCGAAAGTTTTAAACAATTGGCAGAGACCGGTTGTGTGGAATTTCTGGCTGAGACGTATTCGCATTCACTGGCTGCACTCAAAGACCAGGATGAGTTTAAAGTGCAGGTTAAGTCTCATAGTCAGCGCATACAAGAGTTGTTCGGTCAGAAACCTAAAGTATTCAGAAACACAGAGCTAATCTATTCAGACGATATTGGAGCTGCGGTAGCCAGCCTGGGCTATAAAGGCATGATTACAGAAGGTGCCAAACATATATTGGGCTGGAAAAGCCCCAATTACCTGTATTGTAATGCTGTTAATCCCAAGCTAAAACTACTGATGCGCAATTATACACTCAGCGATGATATTGCTTTTCGCTTCTCGGTGCAAAGCTGGAATGAGTGGCCGCTAACAACAGAGAAATTTGTAAATTGGCTTGACCACCTTGACGAAAAAGAAGAGATAGTGAACGTATTTATGGACTATGAAACCTTTGGTGAGCATCAAAAAAAAGAATCAGGTATTTTTGAATTTCTTATCAACCTGCCTGCAGCCATTCTCAAGTCCGGTTCATATAAATTTATAACTCCATCAGATGCCATAAAAGAGTATCAACCTATTGCAGTGGCGCATGTTCCTCATGCTATCTCATGGGCCGATGAAGAACGTGACCTGTCGGCCTGGTTAGGTAATTCATTGCAGAATGAAGCATTTACCAAGCTCTATGAGTTAAAAAAAGATGTGGAGTCGCTTAATCATGAACGTATCAACAAAGACTGGAACTACCTGCAATGTAGCGATCATTTTTACTTCATGTGCACCAAGTTTTTCTCTGACGGTGACATGCATTCCTATTTCAATCCCTACAACTCACCATATGATGCATTCATCAATTACATGAATGTGCTCAGCGATTTTAAAATAAGGCTCGATGAGTTGAGAGAAAATGGAAAACCTGCCTTATCCATTGAAAATGAACTTCTCAAAAAAGACAGACTTATTAAGAAATATGAAACAGAGATAAAAAAATTAAAGAAAAAGATTTTATCGGATTAACAAAGTGAGCATGTATGCTTTACTTAACTTTTATAATAACCAATCATATAAAATGCGTATGAAAAAAATAAAGCCAACCCCGGATTTTATTTTTGAAGTCAGTTGGGAAGTATGTAACAAAGTAGGAGGAATTCATACGGTTATTTCTACAAAGTCATTATCACTGAAAGAAACTTTTAGGGATAATATTATATATATCGGACCTGATTTTAACTATAAAGAGCATAGCAATAAAGAGTTTAAAGAAGATAACAGCCTCTATCCTGAATGGAAACAAAAAGCCATTGAGCTGGGAATTCCTATTCGCATAGGTCGCTGGAAAATACCCGGTGAACCGCTCGTTATGCTCATTGATTTTAAGCCGCTATTAAAGAATAAAGATGCCTTTTATGCCAAAATGTGGGAGGTATATCGCCTTGAATCACTATATGGAGCAGATGATTACCACGAACCTGCCATATTTGGCTATGCCGCCGGTCAAATTATCGAAAGCTTTGTGAAAGAGCATTTCACTGTGCGTGAAAAGGTAGTAGCCCATTTCCATGAGTGGATGACTGGTGCCGGATGTTTATATATTGAACACCATATGCCCGAGATAGCCACCATTTTTACCACGCATGCCACCATGCTCGGCCGGGTATTGGCCAGTAATAACGAACCGCTTTACGACAAACTATACGAGTTCAATACCAAAGAAAAAACGAACCAATACAACGTATCGGCCAAATGTTCATTGGAGAAAAAAGCTGCACTGGCAGCCGACTGCCTGACAACTGTAAGCGAAATAACCTCCAAAGAGTGCAACCAGTTTTATGGTAAGCCGGTGGATGTGGTGCTGCCCAATGGTTTTGAAGATGACTTTGTGCCTGAAACAGACAGCCTGGTTGCCACACGTAAAACATCAAGAGAGCTGTTAAAAAATGTAGCCGAAGCTATGCTGGGCTATCAGCTGGCAGATGACACCCTTTTTCTGGGCACCGGCGGACGCTATGAGTTTAAGAACAAAGGACTTGATGTATTTTTAGATGTACTTTCCACTATTAATCATGATCGGGCACAAGAGCGCGAGCTTATCGCATTCTTTTTTATTCCGGCCGACCAACGCGGACCGCGTAAAGATCTGATTGAGCACCTGGCAAATAACAAAAAAGATACAGCGTTGGTGACACCGTTTATTACACATTACCTTGGTAATATTGATCATGATCCGATTCTGAATAAAATCAAAACACTTGGTTTTAGTAATCAGGCCAATGAAAAGGTTAAGGTATTATTTGTACCCACCTATCTCACCGGTCAAGATGGTATATTTAATAAATCATACTACGAGCTATTATGCGGACTCGATTTGTCTGTTTTCCCATCTTATTATGAACCATGGGGATATACGCCAATGGAAAGCATTGCGTTTGGCGTGCCTACCATCACCACCTCTTTGGCAGGTTTTGGCAACTGGGTAACACAAATTGAAGAAAACGGCAATGGTGGCGTGGAAGTCTTTCACCGCAATGATTCCAACACTGATGAATTGGTGCATAATATGGCCCATTACATCCAACACTTTAGCCAGCGCACCAACGATGAGTTATTCTCCTATCGTGAAAATGCTCACAGGATAGCTCAGAAAGCATTGTGGAAGAATTTCATAGGGTACTATTTTAAAGCTTACGAACTGGCCATCAAAAACAACATGAACAAAGGAACTGACAAACACGAAATAAAGCATCTGAAGGTGGCGAAAAGCAACCAGCTTCAATGGCGAAAACTGGTGGTTGAATCCAACCTTCCAGATGAACTCTCCGGCCTCGAGGAATTATCCAGAAACCTATGGTGGTGCTGGAACTATCAGGCCATTGAACTATTTAAATCCATCGACCCAGAACTATGGATAAAGGTGAAGCGTAATCCGATAGTACTCCTAAAATCCATTAGCAGTATCCGGCTCAATGAATTAGAGAATGATAAAGACTTCATATCGCGTTATCAGTCAGTATACAAAGATTTTAAAGACTACATGGCTGTTAGTCCTGACGAGAACCAACCACAAATAGCCTATTTCAGCATGGAATATGGTTTAAGTGACAATTTAAAGATATACTCAGGGGGCCTAGGTATACTGGCCGGCGACTATTTGAAGGAAGCCAGTGACTCTAATGTTAATATGATAGCCATTGGTTTCATGTATAAATTTGGCTATTTCACCCAACGCCTATCACTCAATGGCGAGCAGTTGGTAGAGCTGAATGCTCAAAAGTTTTCATTTCTGCCTATTGTACAAGTAAGGGACGAAGCCGGCGTGCCTAAAACAGTTCATTTCCACCTTGAAGGGCGTACTGTGAAAGCGCTTATCTGGGAGGTGAACGTTGGGCGTATCAAACTATACCTGCTTGATACTGATACCGACATGAACAATGAGCAAGACCGTGTGATTACACACCAATTGTATGGTGGAGACTGGGATAACCGAATTAAACAGGAAATACTTTTAGGTATTGGTGGAATCAGGGCATTAGACGAACTCAATGTAGAGCCAGATTTGTATCACTGTAATGAGGGCCATGCTGCACTCATCAATATTGAACGCTTACGCCAGCTAATAAGTGATGGTTATTCATACGATGAAGCGCTTGAAATTGTACGCGCCTCTTCTTTGTTTACCACCCACACGCCTGTTCCGGCCGGGCACGATACCTTTACGCCAGAGATGATACGCCACTACCTGTACTATATCCCTGAGGAACTGGGAATTAGCTGGGATAAATTTTTAGCATTGGGCAGGGCTAATCCACTCGATGCCAAAGAGAAATTCTCAATGAGTAATCTGGCTGCACACACCTCCGTTGCTATGAATGGTGTGAGCTGGCTACATGGTAAAATTTCGCAGGAAATGTTTAACAACCTATACGATGGCTACTTTGCTGAAGAGCTACACATAGGTTATGTCACCAATGGAGTACACTATCCAACCTGGACAGCAAAGGAATGGCGCACCTTGTACGAGAGTGAGTTTAAAGACGGATTCATTAACGACCAGTCGAATAAGAAGTACTGGCAGAAAATTCATGATATTCCTGATGAACGCATCTGGTCAATTAAAAACCAGCTTCGCAAGCAACTGATCGATTATACTAAGGAACGCTTCCATCGCAACTGGATTCGTCGATATGAGGACCCTAAAAGACTGGTGGAAATAATTGATTCCATTGATGAGAACACGCTTACGATTGGTTTTGCTCGCCGCTTTGCCACTTATAAAAGAGCACATCTGCTGTTTAGCGACATCGAACGTTTATCGCAAATACTGAACAATCCGGATAAACCTGTTCAGTTTATATTTGCAGGTAAGGCACACCCTGCAGATAAAGCTGGTCAGGATTTAATTAAACTAATTGTGGATGTTTCGCGCCGTCCGGAGTTTGTTGGTAAAATCCTCTTCCTCGAAAACTATGATATGGAGCTTGGTCAGAAACTGGTAAAAGGTGTTGACATTTGGATGAATACCCCTACCCGACCACTGGAAGCCTCCGGCACATCGGGCGAGAAAGCGGTGATGAACGGCGTTATGAACTTCAGTGTGCTTGACGGCTGGTGGCTGGAAGGATATCGCCAGGGAGCTGGCTGGGCCCTTACCGATAAACGCACCTATGAAAATCAAGACTTTCAGGATGAGCTGGATGCCCAAACCATCTATTCGATGCTTGAAAACGATATCATACCATTGTTTTATAAGCGCAACGGGCAAAACATTCCCAATGACTGGGTGAAATATATCAAAAATTGTATAGCCGAAATCGCACCGGATTACACCACCAAACGCATGATGGATGACTATAAGGAGCGATTCTACACGCCTATGTTTAACCGTGTTAGAAAAATTCGCCTGAACGACTACCAGATGGCAAAAGAACTAGCTGCTTGGAAACAAAAGGTATTGATGGCTTGGGATAAGATTGATGTGGTTTCGGTGGATGCACCTAGCACACCTAAACATAAATACCTGGCTGGCGAAGCCTATCATATGGAGGTAGCGCTTGACCTTAAAGAGCTGATTGATGAAAACATTTGTGTTGAATTGGTTATCCGCAACTCAGCCGAGAGTCAGGAAATTGGTCCTATCACCACGAAACGTTTTAAGCAGGTTCGAACAGTGGATACACTAGCGTTTTATGAACTCGATTTGGAACTTCAGGATCCAGGTATCTTTGATTTCGGATTCAGGGTATTTGCCTGCAATGAGTTATTACCTCATCGCCAGGATTTTAATTACGTCAAATGGATTTAACGGCAAAATTTACCTTATTAACGAAAAAGGAGTCTGGAAACGGACTCCTTTCTTTATGGAAAGCTTCAGGGAACTTGCTTACCTGTTCTTTTTGCTTAACAGTTGTTACATAGATCCCTATTTTGTTCGATTATTATTTAGTTAGCTTATGAACCCACATGAATTAAACCCAAACTAACTATAAAAGCCACCACTGAAATACACAATCCAATCACAAAAGTAATGTAGCCCATTCGAAGGTAGGTGTACTTTTTATTCAGAACTCGCCCAAGGTGGTATAAATCGCGCGTCAGGCTCTTATACAGGTAGTCTTTGTCTTTCATCAGCTCACTTACGCCCCACTCAAAATCGTTTTGCTCCATATTGTGGAAGTTACCAAAGAAAATAAGATTACCGCGCTTATTGCTGACATCATCCCGGGTCATCAGTCCATGAGTAGTGCGAGGGATAGTTGAAACAATGGAGATGATAATGGTGGCTACACTAAAACAGATTAACACCAAAGCTGGAATTAACAAATACGGATTGTTATCCAACTTTGGAAATAAAGCTGACAATACGATAGAAATAATAATACCATTAACACTAATAAGCGTATTGGCCTTGCTATCGGCTATTTGACTTAATGATAGATGATTACGAAGAGTCACCCGAAACATCGTTTCAACACCTTTATCAGGCTTTTCCGTTGTTTCCTTCTTCTTCTTTTCGGTATGTTTAATTAAATCTTCCCTTGTGTTAATCTCCATTTGCGACAATGCCACTAATCGCTCCCGGTTCTTAGCTTTCCCCTTTGTATAGTTTTCTTTGGCATAGGCAGTATAAAACTGCTGCTCATCAAAGAAGACGATACAATCGTCAATCCATTCCTTAGGCGTTTTTTTGGTACGGCCATTTATCTCATCAAACAAATTAAGAAACTGAACACGTATATAATCACGGTTTTTAAGGTGTGACAAATCGGCATCTTTAATAATCTGCTCATGTATATTGGCAGGCACATGCCCCAATTGAGTACTTAAAATCACACGCTCTACTAATTGAATCGATTCCTCAGGATAGTGCTTTTCTTCAAGTACTTCACGGACAAAGGCTGCCGAACGCTTTTCATGGCCTTCGATTTTTTCACAGGCTTTCACGTCATGAAACAATGCTGCCAATTGCAAACTTTCCAGCTCCTTTGCGTTTATCTCAGGGGTGGCAGCACCAATTTCACTTACCGAATGAAGCACATTGAGTGTATGTTCCCAGTTATGAAAGCTATGTTCGTTCTCCTGATAGTTTTTGATTTGCTCTTCTGCAATTGGCATACATTCTGTAACCAATAATGTCCATGGCTGCTCTGTCATTTTCTTATAGTTTTTGTCTTTTGCAAGTTAGCAACTAACTCATGCATATACTCTTGTGAGGTTAAGTTATTATTGCCTTCAACCAACTGATTATCTCCTTCAGAATTTATTATCCGGCCTTTTATCCCATCATTTAACTGATAACTGACTTGCTGAAGCAACAGATTTTGCACATCAGCATCCCATATGGGGAATGCAATTTCAATCCGCCCCGATAAATTGCGGGTCATCCAATCGGCCGAAGCGAGGTAAGTCTCTCTTTCTGAGAGGTGATAAATACGTGTGTGTTCCAGGTATTTGTCGATAACACTCACAATTTTCACATTCTTCTTTTGTGCTTTCGATAAGGGACAATAACAGCAGATTCCGCGCACAACCATTTGAAACTGCACGCCAACATCAGCTGCCTCTCGAATCAAATCTATCATCTCCGGATCTTCAAGGCTATTAAGCTTAACATGCAGAACCTGTTTCTCACCTGCTACCGCTTTCTCCATTGCACGACGAATGGCATTCGTCACTTTTTTTCTTAAAGTAAATGGTGCCACCAGTAAATGCTTAAAGTGCGGTTGATACTGCTCATCTTTTAAAAACTTAAAAACCTCATCTAAGTCTTTTGTGTATCGTTCATCACTGGTTAATATACCGTGATCGGCATATATCCTGGCTGTTTTCTCATTTAAATTACCAGTTCCCAGATAGGCATACGATTTTAAGATGCCTTTTTCACGCCGTTTAATCAGAAAGGCTTTCGCATGTACTTTCAAATTGGCGATCCCATATTTGACAACGGCTCCGGCTTGCTCCAGTCGTTCTCCCCAATAAATATTTGATTCTTCATCGAAACGGGCCAGCACTTCCGAAAATACAAACACCCGCTTGCCGTTTTTGGCAGCCCGCTCTAGTGCCAGGCCTATCTCTGAGGTTTTACTAACTCTATATAAGGTGGTACTAATCTCTTCAACACCATCATCTTCAGTAGCGAACTTTAAAAAATCAGTAACATAATTAAACGATTGATACGGATAACTCAAAAATACATCTTCATCACCGATGGCCTGATACCAATCACTACTGTTATCCAACTGACTACATGATTGTTGCTCTTCACTTTGGTAATACAGGTGTGTTCTATCCTCAAACACAGGAAACTCAAAAAAATCGTAATAATTGTGATAGGTTCCGCCGGCTATGAGGCTCGACATATCCAGATCTAGCTTTTTGCGTAAAGCATTAATATGCTTAAAGGGAATGTTTTCATTAAATAACAATCGACAAGGTAAGCCTGTATCACGCTTCTTGAGGCTCTTCTTAATCTTCTTTACAATGTTTTCGTCCTGCTCTTCGTCAATATACAATTCCGCGTCGCGCGATATTTTAAACGCATATACCTCTGCCCCGTGGCCCAATAGTTTGTGAATATTGTATCTGAAGATATCATCGATCTGCACTATTTTAGTGTACTGCTTATTTTCCTCCAGTGTAATAAACCTTCCCCAGTTGGTGTAATCCATCTCCAGCAGATATTGCCTGTTGCCGTCAATAACCAGTTGATAAATTGCCTGGTTTTTAAGATTCAAGGAGGCTTCATTGGTTACTTCAAGCAACTTAAACTCATCTTTAAAGTGTTCATCGTAGTACTTTTCAATCAGCTGCCGGTCAACCGCGTTAATGTGACCACATAAAAATAAAATTCCTGCGTCGGCTAAGCCCGGCACTATTTCGTTATAAAACAGTTTACCCAAATAGGTTTGCTGTTCGCTTACAATGGTATTTATCTGTTGTAAAATATACGATGGACGGTAGCCATATTTATTGCGCTTATCGCCCTTATACTTTTGTGCAAAACGATGACTGGCTACCCGCACTTTGTAAAACTCCTCCAAATTAGACGAGTAGATAGCGACAAATTTCAGGCGCTCCATCAGCGGAACATTTGGTGAGGCAATTTCCTGTAATATGCGGCCATTAAATGATAACCAACTTAAATCTCTGTCTATGTATTTCATTGATGCTTGAGATCTGTAGCCAACTTTTTATTTCGTAATTACTTCTTCATACGCCTTTGCATCTAACAAACCAGTGTCTGCACCTTTGAAATCTACTTCTATTCGCAGAGCTCTTAATCCGGATGCACCTTTTAGATCTTCCAGTTCTAAATCTTCTACCTTCCGGGTAATATAACCCTGGGCTTTCATAAAATCAAGGAAATGGCGATATTCTGCTATTTCATCGGCATGTGAATATACAATAGCAATTTTCCCCACTTGGGTTATGCGCTCATTGGAGCCTTTCACCAAGGCTTTATCAATGCGCTTTTTGGTAATCTCATAACGGATGTTGTAAGCCCCTGCCACATCAAATTTCTTCTCATCCTGCCTGAAGGCAATACTCAGCGGATTTGAGTGGACCAGTATCAATTGAGTAATATCCAGTTTAGTAGGTAATGAAGACTGCAGAGATCTGACCTCGCGCGCTACCTTCACCATTACCAGCAATTGCCACAGCCGCATATTCTTTAAATAGATATCGCTATATTCCATATCCTTCACCAGCGACTGTCCGATGTAGGCATTATATTCTATTCCATCGGTTCGGTACTTTTCAAAATAATGCGGATAGACTTTTTGTGCACTAAGCTGCTCTTTATCGATAATATCGCTCACCTTGTCGTTAATAAGCGTTAAACTATCTTCAAAATCTTTTCGCTTATCATATATAACGCCCAATTCAGGATCCAGCAAAGCCTCATATTCGGCTATTAAAGAACCCATCTCGGGGTACCTGCTTTTAAATAAATCTAAAACCGGCTTCACTTCTTTTTTCAGGAAATCGATGATAACCACCTCATCACCCGCCTTAAGACCCGAACCAACTGTTTTTAAATGCCGGCTAATTGTGTAGCGCAAATCATTCATCAATGGCACATCTGCCACCTCCCGGTCATTCTCCAGAATTTGTTTAGCAGCTTTTAACTGCGTTTTTAAATCCGCACGAATGGCTTCATTACGTTCTAACGATGAGCCACGGATATCTGAAGCGCCATAAATAGGTACAACATTTGGAAAAACAATGTCTTCGTTCTTCGCATTATCAATCGACTCATCATTATTTATCAATTGCGCAGCGGCCTCTCTGAAGCGCCACTCTACTGTTGGGTGAATAGCCGTATATTCTTCCTGAATGACTGACCGCACCATGTCATTCCAATCTTCCTTTGAACGTTTCATGGCCAAAGCAAAAATGGGAAATAAGTCATGAAGCAACTTTAATTGAATCATGGTGATACTGCCTGGTTTTTTACACCCAAACTCGAGCATGCCCATAATCTCACCTTCATGCAATAAAGGCACTATTGCGTGACTACGGATACCATACTTCAGTAGTTTTTCAACAAGCACATTCTTCTCAAGTTGCGCAATATCTGAAGTCAATACTATCTGCTTTTTATTAAGTGCCTTCTCATAAATTGTACCCTTATAGCTAAAGCAGTCCAATTCTTCACGCGGTATTATCGTATTCCAGATGAACTGCTGATTCAAGTTGGTTTCAAAACCATAATTGGCTGCCATACCAAACTCAGCTTCCGGATTTTCAATTAAGGTTCTGATTTTATCTTTTATTCTCAAATAACCTTCTTTTGACAAGACAGTTTCTTTTTTCAATAAATCAGATTTTAGCTTAGAAATCGTGTGGTCACGTGTTACATCATGATACTGAAATTGTATCAAGCCTCTGAATTCAAACTCATCAAGTGGAATTAGTTTATTCCATAGATCCAAATCATGATCATTATCCAAAAGCACTTTGAGATCTTCAGCCGACAATTCTTTCATTTTCCCTGTTGTTCGTATCTCAAGGAAACGTGAATTGAAGCGCTTATTAAAAAACTTAACGATACCGGTGTCTTTATTCGTCATTTTTAAAGTAAAAGGTAAATCAACCGGAATATCCACCTTGTAATAGCGCTCCAGAATGATAAAATAGGCTTGATACAAAATGGTGACCAACAAAAGATTATCGTCTAATTCCATTTCATCTTCTTTGGCCAGTCCCATAATACGATTGCCCTCACCCAAAATTCGCTTAAAGGCACTGGTTGAATAAAATTCACTATTGGGCTCAAATGGTTTCCAGGCTGCACTTAGCTCAAGGTCATCCTGCAAGGGATTAAATGCAAAACTCATCAATTGCTTAACCAGTTCAGGATACTTATCCAGCGTGGTCTGTGAAACACTATCTGCTTTTAATTCTGGTGCATGGTCGAGCTTTTTCAGTAGTTCAACTGCCATATAGCTCATTACATGCGAATGCTCAACACTCATCTTTTCAATTTCCTTTATCAATAACTGAAAGCTGAGCTTCGTTTTAAATGGAATATTACACAAACTGCAATTTACCTTTATATAATCTTTGTCTATCATCTCCCCAATTTTGTACCAAATATCTGCACTCAAACAAACCTTTTCAACTAAATATGCATAAAGCAGTCAAATGCTTGATTAAAACCTAATCTTTAGACAATAAAACAGTTAATACCTTAATTTAGTTGACTGGTCAATTGACACATTCCATTAGTTGCTTTGATTACAAAGCATACGTTTCCTGCATCACAAAAACGTTAGCAGTTCAGTTAATTTAAGCCTATTTACTATCTTTGGTGGCTGATATAAAGTTGGGATGTGAAAAAAGAACTAGAAGCAGTTATTGACCAGGAGGAGTTTGACTCCATCGTACTATATTGCTTGCCAAATCAGGCTACTTGCCATATTTTACTGGGCACAAGCGAGAAAGTAATCAATGGCATCAATAGTCTTCACCTTAAAAGTGACGGTTTTGTATTTGAACCCTTTGATAATACAACATCAAATGGGCTATTTATTGATAACCTCTTTGAAGCCTCCTTCGAGAAACTATCCGGTGCGCATAAGGCGTTAATCAGTCCGCTTTTTAATATTGCCCCATCTACTGAGGCTATTTATGAAGATACTTATGAGACCTATCTGCAGCACTTCAACACCATGCATCAGGCTCTTAAAGATGGAAAGCTATCGAAGGTTATACTGTCGCGCGCACTTAAAGGACCAGCCGTTCAGAACAACCAGATTCCTGACATTTTTGAAACCTTAACTGAAAAGTATCCGCACGCTTTTGTGTACGCCATCAGCACACCCTCTGGTGGTACCTGGATAGGTGCCGGACCTGAGTTATTGCTGAAACACGAGAATACCCAACTATCAACCGTTTCTTTGGCAGGTACACTTCCCAACAACGACCAATTTAAATGGACAGCCAAAGAAATAACCGAACAGCAACTGGTAACCGAATACATCGAAAACGTGCTGGTTCATCATCAGGCCGATAACATTGAATACAGCAATGCTGAGACCATTAGCGCAGGTCAAGTAAAACACCTGCGTACAAATTTTCATTTTGAAATGGGTGAAATCAACGGTAACCATGTGGGCCTGTTATATGATTTGCATCCTACCCCAGCTGTATGCGGGCTGCCCAAAGAACATGCTTACCAGTTGATTATTAATACCGAAGAACACGATCGCCAATACTATTCGGGGTTTCTGGGTCCCATAAAAGATGGCAATTATGAGTTTTACGTTAATATTCGTTGCCTAAAACTAACCAATACTGAGTCAGTTCTATATATTGGCGGAGGACTGACCATCGAAAGTGAAGCCGAAAAAGAGTGGCAAGAAACAGCTCTTAAAGCACAAACACTCTTGTCGGTTTTAAAAAATATTTAACCTTTGTATACTTATGAATAAAGCAGTTTCGGATAAGAAAGTTGTTAAAACACTTGTTGATATATGTTTGTCGGAGGGACTGAGAGAAGTCGTCATTTCTCCTGGTTCACGCAACGCCCCCCTGACACTCACCTTTTGCGCCAACCCAGAGTTTGAATGTTTCAGTGTTGTTGATGAACGCAGTGCCGGCTTTTTTGCCCTGGGCATAGCTCAACAAACAGGCCGACCAGTTGCTTTGGTTTGCACCAGTGGTTCGGCCCTGCTTAATTACGCACCGGCAATTTCGGAGGCCTATTATCAAAACATACCACTGGTAGTTATTAGTGCTGATCGCCCTCAGGAATGGATTGATCAAGCCGATGGCCAGACAATTCGCCAGGTAGGCGCCCTGGATAACATCGTTAAATACAGCTGCCAGCTACCCACATCTAAAAATGCTAGCAACTGGTATGTGAACCGCCTCATAAGCGAAGCATTCTATCAGTGCCAGCACAAAATGGCAGGTCCGGTACATATTAATGTACCGTTAGCCGAACCCTTGTATGGTAAAACGGTGCATCCCGAAGAGAAGCAAAGACGCATCAAGCAGGTGGTATCATCCAGCTCTGTTTCGGCAGAAGCGATGCAGCAGTTGAGTGAAGACTGGCTGAAACACGATAAAATACTGATTGTAGCCGGCCTGAATAAACCGAATGGCCGAATGCAACAAGCACTGCGCCAGCTCTCTGAGATGGAACAGGTAGTGGTGCTAACCGAAACCACCTCCAACATTAACGGTGAATCAATTATTACAGGTATTGATAAAGTGGTGTCCACCATTACCGAAGAGGAAGTACATTTCTTTAAACCATCGCTGCTGATAACCTTCGATGGCGCCGTGGTATCTAAAATGATTAAAAAGTTTCTGCGCGATTATCAGGCAAAAGAGCAATGGCATATAAGCGTGTCCAACCACCATATGGATACCTACCAGCAGCTGACGACTTCTATTGAAGCCGAACCTGCTGATTTTCTGGAAGACTTATTACCCAAGGTAACATCCATTAAAAGCCGCTACCGCACCACCTGGTTAAACAGGGCTGAACGCTCGGACAAACACCATGAAGAATACCTGGCCAAAAACGGCTGGAACGATTTAAAAGCTATTGCGCATATTGCCAGTGCTTTGCCAGAGAAGTGGCAGGTTCAGTGGGGCAATAGTTCAGCCATTCGTTATGCCCAACTTTTCAAGGAGTTTTACAACGAGGACACCTACTGCAACAGGGGAACAAGTGGTATTGATGGCAGCCTTAGTACTGCCGTTGGTGCCAGCTACATCAGCCAGAAACCAACCTTGCTGGTGGTAGGCGACCTTTCCTTCCTGTACGACAGTAACGGACTGTGGAACAACTATCTACAGTCTAACCTCCGCATTATTATCATTAACAACGGAGGCGGTGGCATCTTCCGCTTTATCCCTGGCCCCTCTGACTCGGAGGAGCTAGAGACCTATTTTGAGGCTGCACACCAACTCAACATGCAGCCATTGGCCGAAATGTATGGCCTGAAATATTTAAGAGCAGATAACGAGGAAGCGATGAACGATTGTTTGACACAATTGTTTTCTGAGAGTGACAAACCAATTATATTAGAAGTTAAAACACCTGCCAAAGAAAATGCCGGTGTGCTAAAATCTTATTTTAAACGCTTAAAAGAAGAATTATGAGCCAACGCAACTGGACTTCTGTAAAAGAATACGAAGATATTAAGTTTGATTTTTTTGAGGGTATAGGAAAGATTACCATCAATCGTCCAAGAGTATACAATGCCTTTCGCCCCAAAACGGTGCTGGAGCTGATTGATGCTTTTGACATTTGCCGCGAGCGCCAGGATATCGGCGTTATTGTATTAACCGGCGAAGGCGATAAAGCATTTTGTTCGGGAGGTGACCAGAATGTAAAAGGACACGGTGGTTACATTGATGAAGGTGGCGTACCCCGCCTGAATGTATTGGACTTACATAAACGCATCCGCTCACTACCTAAGCCGGTGGTGGCCATGGTTAATGGCTATGCAATTGGAGGCGGACACGTGCTGCACGTGGTGTGCGACCTTACCATCGCTTCAGAGAATGCAATTTTCGGACAGAGCGGACCTAAAGTAGGTAGCTTTGACGGTGGCTTTGGCTCGTCCTATCTGGCGCGACACGTAGGACAAAAGAAAGCGCGTGAGATTTGGTTCCTGTGCAAACAATACTCGGCCAAAGAAGCAGAAGACATGGGACTGGTTAATACTGTTGTTCCGTTTGAGCAATTGGAAGACACCACTGTAGAATGGTGTAAAATTATGCTGCAACGCAGCCCTATGGCTTTACGCATGATTAAGCGTGGATTGAACGCCGAATTAGATGGACAGACAGGTATTATGGAAATGGCCGGTGATGCCACGCTTATGTTTTACCTGATGGAAGAGGCTCAGGAAGGTCGTAACGCATTCCTTGAAAAAAGAGATCCTGACTTCCAGCAATTCCCTAAATTTCCTTAATCATTAACGAAAAAATAGATTAGCGCCCGTTGGTCATATCCGGCGGGCATTTTTATTTAATGAAGTTTCATTTATTGGACTAATCAGTTAAGGCTTACAAGATATACTCTTTGGTAATCCAGATGCTAAAGGCCAAAACAACCAGTACAATAATAGTACTACCGGCTATTTTATTGATCCAAAACAGACGACGCAGGTTGATTTTTGAGCGAAACATATTAACCAGCGAGCTCAATATTAACCACCAGCTGGCAGCACCCACCATCACACCTCCGATAAGTAATAAATTGTCAATCAAGGTGTTTTCGGAGCCTACCACCCTGAAACCAGCAAAAAATGCCAAGAAGAGAAACACAGCCAGTGGATTGGCTACTGTTAGGGCAAAAGTCGAGAAGAAATCCTGCAGCAAACTGGTTGTCTTACGCTTCTGGCGCCTTAGTTGTATGGCCGGATTGGTATTAAATATTTTGAGTCCTAATGAAATAAGAATAATAACACCAAATATCTGTATCCACAATAGTTGTGACTCAATGAATCCCACAATAAATGACAGACTAAAACCAGCAATGATGGCATATATTGTATCCGATAAGGCAGCACCTAACCCAGACACAAATCCCGATAAATGTCCTTTATTAAGCGTACGTTGCACCACCAACACTCCAATAGGCCCTAGCGGTATGGAAGCCGAAACACCTATTATTATACCATCAACTATATTTCCTAGAGTCATTCAAGCCTTTTTTTTGAACCTGTCATGTACCTTACATTAAGTTATGATTGAATTATAAGAATGTCAGGTTTCTTCCTTCTTTTAATGCAAAAGTCTCGCAAAATTATAAAAACCTTTTCAGATAAGGCAGGGATAAATTAGATAATAATGTATAAATATTAAATATGTCCCTTTGCCGGGTACAAGTACTACATGTTAACATTACATTTACCCACCTAAAAACCACCAATCACATAAAACACTCACAACAACTGCCTTAGCAAATTCAGCACAAAAACACACCACAATCAAGACAAATTAACTAATGATGATCTAAATACATCCAGCAAACGGGCGACAATTAATAGTATTACACTGATATAAAAGTTACTATTGCAACACCTCTCCCACTTGAAATAACATTAAGAATGATTTAACTTGAACGAAATTAACACAAACTTAACATTCGCTTAAAATTAAATCAATCTCATACTGCACCCATCTAAGTATGTTTGCCTCGCGAAAAAGAACAACAAATAACATTTTCTGATGGAAAACATTTATTTAATTCTGGTCATCGTGCTTTTTGCACTGGCCATTTCTGACCTAATCGTTGGCGTAAGTAACGATGCTGTGAATTTCCTTAACTCGGCAATTGGAGCAAAAGCAGCGCCATACAAGTACATCATGATTGTAGCCGCTCTGGGTATCCTGTTTGGAGCTACCTTTTCAAGCGGTATGATGGAAGTAGCCCGTAAGGGTATTTTTAACCCGCAGTATTTCGTCTTCTCGGAGATCATGGTCATATTCCTGGCCGTTATGATAACCGACGTGATATTGCTTGATGTGTTCAATACCTTTGGTATGCCCACCTCTACCACCGTGTCGATTGTATTTGAGATACTGGGAGCAGCCGTGGCAGTAGCCATTATTAAGGTGTCAAACAACCCTGATATGAATCTTAGTGAGTACATTAACACAGCTAAGGCATTAGGTATTATATCGGGCATTCTACTTTCAGTTGTCATTTCATTCAGTGTTGGTGCACTGGTTCAATATGTTACCCGCCTTATATTTTCGTTTGATTATGACAAGCGCCTGAATTATTTCGGTGCTATCTGGGGCGGCATTGCCATTACAGCTATTACTTACTTTATCCTGATTAAAGGTGCCAAAGGTGCTTCTTTTATGGATTCGGCCACCAAAGACTGGATTAAGTCTAACGGCCTAACAATTATAGCCATTAGCATGGTAGCCTGGACCCTGTTACTTCAAATTCTAAAACTGGTATTTAAGGTAGATATCCTGAAAATAATTGTACTAACAGGTACTTTTGCACTGGCCATGGCTTTTGCCGGCAACGACCTTGTTAACTTTATTGGAGTGCCATTAGCTGGTTTCGAGTCATTCAAAATATTTGCTGCTTCGGGCGATGTTAATACCAGCATGGAAGCGCTGGCCGGTAAGGTAAGTACTCCAACCTACATGCTGATTATAGCTGGTATAGTAATGGTTATAACACTTTGGACTTCGAAGAAAGCTAAAGCTGTTGTAAAAACATCACTAGACTTAAGCCGCCAACAGGAAGGTGACGAACGTTTTGGTTCTTCATATTTTGCCCGTTCGCTGGTGCGTGCTTCTATCAATGCATCAAACGCTGTTAATGCAGTTATTCCGGCAGCTATTAGCAGAGGCATCAGTAAACAGTTTGACTCTACTAATTACGAAGAACGCAGAAAGAAACTGGGTAACGATGCTCCGGCCTTTGATATGCTGCGTGCCTCTGTTAACCTGGTTGTGGCAAGTATCCTTATTTCCATTGCCACCAATATGAAACTGCCACTTTCTACCACCTATGTAACATTTATGGTGGCTATGGGTAGTTCACTGGCCGATCGTGCCTGGGGACGCGAAAGTGCTGTTTACCGCATCACCGGTGTACTTTCGGTTATCGGAGGATGGTTCTTCACTGCTTTGTCAGCATTCACAGTAGCATTTGTAATGGCTTTACTAATCAGCACCATCGGTATTTGGTTTGTGGCTGTATTGGTTACCATCGCAATCTATGTAATATTCCGCACACACATTATTCATAAGAAAAACACTGAGACAGAAGTTGAGATTGACGAGTTTGAGATTGAAGAAGTGAATGGCGAAATACACGTTGATAAGGTACTTGAAAAATGCCGATACAGTGTAACCGATATTCTGAAGAAGATTTCACAACTATATGCCCAAGCAATTCACGACTTTGAAGCAGAAGACCGCCGTAGTCTGAAAGAAATCAACAAAGAGGTTAAAACCATCAACAAAAAAGCCAAAAAGCTGAAGAGTAATGTTTACCCAACAGTTAAAAAGCTTCAGGAACAATCTGTTGACTCAAGCCTGTATTACATTCAGGTAGTTGATTACCTCAGGGAAGTAGCTCACTGTCTGTCTTACATTACTGAGCCAGCATACGATCACCTAGATAATAACCACAAGGTGTATTCACCTGAGCAATTTGAAGAGTTGAATGGCATACGTTCTGATGTACAGGATTTCATGGCCAAGTCAATTAAAATCATTACTCAAGGCGACTATGGTCAGTTAGAAGAACTTATTGAAGAGCAGCAAAACATTTTTGCCAAAATGCGTGACAACCGTAAGAAACAACTGAAACGCATTAAAAATGAGAAAGCCGGCACAAAAGTAAGCTTGCTGTACTTAAATGCATTACACGAAACGCAGAATTTAATGCTGCACCTGGTTAACCTGGTAAAAGCACAACGCGACTTCGTTGACTATCAATCAAAGTAATTTAGACTAATACTATAAAGAGCTGCCGCAAGAATTAACTTGTGGCAGCTTTTTTTTTGCCCTGGATTCTGGTATTTCAGCTAAGAATATATGCTTCTGCAGCGCATCAGGATTTAATACCCTAATACTTCAATGTGGTGCAGATAGAACAGGTCAGAATCACCTGCCAAACCCAAAGGCCAGGCAAGGCCACCTGCTTTCTTCTTTTCCCGGAAGTTTAATCGTCTATGAGCTCTAAGAAGGAGGAGTCCTTAGTTATATGTCTTTTAGTCATTTTAGCATATAGATTTAAACAGGCATACGCAAGACGAAATAACCCTATTAGTTCTACTAATGTAATTGGAGCTATTACAAACTATACCTTGGTAAGCTGAAATAAAACTCAGCACCCCCGTTGGCTCCGTTTTTCACTGACACAATACCTTTGTGTACACTCACCGCATGCTTCACAATGGCTAAGCCCAGGCCTGTTCCACCCATCTTTCGTGAGCGCCCTGAATCAACTCTATAAAAGCGCTCAAATATGCGCGACAGATGCTTTTCGGGAATTCCTGTTCCGTTGTCTATCACAGAAAAATAATAGTATTCATCATCCTGATGATACATATCAATGACAATCTTCACATTTTCGCCAGCGTAGCTCAAAGCATTGTTTAACAAGTTTTGAAATACCGAACCCACCAACGATTTATTTCCGTTAACTATCACTGAGGCATCAATTTTAAGCACTATCTGTGCCCCTTGCAGCTTCACCACCTTATCCACATCATCAATAATTTCCTGTACCAAAGGAAGTATGGCAACCTGGCTAAACTCATAGTACTCCTCCTGCTCCTCTATTCTGTTTAGTAAAACAATATCCTCAATCAAGGAAGTAAGACGACTGCATTGCCTGTTGGCTTTATTTATAAAATAATCTTTCTTCTCCTCTGGAATATCTTTGTTATTGAGGATGGTTTCGAGATAGCCACTGACCGAAGCAACTGGCGTCTTCAGCTCATGGGCAATGTTTGAGGTCATTTGCTGCTTAAGTAGTTTTCTCTTTTCCAGTTTAGTCGTGTCTCGTATGTATATTTCAAAGCTCTTATCCGGGAAAATTATGCACTTAATTTCAAAATAATAGCCACTCTTTTTAACCGTCAGCTCAGTTTGAGGCAACTCAGTCTGTTGCTCGGTAACACTAACAAGTACAAGATGTTTATCAAGAAATTTATGCAGCTTTTTCAGCTCCTTAATTTCAAATATCTGTTCTGGATTTAACGAAGCTTTCTCTCCTATTAAATTTAAATACTGAACAAAATTAGGGTTGGTAAGAATTGATGTTTTTTCCCTTGAAAAGATGCCAATACCATCATTGACCACATACAAATGCTTTATCAGCTTCTCTTTCTCGAGGCTCAAAGCATCTTTAGTTTTCATCAGTTTAGTATACATCGATACAATTTCCTTACCTATTACCCCAAGCTCATCATGCGGAAACTGGTAATCTTCAACTAAAGGTTTGTTTTGTCTTAATTGCAGGGCAAAATCCTTCAACTTGGTTATACTTTCACTCATTTTACCTGTTACATATGAAAGGATTAACCAGGTAAGCAGGAATAAAAACGCTATGAAAATCAGAAACAGCTTTTCGGCTTTTAAGAAGTTTTTCACTTCAATATCGTATACCACAGCTGCCCGTATAAAAACATCATTGTAGCAATGGACATAATAATAAAAATCCTGCCCGGTAGTAGCCGATTGCCTGATATTCGATCCGGCTCCGTTGCTCGATACAATCGCCTTCTGTACTTCCGGTCGCTGAAGATGGTTTTCCATTTGCTGATAATCATCCACGAAATTATCATACAATACCTCGCCATCTTTATCGATTATGGTAAGCCTTGTTTCAACTGCCGGCAGTATCTTAAGCAATGAATCTACCAATTGGATTTCATTATTGGCAATGATTTCGTTCTCAAGAAGAAAACCGTTAGTTATTTCGGTAATGGCATTTAATGAGTTCTCTAATTGTGTAATCTTAAATTGCTTCTCTCTATTGTATTGAAATACAATAAAAGATAGTGTTACAATAAAAAAGATGGAGTAATAGTATAAAAACAGTTTTCGTTTAAAATTGATTTCAAACCCCATAAAGACTCTTTTTGCTGTTAAGTTTCGAAGTAGTAACCCAAGCCTGGACGATTTTTCAGATACTCTCCATATTGCTTTAACTTTTTCCGTAATCGTGTAATATTCACATCAACGGTACGGTTTGTGACCACTACACTATCGCCCCAAATTCGCTCAAGTATTTCGTCTCTTGAAAAAATCTTATTCTTATTCTCAAACAGTAAACAAAGAATTTGAAACTCTTTCAGCGTCAGTTCAATCTTTTCGTCATCAATCATCAAACTTTTTGCTTCCAGGTCCAGAACTATCTGTTCATAATGCAGCACCTTTGCATTTTCATTATCGGAAACTGGCAATGAGCGTTTTAAAGCCACCTTTACACGCGCAATCAGCTCTTTTAACGAATAAGGCTTAGTGATATAATCATCTGCTCCTAAATTAAAACCTGTCAGTAAATCATTTTCTTCACTTTTAGCAGTTAAAAATATGACTGGCATATCCAACTTTAATTCTCTCCGGACAGTATCTATCAGCTTAAAACCCGACATTTTGCCCATCATTACATCTAAGAGTAATAAATTAAATCGACTCAAATCTTTTTGTAATGCTTCTTCAGCAGAGTAGGCCACCTCAGTTTCGTAGCCTTCACTTTCCAGGTTAAACTGCAATATTTCGCACAGATCTTCCTCGTCATCAACAATTAATATCCGTTTAATAGCCTTACTCATGTAAATTGAACTTTTCACTAAGGTAAGTCAATTTAATAAGGAATTAATACTTTTTCGCTTTTTGGCAAAGAATATCAAGCCGCTTCTATTATGCCATAGAGGACCATTGTCTCTCAACACATCTGATTGTTAGGCGCTTTAGTTTTTGACAGGATAATTGATAGTACAGTCGGGTTAATGAGCTATTGTAATGGGGATGTTGTTTACTTTTTAGTACAAAAAAACCTAAGCCCATACAGGACTTAGGTTCAATATATTTTCGACCTTTGGCTTAAAACTGAAGTTCCATCTGCAGTCTGGTAATGATTTGATCTTGCCCGCCCACTTTGTCGCGGAAGGTAACATCACCCTGAAACTTAAAGTTGTGCCCAATGATGTATTTACTTACACCAATAGTATAATCTGTTAGTTCTTTATTAAAGGCTGTTTCGTTTGGCTTGGTAAATGCATAACGGCCTGATAATTCCCAGTTGTTTTTGAAAACATAACCCGTTTGAATATTGGCTCCATAACCAGTATAATAAACATCTACAACATCACCATTTTCGTCGTACACAAATTCATTGTCATCAGTAACCGTTCGGTTAGCTGCCTCAACCATTAATGAATATCCTCTGTATTTCAGCAAGAAATCACCACCAATGTTTAATAAATCGGCCTCACCACCTATAACACTACCAACCTGACCTCTGTCTTTGTAAGCATCAACGTTATAGTTTGTATAAGCTGCAATTGCAATCTTAGGTGTTTCCTCACGACTTAAATCAGCTGATTTATAAGCACCCTTGGATTTAAACTCTCCCAATGGGTGAACTTCTAATTTACCTGTTAAACTAACACCCGGTGCATAATCATTGTCCCTGATACCATCGCCTGAAGTAACAGCCCACTGATCAAATACAATGGCTTTACCGATGTTAAATTTATGGTGGAATTGCAGGCCGACATCCCTGTCAATGTTATAGTATTTGTTAAAAACCGAACGATCAACCATCTGCATATTGGCTGATGACACAACGCGTTCACGGTTACCCGGCAGTTTTCCCTGACCAAACCAAATCTCGTAGTTATCCTTCTTATATTTAAACAAAGCATCGCGCACATAGCCACCAACTACGTCGTACTCAATTTTGTATACAAGGCTTTTATTAAGGAAGTAGCCGTCAAATTTTAAACGCGAACGCTTAACCCATGCTTTATCCTCGAAATAGGCATCATTAGACGAGTCGCCTAGTCCATTCACAAAGTCCCATCTGGTTTGAATACGAGTCGTGAATTTTAAGTAAAAAAGATCATCGTCAGTTTTAAATCGAATCCCTTTTCCAACTTGAGCTGACAAACTGTTAATTTCCTGTGCTTCAACAATGCCAATGCTTACCAACACCATTAAAGCGCTTAGTAGTAAAATACGTTTCATGTTATTCCTGTGTAGAATTCCTATTTTACCAGAAAAAATAATTCCCACATTTCCCTGGTTGTTTTTTAACTTATTTTCCGGGTGCAAACCTAATCTCGTATTATTACGGAGCGGTTAAGATGTTGTTACATTTTTGTTACAATTAACAAATATATCCCAAAATATTATCTTTTAATTAATACACAGCCCAACACCTATAACAAAAATCAGCTTTTAGTTTGATAATGAAGAATCAACCAACAGCCCTAGGGTTAACTCTACTCTGACCTTGTTGCTTTTTTACTTCTTAACTCCAATCGAAATGATAGGAACAGTAAATATAAAAGTACAAAAATAGCGAGTCCGGCTGTTGGAATGGCGGCCTTTTGACCAAATAAAGTTATGGCTGTAACAACGGCGAAACCCGAACTTTTAATGGTTAGCAACAGATTTTCCGACATCACTTTAACTGTATTTCTTTTAAAAAGGCTTGCAATTTTTTCATATACCAAACCCAATACGAAGTGGGTCAGTAATAGTACCAAACCTATTTGCAATAAGATCAATGGCTCACTAAAAAAAACCTGACGATTAAGGCCTACCGCAATAAAAATTAATAATGCAAATCCCCAGTCAACCACTTTACCTCTTATTTTATCAATTAATTTAAACGGTTTTGAAAGCAATAAGAAACGGGAGATAATTAAAGGAACCACAATGGTTTTAACCATCAGCATAAACAAATCCCATGATGCAATGCCATCATTACCGGTTATCCAACCAACTGCAAATGGTGTTAGAAAAACGGTACATATAAAGGCTCCTAACACTCCTTTTATAGAATACTCCACATCGCCCTTCAAAATGTAAGAAAATGGTATTATTGCTACGCCTGGTGGTGTTGTGGCAATAACCACAAAACCATAAAACAAATCCTTATCTTCAATTAATAAATATGCCAGGCCTATCATTACAATAGCATAAATAACATAGTTAAGTAGCATACCAACCAGCATTGGCTTAACAAGCGCTTTTAAAGGAAAAAGACTTGAGGTACGTATATTAGTCATCGAAAAAGTCATTACAATTGCCAGCACATAAGTAGTGTAAGCTTTGATATTAGCAGCAAAGTCGCCAAGTACAAGCCCAACAACAACGGCAAAGACCAAAACAAAATTTCGATTTCGTAGTAAATTAATCAATACATACATCTGATTGCTCTATAAGTGTTATAAATATTAATGTAGCGCAAACTTACAAATTTTATTTAGAATTAATCTACATTAACTGTCCTTTCAAATAGTTTGGAACAGATGCCTGCAATTGCTTACTTTTGGCACGATTAATTACAGGTTAATAAACCGCTTACCATAGAAAACTAACAATATGAAAGGGCAACTATATTTAATACCCAATACTTTGGGCGAAAGTCCCATAGAACGCAACCTGCCTCAGGAAACAATCGACATTATACGTTCCATAAAATACTATGTGGTTGAGAACATTCGCACAGCCCGCCGATTCTTAAAAAAAGTAGATAAATCAATTGAAATTGATGAACTCACGTTTTATGTGCTGGATAAACATACCAACCCCAACGACATTCCAGGCTTTTTAAAGCCAATTAATGATGGTCACCACCTTGGTTTACTAAGTGAAGCTGGTTGTCCTGGCGTTGCCGATCCTGGTGCCGATGTGGTTAGTTTAGCTCACACACAGAAAATCAGGATTATTCCGCTGGTAGGCCCCTCCTCTATCCTGCTATCCGTAATGGCATCAGGATTAAACGGACAAAGCTTCGCCTTTAACGGCTATCTACCACTAAAAAAGGGAGAAGTTGGCAAGCATATCAAACACCTTGAAGAACGCTCGATACGTGAGAAGCAAACGCAGTTGTTTATAGAAGCTCCCTATCGAAATATGAAATTACTCCAGGAGTTAATAAATGCTTGTCGACCACAAACCCGATTATGTATTGCCTGTGATATTACGCTCGAAACAGAATATATTCAAACCAAAACCATAGCGCAATGGAAAGGCAAAGTACCCGACATTAATAAACGACCGGCCATCTTTTTAATCCTCGGATAAATGAGGCATACAATTGTTTATTCATATAATTGAATACCTTTGGTGCCAATACAAATATTGAGAAACAAATTAGTATGAAGAACATTTTCACAAAAAGTAGTGTGGCCATCACATTGCTTGTTGCATTAGGGCTTACTCAAGCATGTAATACACCAGATTCAACTGCCACCTTGTCAAGCAAAGCTGACAGCCTTAGCTATGGCTATGGGGTAATGATGGCAAGGCAACTGGCCTCTGAAGCCAATTTAAATGCAGATATGGTAGCAGCAGGTATACGCGAAGCATTAAACGAGTCGGCACAAATGACCATGGATGAAGCCAGCCAGGCTATTACAATGGCTAAAGCACAGGTAGGCATTGACTTTTTGGCGGAAAACGCTACTAAGGAAGGTGTACAAACTACCGAAAGTGGATTACAGTATAAAGTCATTGAGGAAGGCACAGGCGCATCACCTCTGGCCACCGATGAAGTTACAGTTCATTATAAAGGTTCACTTATTAATGGAGAGGTATTTGATAGCTCAGAAGGAAGCGACCCTATCTCTTTTCCGCTTAACAGGGTAATACCCGGCTGGACAGAAGGTTTACAGCTGATGAAAGAAGGTGGCAAAACCATCTTTTATATCCCTTACCAACTAGCCTATGGTGAAAGAGGTGCCGGCCAGGTTATTCCTCCATACTCTGCGCTGATATTCGAAGTAGAACTCATTAAAGTTGGCTCAAACTAAAACTTGAGTTGAAAATATTTTCGTTGGAAAGGATAGCTTTGTTATGGCTATCCTTTTTTTATTGGATCTATATTTAAAAAATTAGTTGCCCTATATTTCTAAGTCCTAAAAACTTACAAAGGACGTCCCAATCACCTCATAATTTTTAGCACATTTTTGTTTTGCAGTTTAAAAATAAACCCTACTTTTGCATCCGTTATCGAAAGAGATATACACTGCAACACTAGAGACCACAAGGGTTTCAGGCATGATATTAAAATACTGGAGAGATGGCAGAGTGGTCGAATGCGGCGGTCTTGAAAACCGTTGTACCGCGAGGTACCGGGGGTTCGAATCCCTCTCTCTCCGCTGAGGAAAACTGAAAAACAGTGAAAAAGCCCGTAGAACGTACGTTTTACGGGTTTTTTGTTGTTACACCTATAGCAAATTATTGCAATAAAACGCATGTTATACGGTGGCTTATTCGGTGACCTAAATAAGAAAATTGGGTGACGCCCCTAATAAGAGTATTATTCGCTGATATACAGTGTTATGCAGTTTTAATCATAGTTCATTCTTTGCTTTTAAAAGTAGCTTTGTAATCAAATAATTAAAGTAAATTTTAAAAGATTAAGTTATGATGCGATCAACCTTTTCCGTGTTATTTTATTTAAAAAAAGCAAAGCCATTAAAAAATGGAGAGTATCCCATTTATATACGTATAACTGTAAATGGCAAGAGAGCTGAAATAAGCTCTCAATGTTCTATTGAGAATAAAGATTGGGATAATAAGAAGGGACTCTCTAAACGGAAAGACAAATCAGCCAGACGTCTGAATGAATCCTTAACTGAAATCAAACATCAGCTTTTTCAAATTAAGTTAGATCTGGAAAGAGAAGATATCTCCCCCACTTCAGTAAATATTAAGAATCGCTATCTGGGTAAAGATAAAAAAGAAGTCAAACTGCTTGAGTATTATAAAGAGCATAATGAGAAACTACACTTGCTTGTCGGAAAAGGTATTGCACAAGGCACTGTTCAAAGACATGAAACATCTGCAAAGCATGTACAGGAGTTTATGAAACAATTTTATGGTAAAGGCGATATTTTACTGAATCAAATTACGCCTTCATTTATTCAGGATTATGAAGTTTATTTAAAGTCCGCCCGAAATTGTGCCCATAATACCACGGTCAAGTACATTAAGAATCTCAGTAAGATTATTCGTTCGGCTTTAATCAATGGCCTTATGACTGAAAATCCCTTTAAAGAAATAACCTTCAAACTCACCGAAGTAGACAAACCTTTTTTGGATAATGATGAACTCCAGCGCTTGATGGACCTTGAGTTAAACATTGATCGTTTAGAGCTCGTGCGCGACACCTTTGTTTTTTGCTGTTTTACCGGCCTCGCTTTCTCCGATGTTAAAGCTTTGACTACTGAAGATATCCACTTATTAGGAAAGCAATATTGGATAAAAATACTTCGTCAGAAAACCAAGATTATGTGCAATATTCCCGTGTTGCCACACATCCAGTATCTTATTGACAAATACGCCAACACTGTCGAGCGTCAAGATAAAAGCCTGATTATACCTGTTTTTAGTAACCAAAAGATGAATGCCTATCTCAAGGAGTTGGCAGACCTGGCCAATATCTCAAAGAATCTGACAACTCACGTAGCGCGGCATACATTTGCAACAACCGTGACTTTAGCCAATAAAGTCTCAATGGAGTCGGTCTCGAAGATGCTGGGACATACTAATCTGAATATGACACGTAAGTATGCACGCATATTGGATAAGACAATAGCCGATGAGATGCAAAATGTCTCAGCAATTTATTCATAACACATCAAAGAAAGGTGGCTAATATTCCAGTTAGCCACCTTTCATCATAAATTCAGCAATACAAATACGAGTTGTTTTGTGTACTTTCGTGCTCTTCAAAAAAAACAACCTAAATGAAAGAATCGAGTATGCTTGACTTTATTTCACCTTTTGCCTTACATCTGGATGTTGCTGAATTTGACGTTGAAACAGATCAGGTTGATGACCATTTTTTAAAGTTGGGAAATAACATATTAACCATTAATGGCTTTTCAGAAGAAGGTCTTTGGGAAGTTGATGTAATTAATAGTGTTAAGGATGCGATTAAGCAATTCTATGATAGAATTAAGCATGCCGATAGCAAACATAAGGGACAGGGTGTTGTTATTCAGCAAATAACCTTGCTTAACATGTTAATGAAAGACTTGGGGTTAATCAGGAATGATAAGACTAATTCCATATTAGATGAATACTATCACTTAACAACCAGTGAAAAGCTTGAAGCTCTGTTGAAGGAGGATAAATTTGGCGAAGAAGTTCATGAAGATGCACTGGAAGAAGATCTTAAGAGTGTACTTGAGGAAGTGCAGGAAGATGCCTTGTGTGACAAGATAGAAGATGTATTAGAAGATTGTCTGGATTTCTTATTCTTACTTTGTCAGAAATGCCTGATTATTGCACAAGGACAATTACAATATATTGAATGCATCCCTTCCAAGGAGTATAATGCCAATAACTTTGCTATTGGACCAACCATAAACATTACTGATAAGGTAAAGCTTACCTCAAAAGGCATCAACCATCATGTCAATGCCCTGGATATGGCTCAAAGCACCTTATTATTTCATTATCTGGAGAATAAAGGTTTAATACTGAAACATACCAACGAAAGTCTATCACGTTTAATCTATTGCCTGACTGGTTATTCCGGACAAAATATTCGAACCAACCATCTGCCATATGTCCAAAAACTTAAGTAGAATAAAACTATGGACAAAAAAGGCCAATTCAAAGATAAAAGCAAAGACAATGATAATTTGTTAGTTCTGAAGAAAAGAATAGAAGAACTACTGTCTGAAATCGAGGATGATATATCTAAACGGTAGATGATTTTGCAACCCTTTAGCGGCTTTTCTGTAAACGTAATTGATAAAGCGTTGATATAGTGTTTTAATAAATAATGTAACCCCTTTCATGGGGTTACAAACAGCATTATCTCGTCAAAAAAATAACCAACACCATTACTTTAGCTCCGTAATTTAAAATTAATGACAATGGAGTTTACTATTATCAATGAACTTAAGAATATTGTTCAGCGTATGGATGCCTTAGAAACCCAAATAAAGGATATGGGCAGTCAGCAGCATAATTCTAAAGAATGGATGGATAACGCTGATTTGAAGGCTTATTTAAATGTGGGTGATCGCACCCTCCAAAACTACAGGGATAATGATATTATACCGTATTCTAAGTTAGGAGGTAAAATTTTCTATCGCCGGGAAGATATTGAAAGAGTTTTGCTGGAGAATATGCAGGGCCAGTAATTTGCCACGTTATGCAAGTGTGATTGACCGAGTTCGCATCGTCAATTGTTCATCATTCTACTCCCACGAAGAATTCGTTGTACATTAAGTTGTTAATGAGAAATCGATGGCATGGTACCTCTGATATTCTTCATACCTCCAAGAGAAAAAATACATCCGTATTCCATCACTCTTTAATGATTACATTATCTGTCCGAAAATAATCAAACCTAGTTGCACCTGGGCCACAGTTTTGTTTTTACCCTTCTGTACATTTCCTTTTTTTGAATTTCCAAGTTACTGCTCAGAAATGCTTATGCTAGAGTTGATCACCAACTTCTATTTACAATCTGGACACTGCCTAAATAATAAAAGAACTAAAACTTTTAATTTTTTAATCAATCCATCCCCTATAGATAAAACCTGATTGGTATCACTGAAGACCGAAAACCTGGAAGAATTGCGTTTTGAGATCGACAGTTTGTCATTGCTTTAAGTTTTATACTGCAGACTCAGAGTCAGTTCGACACTTTCGTGAACTTGATTATATCGTAACTTTATGGCATTATGCCAGTGTTACGCAATGTTTCGTACACCCAAAGCTCGTAAAAGATCGTTACACGCCCGATTAAGCAGAATTATTCAACTAGTAGGCTTAAAAAAGCAGGAAATTAGCTCAAAATGGCAGGAAAATGGCAGGAAAATGGCAGGGAAATGGCAGGAAAAGCTCAAAAAAAGCTCAAGAAAGCTCAAAAAAGCAAGAAATTACAGGGGTAATATTCAATAATAGCAGGAGAATTGTTCAAAAATGCAGTGTTTTGCCTATTCCTCATTCATATAGTTTTGCCACTTAACCAGGATGAATTTATCAGCTCCCCGGTCTTTGAGCTCCATAAATCCATATTCATAGCAAAACAGATATAGATTTCCGTTCTTTGCCTTCCAGTAGTGTGTGAAATATCTTGGATTAAAACCTTCAGCAAGTAGCTTTGCTTTACGTATTGTAGCTTTACCTGCTTTGTTATAGGATTTTAGCAATCGCCTGTTGGTTTTTAATTGATTGTCAATTGTACTGTACAAAGATGATGTATTTGACTTGCTTTGTTGGTAATGATAGGCTGACTTGCAATATGAAGAACAGAATTTTTTATCACTTCTTCCAGTGATGGTTTCTTGACAATGGGGACATAATGACATGTGCTATTCGTTTAGTTAAACGTATAATAGACGTATAAATCTACGGCTGAATTATGTATTAATCAATTTTTTATGGTTATTGGGCTTATAGAGAACTGTTTAGAGGCAATAACATGATTCATTATGCATACAAAACCGCTCATTTTTTTAAATGAATTTATATATCAAACCACACCTTTGATTAAGCTGTTCTTTTATTCAGATATGGAAGTTGAAAAATGTATAAAAGAATTGAGTTATGTACATTATAGTCACCAATACAAGTGCTATTACATCCGAGACAATGAAGAAACCAAGCAACAAATAATTCAGGATGTAAAAGAAGTGGCGCATATATCCACAAAGTATCTTAAGTCAGAAACATTAAATAGCAAGAGAAAGAATAATACACCAGCAATAAAAAATGATGGTTCAAGTGGCGGAATTAACCATGAGCCAATAGTATCAATTGTTCTGGTTAATGATAAATGCTATTTAAAGTTGCCTGTGCCTTATAAGCAAATGTGGGTTGATTTTTTACACGAGATGGGATGTGTATTTGAATCCAAAAGACGGTTTTGGATTATTACTGGTTATATGTATAATAAAGATGTCATAAATGCCTATTTTCAAAAACAGGGATGTCGGCTGGATACAAGGGTAAAGCACGATGAAAAGGTGCAGCAGCATTTAAAAAGGCAAACATATAAAGAAGACAAAGAGGTGCAAGACTTTATTAAAGTAATGACACTACAAGGGGCCAGTATAAGGACGATAGAGAATTATGCCAGTCAGATTAAAAAGCTCAAGGATTATTATGAAGGCAGACAGGTAAATAAGATAAGAGATGAAGAGATTCGTGACTATCTGTTTTTCTTGCGCGAGGAATTAAGCTATTCTAGATCTGCTCAAAATATTGCGGTGAGTGCAATAAAGCGCTTTATATTATCATTAACCGATCGAGATTTTAATTCAAATCACATCCCCAGGCCAGCCAAGGTGAAGAGTTTGCCCAAGGTGTTAGACACGAAAGAAATAGAGGCACTTCTCAAGTTAAATATTTACATCAAACATAAATGCATGTTATACCTCTTGTATGCAACAGGGATCAGGTGTGGTGAGTTGGTTAACCTTAAAGTCGATGATGTAAATTTTGACAATAGGATAATAGTTATAAAACAAGGGAAAGGTAATAAGAGTCGAATTGTTAGCTTACCGTATAAGCTAGAGGTTTTATTATTGAAATACTTGCGCAATGAACGGCCAAATACTTTCTTTTTTGAAGGGCAGAACGGTGGACAATATAGTACAAGTAGCGTGCAAAAGGTAATAAAAAAAGCAGCACAAAAAGCAGGTATTGATAAACGTGTTACTCCCCATATGTTGCGCCATTCATTTGCTACTCATTTACATGATTCAGGTATGGATATTCGGAATATTCAGAAACTACTTGGGCATTCTAGCACGAAGACAACTGAAATTTATACTTACATATCAAAAAGAGATATTAGTAAATTAAAAAGTCCGCTTGATGACTTGGAAGTATAATAAATAATGACTTTTTTTATGATGAGTAAAGAATTCATGTCAAGAATTATTGCAATTGGTAAAGTAATAAGTATAGACAGGTTGAAAAGATAGTAATTCATACTATGTAAGACATGATTTGTGGAGCATTGATACATATGGAAGAAATTCAAGAGGATGCTTACACAATTATCTTTGTGACTGAGGAGGCGAAGCTATAAAGTCACACAAAAAATATACTATATATCAAAATGGTAATACTAAAAAAACAAGGTTGACCATATTGGGGATAGAGAGAGTACTCCGTCTATCCCCTAGTTAGAGCGTAATATGGAACGACATGACGACAATTTTCAGTCGGATTTCAGAAAAATGAAACAGGTAAATAAGGAAGACCGGCCCGATGGCATAA
>NZ_JAGUCN010000060.1 GCF_018271975.1 Carboxylicivirga mesophila
GTCTTTATTCCGTTTATATATTCTAGAGATTCTAACCTTAAAGTTTCATTCATTATCGTCTAAAGTTTTACGTCTTGCTGTGTGTTGTTGCCAACACCAGAGTATATAAACTTGTCCATATACATTTTATTGTGCTCAGGTGTTTTGTCTACTTATCATGCTAATATAGGTAAATAACAAGACAAAATAACGTCTGCTAAAAATCATCAATTGGATTTTTAATCCTGGCAATGGCTTTATTCGATACATGAGTATAGATGTCTGTGGTTTTAGTGCTGGAGTGTCCTAAATGCACTTGTATGTGCCTGAGATCAGTTCCTTGTTCTAAATGATGCGTAGCAAAGCTATGCCGAAGGATATGGGGATATACACGACGAGTAATACCCGCATTGCGGGCAGCACGTTTAATTACTTTATCAATACTTGTAGCACTATAGGGTTGATGATTGACTCCTTCGAATAACCAGGTGGAGGGTTTATGCTTAAAGTAATATTCCTTTATTATATTCATTGTTTTTTCAGGGATGGGTACCGTTCGGTCCTTGTTGCCCTTGGCATGCCTGATTAATAGCGTACGACGTTTCGAATTCATGTCAGTAAGCTGAATGTTTATGGCTTCGCTTCGTCGTAAGCCACATGAGTATATCAGCATTATTAAACACTTGTGTTTAATGTTTTTGGTTTGTTTAATCAAAGAAAATATTTCGTTTTTGCTTAATACTTCCGGTAAGCGTTTTTCTCTTCTGGGGCGATCAATGTCAAATAGCATTCTTTCCTTACCCAGTACCTTCTCGTAGTAAAACTTAATGGCATTAATGCGCTGGTTTTGTTGCGACGATGAGATATTATGCTCTTTAATAAGGCTTAGTATGTATGCATTAATTCTTTCTTCGCTAATGGCATCTAATGGTTTGCCATTCATCGCATAAACAAAATCTTTAAAATAAGCTACATATGTTCTTTGAGTGCTCTCACTATAGCGCTTTTGTTCGAGCTTTTCGGCGTAGCCATGGGGTAGTTCGATCGTTTGACGATGAGCATATTTAGGTATGGCTGGAGGCTGAAGAGTTGCTTCCGATGCAGGCGTATTGTAAAGAGGAGCATAGTTAACGTAGGCTATAGGCTTAAGGTGCTCAAACACGGTATTTAAATTAAAAAGCGCAGTTGCCTGATACCAGTATTGCTGAGTTTGGCTCCAGCGCATGTGCGGCAACTTTCTGATGTGTTCGATAAGTGTTTTGTCATATTCAAATCGAAAAGCCACAATAGCTTGATTTCGATGCGTGCATTTTTGCAGCGTAACTGTTGGTTTGGTGGACATGGCTATGTTGCTTTAATAACTTTATGTAATATACCACATAAAAACAAAAATAGCCTCATTCACATGTATAATTAGGCTGGTAGGAGAGGTAATGCAGTTGTGTTTAAATTTCATTGCTTTACACACTTTAATGAACAGCCTTTAATCGGCTAGCTGGGAATTCTACAAATACTTGCGCATGGCTACAGCAGCGTTTTGCAAACTTGTAATGGCTTGCGCATGGCTACCGCGGTGTTTTGCAGCTTTGTAATGATTTGCGCATGGCTGCAGTAACATATTGCAGGGTCTCTAATAACCTGAGTTCGACGTAAAATTTCTGATTCAGATCGCTTATAAATAGTGAGTTTCAATCGAAAATTATGAAAGAATAGCGGGCTATTTTGAATA
>NZ_JAGUCN010000061.1 GCF_018271975.1 Carboxylicivirga mesophila
TGTGAAATGATTCCGTTTTTCAATTCCTTGCCTAGAATATCATACAGTTTGTAAGCTAATTTGTTGTTAATGCCTGAAATCTGAATAAGCTCTGTTGCAGGGTTCGGGTAAACACTAATGGTATTGGCCGATGTCACATCCTCAACGTCTGTTGATACAAGATTAAGCTTCACTATTTTGCCGTTATTCTGTGAAATATACAGATCGGTTCCATTGTGTGCAATACTTAAGGGTTCTGACAGGTCGGTTATAACATCAATCACTTCAGGATTCGTTTGTGTCACATCAATCTTGGAAACTTTATTGTGTTCCTGACGTGCAATATACAGTTCATCTCCTATAAAGTGAATATCTTCAGTTTCACCTAAGTTGGAAGCTATGGTGATGGCATCGGCAGAAGGATTGGTGATGTTAATTTTGATAACACTTCCATTGCTATATTGAGCAACGTATAATTCATCATCTCTGAATGCTAATCCGGCAGGTCCTGATAAACCAGTCTTAACATCTGTAGCAACAGGCGTTGGGTCATTGAGGTTGATTTTGACTACTTTATCGCTCTGATAGAGTGAGATGTAAAGTGTGTTGTTGATGAGGGCCAGACCATCAGGTTCTGTCGCATCTCCAAAGCTAATAATTTCAGTAATATTTGGTGTGGATATATTTAAGTCTGTTTTGTAAATCTTATTTTGCCATAAATCGGCTATATATAATTCTTTTTCTTTATAGGCAAGCCCCCATGGATTCCAAACGCCTACGACATCCGTTATAACCGGATTAGGACTATTAATGTCAATTTTAGAAACCTTATTAAGGTTGACATCTGCAACGTATAATTCATTTTCAATAAAAATAATTCGCATGGGACTGCCGAATCCAGTAACAACTTCAGTAACCTGAGAATAAAGGCTATTTGTACTGAAAAGTATGGTGATAATTAATGATATTCTGAAAATGTGACGAAAGTATATAATGTGTTTCATGTTGTGTGTTTTTAATAAATGTTATTATAACTCCTTAATGGTTGGTGTGTTTTTAGCAAAGTATCATATTGCTATATGTATTTAATGTTATTTATACCCATTGTGCTTTACTTGGTGCATAATAAAAATGAATATGCTCATCTTCATGTATGTGATCGCAGTCATCAGCGCATAGCGCATACTTTACACTACCTGTTCCATCATCAATGTGATGAATGATTTTTTTTTCTTCAAAAGTTTTCAGCGTTCTGAACAGCCTTGATTTCTCAGTACGTTCAAAATTTAAAACCAAATCAGAAAGGCTTACCGCATTTCGGTCTTTGTAAAGAATCTCTGACACCAACAGGCGCATGGCTGTGGATTTAACTTTTTCATTGATGAGTTGCAGCACAATAGATGGTAGCATTCTCAATATGATAAGGGATAAGTAACCGTTTTTTGACCAGGAGCCCTTTTGTAACCTTACAAAGAGGCACCTGATCAAATTATAATTGGGTTATTTTTTTATAAAATTGATGGTTTTGTTGTTGTCCAACTTAATGACATAGAGCCCTTTGTTTAAATCAGAGACATTGATTTTTTCGCCTTGTGAAATGATTCCGTTTTTCAATTCCTTGCCTAGAATATCATACAGTTTGTAAGCTAATTTGTTGTTAATGCC
>NZ_JAGUCN010000062.1 GCF_018271975.1 Carboxylicivirga mesophila
AGTTTATTCCATAACTTGTCTAAATCCCATATTCTTCCACCAGGGTAATTCGGATCTTCATCCGTGTCATTGCCCATGGCATGCGAAGCAATAATGAGACCTTTTTTATCCATCGCAATCACTCTTACGTTTGTTGCTCCGCAGTCAAAAACGATTGCTATATCTTTTTGCATCATAATGGTTTATAAAACAAGACTGTGGGCCGGGAGACGGCTTTCACCATCTGCACCAGCCCTTGTCAATCTCAGGATATTTATTTAATGCCATAAAGCGAACCATAATTGGCACATGCTCTGTAGTCGGAGCCTTCCTTGTCTTCGCCAAAGGATGCCCAAGCACTCGGACGGAATACATCGTCATCACTCACATTGTGCATACAGACTGGTATACGAAGCATAGAGGCTAAAGTGATTAAATCAGCACCAATGTGACCGTAACTAATGGCACCATGATTAGCACCCCAGTTGGCCATTACCGAGTATACATCTTTAAAAGCCCCTTTACCATTGACCCTTGGAACAAACCAGGTTGTTGGCCATGTAGGATTGGTTCGCTCGGTTAATACCTCGTGGATACCTTCTTCCAGCTCCACGGTCCATCCCTCTGCTATTTGCAGCACCGGTCCAAGGCCTTTCACCAGGTTGATACGGCTCATGGTCACCGGCATTTCACCTTCAGTATTAAACTGAGAAGAAAAACCACCACCGCGGAAATACTCACGATCAGCCTGCGGCCATAAGGTGTTATCCAAGCATTTTTGAGCTTCTTCCTCGGTAATTTCCCAGAAAGGCTTCATCGCCGGCTTTCCTTCGGCATCTCTTTGCTGGGCTGTTGCATCCAGTGTGGTAGAGCCTGAATTAATCAGGTGGATAATTCCGTTTTCTGACAGTCCTCTCAAGGTTTTTCCGGTGACACGTTTCACCGCATCAGGACTCCAGTAGGTGCGTACATCAGAGAATATCTGGGCTGTATTTGAAAGCAGATGACCGAATAACATCGGTACCGCATTTAAACTATCATTCTCGGTGGCCAGTACAAAAGCCTGACGGATGCCATTCCAGTCGAATGAGGAGTTAAGGATGGCTTCGGTATAATCAGCATTTGGCTGATAGTCGGTCCACTGGCGCTGCCCCTGGAATCCTCCCATAATGGCATTACGTCCCAGTCCTTCTTCACGGAAACCTTTTGCAATCACTCTTTCATTGCCAATCATCATATCACGGCAAATCAGCGTCATTTTAACCACGGTTTCCCACTCGGCATCTTTACGCGACTGGTCAACCTGTTTTTCGGGCTTGTTGCGGTCTGCACCCTCTTTGCAATTCTTCTTTGTCCAGGCTAAAGCTTTTTCGTACTCATCCTTATCATAGATTTCTTCGTCTATACGACGTAAAATCTCCGTTGAGTCAACAAACTCCGTACGAATGCCTAAATAATCCTGAAAGAAATCAGCATCTACCATTGAACCGGCAATACCCATTGAACTATAACCGATAGACAGGTATGATTTACCATTCATCTGAGCAACGGCCAAACCGGCTTTTACAAAGCGAATGATCTTCTCCTGCACATCAGCAGGAATAGTTGTATCACCCACATCCTGCACATCACGACCATA
>NZ_JAGUCN010000063.1 GCF_018271975.1 Carboxylicivirga mesophila
AGTTTATTCCATAACTTGTCTAAATCCCATATTCTTCCACCAGGGTAATTCGGATCTTCATCCGTGTCATTGCCCATGGCATGCGAAGCAATAATTTGACCTTTATTATCCATGGCAATCACCCTGACATTGGTCGCTCCACAATCAAAAACAATGGCTATATCTTTTTGCATCATAATGGTTTATAAACAAGATTGCGGACCGGGAGATAGTTGACACCATCTGCACCAGTCCTTGTCAATCTCAGGCTATTTATTTAATACCGTATAGTGAACCGTAGTTGGTACATGCTCTGTAATCCGAGCCTTCCTTATCTTCGCCAAAGGCGGCCCAAGCACTTGGGCGGAATACATCATCGTCGCTCACATTGTGCATACAGACTGGTATGCGAAGCATTGCCGCTAAGGTGATTAAATCGGCTCCAATGTGACCGTAACTGATGGCACCATGATTAGCACCCCAGTTAGCCATTACCGAGTATACATCTTTAAAAGCCCCTTTACCATTGACCCTTGGAACAAACCAGGTGGTAGGCCATGTAGGATTGGTACGCTCGGTTAATACCTCGTGAATACCCTCTTCCAGCTCAACGGTCCATCCCTCTGCTATTTGCAAAACCGGCCCAAGGCCTTTCACCAGGTTGACACGGCTCATGGTCACCGGCATTTCACCTTCGGTATTAAACTGAGAAGAAAAACCACCACCGCGGAAATACTCACGATCGGCCTGAGGCCATAAGGTGTTATCCAAACATTTTTGAGCTTCTTCCTCAGTAATTTCCCAGAAAGGTTTCATCGCCGGCTTTCCTTCGGCATCTCTTTGCTGTGCCGTTGCATCCAGTGTGGTAGAGCCTGAGTTAATCAGGTGGATGATCCCATTCTCTGCCAGTCCGCTCAAGGTTTTTCCGGTAACACGTTTCACCGCATCAGGACTCCAGTAGGTGCGTACATCAGAGAATATCTGGGCGGTATTTGACAACAAATGACCGAATAACATAGGTACGGCATTTAAACTGTCATTTTCGGTGGCCAGTACAAATGCCTGCCGGATGCCATTCCAGTCAAAAGAAGAGTTAAGGATAGCTTCGGTATAATCAGCATTTGGCTGATAGTCGGTCCACTGGCGCTGCCCCTGGAATCCTCCCATAATGGCATTACGTCCGAGTCCTTCTTCGCGGAAACCTTTTGCAATCACTTTTTCATTGCCAATCATCATATCCCGGCAAATCAGTGTCATTTTAACCACGGTTTCCCACTCGGCATCTTTGCGCGCCTGGTCAACCTGTTTTTCGGGCTTATTGCGGTCTGTACCCTCTTTGCAATTCTTCTTTGTCCAGGCCAAGGCTTTTTCATACTCATCCTTATCATAGATTTCTTCGTCGATACGACGCAAAATCTCCGTTGAGTCAACAAATTCAGTACGAATGCCTAAATAATCCTGAAAGAAATCAGCATCTACCATTGAGCCGGCAATACCCATTGAACTATAACCGATAGACAGGTATGATTTACCATTCATCTGGGCAACGGCCAAACCGGCTTTTACAAAGCGAATGATCTTCTCCTGCACATCAGCAGGAATAGTTGTATCACCCACATCCTGCACATCACGACCATA
>NZ_JAGUCN010000064.1 GCF_018271975.1 Carboxylicivirga mesophila
TTATTGTTAGTATCTTAATAGCATGAAAATGAATGAGTTCAATGGGTGTTTTAAAGGTTACCTATCCGATTATCGAATTGAAAAACGAGCTGAACAAGTAATGAATAAGATGTTTAAATCCGGTACTGTAGTTGTTAATAAGTTTTGTTCTACTTTTAAAGAAAAGAAGGCAGCATACGGCTTATTTAAAAATGTATCATTTACAGAAATGGAATTAATCAATTCATTAACAGCAAAGTGCAAGGCCAATCAAGGCTCCAGACATCTACTTTGCATTCAAGATACAACAGAGATAAACTACACAAACCACATTAATAGGATTGGAACAGATGATCAGGGAGTTGGCCCAATCACTCGCAATGACAACGCAGGCTTTTTCTGTCATCCAATGTTAATAATCGATAGTGAGCAACAAATGCCATTGGGTTTTTCTTCAGTACAGCTATGGAATCGTTCGTGGAATAAAAAGGATAAACACGAGCGAAAATATTTTAACCTGAACATTGAAGACAAAGAGTCTTATAGGTGGTTAAAAGCGCCTGAGGAAACGAAAGCAGTATTGAGTGAAACGCCAATTCTAACAGTTATTGGAGATCGAGAGTCTGATATCTATGAAGAACTGGTATCAGTACCTGATGAGCAGACCCACCTGCTAATACGTTCCAGTGTCAACAGGCGGTTGTACCAGCACGATGACAAACTGTTTGAGCACCTAGAGGCATTACCATCTGCAATAGAATATGAACTGCCAGTAAAATACAATAAGAAACGTAAGAACAGAATAGCTAAACTGACATTAAAATTCACACAGGTCAAACTAAGCAGGCCACAAAATAGCAGGCTTAATGAATATCCTGAGTATGTTGAAATGTGGGCTATAGAAGCACACGAACTTGCAGAGACAGTTCCTGAAAACGAAGAGCCAATAATATGGAGGCTTTTGACAACCCATCCTGTAGAAGATGTACAGTCTGACTTACAGTGTATTGAATGGTATGCACAACGATGGATTATTGAAGAATTATTCAGAGTAATTAAAAGCAAAGGTTTACAAATAGAAGCATCACAGTTGACAACAGGTGTGGCTTTAAAAAAGCAATTAGTAATGGCATTGCAAGTAGCCTTGACAACTATGTCATTAAAAATGGCATATGATAACAACCATAAGATTAAAGCTACGGTTCAGTTTTCTGAAGATGAAATAGTTTTTATGGAAGCCGTGAGTAAAACTCTTGAAGGAAATACTCAAAAGCAGAAAAACCCGTTTGCCCCAGAAACATTAGCATATTGCTCCTGGGTTTGTGCAAGGTTGAGCGGATGGAGTGGTTATGCCTCACAAGGGAACCCTGGATACATATCCATCAAACAAGGACTGGATAGATTTAAATTAAAATACGAGGGTTATAGACTAGCCATGAGTATATTAAACAATAATAATGGTAAAGGGTAG
>NZ_JAGUCN010000065.1 GCF_018271975.1 Carboxylicivirga mesophila
TTTGTTTGTCTTATAGGCCAATTCTACTGGAATAATAAAACTTTATCCATCATTTTATCCGTGATTTTATCTATAGGTTCATTCGTTTTAATTTTAATGGCTATTTATTTTATTGGCACAACAAACTCTAAATTATTACAAGCAATCTCAATGTTGATTTTTGGAGTATTCTTGTTATTTACTGGACTAACAATGACAAGAAAAAATAGAAGTATTGAGACTCATGTTTAAGACATTAAGGATTGATAAGCACACAATAAAATAATGCCAGCCGCTAACAAACCGCAATAATGCATAGCAGGCAGCAGTGGGGTTTGGTTGTGCAGATTCCCGCCTCGATTGTCAGTCCTGTTGGACGGACAATCATCACCGCAAATCTGCTACAGCATCATGCGGCAGGCCGTTGGCACCAAAACAATAAGCATATCGCACAAATGAATTTTAATAAAAAAGTATTAATCTTTAGCATTCTATTTAATTGTTCCTTTATTCTTTCAAGTCAAACAATCTCAGAAGGTAGCTACAAATGTGAAACAGATTACTTTGAAGTTAATATGACGTTTTCAAAGAAAAAACGTTTTATTTTAAATTATAGACAAAAGTATCATGCAAGTGTTGTAGGTAGTATTGCTGTGACTCAAGAAGAAGAGGTTAAAAAGGCTTGCGGGACTTATACGATGGAAGAGGGTATCTTAACTCTCAAATATGAAAAATACAACACCAAAATAAAGCCAGAATATTCCGTGCAATCAGTAAAAAAGCACAATTCTGATAGCTTATTTTTTGACTTTAGTATAAACCAAGATAAAAACCAATTACCACAACCTGGGACTTGCGTAGTTTTCTTCCACAAAGATAGTGTAACTGCATATGGTGTCGCAGATATTAATGGAAAAACACTTATTAGGATATCTCCAGAAACAGAATGGGAAAGAGTTGAAATAAGTTTTATCGGCTTTGAGAGCATCTTAATGGATAAAAGTGAATTTAAAAAAAGACATAATGAGTATTCAATTTCAATCTACTTACGTGAACCACTATTGCCAGAAATAATTGAGGAAGGAAATGATGAATTCAGAATAATTGAATTATCAAGTGACACTATAAACATCAAAGCATTATATTCAGAGAAACGTCGATTTATTTATAGAGATTGGGCACTAATGAAAGTAAACAAAAAATAATGTTCAGGTGCCAACAATGGCTAATAAAGCATGTCGAGGTTTGGTGTGGTTTGGTTGGGCAGATTCCCGCCTCGATAGTCCGTCCTGCCGGACAGACAATCATCACCGCGAATTCGCCACGCTTCATAGCCGAACCGTTAGAGCGTAATATGGAACGACATGACGACAATTTTCAGTCGGATTTCAGAAAAATGAAACAGGTAAATAAGGAAGACCGGCCCGATGGC
>NZ_JAGUCN010000066.1 GCF_018271975.1 Carboxylicivirga mesophila
CACTAGTGTCCCATTAAAATTGGGACGTTATTAATGATTAAACAAATTTGGCTCATTAAGCCTAAAACGTTCTTTGTCATTTTGAAATTTAGTTCTCTCAAAGAGGTCTCGAAGATGAGTTTTGTCGGTTAATGATATACTCAATATTTGTAAAACCTCATATGTACTTCTGTCAAGTTGCATGCCTGTTTGGACAATTGCTACCAAGCAATAGGTACATAAAGCAACGTAAATCTGGATCCGAACCGCATTTTCAGTAGTTCCCCAGAATTTCTTGATTTTCAAATGTTGCTTTAGCCATTTAAAGAACAGCTCGACTTGCCATCGGTTCTTATAAAGTTCAGCAACTTGAAGAGCAGAAATGTGCACTGCATTGGTTAAAAATACAAACTCACGGTTTTGTTCTTCGTCCCAATATCTGACTAAGCGAAGATGTTTAGGATAGTATTGCCTGGGATAAAAACCAGTCAATTCAATGGTAACATCTGAAAGCACGTTCTTGGGCAACCTTCGTTTCCATTTGACTATCTTGTATTGAAGGTTCTTCTTTGCTCTGACAACGAAAAAAGCTTCTATCTGAAGAATCTTATACAACATCTTGAAGTGATTATATGCACGATCAAATATGTAATAAGAACCCGATTCATATGGAATTTCTTTCATCGCTGTAGAGTCGTGTACAGAAGCTTCAGTAATGTGAAAGAATGCTGGGATCTGCGTCTCGACATCATATAATGTATGAACTTTGATTCCTCCTTTCTTCTTACGAAACTTCGCCCACCAAAATACGGAAAGGCACAAGTCAATGGTCGTTGAATCAAAAGCGTAGACATTACCATCAAGCTTGAAGATGTCAGAAACTCGTTTCTGCCTGGCTTCGTTTACCAGATAGTACGCATACTCTTCAAAGATGTGATAGTCTCTGTTCTGATTAGCTCTGGCTAGGGAAGATTTTGAAACATTCTTGCCTAGGCCCAAATGATAAGATTTAGAATGATGAGCATCAAGTGCGACAATTAGGTCTCTCAAACTTTCACGATTTGATAATTGCCCGAACATCAGAGCAAGCAATTGGTTCCAACAAGTGAAATGCTTCACGTATTTGTCTCCGTCATACTTGCGAACGATGTAGTTGAACTTATTCCGATCCAGGTACGATGCTAACTGAGCAAAAACGTATTTATCCTTATGCATTTGCTAATCTGTTGATGAATAGCGAAAATGCAAATTGAAATCCGTTTAATCGAAAATGGCCTACAACTCACTAAATTTCAATATTTTCAAAGAACATTGTTAGAATTTAATGGGACAGTAATG
>NZ_JAGUCN010000067.1 GCF_018271975.1 Carboxylicivirga mesophila
CACTACGCCTAACAACATGCATAATGCATGGCCATCGATGGGGATGACCGCAAAAAAATAAAGATGGCCACAGCATCATGCACTTGTACGTTGGGGCACATTCACCCTATACTCCAGAAAGACATTGATTTCGGAAGCGAACGGTAAAGTTAAAAAGTACTATAGAACAATGAATTATGAACTTTAAATTTTACCGTTAGTTAGGATTTTGACGCGACAACACAACATATTTGAAAAAAAATGCATGAGTAAATGATTAAGAAAACGATAAATTTTCTGATTCTTATATTTTGGACAATAGCTTCAATTGTTTGGATAATTTCAATGTTTACAGACCTTGTAATTACCAAAGAAATAATTAGAAATATAAGTGCTGTATTAACGATTGCTGGCATAATCTATGGACTATTGCACTTTATGCCTTTTAAAAAACCTAAGAATTTTGTTGGTATAGTGACAGTATCTGCTGTATTGATAACAGGAATTACAACAGAAATATTTAATTGGAATGGAGATTGGAAAACACAAACAATACTTTATGAAAACGGACAGTTTGAGTTTAAAACAATTGAATTCCAAATGCAAGATAAAGGCGCCCTGGGTTATAATCGAAGAATTGTTGAAGTAACAAAATTGACAAGTTTCTTAAGTATAATTGAACCCGTTGACACTTCAAGCACTGAATTGCCTTGGATTAAGGTAGATAAGGAAATCAATGAGTTAGGACTGAAATATTAAAAAAAACGTGCCCCAACAATGGCTCATAAAGCATAAGGGCGCCAGTGAGTTTTACTGGGCCTCTGCGAAGTCGTACTCCGCCAAAGGCTGATTTGGCTTTAAAAAGAAAGTTAAATCAAAATAATCGCTTTGGCTACTCAGCTTTTGCAGGGATGTCGGGTATCATTCCCTTACGCTTCATAGCCGGGCCGTTAGCGGCAAGCAAAAAAACACCATACTACACAATTAAAATAAAACGAGTTAGATTGACGTTCATAATAATTGAGAAAATTAAATAAATCAGCAATTTAAATACTAAGGAATATGAAAACTAAAGCTCTAAAGACATTATTAAAGTATTGGCAAGAAATTATATTTATAGTTTCAATTGGATTATTACTATTTGAAGTCACAAGATATAACCTGATTCAAAATTCAATTGATGGATGGGATATAGCTCTTCTTTCTTTTATTCTGCCATTATTTGTTTGTCTTATAGGCCAATTCTACTGGAATAATAAAACTTTATCCATCATTTTA
>NZ_JAGUCN010000068.1 GCF_018271975.1 Carboxylicivirga mesophila
AAAGCCTATCAAAGCTATATTTAATAGGCATGTAAACCAAAAGCTATTGGATACTTCATCTACCAATTCATAAAAAATGTCATGGAGCTAAGCGGTTCATGCTCCCCTCATCCCCCTTGCCAGCTCAGATTTGTAATCTGAGCTTATTTAAGCCAAGGCACGGATTACAAAACCGCGCCAGCTAGCACCAAAGCTACTTACCACCCAAATATGCTCAAACCTTTATGCTCTATGGCGGTTTGTTGTAGATATGTGTTTTTTATGGTGCATAAAAGCTAATGAACTTCTTAATTGGCTCAAACCAAATCTGAAGTTTGCTTCCTGCTTCAAACTGACTATGCTCAATCAATTCTCCGCTGTAATTGACTATGAAACGTTTATATTCACTCTTGCTTATATTAGATGCTTCATCTTGTATTTCAGTGTATCCTATGCTAACTATCTGATTAAGTACTTCCTCTTCTAATGGTTTCCACATATCAACTCTTTTGGCGCGACAATTTTTTAAAGCTAGATAACCATAGAAATAATGATTGTCCCATTCCTGAAATAATTGATTATCACCTAACCAAAAATATGGGTTTGAACTCTTTGTACTCCATATTACAGTTCCTTTCCTTAGTAGACTATAAACAATATTGAATTCACCATATTCCTTTTCAAGTATTCTAGTTGTTACTGTGTCTAAGCCTGGGAAATTATCAAAGTCGGCTATAGTATAAAAAGTGGTATCTAATTTATTGTGCAGATTACTTTTAATAAAGGCAAATATTTCGAGAACTGTATGTTTCTCCTTACTAGAAAGGTTAGAATAATTGTTTTCAATATTCTTGATAGTATTGGCCGCAAGGATTTCCTTTTTAGTTAATGAACTAATATTGAAATTCTGAGAAGGTTTGTACCATTCTTGATTCTCAAAATAGTTCTTTAAATCTGATGAGGAGAAAGTCCTACCATGTCGAGCAAATATCTCGTTTCTGAATATTCTCATTTCAGATAAGACTTCTTGACTCGCAATATCAAACAAAGAAGTTATCAGAATTACTAGTGCTAAAGCTCCTCTTTTCATTTCTAAAGTATTATTTGCTGGTTTTGGTTTGCAATACCGCCAACTAGTCGATATACTTAATACGCTTTATATCGTACCTCATTGCATAATAAAAGCCTATCAAAGCTATATTTAATAGGCATGTAAACCAAAAGCTATTGGATACTTCATCT
>NZ_JAGUCN010000006.1 GCF_018271975.1 Carboxylicivirga mesophila
ACGTGGCTTATTCGCTGGCCAATTATGGCATTGATGCCTCATTGATTACGCGCCTTCCGCAAAATGATATGGGCAGAGCCTGTATGATGGAATTGAGCAAATATGGTGTGGACACCAGCCAAATTATTTATGGAGGCGAGCGACTGGGGATTTATTTTTTAGAAACAGGAGCTGTGGCTCGTGCCAGCAAAGTGGTTTACGATCGTGCGCATTCGTCATTCTCAAGTATCCGGAAAGGGATGGTTAATTGGGAAGAGGTGTTGAAAGATGCCAGCTTCTTTCACTGGACAGGTATAACCCCTGCCGTTTCGCAAGGTGCAGCCGATGCCTGCCTGGAAGCTATTCAGGTGGCCAACCGTTTGGGAGTGACTGTTTCGTGTGATCTGAATTATCGGAAGAACCTATGGAAATACGGTAAAAAGGCATCTGAAGTGATGCCCGATTTGGTAGCTGGTTGCGACATTGTATTGGGTAATGAGGAAGATGCAGCCATGGTATTGGGCATCCATCCAGAAGGAATGGACGTAACTAGCGGACATGTCGAAGCAGAGGCTTATCGTAGCGTATCACAACAAATCATGCAACAGTATCCTCGCGTGAAGAAGGTGATCACAACGCTTCGCGGTTCCATCAATGCCAATCACAATACGTGGTCGGGTGTGCTGTACGATGGCGAAACATTATTTAAAGCAGCTGATTATGATATCACACACATCGTCGATCGTGTGGGGGGTGGCGATTCATTTATGGGCGGACTCATATATGGACTGCTCACCTACGAAGGTGATGATCAGAAAGCGCTTGACTTTGCTACCGCAGCATCCTGCCTGAAGCATACGATACCAGGTGACTATAACCTGGTGACAGTTGAAGAAGTGGAAAAACTGATGGCTGGCGATGCCTCAGGACGTGTATCGAGATAATAGTTTTTTGAAGGAGGACTGAACAGTAGTGCATGCAACCAAAGTGTTGATGCACGCTGATTCGGTCAATTAAAGCAGACTAGATAAATGGCTAAATATTCAAGAATAGAAGTGTTTCAGGCGATGAAGACGACGGGTGTTGTACCTGTTTTTTTTCATCAGGATATTGATGTGTGTAAAGCAGTGGTAAGGGCTTGCTATAATGGTGGCATCAGGGTATTTGAGTTTGTTAACCGGGGCGATTTTGCCCATGAGTTATTTGCCGAACTGAATAAGTATGCCCTGGCTGAATTGCCGGGAATGATTTTGGGAGCGGGTTCTATTGTTGAAGAAGCCACTACCGCACTCTATATCCAGAATGGCGCCAACTTTATTGTTTCGCCATTATTGAATGAGAACATGGCACGCATTTGCAACCGGCGCAAGATTATGTGGTCACCAGGTTGCGGAACAATCTCTGAAATCAATATGGCGCAAGAACTAGGTGCCGAGGTGGTTAAGTTATTCCCTGCCTCAGAGGTTGGCGGGCCATCATTTGTAAAGGCCGTTAAAGCCCCAATGCCCTGGACTGATGTAATGCCAACAGGTGGTGTTACCTGTGAGAAGGAGAACTTATCAGAATGGTTTGCAGCAGGTGTGACTTGTGTGGGTATTGGCTCTAATCTGTTTTCTAAAGCGATTATGGAAAGGCAGGACTGGGAAATGCTTGAAGAAAAAGCTAAGGAATTAATAGTGATAATAGGTGATATTTGTTCAAGAGAGAATAAGAATATTTAGCTTGACTTTTTATTACTATTAGAAATCTGTTCTTTTTGGGAGTGTAATCTAAACTCTGTCTGGATTCGATTTAGTAGTTTCTTTCTTATTTATTAGTGCAGTAGGTTCTGCAAAAGCGTTGATTTCAGTCTTCGCTTCAAATGGTGATTCACATTGCTCACATATTTCTGGAATCTTCAGCTTGCTTTTTCCCATGGTATTTGCAGTTATTGGATTATTCATTTTAAATGAGGATGAAGTAAGACTGATTAAGGCGCATATTGTCATCAATTAGCGCGCGGTACAGTTATGGTACATATCTATGGTGAAAAACAATGAAATTCCAGTATTATTTAAAACTAATTAAAACACAAAGATCCCGGTAAAACACTGTCTTACCGGGATTTTGTTATTGTTGTCTATCGTTTGTGATAGTCGTTTACTTCACTTCTTCGAAGTCCACATCTGTTACTTCGTCGTCTTTGCCGCCCTGTGCTTCTGCTCCTGCCTGTGCACCTGCATCAGGTCCTGGTTGCGCACCTGCCTGCTGGCTGGCGTTGTACATCTCTTGCGAGGCAGCCTGGAATACAGTATTTAGCTCAGTAGTTGCCGCGTCAATAGCTTCAATGTCCTGTGCTTTGTGTGCTTCCTTCAGCTTTTCAAGAGCCGCTTCGATAGGTTGCTTTTTGTCAGCTGGCAATTTGTCACCGAACTCTTTTAGTTGCTTCTCAGTTTGGAAAATCAAGCTGTCTGCACCATTCAACTTATCAATCTTTTCTTTGGCCTGCTTATCTGAATCAGCATTGGCTTCAGCTTCTTCTTTCATGCGTTTGATTTCGTCATCAGACAAACCAGAAGAGGCCTCAATACGGATACTTTGCTCTTTACCTGTTGCTTTATCCTTAGCTGTTACGTGCAAGATACCGTTAGCATCAATATCAAATGTTACTTCAATTTGAGGTGTGGCACGTGGTGCTGGTGGAATACCATCCAGGTGGAAACGGCCAATGGTTTTGTTGTCTTTAGCCATTGAGCGCTCGCCCTGTAACACGTGAATCTCTACTGAAGGTTGGTTGTCAACTGCTGTAGTAAAGGTCTCAGACTTTTTAGTAGGGATTGTTGTGTTGGCTTCAATCAGCTTAGTCATTACACCACCCATGGTTTCAATACCCAATGAAAGAGGCGTTACATCTAACAGAAGAACGTCTTTTACTTCACCGGTTAATACGCCGCCCTGAATGGCTGCACCAATAGCTACTACTTCATCAGGGTTTACACCTTTTGAAGGCGCTTTACCGAAGAAGTCCTCAACTACTTTCTGGATAGCAGGTATACGCGTTGAACCACCTACTAAAATTACTTCGTCAATTTCTGATGGCGTCATGCCGGCATCTTTCAAAGCTGCTTTACATGGCTCCAGTGTGCGCTGAATCAAGTTGTCAGACAATTGCTCGAACTGAGCACGCGACAAGCTGCGAACCAAGTGCTTTGGAATGCCGTCAACCGGCATAATGTATGGCAAGTTGATTTCAGTGCTTGTTGATGATGATAACTCGATTTTAGCTTTTTCAGCCGCATCTTTCAAACGCTGAAGAGCCATTGGGTCTTTGCGTAAGTCGATGTTTTCATCTTTCATAAACTCATCAGCCAGCCAGTTGATGATTACATCATCGAAGTCATCACCACCCAGGTGAGTATCACCGTTGGTTGATTTTACTTCAAATACACCATCACCTAATTCTAATACTGAGATATCGAAGGTACCACCACCAAGGTCGAACACGGCCACTTTCATGTCGCGGTCCATCTTATCTAAACCATAAGCTAACGAAGCAGCTGTAGGCTCGTTGATGATACGGCTCACTTTCAAGCCTGCAATCTCACCAGCTTCTTTGGTAGCCTGACGCTGTGCATCATTAAAGTAAGCAGGTACCGTGATCACAGCCTCTGTTACTTCCTGACCAAGGTAATCTTCAGCTGTCTTCTTCATTTTCTGAAGTGTCATGGCTGAAATTTCCTGAGCCGAATATAAGCGATCGTCAATTTTAACACGTGGGGTGTTGTTGTCACCTTTTACAACCTCATAAGGCACACGTTTCACTTCGTTTGGAATCTCATCAAACATTGAGCCCATGAAGCGCTTAATCGAGTATACTGTTTTATGTGGGTTGGTGATTGCCTGACGCTTAGCCGGATCACCTACTTTACGTTCACCACCTTCAACAAAAGCTACGATTGAAGGAGTGGTTCTTTTACCTTCGCTGTTTGGAATCACAACCGGCTCGTTTCCTTCCATTACAGAAACACAAGAGTTAGTTGTTCCTAAGTCGATACCAATAATTTTTCCCATTGTTATGTAATTATCTTGTTATTCTTTTAATGTTTGCTTCAAAATTACGGGGAGCAATACTCAAATGGTGTGCCATTGCAAAATGTGCCGTTTTTTGTGCAAATATGACAGAGAAGCATACAAGAAATGGAAAAGTCTGTCAGGTTGAGTGACAGAATGACAAATTTCTATTGCAATCTAATTGTATCGAGCTGGGCAGCATTCTCTGGTTCGACGGTTAAGACGATGTCTTTTTCATCGAGCCCTTGTAGTATCTCAAAAAACTGTTCGTTTTCAATGCCAACATTTACTTCTTGTCTTACGACTGATAGTCCACTTTTTTTGAATACATATTTTAACGAGTCGCTACCTCTGACTGCACTTTTCTCAATAAATAAGGTATTGCTCTTGCTTTGTGTAATTATGGTGTTGCTGGTTGTCATGTTTGGCAGTAGGGCTGCCGTATAGTCATCCAGCTTCACTTTTACTTTAAAGCCATTCTGAAATTCGCCCGGTATTTCCTGTCCGATGTTAGCGATACTAATGATCTGCCCTTTAAACACCTCCTTGGGGAAGGCATCAATAGTAATGTTCACCTGCTGACCGGTTTTAACTTTAGCAATATCAATCTCTTTCACATACATTTCAGAGATAATGGAACTAAGGTCGGGTAGGGTGGCGATCAGCGGCATCCATCGTCCTACGCGGGAGCCTACCTTCACCTTTTGGCCTTCGTAGCTATTGCCGTAAATAATCATGCCATCAGCGGGCGATTTAATGGTGAGCTCGCTTCGTAGTTGTTCCAATAAGGCCTTTTTACGCTCGTAGCGATCCACTTTTCTTTGGTTGCGGGCTATTTTGGTTTTGTGCTTTTGTGTTTTAGTTATTAAGTCGCGTTGTGCTTTTGATAACGAACGTTGAGCTTTTTCAAGTTCGATTTGTGTTTGGCGCTGCACAGCTTTTGATTCAAAACTCGATTGTTCGACTTTTATTTTAGTATCCAATACCAAATCTTTCTCCTTCTGTATGGTTTCTCTTTGAGCTGCCAGCTCGAGGCTGGAGTCAATTTTAGCATCTTCCACCAGGGTATAGTGTTCATTCAGTTTTTCGTTGACGCTGGCCAGGTTTTCTTCAACCTCGGTAGGCTCAAGCTGAGCCACCTGATCACCCGCCTTCACTATTTTACCCTCTTCAACAATGCTGAGGATTTTCATGGCCCATATATCCACCTCGTCATTGAAGCTAACTTCCGGCACCAGTATATCTACGGCTTTTTCGGCCTTTAATTCGCCAGTAACAACCACAGTGGCTTCAATAATTCCTTTTTTTACAGTAACGGTTCTGTCTGAGTTTTTAAGCAAATGCCATGGTTGCCATATGATGATAGCTACCAATGCAACACCTGCTAATATGCCAATGGTCTTTTTATTCATAGTTTAGTTTTCCAAAAGGTAATCCAGCGATTTGATTAAGCTTTCATTGCGGTCAAAATCGTAGAGGGTAATTTGACGAATGGTATAGTAACCTCTCCAGAATTCGGATAAGGCCTCGATGTAACGTCGACGGGCATTATCGAGCGAGTTACGGGCAGCGTTTAATTTAATGACATCTACCTTGTCAATCATAAAACGCTGTTTGGTCACATTGTATCCCAGTTGCGCAACTGTATCAGCTTTTGCCGAGATGTCTACTTGTTCTTCCTGCAGGTTGAATTGAAGGATGCGCATAACGATGTCTTGCTCAAAATCAATCAATGCTTGTTTGACCTCTGCTTCTGCCACTTGCTTATTGGATTTGGCCATCAGTATTTTACCTCGGCGGGTGCCCCAATCAATGATAGGCGCATTGAGTGTTACTCCCAAACCTCTGTCATCGCCGTAGGGTGGGGTGTAGAGGTCGCTTATGTTATCCGCCTGCTTATTGATTCCAATATTGGCACTTAAGTCTGCACTTAAGCCGCTGGTGGAGCGTGTTCGCGCAATGTCTTCATTTGCTCGTATCAGTTTAGCTTCCAAAGCCAGTACCTGTGGGTTATTTTCTTTGGCTAGCTCAAGCGCCTTATCGGCATTGATTTTTAACCCGGGTATGGTATTGGGGATGAGTGGGGTGATAACAATTTCTTTGTCAAAGCCTAAGAATGAGTTCAGCTGGTTTCGCATTTGCTTTAAAGTCACCTCCGCTTTGGTTCTTGACATTTTGGCATTCAGGTAAGTTAGTTCCAGATCCAGCAGTTCATCCTGCGTAACAGTACCTATTTGAAAGCGCCCTTTACCAACATTGTATAATGTATCGGCATTGGCCAGGTTGGTTTCGGCTATGTTAAGATCAATGTGAGCCCCAACGACATTAAAAAAGATTCTGACCGTTTGTTCCGAGAGGGCTTCCATCTCGGCCAGGAATTGCTTTTTCGCCTGTTCAAATTCTAAAGGTCTGAGTTTAGATTCCCATTTGAACTTATTATATCCGGTTAAGGGTTGGCTGAGACGAATACTTATAGGCACTGAAGTATAGCTGGTATTTTCAGAGCGCATATTTTCAAGGCGTCTGGCAACAGATGTGAGGCTCAGCTCACCACCAGTAAATGTGATGTTCTGATTGACCGATAGTCCAATATCATTGGAGATACGTTCATCGGGTACGAAGATAAAATCGCCTGATTCGGAATCGTACTGTGGTGTTACCGAGCGATTGTAATTAAATGGTGTTGTATTGAGACGTAAACCTGGTAACTGCGACGCTTTAAAACTCCTGAAGTCCCAGTAGCTGGCCAGGTACATGTTTTTTGATTTAAAGCTGGAGATGGATTGCAGCTTGGCAAGCTGTATGGCCTCATTGAGTGTCAAACTCATTTTTTGTTTTAACGAGTCGGCTGAGACTTGCGCACCGACTTGTAAATAACCAGTTAATAGGATTAGAGATAGGATGTAACGCATGAGTTTAGTGTCTTAATGATTCAACAGGATCCTGGCTGGCAGCACTTTTAGCCGGGATGTATCCGAATATGATACCTACCGTGGCTGATACGCCAAAGGCAACAATAACAGAAAAGAATGAAACGATTGTTTTAATATCGGCCATCAGGTGAATAAGGTGAGCCAGTAAAACCCCCAGTATGATGCCGATTAGTCCACCGGAGATACTGATTAAGGTTGATTCGGCCAAAAACTGAACAATGATGTCCTTACGTGATGCTCCAATGGCCTGTCGAGTGCCTATTTCGCGAATACGTTCCCACACTGAGGCCAGCATGATGTTCATGATACCAATGCCACCTACAATAAGGGAGATGCCAGCAATTGCACCCAGAACAATATTGAATATTTCATTGGTTTTTTGTTGTTGTTTCAGCAGCAGCTCAGGTACGGTTACTTCAAAATCGTAAATATTGGAATGCCGTCTTAAGATGAGTCGTTTAATGACATCGGCAGTGGCCGATAACTGTTCCGTTTCATCCACCTGAACAATTATCTTATCGAGCTGGTTGGTAGTTTTGCCTGAAGCTTTGGGTGCTTCATCCTCCGGGTTGCCACCCATGAAAAAGACAAATCCGCCACCTGCCATGTTGTCCATTACCTCAGGTTTTATGGCGCCTCTGTCCTTAAAACGCATCAGCATGGTTTTAATGGGGATGATTATTTTGTTGTCACTACTGCTAATACCCATTTCATCAGATGCAGAAGCTGTAAAGTCGCGTTTTTCGATAGTGCCTATTACCTGCAGCCACACCTGGCCACACTTGATGTACTGTCCAACAGGATCACTTTGATTGAAAAAGCGGTTGCGTATATTGTCACCAATTATACAAACTGGCGTTCCCATGTCGGAGTGTTGTTCGCTGAAATGTTTGCCCTGATCAATAACAATATTAAGCATTTCGAAATAGTCAGGTGACACACCTTCAAGCGTTACAGGGTAACTTTTACCCTTTTTAATGGCATGATAGTTCAGTGAGACAACCGGACTGACCTTTTTGACGGATGGTATGGTTTCAATAATGGCATTGGCATCCAATTGATGAAGGCCTTTGGAGAATTTCTTCTTTTTATTGCCATTGTCGGCGTTTTCGCCATTGCCATCTATTGATTGGTTAACAGGTGTAATAATTATATTATTGACACCTACCAGCTTTATCTGTTCGAGCACCTCTTGTTGGGCACCTTTGCCAATGGCCAGCATACTAATAACGGCTGCAACGCCAAACATAATACCAAGAGCAGTCAGAAACGATTTTACTTTATTGGATAAAATGGCTTCTATGGCAATGGTAATATTATGAGCATAGCGCAAGTATATTTGAAACGGAGTTTTTCTCATGGTCGGTGGTATCAAATATTAGCAGGTTCATTGTTTAGGCTGTCTGCCTTTGCTTTTAACTCGCGCTCGTATATTTCAATGCCGCTAAATAGCTTCTTATCTGCATCTGTGGGTGTATTCATTAACAGTTCATCGGATTCATTCACACCATCAATCAGCTGCACATGGTTTTCGTTACTGATGCCTAGCTGCACTATCTGTTTACGATAAGCATTGCCACCTTCTTTAATAAATACAAAGCTCAAAGAGTCGTTGGTGAATATACATTCAAGAGGTGCGTATATAATATCCTCCAGATAAGCCGTATTAATAATGTTGCTGGTGGTCATGGCTGGGCGTAAGTCCTTATCGGTACCATCAATTTTAACAGACACTTCAAACACTTTTGCGTCGCCTTCGGGAATGACTTGCCCGATATTAGCCACCGAAATGACTTCGCCATCAAAGCTCTTTTCAGGGAAGGCATCGATGCCTACTTTGACAGATTGACCTACCTTAACTTTAGAAATATCTATTTCGTTGATAAAGGTTTTGGATAGCATTGAGCTTAGATCGGGTAATTCGGCTATTTGCGGGCGCCAACGACTGATGGTTGAGCCTGCTTTAATCTTTTTGCCAAAGCGATCGTAACTATATATAACCAATCCGGGCTTTGGTGCTTTTACTTCAAGTACTTTGAATAGCTTATCAATGTCATTGACCTTATCCTGCTTTACTTTAACTTTTTCCCACGCACGGTAAACTTTAAACTCGTCTTGCTTTTGTTTCAGCTTATAGTTCCGTTTCTTCTGCTCCAGATCGCGCTCCGAACGTTCAACGTCAAGTTTTGCTTTTCGTTTAACGGCCGGCGACTCGTAAATGGATTGCTCCAGAATCAGCCTCTTTTCTTCCAAATCAACATCAGCATTAAGCAACTCGTCGCGTAATGTGCTTAGATTTAAGTTAGTATCTATTTTAGCATCTTCGTAGGCATTAAGCGATGTTTCCAGCTCCTCCTGTGCCTTTGTTCTAAGTTCTTCAACGGCAGCATGGTCGAGCGTGGCTACATAACCGCCTGAGTCAACGACCGTTCCTTCTTCAACAATGTTCGATACTTTAATCTCGTACATGTCAATATTACGGCTCGACATTTCTTTAGGCAGAACTATAAGTTCAGAGTTTTCTGTCTGTAACTGGCCTGTAGAGTATACACGTGCAGTAAAGTTACCTTTTACTGCTCGGGTAGATAGGTGATTATCAGCTGATTGTTTTCTAGGGATAAATAGTAGGGAAAGGATACCTATAGCTATGCATGCTATAATAATGTAGTGCTTCTTCTTCATAATACGTTAGATGCAGGTTTAGCAACTACGATTTTAGTTAAAAACTATATAACGGCACAAAAAAAAGCCCGTTTTTCAACGAGCTTTCTGTTAAATAATGTTAATAGGCTGTTAAATCAAAGCTTTAATATCATTTATTATTGTTTGTGCTAGCTCATCAGCAGCAGCCATTGATTGAGCTTCGGCATATATGCGTATGATTGGTTCAGTGTTTGACTTACGCAATTGCACCCATTTATCAGGAAAATCTATTTTTAGTCCATCAACCGTGTTGATGTCTTCGTTTCTGTATTTTTCCTCAATGCTTTTTAAGATGCCATCTACATCAATGTCAGGCGTTAATTCAATCTTGTTCTTTGATATGTGGTATTCTGGGTATTTTGCACGAAGTTCGGAGCATTTAGTACCTGATTTTGCCAGATGCGTCAGGAATAAACCAATACCAACCAATGCATCACGTCCATAATGACTTTCAGGATAAATAACGCCGCCATTGCCTTCACCTCCAATTAACGCGTTTGTAGCTTTCATGGTGGCAACCACGTTTACTTCACCAACTGCAGCCGGTGAATATTCGCCGCCAAAGCTGCGTGTTACATCAGCTAAGGCACGTGATGACGACAGGTTGGATACTGTGTTGCCAACTTGTTCCGATAACAGATAGTCAGCTACGGCTACAAGCGTGTACTCTTCACCAAACATACTGCCATCTTCATTAACAATAGCCAGGCGATCTACATCCGGGTCTACCACAAAGCCTACGTCGGCTTTTTTCTCTTTAATAACTTTAGATATCTCAGTCAGGTTTTCTGGCAGTGGCTCAGGGTTGTGTGGGAAGTGGCCATTAGGTTCGCAATAAAGCTCAATGATATTGTTTACACCCAATGCATTCAGAAGCTTTGGCAATGCAACTCCACCAACACTATTTACGCAGTCAATGGCCACCGTAAAATTTGCCTTTTTAATGGCATCCACGTCAACCATTCTCAGGTTAAGTACATGCTCTACGTGTAAGTCAGTATAGTTATCCAGTTCGCTTACTTGTCCCAAGTCATCTACGTCGGCGAAAATAAAACTTTCGTCTTCTGCAATTTTTAGCACCTCGGCACCATCAGCTGCCGTTAAGAATTCACCTTTTTCATTCAAAAGCTTCAGGGCGTTCCATTGCTTAGGGTTATGACTGGCAGTGAGAATTATGCCACCGTGTGCTTTTTCTTCCGTAACAGCTATTTCGGTAGTAGGAGTGGTGGCTAAGCCAATATTTACAACATCAATACCTAATCCCTGAAGACTGCCGATTACCAGGTTTTTGACCATATCGCCCGAGATGCGTGCATCGCGTCCTACAACTACTTTAATTTTACCTTTATGGCGCAGTTTAGCCCATTGCCCATATGCCGATGCAAATTTAACTACGTCAAGAGGTGACAGGCCTTCACCTACCTGGCCGCCTATTGTACCTCTGATTCCAGAAATGGATTTAATTAATGTCATAAATAAATTGCTTTTAAAGATAAGTACGCAAAATTGGTTGTAATTTTTTAAAAAGCCAATAATTTCTTACGAAACATTTTATAATAATTAAATATCCAATTTGTTTTCTTACGTAAGGTTTCGAAAGTCGTAAATCTTAGCTGTATGTTGAAGGGCTTTATTTTTTATTGTGTATTCAGCTAATTTTAGCTGGTTTTTTATCAACTTTGCACAGTTAAATATTTGAGTTTGCCACTGTTGGTAAGCTGATGCAACGAATTGAAATAAATGAAGAAAGAACGAAATAGTGGAGGTCGGCGACGATTTGACGGAGAAGCCAGGCAGGAACATAAACCAAAAGCATTCAGACGCAAGGACTCGGAAGAAAACGGGATGGATGCTTCGCGTCGAAAGCCCTTTGTCAAAAAAGAAGCTAAGCCGGTTGAGGTTGTTTCCGAAACTATGCGCTTAAATAAATACATTGCCAATGCGGGCGTATGCAGTCGCCGCGATGCGGATAAGCTGATTGAAAAAGGTGAAATCACCGTTAATGGCAAGGTGGTGACGCAGCTGGGAACTTCCGTAGGGCGTAAAGATGATATTCGTTACCAGGGACAACGCCTTAATCCGGAAGAAAAAGTATATGTGCTTTTGAATAAACCCAAAGGTTACGTAACAACTGTAGAAGATAAGCATGCCAAACAAACCGTGATGGATTTAGTGGAGGATGCCTGTGAGCAGCGCATCTATCCGGTTGGCAGACTGGATAAACAAACAACAGGTTTGCTTTTGCTTACCAATGATGGAGAACTGACTAAGATGTTGACTCATCCGAAATATAATGCCAAGAAAATCTATCATGTATTCACAGATAAACCGGTTTTTGCCAGTCATCTGGAGCAGTTAGCATCAGGTATTACCTTAGAGGACGGTCCCATCCATGCGGATGCCATCAGTTATGCAGAGAAGGACGATAAAACACAGGTGGGTATAGAGATTCATTCGGGACGAAACAGGATTGTACGCCGTATGTTTGAGCACCTGGGTTATAAAGTGATGAAGCTCGACAGGGTTTATTTTGCAGGTTTAACTAAAAAGGGTGTGCCCAGGGGTAAATGGCGATATCTGACTGATAAGGAAGTGACCAGGCTGAAGGCAGGCATGTTGAAATAGCCTCGTTGAACGATATAATCCCTTGTTATTTAATTATAGCAAGGGATATTTTTTTAAATCCATAAGTGTTTTATAATTTAGAACGGTTAACCAATCTAAACAATATCCCTGATGAAAGTATCATCAATCTTACTTTTACTCTTTCTGCAGTTATGTCAGTTCGTATCAACTGCTCAAACCTACAAAGGTATAGTGGCCGATGAGCAAACCAAAGAGCCCATTGCCTTCGTTAATATTGTGTATAGCGAAGGTGCAGGAACCGTAACAGATATTGATGGTCGTTTTGAAATCAGAACTAATATAGAGGTAAGCGAGTTTAGAGTCAGTTGTTTAGGATATGAATCCAAAGTGATTGATGTTAGCCAGTTTGCCAATAAAGCCACCATCTTTTTGAAGCCTTTGGAGTATCATCTGCCAACGGTTAATGTATTACCAACAGAAAATCCTGCTGTTATTATTATGAAGCAGGTGGTAAAAAACAGGTATCGGCATAATCCAGATAACTACGATCCTTTTAGCTGCATTATTTATCACAAAATGACCTTGGATTTTGAATGGCCTGCTAACTTGAGTGCTGAAGAAAGAGCTGAGTTAAGGGATTCGCTGGGCTTGATAAATGATAGTTACCTTTTTCTGTTCGAATCAGTTTCTGAAAAGAAACATTTGAAAAAAGGAGTTGGTAAGGAAAAGATATTATCAGGCAGAGTAAGCGGTTTAAAAGATCCAATATTGGCTTCATTTCCTGCTATGCTGCAACCGTTCTCATTTTATAATCAATACGTCAAACTATTGGGGTATTCTTATCTCAATCCGGCATCTAAACCCGGGTTGGCAGCCTATCAGTTTGTATTGGAAGATACTTATACAACTGCTAGTGGCGACTCCATCTACTACATATCGTACCGTCCGCGTAATGATAGAAACTTCAGAGGTTTAACTGGTGCGTTTCATATCGATGGTAGTTCATTGGCCATAAAGACCGTATCGGCCACCACCGCTGGCACCGAAAATGGAATGCGTTTATTTATAAGGCAAAATTACCAGCCGGTTGCTAATGGTGCCTGGTACCCAAAGCAACTTGAAAGTAGTCTTGAACTGGGAGGTATGGGCGCATTGCGAAAACTGCCGTTCCCGCTGGTTGGCAAAGGCAAGAGTTATGTGACAGCCATTAATACACAGCCACAATTTTCACCCAGGGAATTTGATAATGTAGTGATGGAGGATTTAAATATAGCTGATGATGCTCCTGATATTGCACATTTTCGTTATGAACCATTGACGGCAAGGGATTCATTAACTTATCAATACCTCGATAGTATTGGGCGAAAAAATCATCTGGATGCCATACTTAAAACCCAAATTTCTCTGGTGAAAGGGTACGTACCAATAGGGAAACTACAGCTGGATGTTTCCAGGTTAATCGACTATAACGATTATGAAGGGCTAAAGCTTGGGGCAGGTCTGTATACCAGTCCTCGGCTGTCAAAGAATTTCTCTACCGGAGGCTATTATACCTATGGCTTTGGAGATAAAGCCAGCAAATATGGACTTGAATTGACATTGTCTCCATTTCGAAATAAAGAGAATCGCTTATATGTGAAGTATCAGGATGATGTTTATGCTACTGGTTCATTTGAGTTCATTGATGGCGTAAAAGCACTATCAAGTGAGCGCTTTAGCCGGTTTTTAACAGAAACAATGGATTTGTCAAAAGGGTGGACCACCGGAGCTGAGTTTCGGTTCGTGAAATATTTTAAGGCAGGTATCTATTATAGTAATCACGAGTTGAATCCACAGCGATCGTATCGTTTTGTGGTTGATGATAATGTGGCTCCGGCATTAGAGTTGAATGAAGTTGGTCTTAAACTGAAATGGGCCAATAAAGAGACTTTTTCGAACTCTCCATTGGGTAAAATATCGAATGGAACCAATTGGCCCGTTGTGTGGTTAAATGCTGCAGCAGGCAAGTGGGAAAGTGATAGTCAGTATGAATATGCCCGCTTGGAGTCGAGGGTGCATAAGCGCTTTAACTATCCCAATTCCATGTACACGGTTTTGCGATTCGAGGGTGGCTATATGTCAGGCGATTACCCAAGTACGTTAGTATATAGTGCTTTAGGTAGCTATAAGTCATTTACAGTTTTGGTGCCATATACTTTTGGTACCATGCGTTTAAATGAGTTTGGAGCCAATCAGTTTACTGCCATGTATTTTAGTCATGGTTTTCCACTGGGACTCAATACAAATAATCGCATTAAGCCCGAGATTGTTGTTAGTACCAATGTGGCTTTTGGTGATGCGCCTGAAGGGATTTCAACTTTTAATAAAGGCTACTACGAATCGGGTTTATACCTGAAAAATCTCTTTTCAAATTTTATCTTCCAATATGGTTTATCGGTACAGTACCGATACGGCGCATATCGTTTGCCTGAAGCGATTGATAACTGGGCGTTTAAATTGGGGCTTGAATTTGCCTTCTAAAATAAAGAAGCTGCCTTTGTTATCAGTAACCAGAGAGTAGGGAGGCCTTCTATGTAAAAGTTGATGAATGCAGCTGATGGGTGCGCAGCTACCTTTCCTATAAATAGTATTGCCAAAGTCAAAAAGAGGGTATTACCAATGATGATATTTACAGTGTTGTTTGATGTAGTCAATAATATCAAACTAGTTAAAATGCATCCAAAGGAAAGCCAGGTGGCCGCATTGGTGCCTGTGAGTTGAGGAATTGTTTTTAAGGCTTTGGGATCAGTTGCAATATCTCGTATGTCAAACGGGATGGTGAGGCCAATAATGAAAAGCCATGTTGCCAATATGGCTATGGCATTAAACTCAATTGATTGCTGGAGTGGAAGCGTAGCTAATAAGGTCCAACAGCTGGCAATAACTAAAATTTTTAGACCTGAAATCCAGCGTAATCCTATGTTTTTTCGGCTGGGAATAATGTAAAGAGCAGAGATGATAGTAAAGAGCAATATATTTTTCTGATTGCCTGAGCCTAAATAGAAAAATAGGTATACGCTAATTAATGCAGCAACTAATGTGATAATGATAATGAGGGTTTTGTGTTTGTAGAGCCATCGCAGTCGTGATGCCTTTAAATTGTGCGGGCTGACAATAAAAACAGAAAGATGCATATAGTTATAACCCGCCAATGCCGCGCAAAAATTAAATATTACAATAAGAAGGTTGTCAATTTGGGCATGAATATTTAGCACCTCTGTTAAAGATGCTACTGAAAGTGCTACCCATATATTTGAATAAACCAGAAAATTCCGAACATTTCGGAAGAGTGCTTTTTTTACTATCATTTAACCAACCCGACTGATGTTTTCGAGGGTTTTGGGGGAGTTAATTTCAATTTGATTACCATTAATCGAAATAATGCCACTTTCTTTAAAATCCTTCAGCACTCTAATTAAGCTTTCTTTTGACACGCTTGAAAGATCTGCTATATCTTGCCTGCTGAGCGTTGTGTAGAAATTACGGGAGTGATAAATTTTTTCAGAAAGGTACAGGATAGTATTGGCAATTCTGCCTGTCATTTTTTTGTGCGAAAAGTTGATGAGTTGGTGGTATAAGTCTGTCGTAATCTGATGATTTAGTTTTAGTATTTGTTCAGCAAAGCAAATGTTGTTTCTAAAGGCACTGGTAAAAGCCTCAACACTAATAAGGCAAGTATCCATTTCAGTCAGGGCACTTACCGAAAAGTGGTTCAGATTATCGGTAAAGAGCCCCGGACTAACAATGAAATCTCCCTCTTTAAGTACTTTTATGATGATATTTTTATTTTCTAATCCTTTGATATAGAGTTTGGCATACCCTTTTTTGATGCAAATGATATTATTGCATCGGGTGCCTTCTTTTATAATGGTTTCACCCTTTTGGTAAACGACCTTACAGTGAGATTCCTTGAACGCATTTAGCTCATCTTCATTAAGCGTTTCAAAGCCATTGAATTTGATATTGCACTTGCTACATCCGGTAATGTCACTCATTGTTTTTGTCATATTAGTACCTAATTGATGAATTGTTGCTGAAATTGAAAGTATAAAGTTTCTTTCAATTTACCAAATCGCTAACGCTTGTACGTTATGCGCAGTCTATAGCTGGTTTTAAATTAATTATCACATTCATAGAATAATAAGATTACTCTTTAGATGGACTGAATTTAAATAACGAGAAGCTTCGTTAATCAGTTTGTAAATTCTAATATACCAAATATCAATTAGATATGCAATTTGTATTGATTTATATCAATCATTAGGCGTATAACTTACATCGTGTTAGTTAACAAGGAAATATTTAAAATTGTTAAAAAGTATTTTAAAATTAAGAAACCGCGTAATCACAATTAAGTCCAAGAGTTATGAAAAAACTAAAACAATTTATTTGGCTTGTAGTAATGGCATTAGCTGTTGTATTCGCTAGCTGTACAAAAGAAGGTCCTCAAGGCCCTCCGGGATCAGATGGTACCAATGGGACTGATGGAATTAATGGAATTGATGGTACTACAGGATGTATTGAATGTCACACTAATGATAGTGAATTACCTATCAAGATTGCTCAATTTAAGCATTCATTGCACTTCTCCGGTGGTCAGGAACACGTGGGTTATGCAAATTATGCTGGAGGTTCCTGTTCAATGTGTCACTCACATAATGGTTTCATTAAGGCAGTTGAAGATGGTACAAATTCAGGTGGATTGCATCCTGAAGCTGCACCTATGTCGTGCTCTACTTGTCACCAAATCCATACTACCTACAAGCGCGGTGATTATGCATTGCATTACACAGATGCTGTAGATTTCTACTTAAATGAAAACGATAATGGTATATTCACAGGATTAGAAGTGGATGCAACCAATCAATATAGTGATCCTGATGGATTAAGTAATACTTGTATTAAATGTCACCAGCCTCGCCATAGAGGAACAAGTCAGCCAGATCCTAGTGTTGAAGGTTCAATTGAAATCTCAGCAGGTTCTGCGGCTCACTGGGGACCTCACTATGGTGCTCAGGGTGCTATATTTGGTGGTGTAGGTGGATACATTGGTACAGATAACCCAACTGCCCCTTCAGGCACAAAAGGACATCATAGCTGTAAAAGCTGTCACATGTCGTTTAACGCTTTGACAGGTAACTACGGTGGGTATGTTGGTGGTCATTCAATGAAAATGGCTGCTACAGAAGACGGAGAACCTGTGTTTACTGCTTGTGATGAGTGTCATACAGATAGAGGTGCTACTATTGATCTGCCAGGTAAGATGGCAGCCAATAAAATATTATTAGACGCGCTTCATGCTGATTTGATGGCTGCTGGTATTGCTGATGCAGATGGACATTTAATTGGTGGTACATGGACACATCAACAATTAGCTGCCTACTGGAACTTTGCACTTGTTAAGAATGATCATAGCTACGGTATCCATAATGAGGAATATACTCAGAGTTTGATTAATGCAGCAAGAACTTATTTAGGAACGAATTAGTAAATTCAATTGAATGGCTATTCTATTATGATAGCCATTCAATCTTTTGTTTAACTAACTAAATAGGTCATATGAAAGCATTACAAGTATTATTTGTTTCTATATTATTCCTTTCGGTGCTGGGTGCTGGGTGTGATTATAAATTTATCAAACCTGACACAGGTGAACCGGTAGATCCTGAAGAGCCAATCAGTTTTTCTGAGCAGATAGAGCCGATATGGACAACGCAAAGTTGTACTAATTGTCATAATGGTAGTGTGACATTTAGTTTAGAGCCAGGTAACGCCTATCAATCGCTGACTAGTTTAAATCTTATGGATTTAGATAATGCCCCCAATAGTTTAATTGTAAAAGTGCCTGGCACCAGTGCCCCGCACACCAATTATAATTATGTTGGTAATCAGAAAGCGCTCATTATCACCTGGATTGAACAAGGTGCAGAGGATAACTAAAAAACGATTACAATGAAAAAAATAGTATATCTGATTGTTTTGGTGTTGTTATCTGGTCACTTTGCAATGGCTCAGGAAGAAGCACCAGTTGAAAAAAAAGTAGATAAGCCGGTTAGAGCGCCATGGGAGTCTGGAACTCTGGTAAACCACCAGACCAGTATTACTCAGTACAAAAATACATTGGAAATGGTGATAAGTCACCGTTTTGGTCCTGTAGAAAATGGGATTAGTGATGTATTTGGTATTATGGCGCCGGGAGCAAACATCCGTATTGGCTTTAATTATTCGATTTTAGATAATTTAAGTGTAGGTTTTGGAACGAACAGCCAGAAGAAGTATCAGGATTTTCAGGCCAAATACACCCCATTTCAGCAGACGCGCGAAAATACCATTCCGGTTAGCTTAACGCTATATGGTAATGCAGCCATAGATGGTAGAGAGGACGCTGCTTTTGGCGTAGATTATGCCTTTTCCGATAGATTATCATACTTTTCTGAGGTGATAGTAGGCCGTAAGGTTAATGATTGGTTATCGGTTCAGGCAAGTGCCAACTTTACTCATTACAATTCAGTAGATAGTTTGCTGGATAATGATAAGATTGGACTTGGCTTTGGAGGACGTATTAAGTTTAGTCCTCAATCGTCATTGACTCTTGAGTTGGGGGTTCCACTAAAGATTGAAAGTATTTCGCAACACACATCTTTTACCAACCACCCAAAGCCACACTTCTCAATCGGTTATGAGGTATCAACGAGTACGCACGCTTTTCAAATATTTGTGACTAATGGTTTAGGTATCCTGGCACAAGAGTTGTATATGTACAATACAAATGAGTTTGATAGCAAGAGTATTCGCTTTGGTTTTAATATAACGCGATTGTGGAATTTCTAGATAATTATTAAAAACTAATAGTATGAAAAAGTTGAAGATGTCGATAATGGTTAGCTGTGCATTAGTAATGCTAAGCTTTGTGTTAATGTCTTTTGTGCAGGAAAAGAAACCTTGGGATGTGCCAGCCAAGTATCAGAGTATGAAAAATCCTCAGGCTGCTGATGATGCTGAGATGATAAAAATTGGTAAGATGAATTATGCACGTCATTGTAAATCGTGCCATGGAAATATTGGAAAAGGTGATGGTCCAAAAGCAAGAAGTATTGATGCAGATTTAGGAGACTTTACTTCAGCTGAATTTCAGGCTCAAAAAGATGGCGTGATTTATTATCAGTCTTTTGTAGGTCGTGATGATATGCCAAATTTCGAAAAGAAAATTCCGGATGATGAAGACCGATGGGCAATCGTTACGTATTTACGTACGCTTAAAAAATAAATAAATCACCATTATTACAAACTGCCCGCGCAAGAGGTATTTGCCTTTTATGCTGGCAGTTTTTTGTTTTATCCAATAGTATATTCAGATACAATGGTTCAAAAATTAAAAATAATTCCGATTTACCTGCTGGTTCTTCTGTTTGGTCATCAGATATGGGCAAATGGAGTGGCCGACAATTCACAATGTTTAAAGTGTCATGGTCAGGTGTTTTATGAATACCATAATGAGTGGACGGATCAAATTGATCGTAAACCTCTTAATCCATTTCATCATATAGATAGTACGAAACTGCACACCTCTGTTCATAAGATGTTTGCTTGTGTAGATTGTCACTCTATGGAGTATGAGACATTTCCACATAGTGGTGAATTAAGGCTTGAAGAGAAGTATCAGTGCATGGATTGTCATGGAGGTGACGAAACCTTTGCTAAATTCAACTTTGAAGGTATTGAGGCTGCTTTTATGGAAAGTGTGCATTACAAAGCTTCCGATGAGCGTTTTAATTGCTGGATGTGTCATGATGCGCATGGATATGAGTTGGCTTTAAGAGAAGATAGGCCTATAACTGAGGTTGTTGAACTAAGTAATAATATGTGCTTAAGTTGTCACGATAACAAGTTTAAATATGGGCTGTTATCTGATGATGAACCACAGGATATTGCAAGTATTCATTCCTGGTTGCCAAACCAGAGCCGACATTTTACCAAAGTGAGGTGTATTGATTGCCACACAAAGGTTCAGTCTGACTTGCTTGTCTCCCATAATATATTGCCCAAAGAGGAAGCAGTGCATAATTGTGTGGAATGTCACAGCTCTAATTCAGTATTAATGGAATCGCTTTATGCTCATCGGGCCAAGGAAAGCAGAGCTGAATCAGGCTTCTTCAATGCCGTTGTGTTAAATGAAGGATATATTATTGGTGCCAATCGAAACAAGACATTGAATTTTGTTAGTATAGCCTTATTTGGTATGCTGGTAATAGGTTTGTTGATACATGCCACATTACGTTTCATCGTTTCAAAAAAGAAGTAATATGAGTGATAGACTTTATTTATATCCAGTTTGGATCAGGATTTGGCATGCAGTTAATGCGTTGTGCTTTCTGGTTTTATTAATATCAGGGATTAGTATGCAGTATTCCAACCCGGCATATCCTTTATTACCATTTGATGTAGCTGTATCTAGTCATAATGTGTCGGGGATTGTAATATTTCTGGCCTACCTATTCTTTTTAGCAGCCTTTGTTTTTACTTCTAATAAAAAGCACTACAAAATAAGGTTTAAGGGGATGTCTGAACGTTTATTTAAGCAAATCAGATATTATACATTTGGTGTATTTAAGGGTGAGAGTTCTCCTTACCCAACAACAGAAGATGCAAAGTTCAATCCATTGCAGCAAGTAACATATGTAGGAGTCATTTTTGTATTGTATCCAATATTAATTATAACAGGTTTAGCGCTTATGTTTCCAGAGGCCATTATTGATAATTTCTTTGGAATTGGCGGTACCTTATTGACAGCATTACTTCATGCCAGTGCTGGATTTTTGGCCAGTTTGTTTTTGGTGATTCATTTATACTTTGCTACTATGGGAGCTTCTGTAAGTGCCAATTTTAAGAGTATTGTTAACGGTTATCACGAATCTCATTAATCTATGGATGATTTATCGATCAAAAGAGGATATCTGTCGGGTATCCTCATCACTATTGGGTTGTTATTAATTGGTTATTTTTTAAGTCCTGTATTATCTACGCTGGGAATTGTACAGCTGGTGTGGCCACAGAACCTTTATTTTATATTACTGGTTGGTGCTATAGGGCTGGCTGTAGGAATTATCTCTGATTCAGCAAAGGTTAAGTTTGTTGGGGGTAAGGAAGTATTGTTGCCCGTTGGTATTGCAGTTGCCATATTTGGAATTGTGATTCTAATCAGGCCCGATGGGCTTGAGATTTCTTTAATTAATCGCTTGCTGACTGTACCAGCCATGCTTCTTGCGGTTTTTGCATTTTTTGCTGGGGGTGTTTTTCTTGGAGTAAATAGTCGCCAATTTAAAGCTAAATGGTCTGCATTTGCTTTGGTAATTGCTACCCTCGTATTTGTATTTTCAACAGTAGTAGGGCAGCATGACTATTATAACCTGTCTATGCGCATTGGTGCCGATAGAGCTCTGTTTGAGGCTGAAGCTGAAACTGGTCAATTCTATCGTTTGCCTTTTGCTGTAAAGTTGCTTGGAAATGAAGGTGGAGAAGAAAGCGTGGTAAGTGAATCAGGTGAGATTAAGGTTCGCTTTTTCGATACTGTTAGTGAATATACTGATGTTGTAATGGGAACTGACGATGTTCATAATTTAAAAGGTTGGGTGGTTAAAAGAATTAATACACCTGTTATTAGCGAAGATTCAGCCGAATTAATAGATTTAAGCCTGGTGTTTGATCGCTGGGTGGAGTTGAAATACATTAGTCTTGGATTATTATTGCTTTGTCTGGGGTTAAAGATTAAATTTTAGTGTTGAGTTTGATAAAAAAAGAGGCTGTTCATTGTATGAACAGCCTCTTTTGTATGCTTGAATTGATGGTTTAAAATACGCTGGCAATTTTATCGCTCTTGTATTTACCATCTTTAAGTTTTTCTTGTACTTCGCGGAATGCTTTGATCGTATAATCAACATCCTCCATTGTGTGAACAGCGGTAGGAATAATACGCAGCATAATCTGGTCTTTAGGAATTACCGGATAAACAACAATAGAGCAGAAGATATTGTAGTTTTCACGCAAGTCCATTGTTAACTGAGTTGCTTCAGCCACGTTACCTTCAAGGAATACTGGTGTAACAGGAGATTCAGTTTTTCCAAGGTTAAACCCGGCTTCTCTTAGGCCTGATTGAAGCCTTTCAACCACTTTCCATAGGTTGGCTTTGTGTTCAGGCTCATCACGCAACATCTCTAATCGCTTAAGCGCACCTACTACCATTGGCATTGGTAAAGACTTAGCAAAAATTTGCGAACGCATATTATAGCGTAAATAGTTGATAACTTCTTCGGTACTGGCAACAAACCCACCAATGCCGGCCATTGACTTGGCAAATGTATTGAATACAACATCAATTTGGTCAACAACATCATAGTGCTCTGCTACACCAGCACCTGTTTTACCCATGGTGCCAAATCCGTGTGCATCATCCACTAAAATGCGGAAGTTATATTTTTCTTTTAGCTTAACTATTCCTTTAAGATTACCAAGGTCACCAGCCATGCCAAATACACCCTCTGTAATAACAACGATACCTCCGCCTGTTTCTTTTACTCTTTTAGTGGCAAACTGAAGCATCTTTTCGCATTTATCCATTTCATTATGGGCAAATACGAAACTTTTACCTCCTTTGGCTTTGTGAAGGAAAATACCGTCCATGATGCAAGCGTGTGACTCAGAGTCATATACTATAACATCATTGCGGCCAATTAAGGTGTCAATGATTGATACCATTCCCTGGTAGCCAAAGTTTAGCAGGTAGGCATCTTCTTTACCAACAAATTCGGCCAGTTTAGATTCCAACTCTTCATGTTTGCTTGTTTGACCTGACATCATCCGAGCACCCATTGGATAGGCCATGCCATATTCTGCAGCGGCATCAGCATCAGCTTTACGCACTGCCGGGTGGTTAGCTAGTCCAAGGTAGTTGTTTAAACTCCATGTAAGTACTTCTTTTCCACGGAATTTCATTTTTGGACTAATTTCGCCCTCTAACTTTGGGAAAGTGAAGTATCCATGTGCTTCTTTACTATATTGACCCAATGGGCCCATATGTTTCTTTATTTTATCGAAAATATCCACTATACTGAGCTTTTAAAATTTTCGCTGCAAATGTAATGTTTTTACTTATCTTTTTGAAAGAAACCCGGTTAAAAAAGAGATGTAGCCGATTGATGTTCGGCAGGATTACACATGAATTGATGGTAATGTTCAATCCGTGAGGTATTTAGTTGTTTTCTTGACTTATCTGTTAGTGAGTTTTCTCTACTGCTGCAGTTTGTTGAAGTAATATGAGTGGTTGTAGGTGCAAATTATTGTGCTTGTTGATTATATCTGTTTCGGGGTTGTGAGGTTAAATCCTAAAGATTATCTTTGCACGTTGTAAAAGCAGCTAAAAAGAACTGGCTTATTACGTATTTTTTGAATCTCAAAAATTTCAAATATATGAAGTTGAAATACTTACTGATTGTTGTCGCATTACTAGGGATAATTGGTTCTGGTTGTAGTAAATATCAGAAACTACTTAAAAGCCAGGATTATGAGCTTTGGTATGCTGAAGCGATGAAGTATTATGAGCAGGAGGATTATACGCGTGCAGCTACTCTTTTAGGGCAATTGGTAAATATTTACAGGGGTACGGATAAAGCCGAGGAAGCAAACTACGTTTATGCTAATTGTTTATATGGGTTAAATGATTTTTTAACTGCAGGCCATTACTACCGTGAGTATGTTAAGAACTTTCCGGCAGGAGATTATGCTGAAGAATGTCAGTATATGAGTGCCTATTGTTATTATATGCGTTCGCCTAAACCACGTTTGGACCAGACAACAACAGAAGAAGCAATACAGGAGTTTCAGTTGTTTATTAATATGTATCCTAATAGTGCCAGAGTTGATGAATCGACCCGTTTAATGGATGAGTTGCGTGATAAGTTAGTATATAAGTCGTATCTTAATGCCAAGTTGTATTATAATTTGGGTGACTATTTAGGTAATAATTATCAATCGGCAGTCATTGCAGCTCAAAACAGTCTGAAGGATTTTCCTGATACGAAATACAGAGAAGAGTTATCGTTCCTGATTCTGGAGTCTAAATATATTCAGGCAGTTAATAGTGTTGAGGAAAAGAAAGAGGAGCGTGTGCGAGATACTATTGATGAGTATTATTCGTTTGTAAATGAATTTCCGGAAGGAAAATATAAGAAGAAGGCAGATCGGATATTTGAAGATACCGATAAGATGCTGAAAGGATATAATAACGAAGTTGCAGTAAATTAAAAATTATCATATGTCAATCGACTACAAAAAAACAAATGCACCGGTATCGACAGTGACCTGGGATAAAAATGTTTTATCTGAGCCAACCGGTAACATCTACGAATCAATCGTAGTTTTGGGTAAACGTGCCAATCAGATTAGCTCTGAAATGAAGGAAGAGTTAAACAAGAAGCTTCAGGAGTTTGCGTCGTATACCGATAACTTAGAGGAGGTATTTGAAAACAGGGAGCAGATTGAGATTTCGCGTTTCTATGAGCGCTTACCAAAGCCTGTATGCATTGCTACGCAAGAGTTTGTAGAAGGTAATGTGTACCATCGTAATCCTGATAAGGAAGAAAACGAGGAGTAATCAGATTTATTCTGGTTAATTCAACGACTTTATAAGAATAATAATAAAAGGTAAAGGAGGATAGTATATTCTCTTTTATCTTTTTTTATTTTTGAGTATGCTAAAAGGTAAGAAGTTTATTCTCGGAATATCAGGTGGTATTGCTGCATATAAGTGTGCCACGCTCGCACGTTTGCTGGTCAAAGAAGGAGCAGAAGTGCAGGTTATCATGACGAAATTGGCGAAACAGTTTATAACGCCACTCACCATGGCAACCTTATCAAAACGACCGATTCTGGTGGAGTTTTTTAATCCTGAAAACGGCGATTGGAATAGTCATGTGGATAGTGGATTGTGGGCTGATGCTATGATTATTGCGCCGGCCACTGCTAATACAATGGGTAAGATGGCCAATGGGGTGGCTGATAACTTGTTGATCACTACTTATCTTTCTGCACGTTGCCCGGTGTTTATTGCCCCAACAATGGACCTGGATATGTACCAGCACCCATCAACGCAGCGTAACATGGCCACTCTTCGTTCTTATGGTAATCATTTGATTGAGCCTAATTCGGGTGAGTTGGCCAGTGGTCTGATTGGTAAAGGGCGAATGGCTGAGCCCGAAGAAATTGTGGAAGAACTAAGAATGTTCTTTAGTAAACAAGAAACGTTGGAGTTGGAGGGTAAAAAAGTACTTGTGTCTGCTGGACCAACTCATGAGAAAATTGATCCTGTGCGCTTTATTGGCAATTACTCGTCTGGTAAGATGGGATACGCAATTGCGGAGGAACTAGCTCAGCGAGGTGCTCTTGTGACCTTAGTGAGCGGGCCAACCAGCCTTACTGTAAATCATCCGAATATCGGCCGTGTTGATGTTGTTAGTGCCAATGATATGTATAATGCATGTGAGAAGACTTTCGCAGATATGGATGGGGCCATTATGTCAGCGGCAGTAGCGGACTATACGCCTACTATTAAGGCTGATGAAAAGATTAAGCGTACATCAGAAAAGATGGCCATTAACCTGGAAGCAACGATTGATGTAGCCGCTGCATTAGGGAAAAAGAAAACGGATAAGCAAGTTTTAGTGGGGTTTGCTCTAGAAACGCAGGATGCCCTAAATAATGCCCAAAAGAAGCTTCAAAAGAAGAACTTAGATTTTATCGTTTTAAATAGTCTGGAGGATAAAGGGGCTGGTTTTAATTCTGATACAAATAAAATTACGATCATCGATAAGGATAATAAGACCACGGAATTTGCGTTAAAAGCTAAGGATGAAGTTGCTCGTGATATCGTAGATGAGTTCGTTGCTTGTATACATGGGCGAGAGTAAAAAATCATAAATAGCTATGAGATATTTAATCAGTATTCTTCTTTTGGTGTATGGGCTATCGTCGACGGCACAAGAGTTTCAGTGTGCGGTTCAGGTAGTGTCACCTCAAATTCAAGGTTCAAATAAGAAGGTTTTTGAAACCCTTCAAACGGCCATTATGGAGTTCATGAATAATCAAAAGTGGACCAATGATAAGTTTGCGCCAGAAGAACGTATTGATTGTAATATAATGATTAACGTTGCTGAAATGATTTCGATTGATGAGTTTAAAGGTTCATTTCAGATTCAGGCTCGGCGACCGGTTTATAACTCAAATTATTATACAGTACTGTTCAATCATCAGGATCAGGATTTTCATTTTAAATATGTGGAGTTTGAGCCATTGATTTATAATCCGAATAATTTTGAATCAAACCTGATAGCCGTGTTAGCCTTTTATGCCAATGTGGTACTTGGATTAGATTACGACTCCTATAGTAATAATGGAGGAACGCCTTACTTTCAGGAAGCTGAACGTATAGTTAACAGAGCCCAGGGAGCCAGGGAGGCTGGCTGGAAATCGTTTGAAGGTCAGCGTAACCGTTACTGGTTAATCGAAAATATTCTTAATGAATACCATCGTCCTTTGCGACAGTGTATGTATGAATATCACCGAAAAGGTCTGGATAAAATGAGTGATAAGGTAGAGGAGGGGCGCGCCGAAATTGTAAAGGCTCTGGAGTTGACCAGAAAGGTGCATCGTCAAAGGCCCAGTTCATTTTTTACACAGGTGTTTTTTACCGCAAAATCTGATGAATTGGTGAAGATTTTTGAAGAATCCTTTTCAATGGAAAAAGGACGGATTGTAGAGTTGTTACAGGAGGTAGATCCTGCCAATAATAAGAAGTACGAAAAGATATTATCATCAAACTAATATGCTCAAGTCATTATCTATATCTAATTACGCCTTAATTGATAAGGTTGAAGTGACATTTGACAGCGGCTTAACTGTTATCACCGGCGAAACAGGTGCAGGTAAGTCTGTTCTGCTTGGAGCACTCTCGTTGATTTTAGGTCAACGAAGTGATGTAAATGCTTTGCTGAACAAGGATCAGAAGTGTGTGGTTGAAGGAGAGTTTTATATTGGCAATTATGGTTTGCTTGATTTCTTCAATGAGCATGATGTGGATTATGAGGAGGTAACCATCATCCGACGCGAGTTGCTGCCTTCAGGTAAATCGCGGGCCTTTGTTAACGATACACCTGTTAATCTTGGTTTCTTGAAAAGTATTAGTGCTCAGTTGATAGATGTACACTCTCAACATCAAAACCTGCTGCTTGATGATAATGGATTCCATCGGATGGTGGTTGATACCTTAGCTGGCAACAAGACATTGCTTGATGAATACCGCATTAACTATGCTGCCTATAAATCTTTACAAAAGGAAATCGAAGAGCTGATTGCGGAAAATGAGAAACAAAAGGCAGATTTGGATTATATGCAGTTTCAGTTTGAGCAGCTGGATAGTGCCAAATTAAAGGTTGGTGAACAGGAGGAGCAGGAGCAGTTACTGGAGCAGTTATCGCATGCTGAAGAAATAAAATTGAACCTGGTAGAGGTTGTAAATAACCTCAGTCAGGAACCTGCACCGGTGGTGGGCCTACTGACTGATTCAGTGAATAAGCTTGGCCGCATAGCTAATTATTTGCCGGATGGAGAAGAGTTGATTCAGCGGTTGGAGTCGGCTCGTATCGATCTGAAAGACTTAGCAGAAGATATCGAAGCCCGTTCTGAAGATCTAGAGTATAATCCTGAGCTTATTCAGCAAGTGCAAGAGCGTCTCAATCTGATATATAGTTTACAGCAGAAGCATCGGGTTGATAGCGTTGGACAGTTAATGGCGCTCAGGGATGAGCTGGGACAGGCTATTGATAAGGTAAATTTCTTTGATGATGAGCTGAAAGCAAAGCAAGGGAAACTGCAGCAGCTCGAAAAGGAACTGGTGAAGACAGGTAAAACCATTACCAAGAGCCGGACAGGCGTTTTTGAACTGGTTAAATCAAGCATTGAGAAGCAGCTGCAAACTCTTGGGATTCCACATGCTAATTTTGTGATTCAGCACCAGATAAGTAGGCATTTTACGAATGATGGTGTTGATGAAATTGAGTTTCTGTTTTCTGGTAATAAAGGCGGTCAGCCGTCGCCCATTAATAAGGTTGCCTCTGGAGGGGAAATATCACGTGTGATGTTGTCTATTAAATCTCTTCTGTCGTCTTCCAAAGGCTTACCAACCATTATTTTTGATGAAATTGATACAGGAGTTTCTGGTGAGGTGGCTGATCAGATGGGCGGTATCATGGCTCAAATGGGGAGCTCCATGCAGGTAATTAGTATCACTCATTTACCGCAAATTACTGTCAAGGGCGATCATCATTTTAAAGTGTTTAAAACGGATGAGGCCGAAAAAACAATATCTAATATCCGAAAACTTTCACACGAAGATAGGGTTGTAGAGGTGGCAAAGATGTTAAGTGGATCAACTTTATCGGAAGCCGCTATCGAAAATGCACGTTCGCTATTGAATAACTAATCAGCTATTTATAACTTATAAGAACCTTTTTAATAATTAATTGTTAAAGAAGGTTAGGTATAGAATATTAACATTGAAACTTGTGTTGTGCAACATATGCAGTATATTTGTGCGCTCAAAATTAAATTAATATGGGATTTGATCTTTTAAAAGGAAAAAGAGGGATTATTTTTGGTGCCCTAAATGACATGTCTATCGCATGGAAAGTAGCTGAAAGAGCTTACGAAGAAGGAGCACGTTTTACTTTATCTAATACACCGGTAGCTTGCCGCATGGGTGAGGTGGTTGAATTAGGTAAAAAATGTGAAGCAGAAATTATTCCTGCTGATGCTACTAATGTGGCCGACCTTGAAAATGTTTTCCAGAAATCGATGGATGTGCTTGGCGGAAAGGTTGACTTCGTATTGCACTCAATCGGGATGTCGCTAAACGTTCGTAAGAAAAGGGTTTATCATGATTTAGACTATAACTATCTAACCAAAACATTAGATATTTCAGCTATTTCATTTCATAAAATGTTGCAGGTTGCTTTCAAGATGGATGCTGTAAGTGAGTGGGGCTCTGTTCTTGGATTAAGCTATGTAGCTGCACAGCGCACATTCTATGGCTACAACGATATGGCAGATGCTAAAGCCTTATTGGAATCTATTGGTCGTAGCTTTGGTTATATCTATGGCCGTGAACGTAAAGTGCGTGTTAACACTATTTCGCAGTCGCCTACAGTAACGACAGCTGGTAGTGGAGTGAAAGGTATTGATGGCCTTATCGACTTCTCTGACCGTATGTCGCCACTTGGTAATGCCGATGCTGCCGACTGTGCTGACTATTGTATTACAATGTTCTCAGACTTAACTCGCAAAGTGACCATGCAGAACCTGTTCCATGATGGCGGTTTCTCAAATGTGGGAATGAGCCTCAGGGCCATGACACAGTATAATAAGAGTTTTGATACCGATGATATTGAAACGAAATACTAAAACATTGTGAAAGGGTGCCGAAAGCACCCTTTTTTTATAGGGTTAATTTCCTAAAAAGCACTGCTCTCAAAATTTTCAAAGTCTTTTATTTATCATTAAATTTGGCGTCGTTTTTGTTAAGAGATGGCAGACGACAGCATATCTGTCAAGTTATATTGTAAGACAAATCAACTTATCATGGATCAATACCGAATAAATCACCTTAAGGAACTGGAAGCAGAGTCTATCTATGTTATTCGAGAGGTTGCAGCTCAATTTGAAAATCCTGTGATGTTATTCTCCGGAGGAAAAGACTCAATTGTAATGTTTCACCTGGCGCGCAAGGCTTTTTGGCCGGGCAAAGTCCCTTTTCCTTTAATGCACATCGATACAGGCCATAACTTCCCCGAAGCGTTGGAATACCGCGATCGTATTATGGAGGAAACTGGTACTAAATGTATTGTGGCATTGGTGCAGGATTCAATTGATCAGGGCCGCGTAGTAGAAGAAAAAGGCGTTAATGCCAGTCGAAATAAGCTTCAGACCGTAACACTTCTGGATGCGATCGAAAATCATAAGTTTGATGCAGCCATGGGTGGCGGGCGCCGTGATGAAGAAAAGGCACGTGCTAAAGAACGTTTCTTCTCACACCGTGACGAATTTGGACAGTGGGATCCAAAGAATCAACGTCCCGAACTTTGGAATATCTTCAATGGTCGTAAAAACATGGGCGAGCACTTCCGTGTATTCCCAATCAGTAACTGGACTGAAATGGATGTGTGGCAATACATTTATATGGAACAAATTGACCTGCCAAGTCTTTATTTTACGCACAAGCGTGAGGTATTTAATCGGGATGGTGTTTGGTTGGCTAAATTGCCCTTTATGCAGTTGAAAGATACTGAAAAAGTAGAGACGCTTGATGTACGTTGTCGTACCATTGGTGATGTTACTTGTACGGGTCTAACACTATCAACCGCTAATACATTAGAGGATATCATTCATGAAGTAGCTTCAACAAGAACAACCGAGCGTGGAGGACGTGCTGACGATAAGCGTTCTGAATCAGCCATGGAAGATCGTAAGCGTGAAGGTTATTTCTAAACTTTGTTAAATCTGAAAATTCAATAATATGTCCGGAAAAGAATCAGGATATCTCGATATGGAGCTTTTACGATTCACCACTGCAGGTAGTGTTGATGACGGTAAAAGTACATTAATAGGTCGTTTATTATATGATAGTAAAGCCATCTTTGAAGATCAGATGGAAGCTATTGAGCGTGTTAGTGAGCGCTCGGGTCATGAAGAAGTGAATCTGGCTTTATTAACTGATGGATTGCGTTCGGAGCGTGAACAGGGGATTACCATTGACGTTGCTTATCGTTATTTTGCAACGCCTAAGCGTAAATTCATTATTGCCGACACACCGGGTCACATTCAGTATACCCGTAACATGGTAACTGGTGCAAGTACAGCCAACGTAGCTTTAATTTTGGTTGATGCCCGTCATGGTGTTTTGGAGCAGACATTGCGTCATGCTTATATTGCTTCTTTGTTGCAGATCCCTCATGTTATTTTCTGTATCAACAAAATGGATTTGGTTGATTACAGCCAGGAAACATTTGAGAAGATTAAATCTGATATTGATGCAGTGTCATCAAAATTATCAGTCAAAGATATTCGCTTTGTGCCAATTAGTGCCTTAAAGGGTGATAACGTTGTCGATCGTTCTGAGGTAATGGATTGGTACGATGGACCAACTTTAATGTATCTGCTGGAGAATATACACATCAGCAGCGATATTAATCACGATGACTTCCGTTTTCCGGTGCAGTATGTGATTCGTCCTCAATCGGCTGAGTGGCCTGACTACCGTGGTTATGCCGGACGAATTGCCAGTGGCGCTATTAAGGTGGGTGACGAGGTAGGTGTATTGCCAAGTGGTTTTACTTCTAAGGTGAAATCCATTGATATGATGGAGGAATCTTTGGAGGTTGGTTTTGCGCCTCAATCGGTTTCTATTACCCTGGAGGATGAGATTGACATTAGCCGTGGCGATATGCTGATTAAGAGAAACAATGGCTCTGAGCCCAAAAATAGTCAGGATATTGAAGCGATGGTGTGCTGGTTTAATGAGCGTAAGCTGATGCCGCGTGGTAAGTATGTGATTAAACACACTTCTTCAGATGCCCGTTGTATGGTGACTGATATTCAGTATAAGATGAATATTAATACACTTGAAAAGAATGAAGAAGATAAAGAGGTTGGTATGAATGATATTGCGCGTATCAAGATTCGCTCAACAAAGCCTTTGTTCTTCGATTCGTATAGTCGTAATCGCATCACAGGTAGTTTAATTCTGGTTGATGAAGCAACTAACGAAACTGTAGCTGCCGGTATGATTATTTAAGCTAAATGTTTAGTTCAAATAAAAGGCCGCTTCTCATTTGAGAAGCGGCCTTTCTTATGGTTAAGAATAGGTTGGAGAAGGTTAAAATTTCCAACCAAAGGTAAAGCTTGCCTGATGGTTTCTGTATTCCTGAGCAACCGGGTCAGTAAACGATAGTCCATGCAGAAGCGACAGATCGCTCACAGTGTCTATATAATAGTTGTCTTTATTGAATTTATAGGCATAGGCCACGTCAAAGAAGAAGTTTTTACTGCGTACACCAATACCTCCTGTAGCCATCCATTTTGTGAGTTCCTGATCGATAAACTCCTTCTTGATAGGCGAGTCAAAATAGGCTGCACCTGCACGGATAGCTAAATAAGGAACGGGCTTAATTTCAAGGCCAGCCTTAAAGTCGTGCGTCACCTTCATCGTCGTTTTGATTGCTTCGTTGGCATCCTTAATATTAGTGGCAAATCGGCTTGATGAAAATTTTGACGAAGTATGGTCGGTCATTTCATAGTCAAATGAGAGAAGCCCAAATTTTCCCAGAATCATTGAAATGCTTCCCTGGGCTCGGTATGGAGTGCGGTAATCATATGAAAATTCACCATGCTCAAAAGGTTTGTCAAATGAACGATAATCAATAAAATATGAGCTAATCCCCTTATTAAATTTTTCATCTATATTATAGAATGTTGGGGTGTGAAAAGATGCTCCTAAGCGAATGGGGAATAAATTGACGATCAAACCAAACTTGCCATTCACTCCAAATCCTTTTTGTGATAACTTGTTGTAGGCATCAAAGTAATCTACATCTTCGGGGCCGGATGGAACGAAGCTGTTATTGTTAACTTCCCTGAAACTTTCTTTTTGCTCGAATCGGTATGTTTGAAAGTTTAGAGAAGCACCAAGTAAGAGTACATGACTAATGTTAGCGCCAAAAGTAAGTCCGTACTCGCCAGAATAACCGCTGCGCTCTATGATATTGTATTGGTCGATTCCGTTAACATTACGATCGAAAATATAACCATCAGCATCAATGTCTTCGTATTGGCTAAAGTACTCGTAACTTCCTTCTTCAACAGGGTCAAAAAGATAGGCTTCGTAAGCAAAATACTCTCTGTTTTTAAAACTCTCGGGAGCTTGACCGTTGGCATCCCAAACAATATTATTCAGTAATGTATTAAGTTGTGTCGGATAGCCTGAAGCATCGTAATAATCTTGTACGCCCCTACCCATAAACATACTGGTGTTTTCGTTAAAATCAGCAGTGCGGGTGTAGGTTAATCCAAAGTGAGTACTGATTAGCCCTTTTTCTTTCTCTCTCATTGGTTTGTTGGTTGCCACACCACCTACCTGATTGAATGGGAAGGCATATTTATCATCTTTATCGGCCAATCCCATGTAATTTGTTTTGGATTGATTTAAAGAAATAGATGGCGTAAAAGCAAATTCTGAAGTACGATATACTGCAATGCCCGCCGGGTTAATGCTTATACCGGTTAAGTCGCCTCCCAATGAGCCAAATGCATTAGCCATGCCCAGAGAGCGAGATGTACCAGTGAGTTCTCTTTTATTAAACCTAAGGGCATCATCCAGGTTTTGTGCGTTTAAGAAACTGCTAACAAGTAGACTGGCAAGCAGAATGTATAATGACTTTTTCATATTGGTTAAATATTAGGGTAAATAGATTAAGTGCTTATCGTCTTCCTCCGCTTCGCGATGACCCACTGCTTCGTGATGAACCAGAGCTTGAACTTGAGCTACGTGAGCTCCCGCTTGAACTACTTCCTGAATAGCTACTTGAACTACTCGAACTTCGGCTTGGCGTGTAAGAGCTACGGCTGCTACTGCCAGATGAACGGCTGGGAGTATAGCTGCTTCGACTACTATTTCCAGACGAACGACTTGGCGAATAGCTGCTTCGACCGCTATTGTTGTAGCTCTTATTTGACGAGCTACTGTTGCTTTGACTACGCGTTGTCATGCTTCTGTTTGTTGAGCTAGAGCTACGTGTTGAAGAAGGTCGACTGTAACTGCTGTTTCTATTATAGGTAGTTCTGCTTGTGTTGCTTCTTGAATTAGAATAGCTGGGAGTGTAGCTTCTCCTGGTATTGCCCTGACTTCTTGAGGTTCCAACGGAACCTGAACTCTTGGTAGTGTTATCTTGTCTGCCAACTCTGGTATATGTATTGCCGGTTTTAGTACTGGTTATTGTCCGTTGGTTCTGACTGTTATGTGTTACACTGGTTGTGCCACGCGTATAGGATTCTCTGGTGGGTGTAGTTTCAATGTAGCTTTTGGTGCTGGCAGTTCTGCCACTTGAAATTCTGCTCGACGAAACTCTTGAACTACCTTCCGGACGTACAGATGTGGCCTGTCCGCCTCTTGGTCTATATTCGCGGGCGATACCTCCGCCACCACCTCCAGGTAAGTGGGCAGGAGGATAATAGCCGCCTCCGTACCAGGGATAGCAGTGGTGATGTCCGTAGTATGGATAATACCACGGGTCGTACCAGGGCGAGTACCATGGTGAATACCAGGGATCATAGAATCCACCATATCCCCATCCCCAGCTCATAGATACATTCCAGCGCCATGGGTTGCGGTAGCCGTAATTCCATCGGTAGTCGTTGTACCAAGGGTTGCTCCAAGTGGGGAAGGCGTAGGCGTAGTTACCATCTACATATACATTCCAGTCCCAGTTATTGAAGTAAACCATGTCATTATATAAAGGCGACCAATAGGGAATGCCGTTGAAAGGTCCATGAAATCTTATGAGTCGTTCGGCATAATCCTGATCCATAGTTGAACCATTGAATCCATCCACCCAGTAGCCGGTTTCTTCATTAAAATAGACCAAAGTGTCCATTTGCGCCAGCGAATCATTGGTAAGCAGGTCCATGTAATCAGCCTGTATTTGAGAGAAGTTTCTGTTATCCTCTGTTGCCAGTTCTGATTGGTTGTACTGGCTTTTAAGTTGATTGACTGTTTTCTGATCTTCTTTTCTTATTGCTTTATCCTGGGCGATAGGCGCATAAGAATCGTCAACTACTACAGGATTACTTTTTGGTTTATAATACAAATCATCATCGTAGTAACTACTGTCAAGATACTGAGAAGAACTACATCCGCTTAAAATAAGCAGGATAAATAAGCCGAATACTGTATAGGTTTTCATCGCTAATCCTCCGGATTTACAAGGTTTAATTATACATGAAAAGAAGCAAATACCGTGCCGTATATTAAAAAATGTAAATATTATTTCAATAAATGTTAACGGTGGTTGTTTCGGTTGTTTCTCTTCTGATGTGTGCAATATTAAAAAATCAAGGGTTATGGCCTAACGAATTGGCTTAAATTTTGTTATTTTTGTGCCTCTTGTTTAGAAACGGATACAAATTAAGAATTATAAGATGGCAAAAGTTTTAACGCCTAGGAGTGAAAGTTATTCACAATGGTACAACGATCTTGTACTGAAAGCAGATTTAGCTGAGAATTCAGCTGTACGTGGATGTATGGTAATTAAGCCTTATGGCTATGCTATATGGGAAAAAATGCAAAGTGTATTAGACCGGATGTTTAAAGATACCGGGCATGAAAATGCATATTTCCCAATTTTTATTCCCAAGTCATTCTTTAGTAAAGAAGCAGATCATGTGGAAGGGTTTGCTAAAGAGTGCGCCGTTGTTACCCACTATCGCCTGATGAATGATCCTGATGGAAATGGTGTTGTTGTTGATCCGGAGGCAAAACTGGAGGAAGAATTGATTGTGCGTCCAACATCTGAAACCATTATCTGGAATACATATAAAAACTGGATTCAATCGTACCGTGATCTGCCAATAAAATGTAACCAATGGGCCAATGTGGTGCGCTGGGAAATGCGTACGCGCCTGTTTTTGCGTACAGCCGAATTTTTGTGGCAGGAAGGTCATACGGCCCACGCCACCAAGCAAGAGGCTATAGAGGAAACGGAGACAATGATTAATGTATATGGTGATTTTGCTGAGAAATTTATGGCCGTGCCGGTTGTGAAGGGTATCAAATCAGCTAATGAGCGTTTTGCAGGTGCTCTTGAAACCTATACGATTGAAGCATTGATGCAGGATGGAAAAGCTTTGCAGTCTGGCACATCGCATTTCTTAGGTCAGAATTTTGCTAAGGCATTTGATGTGAAATTTGCCAGCAAAGAAGGAAAAGAAGATTATGTTTGGGCAACATCATGGGGGGTGTCAACGCGTTTGATGGGAGCCTTAATTATGGCTCACTCAGATGATAATGGCTTGGTATTACCTCCAAAATTAGCCCCAATTCAGGTGGTGATTGTACCTATCTTCCGCAAGCCTGAGGAGTTGGCGAAAATTAAAGAAGTAGCCGGCGGATTAATTGCAAAGCTTCGTGATAGAGGTATTGATGTGAAATTTGATGATAACGATAATAAAAAGCCAGGCTGGAAATTTGCCGAGTACGAATTGAAAGGTGTGCCTGTGCGTTTGGCCATGGGGCCACGCGACCTGGAGAATGGAACGGTTGAAGTGGCTCGCCGTGATACTCTTAGTAAAGAAGTTGTTGCACTGGATGGTGTTGATGAGCATATTGTCAAACTATTGGATGATATTCAAACAAATATATTCCAAAAGGCCTTGGATTTCAGAGCTCAGAGCACAGTATCAGTAGATACCTATGATGAGTTTAAAGAGCGCCTGGAAGAAGGTGGCTTTATTATGGCTCATTGGGATGGAACGCCTGAAACAGAGCAGAAGATTAAAGAGGAAACGAAAGCAACAATACGCTGTATTCCATTAGATCAGCCAGAAGAAGAAGGTGTATGTATCTATTCCGGAAAACCGTCGAATAAGCGTGTTATGTTTGCAAGAGCCTACTAAAAGTATATTAATTGATACAGTAAAGGGAGACCATGATAAAGGTTTCCCTTTTTTTATGCGAAAAAGTTTAAATTTAGCCAACCTTTTACTATTAAAACTTTAAAGTACACTCTATGAATAATCAAGAAATAAAAAAGGGAATAGTCGATATTTTGCAGACTAAAGCTGTTGTTAAACAAGATGTTTTTGAATCAACAAAGAAGAATTTTGACTTGCTCAAAGAGGTACTTAAAAAAGTGCAGCACGAGTATAACCTGCAATTAGGTGATGCGGACGCCAGAATACACTTGCTGTTTGAAGATAAAGGAGAGTTTGTAGCTCAGTTAAAGGTGGCAGGAGATGTACTGGTATTCCATATGCATACCAATACTTTCGAATTTGATCGCGACCATGAGGTATGGAAAAGTGACTATGTAAAAGCCGAAGAGAACAACTCATACTGTGGCGTTGTTAATATCTACAACTTTTTGCACGATTCTTTCAGGTATAACCGAGAGCATGATGCCGGTTACCTGATTGCCCGTGTATTTATTAATAAAGAAGGGCATTATTTCGTGGAAGGAAAACGACAAAAGGGCACGGGCATTAATCATTTTGGCAGTTCAATAATTAATGCAGAGAATTGGCAGAAGATTATTGAGACAGCCATCTTATATTCACTGGAATTTGACTTGTTGGTACCTCCTTATGACGATGTGAAAATCATATCGATGATGCAGATGAATGGTGAGATACTCAGTTCTAAAATGCAAACGGGCAAGCGCTTGGGTTTTGTTTATAAGGCCGATGATGTGAAACAGTGAATTTAGATATTAAGACGCTTCGCTGATAGTTATTCGATAAATAATCAGTAAAGCAACTTAACAATTCAACAAATAACCAAGCTAGTGGTCAACAGCCAATAGCTATCAGTATAAAATTATGGAACAAGTACTTAATCGATTTTTGAAATATGTGGTGGTGGATACACAGTCGGATACAGATACTGGTCTGACACCTTCAACACCAGGGCAGATGGAATTTGCAAAGACATTGGCTGAAGAGTTAAAGGCCATTGGTCTGGAGGAAGTAAGTGTGGATGATAATGGTTACGTAATGGCCACCGTGCCGGCAACAACAGATGAGGATGTGCCCGTTATTGGTTTTGTTGCGCATATGGATACCAGCCCAGATTTCTCTGGAAAGCATGTCAAGCCCCGGGTAATTAACAATTATCAGGGAGGTGATATCGTTTTAAATGAATCAGAAAATATTATTCTAAAGGTAGCTGACTTTCCTGAAGTGGAGCACTATAAAGGACAGGATTTAGTGGTGACAGATGGTAACACTCTTTTAGGTGCAGATGATAAAGCAGGAGTAGCTGAAATTGTGACGGCAGCTGAATACCTCATTAACCATCCAGAAATTAAGCACGGCAAGATACGCATCGGATTTACACCCGATGAGGAAATTGGTGCCGGGGCAGACCATTTTGATGTGAAGCAGTTTGGTGCCGAGTTTGCTTATACGCTGGATGGTTCACAAATTGGTGAGTTAGAGTACGAAAACTTCAATGCGGCAGGAGCAAAGGTTATTGTGAAAGGACGAATGGTGCATCCGGGCTATGCCAAAAACAAGATGCGTAATTCAATTCGCATAGCAAATCAGATTATTACTATGTTGCCACGCCATGAGACACCAGAACATACTGAGGGTTACGAGGGATTCTACCACCTGATGTCGTTTAATGGCGATGTGGAAAAAACTGAGCTGGTGTATATCATTCGTGATTTTAAACGCGATCGCTTTGAAGACCGCAAGCGCGAGATGCAGCACCTGATTAATAAGATCAATGCTGAATATGGTGAAGGTACGGCTACTATTGAGATTAAGGATCAGTACTATAATATGCGTGAGAAAGTGGAGCCCGTAATGCATGTGGTTGATTTTGCCAAGCAGGCCATGGAGGAAGTAGGCGTTACGCCAATAGTAAAACCAATACGAGGAGGAACTGATGGTTCACGCTTGTCGTACATGGGATTACCATGTCCAAACATATTTGCCGGAGGGCATAATTTCCACGGACGTTTTGAATTTGTGCCTGTGCAGAGCATGCAGAAGGCCGTTGAGGTAATTCTTAAAATAGCTGAATTAGTTGCAAAAAAACACTAAATCGTTGAACATCCCCTGACCATTTTTGTTTGAAGAGTGGTTTTAATTAAGAAAATAAGTTTAACGATTAAAAATAAAATTATGGCTGTATTAGTAGGAAAACAAGCCCCTTCATTTAGCGCAAGTGCTGTGGTTAACGGCGGTGAAATTGTTGAGAACTTCTCATTGGAGCAGTTTAAAGGTAAGAAGTACGTTATCTTATACTTCTACCCGGCAGATTTTACTTTTGTTTGTCCAACAGAGATTATTGCATTTCAGGATAAAATGGAAGAGTTTGAAGCGCGTAACGTTGAAGTGGTAGGTGTTTCTGTTGATTCAGAATTCTCTCACTGGAAGTGGTTACAAACAGATCCTAAAGATGGCGGTATCAAAGGTGTTAAATATCCATTGGTGGCAGATAATAGCAAAACCATCTCTGAAAACTACGATGTGTTGGCTGGTGAATATGATTACAACGAAGATGGACAAATTGTATTCAATGGCACGCCAATGGCTTATCGTGGTTTGTTTTTGATTGATAAAGAAGGTGTTGTTCGTCACCAGGTAGTAAATGATATGCCGTTAGGACGCAGCGTTGAAGAAGCTATCCGTATTGTTGATGCTTTGCAATTCTTCGAAGAAAACGGTGAGGTTTGTCCGGCTGACTGGCACAAAGGCGACAAAGGTCTGACTGCTACTCAGGAAGGTATTGCCGACTATTTGGGAAGCAAGTAATTAATACATTTGTACTGAGTTATAAGAAGCACCTTCGTTTGAGGGTGCTTTTTTTATGCAAGCCAGTAACGATATTAAGGTAGAATATTGATATAATCTTGAAGCATTCCAGACGGCTTATGCCATTTCTCATACATGTGAGAAAAGCTGGCACAATTGTTTTTCTTATTTTTGTGTCATGCGTAAGTACCTTAATATTCATCCCGGCGATGAGCGTACATTCAAACAGCAAATATGCCAGGCTTCACGTAACGAGGGGGCGGCTGTTATTTTAGATGGTAATGGTTTTCATTCTCCTGCCTGCGTAAAAAGTGATATTAATTATGATTTTGTGGCTGGCTTGCAAAGTGTTGGCGACTGCACTAACGATATTCATCAGTTAAAGCTATTTCATGATCAGTATCAAGACTGGATTTTAGGTTTTATAGCCTATGATGTAAAGAACCTGCTGGAGGAACTATCGTCTGATAATCCCGATCGCATTGAGATGCCTGATATGTTCTTCTTCAGGCCACGTTACCTATTTTTAAATGATGGTACTAGTTGGCAGGTGGGCTATCTTGAAGAGTATGATGATGAGGCCTCTGTGAAAGACTATATCAGTGAATTTGAAAGTATTTGTTTAACCGAGGAGCCGCTGGGGGATATCAAGTTGAACCATCAGGTATCGCATGCCGAATACCTGGAGGCCATTGAAAAAGTATTATGGCATATTCAGCGTGGCGATATATATGAGCTTAACTACTGCATGGAGTTCTTTATTCAGGATGTTGATTTGATGCCTCAATGTGTGTATGAGCGATTGAAATCTATATCTCCAACACCTTTTTCATCGTTCGTTAAGTACCATGATAAGTTTTTGATGGGCGCCTCACCCGAGCGCTACCTTAAAAAAGAAGGTGCGCGTATTGTTTCTCAACCGATAAAAGGTACATCTCCCCGCGATAGTAATCCTTTTATTGATAGGGCCAACAAACGCTATCTTATTAACTCGGAAAAGGAGCAGGCTGAAAACATCATGATTACTGATTTGGTGCGTAATGATTTGTCAAGGGTGGCCAGGCGGGGCTCAGTAAAAGTAGATGAGTTGTGCGGTATCTACTCTTTTAAGCAGGTGCACCAGATGATTTCAACTATCTCAGCAGAACTGGAAGGAGCTTATAACTGGCTGGATGCCATAAAGGCAACTTTTCCGATGGGTTCAATGACTGGCGCACCAAAGGTTAGTGCTATGCAGCTGATTGAGAAATACGAAAGTAGTAAACGAGGCTTGTATAGTGGTGCTATTGGTTATGTTACGCCGGAAGGCGATTTTGATTTCAATGTGGTCATTCGTAGTTTATTGTATAACCGCAAGAAGCAATGTGCCTCTTTTATGGTAGGTGGCGCCATTACCAATCAGTCTGAACCTCAAAAGGAGTACGAAGAGTGTTTGCTGAAAGCATCTGCCATAATGAAAGTGTTTAACATTGAGCAATAGAAGTTGATATGTATGCAATAACACCTCAGACGATACAAAATGTTTTAGCAGAAAAGTGTCAGGTAACCGAAGCTGATAAGCTGTTAGTGGCTGTTAGTGGCGGAGCTGATTCAATGGCTTTGTTGCATTTATTGCAGCAAGCAGGGTACCAGCTGGCTGCTGCCCATTGTAATTTTCAGTTACGGGGCGATGCTTCGGATAGTGATGAGCAGCTGGTGACTGACTATTGTAATGCGCATGCAATACAGCTTAATAAAACCACCTTTGATACTCGAAAGTATGCTGCTGATAATAAGTTTTCGATTGAAATGGCAGCACGTGAACTGCGCTATAACTGGTTTCAGGAAATTGTCAATAATGAAGGGTATAATGCCATTGTGACTGGTCATCATGGTAATGATTCCATCGAAACGTTTTTTCTTAACCTGGTACGAGGAACCGGCGTAAAAGGACTGACGGGGATTAGCTTCCGTAATAATAATATTGTTCGGCCTTTGTTGCCTTTCACCAGGGAGCAAATAGAACGCTATTGTGAGAAAAATAATCTGGATTGGTGTCATGACGCTTCCAACGATGATTGCCGTTTCATCCGCAATAAGCTGCGCCACGAGCTGATACCGGTGCTGGAGTCTATCAATCCTGCTTTTTTTGATACCATGCAAATGAATATGGCGCATTTACAGGATACCGAATTGATGCTGGAGGAGGAGGTTGAACGTTTTCGAACCAATGAGGTCGTCGATGAAGAGGGTACGGTCATTATCCCCATCTCGAAGTTAAAGTTGTACCCTTATTATGCCTCTTTGCTATTTGAGTTGCTGCGACCATATGGCTTTAATTCATCGGTCGTTAAGGAGGTGCTTGAGCATCTGGAAGGCTTATCAGGCAAGCAGTTTTTTAGTGATTCATATCGTTTGATTAAAGATCGCCATAATCTGCTGGTGTTGCCCATCGAAGAAATAGGGGTGCAGCACTTTTGGGTGGAGGAAGGGCTAAATATTGGCGAGCAGCCCATGAAGATTCAGGTGTACGATAAACCGGCAGATTTTTCATTTTCACGAAAGCCAGAGCTGATTCATTTAGATGCAGATCTGGTTGATTTACCTTTGCTTGTGCGTAAATGGAAGCAAGGTGATGCGTTTATGCCATTGGGGATGAAGAATTTTAAGAAGCTGAGCGATTTTTTTATCGATGAAAAATATAGCCTGAAAGATAAAGAAGATGCCTGGCTGATGTTAAGCGGCGAAAGTATTGTATGGGTACTTGGCAAACGCATTGATGAACGTTATAAAGTGATGAAACGTACCAAACGTATACTGGAGATTCAGTTGCAATAAAAAGGCCCTAAGAATATCTCTTAAGGCCTTTATTGTTTATTATAGTTCCTTCTTTATTACAGGATAACTATTCAGTAGTTGTTCCAACTCAATCACTACTTCTTGTTTCTTTTCTTTAAAAAGCTCAGTGTAGTAATTAACTCCTTCCATTATGTTTTTACGGAAGGCTGTCAGTTGCTTCATTTCTTTGGCATCTTCCGGTTGGCTTAGAAATTCATCCATGCGCTTTTTGAAAATATCCAGATACATACCCAGCTCTTTTAAAAACATGTGTGGTCGCGGACGCTTATCCAATAAATCCTGTCGGCCATATATGTGGTCAACCATTTCGGTTAAACTGGATTCTTTCGAGAAATATGCCAGGTTTGGTCCCGGACAAACCGTTACCTTATCGGTTGGCCCAACAGGAATATTTTTTGATTCCAATAGAGATACGCCTAAACCAACACATAGACACTCTTTTTCAATAATGTCGGCATAGGCTTTGTTGTGCGCTTCCTTAGGCAGGTTCAATGCATCCAGCTCAGCCAGTTTTTTGCGTTGGTATTGCTTGGAGGCAGTACAGATAGGTTTCTCGGTATATTCAGTATTGTACTTCAGGAATTGCTTGGTACAAGGCATTCCATGCTCACCTTTTTGCGCATTAGCCAATCGTTGCTCACTCATTGAGGCCCATTTAACACTGTTGAACGGAACGCCTAATGGAGACAGACCACTGAAATATAAATCTTTCTCCTTAGCATCTTTAAGAAGCTGCAGGGTAGCAGTGTCAATACTCACTGCTTCAGGTACCAGCATAAAAGGTGTACCCCAGCCAACGCCATCCATTTTGTAGTGCTCCATTAACAAACGGTGCTCCTCATTGGTGCCTACTCCACCCTGGGCAGTCACTTTTATTTCTGGAGTTTGTGCAGGTGTGTTGAGTTCCTTCTTGGCCAGGGCCGACTCGTAAACGCCTCTACAGGTTTCAATCAGCTTGTCCCTGTTTTTGCGGAATTCATCCAGTATGGGGCCAAATAAAACACCGTTGGTAGGGAAGGCATGTCCGCCACAATTGACCCCGCTCTCAATACGGTATTCAGATACCCACAGACCTTTGGCTGCAAGCATTTTTCCTTGTACCAGCGCCGATCTGAAATCACTAACTTTCAGAATAATCTTCTTCTTGAGTTCACCATTTACATCAGGGAAGAAGTCTTTAAACTTCTCGATGTAGCTGTACAGCCGTGGGCTCATACCTGCCGAAAGAACCAGTGAAGAACTTAAGTTACTGTTGGCAAAACCTCTTAGCGCTGCGTGGGCATCGTTGAACTCAATCGGCAATGCCTCGCCATCCTTGTAGTTGACTTTATCCAGTTTGGTCATGATGTTGACATCAATTTCACCAACATGCAAGTGGTTCTGAATCCAGTTGTTTACTTCTTCCTTTATCTGGCGGCTTTTGTCACTCAGCTTAAATTTTTCTTTTATAGAGCTTAAATCGGGCAACATATTGAAATATTTTTCCAATTCACTGCCTTTATCAAGCGCCGATTTCTTTAAATCAGTCACTTTAGCCGTCACAATCTCATCTACCATGTTAAGGTAAGAAGTAATGCGCTTAGCTCTGAAATCATCTACTTTTTCCGAAATAGCTTTAAATGGCATGTCAAACTTCTCGCAATAGAACTCGCGTAATTGCTCCATAAGTTTGTCGTCAACCAATGAAATAACGGACGAAATGCCGTACGGCGCCACCTTAATAGGCGTATCCAGAGTGTATCCAAGTCCGAGTACCGGAATATGGAAAGTGTGTTTGTTCAAAAAGTCCATTGAAAATTATGGTTTATTAGATGCCCGAAGATACATCAATATTGGGTACAAAAAAAACGACCTGCAGGTCGTTTCTTATTCAATTTCAATATTTTAGAATATTTGTTTGTTTTGTTCAAACAGACTGTCCTAATTTGTGTTTTATTAACTGCTGAATATCAGCGGTCAACTCTTCCACATCTTTACCTTTGGGCTCGATAGGAGCAAGGGCGGTGTAGCTTATTTTTTCGCCAAATTTTAAAGGAAACATACCGTTGTACATCATTCGACTATGGCCGTCTATTACAAATGGAATGATAATAGCATCTGGAGCTGCTCTTAAGAGGGTGTTAAGGCCAGCCGTCATAAACTTTTTCACACGACCTGTTTTGCTTCTGGTACCTTCAGGAAAGATGCAGGCAGCATAGTTATTTGCCTGAATCAATCGGCCCAGTTTGAAAATTTCTTTAACCGATTGAGAGCCGTTTTTACGATCTATTAAGGCTGATTTACCATGAATGAGGTTGTATGAGATGCTTGGCAAGTTTTTGCCCAGTTCAATTTTTGATATAAATTTAGGATAGTATTTTCTGAACCCATACACTACAGCCGGTATATCATATAAGCTTTGGTGATTGGAAACAATGATGACGGGGCGCCCCTCAGGTAGCTGCTCAAAACCCGAAAACTTGATCCGGCATCCCATAATATAAAGGCCTTTAACTAGAAAGAAATTGAGTGTATCCACTACTTTTCGTCGTGCATGGTCGCCAAGTAGCTTATGACCAATTACCTGGAAGGGGTGAAAGATAACTAATACCAGTCCAAAATAAAGGTGGAATATGGGGGTTAAAAGAAACCCTAAAACTTTTCTCATTGGTGTGCTTATTATTTATTAAGCCACAAAAAAACAAAAATACAACGATAATCGCCGCATATGTCGCTATTATCTATTGTTGTAAACCATTAAAATCTGTTATACGTCTGATAATTGGTTATATTTCGCAAATTTGACCTAAACTACTTGGTATGCATATAGAAGTTAACCAACATATTATCCTAAAGGAGATCAATCAGGCAGATGCACCTGTTATTTTTTCAGTTATTGACCAGCAACGGGACTATTTGGGTAAATGGCTGCCATTTGTTGCTGGTACAAAGGAACAGCGAAATACAGAAGAGTTTATAAAATCAATACTGACGCAGCCAGTAGGTGAGCGCGAACAAATCTTTACCATTTGGTTTGAGGACGAGTTTGCCGGTATTGTAGGTTTTAAAGATACGGATCGCTTAAACCGTAAATCAGAAATAGGTTATTGGTTATCAGAGGGATATCAAAAGAAAGGGATTGTAACCCTTTGTGTACAAATGCTGTGTGGTTATGCATTTAGTAGATTGGGATTAAATAGAGTGCAAATCAAGTGTGCTGTAGGTAATATTCCCAGTCAGAAGATTCCTGAACGGCTGGGCTTCGTTTTTGAAGGAGTAGAAAGAGCAGGTGAGCGATTCGGGGAAAACCAGTATTTTGACTTAAGAGTGTATAGTATGTTGAAAGACGACCTGTGTTAACTGGCTCTTGGTTACATTGTCTTTGAGGATGCACAGCCTGCGCTGCACATACAGAGAACTTACAACCGTCTGCACCAATCAGTAGGGTAAATTTTAATATTTGCGTAAGTGCTTTTCTATTGAAATCAGAATGATAAATTAGCACTTTTCGCCTTGTTAACATATATTAACAAACCATGGGGTGTACTGTTATTACTGCATTACGGAAGCTTTAGTAGTATATTTGTTTAATAAATATTAAAAATAAATAAACAAAAAATCATATCTACAGTTAGGTTGGTGTAAACACTTTAAACTTAGAGATATGAATAGATCGATGATTAAGAGTAACAGACTAGTGAGCCAATTTTTCCTGGTAGGATTTTTGGCCCTCGCCGTGATTTTTGCAGGATGTGAGAAAGATGCAAGCATAGCTCCTGAGAACGCGACTGAACAGCAACTGTATGATATCGAAACGACCCTTGAGATGATTACAGAGAACCCTGAATTTTTGCAGGAAGACGGTAACAGTGATTTAAAGCGCTGGAGAAAATTCCCAACTTTCAGAAATCTGACGTATGCTTTATTTAAAACTCGACTTTTCGGTACGGTTGTGCGTAATCAGCTAACCGTTTTTGCTCCAACAGATGAAGCATTTGAAAAGCTTTTTGATCAAATTGGCGTTAAAAGTATCAGGGAGGTACCTACCGAACAATTAAAAACTATACTTCTATACCATGTTGTTGCTGGTAAAGTTAAATCCACTCAGTTAAGTAATGGTTTTGTTCCCACATTAAATGGAGCGGCTATTGAGGTAAATCTTGATAATGGTGTCATGATTAACAATGCCGAAGTGCAATATGCAGACATACGAGCCCTGAATGGTATAATTCATATCATTGATGAGGTGTTACTTCCTCCTACTCAAAATCTTGTTGAGATTGCTCAGGCAAATGAAGCATTTTCAATTTTAGTGCAGGCAGTTATCAAGGCTGATTTAGCAGAAACCCTTGCAGCAGGTGGACCTTTTACTGTTTTTGCACCAACTAATGACGCATTTGTGGCTTTGTTAGATGAACTTGGTCCTGATGTAAATAGTCTAGATGATATTCCGGTTGATTTATTAACTCAGGTTTTATTGTACCACGTAGTTGATGGTAGGGTTTATTCAAGTGATTTGCCTGCTGGACCGGCGGATGTACCAACCTTGCAAGGCGAAACATTTGCTATTGATGTGACCATTCCTTCTATTACTGATGCCAATAGCAGGGAAGCCGGATTAGTAGGTACATTGCTAAATATTCAGGGAACAAATGGCGTCATTCATGTTATTGACCGTGTGATATTACCAACACTTCCATAGGTACCTTAAATCAATCAAACAAAAAAGGGGTAAACAGCTACAGTTTTACCCCTTTCCCTTATTGTAGTATATCGGTTTGTTGTGTGCCTATTGATACTTGCTTTCGCGCACTGCTTTAATGGTATCGTCTGAAAGGTATTCTTCAAAATCCATTAATTTATCGACAATACCATTAGGCGTTAGTTCGATAACACGTCCGCAAGTCGTTCTAATAAACTCATGGTCATGTGATGCCATCAGGATTTGCCCGGGGAATGTTTTCATATTGTTGTTAAACGCCTGTATAGATTCCAGATCCAAGTGGTTGGTTGGATGATCCAGGATTAACATGTTTGGCTCTTCCATCATCATACGTGCAATCATACAGCGCATTTTCTCTCCTCCGGACAGTACGGTGGCTTTCTTCTCAATATCATCGTTGGAGAATAACATCTTACCCAGGAAGCTACGCATATAATCTTCAGAGGTGTCTTTGGCAAATTGCGCCAGCCAGTCATACAGTTTTATGTCTTTTTGGAAATACTCTGTATTGTCCATTGGCAGGTAAGCACTGGTAATGGTTTGTCCCCATTCGTAAATGCCTGATTCAGCTTCTTTCTCGCCATTAATAATCTGGAAAAAGGCTGTTACTGCGCGGTTGTCTCGCGAAATGAAAACTACCTTCTCGTCTTTTTCGATGTTGAATGTCACATCTTTAAACATCACTTCGCCATCGATGGAGTAACTCAGGTTCTCCACCTTCAATATTTGATCACCAGCAGGGCGTGATGGCTGAAAAATGATGCCCGGATAACGACGTGTCGAAGGTTGAATTTCTGTAATATTGAGCTTATCCAGCATCTTTTTACGGCTGGTTGTTTGCTTGCTCTTAGCCACATTGGCACTAAAGCGTGAAATAAACTCCTGAAGCTCTTTCTTCTTTTCTTCAGCTTTTTTGTTTTGAGCAGCTAACTGGCGTGCAGCCAGCTGACTTGATTCGTACCAGAAACTGTAGTTACCAGAGAACATACGGATTTTGCCATAGTCAATATCAACAATGTCGGTACATACATTATCCAGAAAGTGACGGTCGTGAGAAACAACTATCACCGTATTTTCAAAGTTGGCCAGGTAATTCTCAAGCCACAATACTGTTTCTAAGTCCAGGTCGTTGGTAGGCTCATCGAGTAACAGGTTATCCGGGTTGCCAAATAGCGCTTGAGCCAGCAGAACACGTACCTTTTCTTTACCAGTTAGACTGCTCATTTGCTGATGATGCAGCGCCTCTTTAATACCTAGGCCACTTAATAATTCAGCTGCATCACTTTCGGCATTCCAACCTCCCATTGCTGCAAAATCATCTTCCAGTTTGGCGGCCTTCATACCATCTTCCTCATTAAAATCGGGCTTCATGTATAGGGCATCCTTTTCCTGCATCAGGTCCCACATTTCCTTATGACCCATCATTACCGTGTTTAAAACGGTAAACTCATCATAAGCATAGTGATCCTGTTTTAAAACGGACAGACGCTCGCCTGGTTCCATTTTGATGTTACCACGTGTGGAATCTAATTCGCCCGAAAGAATACGCAGGAAAGTAGATTTACCGGCACCATTGGCACCAATCAAACCGTAGCAATTACCCGGTGTAAACTTTAGGTTAACATCTGAGAATAAAGGTTTTTTGCCAAACTGAATGGCTAAATCAGAAACTGTAATCATGTTGCAACTCGATTTTTTCAGGGCGCAAAAGTAGGAAGTTTTATTTGAATAGTGGCCTATTTAGTGTTAAAAAAGGTTGGAATGATGGATGTTGAGTTTCTTGGCTGTTGCTATTAATTATCTTGTTTTGAGTCAGTTTTGTATTCTCGAGGGGTTTTTTGATATTCCTTCTTAAAGCACTTGGAAAAATATTTTGGATCGTTAAAGCCTACACGAAAAGCAATCTCAGCAATGGTAAAATTGTATTTTTCAAGGAGAGAAGCCGCTTTTTGCAACCTGAAAGAGCGAAGGAAGTCAACCAGTGTTTTACCAGTCAGGGTTTGGAATTTGCGATAAGTATTAGAGTAGCTCATGTTTAGCTTCGAAGCCAACTCTTCTAATCTGAAGTCAGGATCTTCAAAGTTGTTTTCCAATTCGCGTAAAATTGATTCTAGAAATACTTCGTCAGGAGAGTCTACCTCTATTTCTTTGCTATTAGTGAGAATATCAGTACGGTATTTTTCAATTAAGTTTTCTTGTGAGCTAAGTATGTTATTAACTTTTAATAGCAGTTCCTTTACAATAAACGGCTTGTTAATGTACTCGATGGCGCCAAATTTAAGGCCTTCTAATTTGGAACTGACGGCATGTTTTGTAGTTAATAATATGATAGGAATGTGGCGTGTGTTTTTTTCCTGTTTGAGTGTTTTGCAGAGCGTTATTCCATCCATTAAGGGCATCATTACATCGCTGATTATGAGGTCTGGAGTAAATTTGCCAATGGAGTTAATGGCTTCCTTGCCGTTTTGAACGCTACATACGTTATAGTCTGGCCGAAAGCTGTCTTCAAGAAACATCAGCATTTCGTAGTTGTCCTCAACCAACATTATATTTTTTTTGTTTTTGTCATTTGTTGGTTGTTCTGCTCTTTGGTTGTCAGATGTTTCAATTTTAGTCTGTACAATGTTCTTGTTTTCAACCTGAACAGGCACTATTTCTTTACTGCTAAAATGTTGGTTGCCTAAAGGAAGATAGATAGTTACACTGGTTCCTTTGTTAACTTGTGAACGTACACTAATTTCTCCTTTGTGCAGAGCAACTAGTTCGTTGCAAAGTGCTAATCCGATGCCGGTTCCCCCAATCCTTTCTCCATCTGGCGATTGGTAAAACAGGTCAAATATTTTTTGTAAGTCTTTTTGAGGAATACCAATGCCAGTATCGGATACTGTTATTACTGCTGCATTTAGAGAAGTATCTTCGGATATCGTCAATGTAATATCACCTTCAGGTTGTGTGAATTTAAAGGCATTGGTTAGTAAATTATAAACGACGTGTTCGATTTTATCCTTATCATACCACACCCATATTTTCTGGTTAGAAACACCTTCTGTGTTAAAATTGATTCTTTTATATTGAGCTTGTTCTTTAAAAGAAAGAGCAATATTATCAATTTCCTGAGCCAGGTTATTTCTGCTGGCTTTAATCTTTAGTTTACCAACTTCCTTATTTCTAATGGTTGCCAGTTCATATGCAATCTTGGATAAACGTTTGGCATTATTCCTGATTATTTTTAAACGCTGACTTAATAGCAGGTTACCTTCTGCGCGCTCTATCATATTTTCGAGAGGTGACAAAATCAAGGTCAGTGGCGTTTGAATTTCATGTGACATTTTAGCGAAGAAATTCATTTTCATTGCATATACTTCTTTGTTTTTTTCATTTTGCCACTCTTCCATCATTAGTTTTCTTTTTAACCTGGTCCACAAAAGAGAGTAACGTATGATAACATAGCCGATGACGACTGCCAGTATAATGTAAAGAGTAATTGCCCACCATCGAAAACCTATTGGTGTCAGAATTTTAATCGTTAACGACTGAGGAGCAATATCCCATTCATTTCTTGTGCTTCCCGCCTTAACTTCAAAAGTATATTCGCCGGGCGGAATATTAGTATAGGTTGCAGTGCGTTGGTTGTCATTAGCCATCCAATTATTATCAAATCCTTTTAGTCTGTAGGCATAATAGTAGTCAGGTTCAAGGTAGTCGTCAATCACCGAAAACTGTATGGTGAAAGAATTATGGTTGGGCTTTAGTGTTATAGATTCCAAGTGTTCTATGCCTTCAGTCAATTGATTAGGTATGAGCTGTTGAGCATCGCGGTTAATAATGGTTAGGTGATTGATGTAGAGATGGTGTTTTGTTCGCTGTGTTTTCATAAGCGAGGGATCAAAAAAGTTAACACCATCAACGCCACCAAAGTATAGAATTTTATTCTTGTCATTATAAACACTGCCTGTAAGGTAGCCTCCCTTTAGCGTGCCATTTTTTTGAGTGTACTTATAATATTCTTTATTGGCCAAATCAATGTGCGCTATGCCATCTGTTCTTGATGTCCATATATTGTCTTTATCAGTCATTGTGATGCTAAGCACCTGGCTAAGCTTGTCATTAGTAAAACCCTCGATTAGAACGACTTTTTTACTGGCAATATTAAATTTAATAAGTTCTGAATTTGAATTAATGAGATATAGGTTACCAAGCTTATCGGCAACGCCATTATATACACTGTTTTCTACTGAGGTATTACTAATAGAAATGTTATGGTTTATGAATGTGGATTTGTTGAGGTCCTCTGCTTCAATAAACTGGGCAATGCCACCGCCAAACATGCCAATCCATATGTTAGAATTTTCATCTTCCATAAAAACCTCTGCGATATCACCTATAAGACCGTTTTTATTTTTTGGAAAGTAGGCTAGTTGTTTAGCGTCTTTAGAAAAAATAAAAATACCGGTGTTACTGCCAGCCCATATTCTTTCCTGTTTGTCGATGTAAAGAGACCGGATGTCTGTAGATGGCTGGTCTGTGTAATTAGAAGTCGGCACGTGTGAGAAAAAGCCTGTTTTGTCGTCGTAGATTGCTAATCCATTCAGGTATGTTCCAATCCAGATATTACCTTGTTTATCCTCTTGCATTGCCTGAATATAATTTCCAGGAAGACCATTTGCAGTTTTAGTGCCAGCTAAATATTGCCTTTGCGGAACACCATTTTCATCAATAATAGTTATTCCTTCACCATCTGTTCCAAGCCACAGCTTATTGCTCCGTGTTTTTAATACAGATAAAATTCTGCTGGGGGAGCCTGAGATACTGCCACTATGATAGCCTATTGTTGAAGATTCGGCAGGAAGAATATTTATGTTCCCGTAATTTGTAAAGACCCAAATGTCATCGTTCTTCGATTGACTGATCCCAATTACGGTGTTGCTTTGAAGAGAGAATTGATTAGCTTTCGAATGGTTATATACCTTTAGGTTATGAGTTTGAGGGTCTATTCGGTATAAACCGCCGCCATCGGTGCCAGCCCAAATAATGCCCTGTCTGTCATTAAAAATGGTAATAATCATGTTACTGGGAACGAAGCGGGAAGCGTTTGATTTGTTATTTAACTGTTTGAATGTTGAAGATTTGGTATCATAGAAGTATAGACCAAATAGTTCTGTTCCAATCCATAAGTTCCCATTTATATCGGTAGTAAGCATAACATTGTTGTACTGATTGCTTCGAGGGAGCTTTAGCTCAACGAACTCTTTGGTGCTTAGGTTGCCATTAAATACACGGCCTTTATTGGTGCTAAACCAAATTGTATTGTTGTCAGCTTTTGAAACTGATATTATTGATTCATTTGGAGTGAGTATATCGAAGGTGATTTTTGAAGAATCTTTAAGGTTTAATCCAAGCACAGCGCCTCTATTAGTGCCAACCCATAAACGCTTTTCGGTCATCTGCATGCAGGTCAGCTCACTTTTATCCTTTAAATGAAGATAACCTAATTTGCGCTGTTCAAAATGCTCTGAATTAAGTAGTTTCGAGATTTTTCCATTTTTTGAAACAAACCAAATTTGTCCCTTACTATCTTTTGTTATACCTAGTATTGAGGAAGTATAACCATCAAAACCAAATATCTGGTTATTGCTGTAGTGTTTATAGTCATATCCATCAAAGCGAAGTATGCCCATTTTTGATTCCATCCATAAGTAACCCAAAGAATCTTCCACTACATTGGTAATGATGGTTTGCTTCCGACCTACCTCAGCCGTTAGATGAATAAAGTTTGCTAATTCCGATGCATTACTGTTGGTAGTATTATTCAGAGAAATAAATACGATGATAATGTTTAGGATAGTTTTTAAGACTTTCTGTTGCATCATGTGTCAGCAGTGTTTCGGGTTGACAAATCTCAAGCAAATATATAGGAAAATATTAGTTGGAAATAAATCCCTGAATACAGAAAGGAATCAGACCCTGGTTTTAAAAGTTTTTCCATTTTTGCGAAATATGGGTATTCATAACTAATGCATAGATTAGCATTGCGGTAAGTTAGAGTTTCGTGTTAGTTTGCAAAATTAGTCGCCATATACGTGCGATTGTGTCTTTGAAATGTGATTCTTTTATTTTTATATTTGGGTCGAATTTATTCATAATCGGCAGTTGGGTTATAATAGTAGCGATTTTATATTACACGAGCTAAAAAGTGGTCAGGAAAGAGCTTTTGACTACATCTTCAGAAAGCACTATAAAGGACTTTGTGCGCAAGCCATGCTGTACCTGAAAGATTTGGATACGGCTCAAGGTCTGGTGCAAAATTGCTTTATTAAATTCTGGGAAAAACGCAGTGAAGTAACCGAGATACAAAACATTCCCGCCTATCTTTCCTTCATGGTTAGAAATCAGTGTATCGATTATTTGCGAAAAGAGAAAGTGATTGCAAAAGCTCATAATGAGCATGAATCAGGTAAATCCCAGGCTGAAAATTCAACCGAGAATTTGGTGATGCTTCGTGAATTTGAAGAGGAGTTGGTGATTGCTCTGTCTAATTTGCCCGAACGCTGCCGAATGGCTTTCGAATACAGCCGTTTTGAAGACTTAACTTATCCCGAAATTGCTAAAAAAATGAATGTTTCTGTAAAAGCGGTTGAAGCCTTGCTGAGTAGGGCTTTAAAGTCGTTGAGGTCAGAGCTTAAAGAGTATTTTCCTTTGTTGCTTTTACTGTTGGATGTCATCCGATAATTTCTTCTCATTAACTTTTTTTATAGTTCTTTAAAAATTTATTATGACTTCAATGCATTGTGAGACAATGTGTTGTGTGATTTTCTTTCTTGAATTTTAATTTATTTTAACATCGCATGTAGGGTGTCCTTCTTTTGGTTTCGTCAGAGTTGTAAATGAAACGAACTGAAAGTTTACATCTGTATTAATGTTAATCTAAAAATTAAATTTTATGAAAAAAAGAAGAATTAGTGAAGGTAAATGTCCAAAGATTCCGAAGCGGAATTTTATGGGGATTTATTTTTTCGCCATGGCCTTAATGGTTTTTTCATTAACGAGTTGTGATAGTGATGATGAAGGAGGTAGCTTACCGGTTACAACAACTGTAAGTGTTACAGATATAAAGGATGTTAGCGCTGTGGTTAACGGAGCCGTTACTTCTGATGGCGGTTCTAACATTTTAGCTATCGGTGTTTGTTGGATACAAGGAGAAGGCGAGCCTACCATTGATGATAATTATATTCCAGTGGGTGAGTATACTAAAGATGGGATTTTAGAAGAAGATTGGGATTACTCAATAGATTTTGAGGATTTATCTTCAAAAACTGATTATAGCGTTCGATCATATGTGGCTAATGCCGCAGGTGTTTCTTATGGCGAAACAATAACATTTACCAGTAAAGCAGGAAAAACCTTCCATACTTTGACTGCTGATATGATTGAAACACATGTTCAGGAACCATATGAAGGACCAAAAGAAGGTCTTGTGGATGGTGATCCGGCTACTTTCTGGCACTCAGCATGGTCAATTGCTGGTGTAACTTTGCCTGCACATATTCAAATCAATTTCTCTGAAGAAAAAAGCATTGGTGGATTTAATTTTATGACTCGCTTTGGAGGAGCTAATGGTAATGATGCCGATCAGTTTGACCTGCAAACCAGTGCTGATGGCGTGAATTTTACAACCGTTTGGGAGTCTGCAGAAGTTATTAACGCGTTAGTGCAACCAGAAGTAAACGTGATTGCTTTTGACAAGAATTATACATCCAAGTACTTCCGAATCCGGATTTTGAATACGCGAAGTCGTGTCGGAACCTCTACGCACATGGCTGAATTGCAGGTGTTCGAAGATGGTTTACTGCCTTACTAATAGCTAACAAGATTAAACGATAAATAATGAAGTATATAAATTCAATAATATTAAAAGGTCGAATTAAGGTTTTAAACCTTTTGATCGTTATACTGCTGGCATCGTTTTATGCCAATGCGCAGACGCTTGAAGTGAGTGGAAAGGTTACAGATGCTGCCACACAGGAGGCGCTACCTGGAGTTTCCATTGCAATTGTAGGAACAACAACAGGTACAATCACTGATTTTGATGGAAATTATAGTCTTGAGATAAGTGATAAGGAAGCTATTTTGGCATTTTCATTTATTGGTTACGAAACACAAGAAATACCTGTTGCAGGCCAATCTATGATTAATGTAGCTCTAAATCCTGATACAGAGAGTCTGGATGAAGTTATGGTGGTAGCATACGGTACCATCAAGAAATCTAACTTGACTGGTTCGGCTGTTGCAATTGACAACAAGGAGCTTAGGGATGTTTTTACACCAAGTGTATCATCCATGCTACAAGGTAAGGTGGCCGGTGTTTATGCTTCTTCTACAAGCGGTAGACCTGGGGCCACTACAGATATTACGATTCGTGGTAAAGGATCTCTATCAGGACCTACAGCACCACTTTGGGTAGTAGATGGTATAATCTATGGTAATTTTGATCCAGGAATCAGTCCGAATGATGTAGAGAGTATTACTGTACTTAAGGATGCATCTGCAACATCGCTATACGGTTCTTTAGGTGCCAATGGGGTCATCTTAGTACAGACTAGAACAGGTGATGGCGTATCAAGAATTAGTGTGAATGCGTCGCGTGGATACTCTAAATTCAACATGGGGAACTTCTCCCTGATGAATTCACAGGAACTGTATGACTATCAAAAGACCTGGAATCCTAATATTACTGAAGATGTTTTAGGAACAGACACAGACTGGCTTGAAAATGGCACACAAACAGGTGTTGCTCAGGAGTATAATGTTAGTTATTCAGGTGGTAGTGAGAAAATTAGCACCTATCTGTCTGGAACCTATTATGGGGAAACGGGTACCATAAAGGGATTTGAATATGACCGCTATTCAGCACTAGGTAACGTGAATATTAATGCGACTGATAAACTGTCCATCAGATTAAACCTTTCAGGTGATTACAGTACAACGTATAACCAGGAGCACTCGCTTTATAACATGTTTACCTACATGCCATGGGATGAGCCATATCTTCCAGATGGTTCTGTATTGGATCCACGAACTGAAGCAGGAGAAGACTATCTGCTGGAGAATGGTAAGGTTTGGTATGGTCGTGACAATAACAACTACCTATACGATTTGCAATACAACTACGGTACTTCACGTGGTAACAATTTTCGTATTAATGTTGGGGGAGATTATAAGATTAACGATTGGTTGACATTCTCCTCAATGAATAATATTACGCTTACCTTTGGTCAGAGCGATTATTATACGGACCCTCGTTCATTCGCAGGAATGGCCAATAACGGTAGTTATTCTGAATCTCATAGTTTTACTCAACGACGCTTTACCAACCAGTTACTTCGTCTCCAAAGAGATTTTGGACTTCATTCGGTAAATACTTTTGTTGCTTGGGAGTATAGTGATTATTATACAGAGAATACGTCAGCTGCTGGTAAAGGCGTTGGTGGTGGTTTGCAGGTGCTTAATACCACAGCAGAAGCATTAAGTGTTGGTGGTTATAAAGGTGAAAGTGCCAAACAAAACCTGATGGCGAATATTCAATATGCCTATGATAACAAATATCTGGCTACAGCTTCATTTAGTCGTCAAGGCTCAAGTAGCTTCGGCCCTAACAATAAATATGGTAACTTCTGGTCTGCCAGTTTAGGATGGAATGCTCACCACGAATACTTTATTCAGGATATTGAGTGGTTAAATGTACTGAAGCTTTCGGCGAGTATGGGGCAAATTGGTAATGCACCAAGTGGATTCCAGTATCTTGGTTATTATGCTTTTGTTGACCAGTATAACGGTAAGGGTGCTGCCACGCCATATCAGAAAGGAAATCCGGATATTAGCTGGGAAAAAGTAACTACTTATAACACGGCCATTAACGCACGTTTATTCAACCGCGTTGGATTAAACCTGGATCTGTATTATAAGAATAGTGACGGTCTGTTGACATATGTGCCACTGCCTGCAATGACTGGATATAACGGTGTTTGGATGAACGTAGGACAGGTTAGTAACAGAGGATACGAATTAAGTATTTCACCTGAAATAATTAAAGGAAATCGCTTCTCATGGGATATGACCATTAACCTGGCGTACAATAAAAACCGAGTTGAAGAATTATATGATGATCAGGCAGTGAATCGTGGCAATACCCGGTTTGAAGTTGGATATGATATGGATTCATATTATCAGCGCGTATGGTATGGCGTGAATCCTAACAATGGTGATCCGCTGTGGGAGAAAGTTGAAGAACAAGTGGATGAAGAAGGGAATGTGATTGGTGAAACAGTGAGTCTGACTTCAGATTATGCAGATGCAACACTTCAGTTCACAGGAACTAAAGGTACGCCTAGCTATATTGGTGGTATTTTAAACTCTTTCACGTTTGATAACTTTACTTTGACGGCCAATATATCTTTCGTCAGTGATGTGTATAAATATAACAGCAACCGCGAGTTATTCGATAGTGATGGTTCTTATGTTGGATTCAATAACATGAACCTGATGGATGGCTGGAGCCGTTGGGAAAAACCAGGTGATATTGCTACTCACCCAAGACCATTTGATGGCGGTGTAAATGCGAATAAAGTGTCATCGCGTTATCTTGAAGATGCCAGTTTCATTCGTTTACGTAATGTGAACCTGTCGTACACAATTCCGGAAACTTTGGCGGAACGTTTAAAAATTAAAAATGCCTCGGTATATGTCAGTGCTGATAACCTGATTACCATTACCGATTGGTCGGGAATGGATCCTGAATCAGGCGCTCTGTATCCCTTATCGAAAAAGGTACTGTTTGGCGTAAAAGTAGATTTTTAACAATGAATCCTTTTTTAATCTAAGAGTATGATAACTAAAAAAATATATTCTATTATTGCAATTTTGCTGGCACTTTCAATAACTGCCTGCGATATTACCAGAGAACCTTTTCAGGATTTATCAGATGACAAAGTGTTTGCTGATGAGTTAGGAATTGAAGCAGCTGCTTTGGGTACTTATGCCTTGTTGAAAAAGAATGAATTTATGCGTCCATACCATTTTCATGGTGAATTTGGAGGTGATAACATTGCATTAAGTGGTTCTACTACTGACCCTTTGTTTTACATGTACAACTATCAGCATATTCCAACTAATGGGCATTTGAATAGTTTATGGTCAACATGTTACCAAGGGATTGTAAACGCCAATAAAGTTATTGCGAATGCAGAAGAGGGTACACCTCGTATGAATCATGTGATTGGAGAAATGTACTACTTGCGTTCATTCTTCTATCTGAATCTTGTAACTATTTGGGGAAGACCTTACAACCAGGATCCTGATGGAAACATGGGTGTGCCTATTATCCTGGATGCAGAACCAGATGTTGATAATTTGCCAGGAAGAGCTAGTGTGAAAGAGGTTTATGACCAGATTCTCAGCGACCTTGAAACGGCTGCTGATTTGATGAGTGAGTTTAAACGAGTGGATAGTGAGTATCCGATTTATGCTTCTGAGCAGGCTGCGAATGCTTTGTTGTCACGCGTTTATCTTTACATGGAAGAAAATGTAAAGGCTGCTGAATACGCAACGAAAGTAATTGATTCTGGTAATTTCTCTTTACTTACAGGTTCAGCTTATGAGACTTTTCCAACGATGGTTCCAGAGGATAATCCGGAAGTAATTTTTGCCTGTCGCGCCCTGAAAGATGAGGATGACTATGGGTGGTATGCTTTTGGTGGTATGTATGCTACTATTGATGGTGTTGGTTGGGGTGAAATGTATGCTTCAGAACCATACCGTGATTTGTTGGACAAGAATCCTGAGGACCGCAGACATAAGTTTATTGAGCCGCAGTACGTGGATGATGGTACCTATGAGTTAACTTATTCATATGATAAAGCTACACCTGTTGGTTCAAGAATGTTTCAGATGTACGCTGTTACAGATAATGCAGGTACTTGGGAGTATGAATACAATGGGGGAACTCACGCTGTGATGACTGAAGAGGTGAATGGTGTAATGAAGTATTACATTACCGAAGGTGACCACATTAGTGGAAAGACCTATGTACGTATCAATATGAAGATGAAAGTTCGTAATGGTTATCCTAAGTATTTTGTCATTAAATGTTCGAACCAGGAAGGACAACCACAACTTTTCTCACCGATTATTTCTCGTTTGGCAGAAATGTATCTGAATCGTGCTGAAGTGAATGCTAAAGCTAATAAAGTTACTGAAGCATTGGCAGATGTAAATGTAATCAGAGAACGTGCGGGTATTCCAACTTATACAGAAGTGCCAGATGGTATGACTATACTTGAAGTGGTATTGGAAGAGCGTCGCCTGGAGTTGGCCTATGAAGCTCACCGTCGTTACGATATCTTCCGTAATGGTCTGACACTTGATCGCAAATATCCGGGTACACACGATAAAGGTTCAAATGCCTTACTGACAGTACCGGCTAATCATCCGAGGGTAGTAGATTATATTCCTGAAGCACAGATTTTGGCGATGCCAAATCTGATTCAGAATCCATAATATTTGCCTGAATAATTTAAGAGAGACTTTGCCAGGTAAAATCATGCCAGGTAAAGTCTCTTTTTCTAAAAAAATAAAGACATATGAAATATTCAAAACAATTCATTGCGTTTATTTTATCCATATCCCTGGTGAGCTTTATTATTTCTTGTGATGGAGCTAATGGAGATGAAGATACCGATCCTCAACCGGAGACAAAAGAACCTCCGAAAATGTTGACTCAAGTTCCTGCAGAAGGAAATAGTTGGTTCCTAATAAACGTGGGGACAGCTCAAATGCACTCGAAAGATTTTAAAGGTAATAGCTGGTCATCAACTCAGTCGGTTTTACGTACTTATTTTCATCTCGAAAAGGCAGGTACAGTGCATATTGGTATTAAGGGTAAGGTAGTTTCCGGAACCTCTACTATTGAAGCAACTTTTCAGGGGGAATCTAAAGAGGTTACCATGAAAGATTCATATACAGGAGTAGTTTATATTGGTTCCTATGAGGTGGCATCTGCCGGGTATTATCACCTCGACTTAAAGGGAATAAAAAAAGTGGATGTTCAATTTGCTGAACTTGAACATATTGCCCTGGGTGGTGATGCAACCAGTGCAGGCGTTAATTTTTCTAATGAAGATTATTTTTACTGGGGACGTCGTGGGCCTTCAGTACATTTAGGGTACCAGGTGCCGACAGAAGCGAGCGATGTGCAGTGGTTTTATAGTGAGGTGCAGGTGCCGGAAGGAAATGATGTGATAGGCTCATACTACATGGCCAATGGCTTTGGACAGGGGTATTTTGGAATGCAGGTAAATTCAAGCAGCGAAAGACGGGTGCTATTTTCTGTTTGGAGTCCATACCACACCGATGATCCCAATAGTATCCCAGAAGATCAGAGAGTGAAGCTAATCTCTAAAGGGGAACTAACAATTACCAACGATTTTGGCAATGAGGGTTCAGGAGGCCAGAGCTACATGGTACATAATTGGGAAGTTGGTCGTAAATATGGTTTTCTCCTGAGAGGCGAACCAGCGGCCGATAATAAAACTGAGTACAAAGCTTACTTTTTTGATTCGAAAGAAGAGAGGTGGCATTTCATTGCGCATTGGAGTCGACCAGAAACTTCAACCTATTTGACGAACTTGTATTCTTTTCTTGAGAATTTTAATACGTCAACAGGCCCGCTGGGACGCATGGCCTATTACGGTAATCAATGGGTTTATGATACAACTGGCAAATGGTATGAGGTAACAAGTGCCAAATTTACAGCTGATGCAACAGCTCGTGATAAAGCCCGTATGGATTATGCCGGAGGCTATGTGGCTGGTGATGATGGATTTTACCTTAAAAACTGTGGGTTTTTCAGTGAAGTTTCTACGCTGGATGTTGTTCATAATCGTCCTGCAGGTGGCACTGCGCCAGTCATCGATTTTGACGCGCTTCCATTGAATTAGTAAATAGGACAGGAAAAGTGAAATAAACTAAAAAATATGATTTCTTCTTGAAATATCGTATTATTTTGGTTTATTTCACACCTTTGTTATAGGGTGTAAGGCCCCTGGAACCGTCTTACAGATAAGAAACAAACAATGCAATAGTGCCGATGGATTTTAAGAAGGATACAGATCATCTTATTATAAAATCTTTATCCAACAATTTGAATAAAGAAGAACAGTCGCGTCTGGATCAATGGTTAGCTGATTCAGAGCATAATGAAGATGAGTATTCTGCTTACTCCGAATTGTGGAAGCGTTCAGAAAAACTTGCTTTATCTGATGAGATTGATGTAGACATGTCTCTTGCCGCTACCAAAAGCCGGATGAACTTCAATTCCACAAAGCAAATTTGGTTGAATCGTTTACAGCAAATTGCAGCCATATTGGTTGTTTCTATAGCTATCTCAACTGTTTTACATTTCTGGACAAGCTCTGAAGCTGAAGATGCAGTTTATCAGGAAATCGCAACAGCTTTTGGTGTTCAAACCAATGTTACTCTGGCCGATGGGACTGTGGTATGGCTTAATTCCGATAGTAAGCTTCGTTTTCCTGTGTCTTTTGACAATATGAAGGAAAGAAGGGTTGAATTGTTAGGGGAAGCATTTTTTAAGGTAGCGCATAATGCTGAGGTGCCTTTTATTGTTAATGCCGATGAGTTGGATGTTAAAGTTTTGGGAACTTCGTTTAATGTCACAGCATGGCCTGAATATGATAAATGGAGTGTTGCTTTAGAGGAGGGAAAAGTTAGTCTGTTTAATGCTAAATCCGATTCTAAGAAAGCACTACTTACAATGAAACCTAATGAAGTGGTAACTTTTGATCGTGAATCAAGAAGTTTAAATGTGGCTCATGTTAATGATCTTGAAAGGTATAGTGAGTGGAAGGATGGTCGTTTAGTATTTTTGGGAGATGACATCGAAACAGTGATGCAAAAGCTGGATAAGTGGTATAATGTGGAAACGGTTATTGCCGATGAAGCACTCAAAGATTTTCACTTTACTGCTACTTTTACTAAAGAAACACTCAACCAGGCTTTAAGTCTGTTATGTAGTACCTCAGGTATAGCATACAAGATAGAGGCTGCTGTGCAAATGCCAGACGGAAACTACACGAAGCGAAAGGTGGTACTGTCTTCGATAAAATAAACTGGACAACAATAATAAAAAACAGAGGGGTGATGACGCACTCCTCTGTTTTGCAACTTATACCCAAATGTTAATCAGGTAAAATAAATGTTAATTTAAGCTAAAGGCAAAAATATGAAAAAATAGAAACAACCGGTTATTTCCGATGAGATATATAGAAAAAAAAGTGTCAGTATGGAGAAGCTTATTGTTGACAATCATGTTGGTCAATGCCTCTCTAATACCTGATCTGTGTGCGCAGGAAAATGGGATTCACCTGGATGAGAAAGATGTTTCCATTAAGGATGTATTGCGGAAAATTGAAAGAATGAATGGTTATTTCTTCCTCTACAACAACAATCTGATTGATGTGGAGCGTAAGATTGATATACAAGTCTCCAATGCTGTAATTGATGAGGTTATTCCTCTTATTTTCAGCAATCAAAAAGTTAATTACGTCATTCATGACAGGCAAATTGTTCTTTCACCTTATGAGCTGCAGGCATTTAAAGGCCGTGAGTATATAGCGCAGGGGAGGGTTATTGATGAACAAGGGCAGCCCCTCATTGGTGTGGCCATTGGTGTGTTAGGTACAACGCGAGGTACAATTACGAATATGGAAGGGCAGTTTAAAATTGAATTGGATCGTCCGGTTGCTGAATTGATATTTACTTTTGTTGGCATGAATACTATTCGTTTTGACTATCAAGGCGAAGAAGATATTCAGGTTGTGATGTCGGCCAAAAATCAATTGATTGATGAGGTGATTGTTGTAGCATATGGTCGGCAGGCTGCCATGACGGTCACCGGGGCTGTACATTCCATCAATATGCAAAAAGTTGAGAATGCAGGTGTGCCTCAGGTGGCCAATTTGGTGCAAGGAGTTGCTCCCGGATTATTGGTGATTAATTCATCAGGTATGCCGGGTGAAAAGCCCAAAATGCGTATCCATGGCGAAGGTTCGTTCAATTATTCCAACGAGCCTTTGTGGGTGATTGATGGTATAATTTATGGGCACTCTTCCCCGGATATTAACCCCACCGATATAGAGTCGGTTTCTGTATTGAAAGATGCTGCTGCTACAGCACTTTACGGTTCCAGGGCTTCAAATGGCATCATAATGGTTGAAACAAAGGTTGGAAAGTCTGGGCATAATGCCTTTACTTTTAACTCCAACGTGGGTGTTACTCAGCTCAACCAAGGGCGTTTTCAGATGATGAACGGGAAGGAGTTATATGATTATACCATTGGTTTTGTCAATGATCAAAATCAATTTACCATGCCAGATCCTGACTCTGATAATGTTCTTAAAAGTACCAATTGGCTCGATATTGTATCAAAAACGGGTGTTGTTCAAGATTATAATTTGTCATACGAAGGCGGCCGAAAGGGAGTGTTGATTTATGCCAACCTGGGATATTTCGAAGAAAAGGGTGCCGTTATCGGGCATGAGTGGAATAAGATTTCCGGGCGAATTAACTTTGACTACCAGGTATCAGAAAAAGTTAAGATGGAGGCCCGTCTCAGCGGAGTGTTTCAGGATCGATTCAATAAAGAAAATGGAATGCTTCACTACTCATACCTGATGTTACCATGGGATAATCCTTATCACGAAGATGGAAGTATTAAATTAATTACCAGCGATGACTCCAGCATAGAGTGGTATAGCCGCTATCAGTTGAATCCGTTATATGATCAGCAATATAATTATACTCAAAGCAAAAATTACCAATACATGTCAGACCTTAAACTGGAACTTAAGCTGACTGACTGGTTGAGTTTTTCTTCCGCAAATCGACTGCACAATACGCACAGCCGATATGAAAGCATTGTTGATGCGCGTACTTCTGCTGGTATTGCTAATAATGGTTCCATTGAAAATCATTATGCTCAACGCCATTACTTTTCAACCAGTAATATCTTTCGTTTCAATATTGAACAGGAGAAACATCACCTGTTCGGCTTGGCTGCTTATGAATATTCAAAATCATACTTCAATAATATGAATGGAGCAGGCAGAGGTGTGTATTTCGATCTTGAGACCTTGAATAATACCTCGGTGCCCATGTGGCTGAATGGTACTAAATCAGAATCTGCATTTTTATCTGGCCTGTGCAATTTTCAGTATAACTACGACCAAAAATATATGATGAATGCTTCATTTAGAAGTGATGGATCATCCCGTTTTGGCAAAAATAATCGCTTCGGAAATTTCTACTCTGTTGGTTTAGCATGGGCACTACACCGTGAGAAATTTATGAGTGCTGCCGGTTTCATTGATCATCTGCGAATCAGGGCAAGTTATGGCTCGGTGGGTAATGCTAATATCAATGAATACGTGGCTTATGGGGTATATAATATGAATAATGTGCAGTACAATGGTGAGCCTGGCGGTCATCCCAGACGCCTGTCAAACCCTGATCTCACTTGGGAATCAAATTATAATGCCAACTTTGCCATTGATGCTGGTTTATTTCGTCGATTAAACCTGACACTGGATATTTACAGTAAGAAAACTGCGAATCTGATACAGGATATACCAATGCCCCTTGTGAGTGGCTTCTACTGGTACACCGACAATGTAGGCTCGATTCAAAACAGAGGAATAGACATTCTTTTGGAGGGCAGTATTGCCGAAGGACGGTCTTTTGAATGGAGAGCCAATTTTAATGTTAGCTTCAATAAGAATAAAGTGATTGAACTAAATGAAGGTGAAGAAATATTTATCGGTAATAAAATAATTCATGAAGGCTGGGATATGAATACCTTATATCTGCGCAAGTGGGTTGGTGTGAATCCCGAAAATGGAGATCCTTTATGGGAGAAGGTCGTCATCGACGAGAATGGAGATGAGGTGATAGAAATCACCAATAATTATAGCGATGCCACGATGCAGCCCGTTGGAAGTACTTCACCGGAGTTCTTCGGAGGTTTTTCCAATACATTACGCTATAAGCGCTTGAGTATGATTGCTGATTTCAATTTCGTTTATGGTAATCAGATTTATAATAGTTACCGCGAATTGTTTGATAATGACGGAGCTTATCCCAGTTATAACTCCATGAAACTACATTCGGGTTGGAAGCGATGGGAAAAGCCAGGTGATGAGGCCACTCATCCCAAACCTGTGTTTCAGGGTAACAGGTTATCCAATAAGAGTTCGTCGCGTTATATTGAAGATGGCAGTTATATACGTTTGCGGCAACTGGTGTTACGCTATACGTTACCCGAAAAGTATATCAATCGGATAGGCCTGAAAACGGCAGAGTTGAGTGTGTCTGGCGCTAACTTATGGACATGGGCTAACTTTTCAGGTATGGACCCGGAAGTTGGTATTGAAGGTTATTCCCAAGCGTTGTATCCGGTGACACGTAAGTTTATGCTTGGAGTTGATATTAGTTTTTAATGCAGACAATGGTGAGTATTATGAGTAGAAATATTTTTTTACTGGCAATTGGCTTAGTTTTATTGCAGGCTTGCAATCTGGATTTAGAGCCTTATGAGGGACTGCCCGAATCTGAACTTATTGACAGTGACCATGGGATAAAAGGAATTACAGTTGGTAATTATAACTACTTGAAGGACTCGTATTATCAGCGCAACTTTCATTTTTTTGGCGAGTATGGCGGTGATAATATTTCACTGAGTGGAACCACCACGGATCATTTGTTTTATTGTTATAACTACCAGCATTTCCCGGCTATGTCCAGTACAACCAATTTCTGGGAAAAGGCCTATCAGTTGGTGGTTGGTTGCAACAAAGTGATATTGAGTGTAAACACAAAAACAGCATCAGCTCAACAGCGTGAACTAAAAGGTGAAAACTTGTTTCTACGGGCGCAAACCTTCTTTCATCTGTGCAATACTTTTGGCAGACCATACTATCAAGATCCTGAAAATAATCTGGGAATACCCCTAAAGTTGGATGATGACCTTGAAAATATTCCGCATCGTTCAAGTGTTGAGGAAGTTTATCAGCAGGTTATATCAGATTTAAAGGAGGCAGAACAGCTCATGACTAGCCGCAAACCAAATATCTACGCTACAAAGGAAGCTGTTCAGGCGCTCTTGTCAAGGGTTTACCTATACATGTCAGGAAGCATTGAGAATCCCAATAAAGAGTATGCCTTAATGGCGGTCGAATATGCCACAAAGGTGATTGATTCAGAGATATTTCACCTGCTTAATACGGAGGTTTATAAGACTTATTTTCAATTAGCTCCGGAAGAAAATATTGAAACAATTTTTGCGGTGAAGCATCTTCCGGACATAGATGATCGAGGCTGGAATTCCATCGGTTCAATGTATAACTATGTTAATCAGCAGGGTTGGGCTGAGATGTTTGCTTCTGAACCATATCGTGAGCTTTTGGGCCAGAATATGGAAGATGTACGCCACTCATTTATAGAACCTCAGTATGAGCAGGACGGCGTTACCTTACAGAAACGTAATGGCTATCCCAAATACTATATCAATAAATTCTCTTTGCAGGAAGGATACCCAACACTTAGTTCGCCCGTATATATTCGTCTTGCGGAAATATATCTGAACCGGGCTGAAGGGAATGCCCGGGCAGGCCATGAGCAGGCTGCTCTGGATGATGTGAATTTACTTAGGGAGCGCGCCGGTCTTTCAGGTCAACAGCTATATACGATTGATGATCTAAAAGGAAGAGAAAGCGTTTTGGCAGTTGTGCTGGAAGAGCGCCGACTTGAGTTGGCTTTTGAAGCTCATCGACGTTGGGATATATTCAGAAATGGTCTGACATTGGATCGACGTTATAGTGGAGTGCACGAGAATGATTTTGAAACACTACTCATTTCTCCTGAACATCTAAGGGTTGTATTTTTTATTCCCGAATCACAAATGATTGTGCAGGATAATCTGGTTCAAAATCCATAATGAAATTAAGACACTGCTGATATATGTTAGTTTTATAAGGGTGCTTATTGTTGAAAATAATTAATTAGCTTTCCTGAATTGCATGATGATTTTTGTAGCGTTCGTCAATTAATTGGTTATTTGGATTATAAGCTGTTTGATGCCGGAAATTTATACCTTTTTGACGAAAATATCCTCCTTGATGCTAAGCGGATGAATATCAATTATATGCGTTGGTCTCTAAAGGAGGCTATGGTTTTTTTATCTCGCTCATATATCCGTAGATGGGATTATTTAACTGCCTTAAAGCTCTCATTTATTGGTATTAAAACTCTGTACCCTTATTTGCTTAAAATTTGCACCTGTTTCCGCGTCGTTTATGTCAATTTTGAAGATGACTAAAAACTAGTAATATGACATCAAGAAGATCTTTTTTAAGGAATATGGCGATGGGTGCAGGTGTTGCAGCAGCAGCTCCATTGGCAAGTTGCAACACGCGCTCAAACGAGAAAGAAGCTGTTGCTTATATACGCGAGAATGCTGAACGTGTACCAAAGATGGAATTCAATATGTGTGGGTATGCCGCACCAAAGCTTGATAAAGTACGTGTCGGTTTTGTTGGTATTGGCGATAGAGGTATTGGTGCAGTTGATCGTATGGGTTTCATTGAGGGAGTTGAAGTAACAGCTCTTTGCGATACGCGTCAGGCGGCTATTGATGGAGCGCAGGCTTCATTGGCAAAATCAGGTTTGCCAAAGGCTAAAGAATTTACAGGTAGCGATACGGCTTTTAAAGCTTTATGCGATAGTGGCCTGGTTGATTTGGTATATATTGCCACACCATGGGAATGGCACGTGCCTGTTGCCCTGGCTGCAATGCGCGGTGGTAGTCACGCTGCTGTGGAGGTATCAACGGCTAAAACCATGGACGAGTGCTGGGAAATGGTGGAAGTGTCGGAGCAAACTAAAAAGCACTGCGTGATATTGGAGAACTGCTGTTATGATTTCTTCGAACTGTTGACATTGAATATGGCTCGTCAGGGTGCTTTTGGTGATCTGGTGCATGGCGAAGGAGCTTATATTCACGATTTGGATTACTGGCACTTTAATAAGCCACAGGATGATAAACCACGTGGTGATGGTGCTTACGACAAGCTATGGCGCTTACATGAAAATACCCGCAAAGCCAATGTGTATCCAACACATGGTTTAGGACCTATTTGCCAAGCCATGGATATTAACCGTGGTGATAGAATGGATTACCTGACAGCTATGATGTCGGATGATTTTACTTTAAAGCATCGCATCAAAGAGTTGGCACCGGACAGACCTGATTTGCAGCAGTTCATTGGCAAAGAAATGCGCGGTAATATGGATATGCAAATGATTAGAACGGTAAAAGGTCGTACCATCATGATTCAGCACGATATCAGTTCTCCTCGTCCTTATTCACGTATCCACATGTTAAGCGGTACCAAGTGTTTTGCACAAAAATGGCCGTTGCAGCACATTGCTTTTGGACATAGCAAGGCTGATGATGCTAAAATGAAGGAATTGCAGGAAAAATATACACCTGAAATTGTAAGGCGTATTGGAGAGATGGCCAAGCAGGTAGGTGGTCATGGAGGTATGGACTTTATGATGGACTGGCGTTTAATCGACTGTCTGCGCAATGGCTTGCCGATGGATATGGATGTATACGATGCGGCAGCCTGGAGTTGTATCACGCCACTAAGTGAATGGTCTATTTTAAATGGTTCGAAGCCTATTGATATTCCTGACTTTACAAGGGGCAAGTGGAAAACAAATAAACCTGTTGAATTAACACTGAAAGGTGGCGGTACAACGGGAGTAAGAAACCTTAAGAAGGCAGATTCCAATAATCAGTTATCTGTTTAACCTAAATTCTGTCAGAAATTGCGATTTTTGACCATCTGTACTTAATTAGGATGATGCAGTCATGCGTCATCCTAATTTCTATCGATATTCAATAACCCATCCAGATAAATCTATGAAAACATTTACCTACTTATTAAGTGTTGTGGTAATGATGGTCCTTATGGCATGCTCATCAGATACTCCACAGCCACAACCAGAACCTGAAAATCCAGAAGAACCAGTCAGCTATAATTACACATCTTCGGCTAAATACAATTTGAATGTAGTTTATTTTGTTCCTAATGATATTAGTGAACGCCAGGAGTGGCATCGCCGTTTAAGTGAAATTCTTTTAAATGGACAGGATTTTATATTGAAACATATGAAGGCCTATGGGTTTGGCGACAAAACCGTTCATTTGAAAGTAGATGAGGAACATGCCCGCGTTAAAATAACGCTTGTTAACGGAAAGTATGCCACAAGCCATTATCCATCCGAAGGAGGTGGCACAAAAATAATTGAGGAACTGGAGGCTTATTTTGCTAGTCATCCTGATGAAAAAGACAGTGATCATACTTTGGTGTTAATTCCTGTAGATAACCCGGATCCGGGTCAACGAGATATTCCTTACTATGGTTATGGCCGCTATTGTTTTGCACTCGACTACAACGAAATGGATGTAGCTTATCTGAAAGATGAAGATGAACGCGGACAACGTGCCACAACATACATTGGAGGGCTTTTGCATGAGTTGGGCCATGCGCTTAATTTACCTCATAATAAACAAACAGTATCAGCCGATAAGAATCCTGAACAAGGTACTGCTTTAATGGGAAGCGGAAATTATACCTATGGAAAGTATCCTACATATTTAACCAGGGCTAGCTGTGCAATATTAAATAATTGTCAGGTAGTCAGTACTGACGAATCCACTAATTTTTATTCAGAGGTATCATTAAAGGTTACTGATATACAGGCCAAATACGAAAATTCAGAATTGAAGGTCTCAGGTAGTATTGAATGTGATGTGCCAGTTAATCAAGTGTGTTTTTATAATGATCCGGCTACAGATAACGCTGATTATGACGCAGTGAGCTGGAGTGTGGCATTGGATGGAGGCAACAGCTTTAGTGTTAATATGCCTGTTAGTGAGCTTTTTCAGCGCGGAAATACGCCATACGTCTTGCGTTTGCGCTTCTGTCATCAGAATGGAGCCATTTCCACCTATTCATACGCTTACACATTTAAGGATGACAATCTGCTAATTGAGTTTGGCGATAAGGACTATCTCGACAGGCAAGGGTGGAGCATGGTTGATTTCAGTTCTGAAGAAGCAGGCGAACAAGCAACTAATGTACTTGATGGTGATCATTCAACTTTTTGGCACTCACGTTGGTCAACAAATGCAGCTTCGTACCCGCATTACTTAACCATTGATATGGGACAAAGTCAGACAATTAACGGATTTACATTTGTGCAGCGCGACGGTATGCGCAAAGTAAAGGATATTGAAATATTGCTAAGTAATGATATGGAAAACTGGGAGAGTCAAGGAAGTTTTGTATTGAAGAACATTAATACAGCGCATCATATTGAACTGAATCAACCGGGTACTTATAGATATTTTAAAGTAATTGCAAAATCAGCATTTGATGGTCAGCAGTTTGCTGCTATGGCTGAAATAATGTGTTTCTAATGACAATATAAACGTATGAAAACAATCTGTAGTTTTATTCTGATATTATTAGCTGTAGTTTTTCTAAGCTGCAACGGAAGTAATACAAAACAAAAGGTGAAAACCGGTGAGGTGCCAGTCATGGGCGTACGAGTGCCTGCAGGTGGCAATACCTGGGTGGTTGATAATCCCTTTAACGGCTCCAACGTTATTGGTGAAGATGGTATTAAAAGCTGGGACAATCAATCTGATAAATTTCGTATTTACTTTAAACTGCCCAAAGCCGGGGAGTTGCATGTTGGCCTGAATGCCAAAACAGGAGGTGGTTTGTCGGTAATTAAGTGCTCCGTTAATGGTATATCAAAAGAGACTAAGGTACAAAGTGATGCATTAACAACGCATTTTGTGGGCACTTTCAGTATTGATGAACCCGGTTACCATTTTGTTGAGCTCGAAGGCGTAGCCAGAGAAGCAGGGATTTTTGCCGAAATAAAAGACGTGTTGCTGGGTGGAGAAGCTACGGTGGGTAAAATGTACTTTGTCAATGAAGAATACTACTGGGGACGTCGTGGGCCCTCAGTACACTTAAGCTATAAAGTACCTGAAGCCGCATCTGATATCGAATATTTCTATAACGAAATAACAGTGCCTGAAGGAGAAGATGTGATTGGCTCTTATTATATGGCCAATGGTTTTGGTGAAGGCTATTTTGGTATTCAGGTAAATTCTGAAACCGAGCGTCGTGTGCTATTTTCTGTTTGGAGCCCTTATCATACCGATGATCCAAGTTCTATTCCAGATGATGAGAAAATTATTCTTGTCAGAAAAGGAGAAGGTGTTACAACCGGAGAATTTGGCAACGAAGGTTCGGGTGGTCAGAGCTATTTAAAGTATAACTGGATAACAGGTAATACCTATCAATTCTTATTGAAGGGACAACCTCTCAACGACGGTTATACTCAATATTCAGCATGGTTTAAAGGGCCTGAATTGGATGACTGGCGATTGATTGCCAGCTTCAAGCGTCCCAAAACCCAAACCTGGCTAACCCATCAGTATTCATTCCTTGAGAATTTCCATACCGAAACCGGTGCTATTAGTCGTAAGGCCTTATACAATAACCAGTGGGTGCGCGATACCAAAGGGGACTGGTACGAAATGACTGAAGCTAAGTTTACAGCTGATGCTACGGCACGCAAAGAGTCGCGTATGGACTATGCAGGAGGTGTTGAAGACGGCATCTTCTTTATGCAAAACTGTGGTTTCTTCAACGAAACAACGCCGATCGATAGTTATCACCAACGTGATGCTTTGGGCGTTCAGCCTGCTATTGATTTTGATAAGCTCCCATAGATTTTTTTATTGCATACTAAAGGTGGATAATCTCTGGTTGACATTTTTGTTAATCGGGGATTTTTTATTTTGCTATTGCAGAGTAATCAGCGAAAGAAGGAATACAATTTAGTCGCAATAAACCTTGGGTTGTACAACAATAAACTATTTTTACATGCGTTCTCAATGAAGGTTATTTAATAAAGTATATCAAATAATGAATCGCTTAGCTAATATCATTTTACTATCAGCGCTTTTTATCCAAGCCGCTTTTGCACAGGACAACATATTGTTAACCATAGGAGACAAGCAGTTTTCTGTTGATGAATTCAATTACATCTATGATAAAAACAATACTTTGTCGCAAGAGCCTATTAATAAAAAAGAATACATCGATCTTTTTGTAAATTATAAGCTAAAAGTAGAAGAAGCCATTGCTCAGGGCTACGATACAGTGCCATCGTTCCAAAAAGAGCTGCAATACTATCGTGATGAGCTGGCAAAACCATACCTCAGCGATAAAAAGGCCATTGAAGAAGTAGTTGAAGAGGCTTATGAGCGCATGTGCTACGAAGTGGATGCTTCACATATTCTTATTAAACTTCCGCCATCACCTACGCCCGAAGATACCCTCAAAGCCTACAACAAGATTATGGATGTTAAACAGCAACTAGGCAAGGGTGCTGACTTTGAGGAAATGGTACTGCGCTATTCCGAAGGACCTTCGGCTAAGCAGAGTAATGGCCATTTAGGCTATTTTACGGCATTTATGATGGTCTATCCGTTTGAAGAAGCTGCTTTTGATACGCCTGTGGGGGAAGTATCAGAAATTGTGCGCACGGCCTTTGGCTATCACCTTATAAAGGTACACGATAAGCGAGAAAATAAAGGGGAAATACTGGTAGCTCATATTATGAAATCATTCCCTTATAAGGCCAGTGAAGCGATTCAGACGCAAGCCAAAATAGCCATTGATTCTATTTATCGGAAGCTGCAAAGCGGCGAATCATTTAATGCCCTGGTAGCAGAATATTCTGATGATAAACAAACAGTACCTAATAATGGTAAGTTACCATGGTTTGCTACAGGCCGCATGGTGCCTGAGTTTAGCGAGGCTGCTTTTGCCCTTACCGAAAATGGGCAAATAGCTCCGCCTGTTAAAACACAGTTTGGCTGGCACATTATAAAGCGACTGGACAGCCGACCGATAAAACCTTTGGAAGAATGTCGCGATGACATAATGCAGAAAATAAAGCAGGATGAGCGGTCGTTGGCAGGGCAAAAAGCTACAGTCGCCCGATTAAAGAAGGAGTATCAGTTTACGATTGATGCCAAGGGCTATGAGCAATTAAAGGCTTTTGTAATCAACAAGAGCAATGCCGAAGGGTGGATGGATGAACTGAAAGCCAGTTATTGGACGGTGGCCTCCTATGTCGAAGGTCAAATTTTATCAGCTGACTTTGCTAAGGAAATGGCTGCTCACCGTTTGCCTGAAGAAGGTGTGAGTGAGGAGCTGTTTACCAGGCTTTGGAATAGTTTTACTGACAAGGTGCTGATTGAAACTGAAAAGGCCAACCTCGAAAATAAGTATCCGGAATTTAGATACCTGATGGGAGAGTACCATGATGGCCTGTTAATCTTTGAAATCAGCCAAAAGGAGATCTGGAATAAAGCGTCAAACGATAGTGTGGGGCTGGCTGCATTCTATGAAGCACATAAGGACAGGTATGTGCAGGAGGAGCATTTTGATGGGCGTGTCATCTATTGCAAGACGAAAGCAGTTCATAAACAGCTAAAAAAGTTAGCAAAGAAAGGAGAGCTGCAGATAGATTCGCTTGCCCAATCGACGCGCGAAGAGTTGCTGGTGAAACAAGGTCCGTTTTACAAAGGCGATGAGGCCCAGCTGGATAAGCAGGTATGGAAAGTGAAGACGGCCGCTATTAATGCCAATTACCCCTACATGCTTAGTGATGGTCAATTGGTTTCTAAAAGGGTTCAGCCACTGGAAGAAATACGTGGGCGCGTAATTTCTGATTATCAGGAGAAATTGGAGCAGCAATGGATTGAGTCGCTTCAACAAAAATACAATCCAAAGGTCAACACTTTTGTTTTTGACTAGACAATGATATACTTTAGCCATAACATTTTCTTTTAACACAGATAGAAATGAATGGAAAGTACTCTGCAGCCGGCCTGGCAGCTGTTTTATTGGTGGTGGTAATGGCCGCCTGCAACAATTCAGGTAGTTCAATTAATGATGATCCTTTGGTACGTATTAATGAAAAGGTACTCACTAAAGGGATGATTTATCAGGCAATACCCAACAGCCTGTCAAAAGATGACAGTACCATATTTGCTCAGGATTATATCAATCGGTGGATTCGCTCGGAGTTGCTGATTAGTAAAGCAGAACTTAATTTGACACCGGAAGAGAAAGATGTGGCTCAACTGCTGGAAGAGTACCGCCGTTCGCTTTTAATACACCAATACCAGCAAAAACTGCTTGAGCAAAAGTACAGTCCGTTGATTACTTCATCCGAAATCAGGAATTACTACAATGATATGGAGGATAACTTCAAGCTGGCTGACCCTATTATTAAAGGCGTGTTTGTGATTGTGCCGCAGTCGGCTCCTAATATCAATAGTTTAAACGAGCTGTATCGGTCCGATGATTCAGAGGATTTGGTTAAGCTGGAAGCCTACTGTTTTCAGAATGCCAAAAAGTACGAGGTGTTTCTCGACCACTGGTTGGTGATAGATGATATCAATAAGTTTCTGCCCGAACCCATTAATCGGGTAGAACGTTTCCTGAGAAACAATACTTATTATCATACAACCGATTCGTTATATCAGTATTTTCTGTCCATTAAAGAGTATAAACTCAATAATGAACTGGCACCATTGGAGTTTGTAGAAGGTAAAATAAAGGCCATCTTACTCAATAAGAAACGACTGGAGTTTATTAAGCAATTAGAATCGGACTTGTATGAGGAGGCCCTGAAGAATAAGAGCATTACCTTCTATTAACAGAACCTGTCAAGGGGCTAAAAACTTATTAACTATTGGTAATAGCAGCAAAAAATTATGTAGGTTTGCAATTGCCTTTTCAGATGCCCATGTTAATTGGAGAGATAATAGTGTCCGGCACCTGAAAACAGATTATTACGAAAAAGATTATACAAACTACCGAACATGAAGAAATTCATTAAGATAAGCACGTTTATTTTATCAATATTCTTTTCATTCCAAACCCTTCAGGCACAAACTAATGTAATTGATGAAGTAATTGCTGTTGTTGGTGATAATGCTATTCTTAAATCGGATATAGAGCACCAATATGAGCAGGCTTTAGTGGAAGGCGCTAACTATGCAGGCGACCTAAAATGTCACCTTTTCGAGCAGGCACTGATTAGTAAGTTGTTGCTCAACCAGGCTAAGCTGGATAGTATTGAGGTGGGCGAAAACGAGGTGGTTAACCAGGTTGACCAGCGTATTAACTACTTTATTCAGCAGATTGGAGATAAGGAAAAACTGGAAGAATATTTTAATAAGTCATTGCTGCAAATTAAGCGCGACCAAATGGAAATGGTGCGCACGCAAATGCTGACTCAGCGCATGCAGCAGGAAATCACTAAAGATATTAAGGTAACACCAGCCGATATCAGGGGCTACTACCGCAACCTGCCCAAAGATAGTCTGCCCATGGTACCTACTCAATTTGAATTGCAGCAAATTGTGTTGCACCCAAAGGTGGACCAGAAAGAGATTGACCGTGTGAAAACACTGTTACGCGACTTCCAGAAGCAGGTGAACGAAGGACGCGATTTTGCCACCTTGGCAGTGTTATATTCTGAAGATAAAGGTTCGGCTACACGTGGTGGTGAATTGGGCTGGATGCCGCGTTCAGGGCTGGTACCTGAGTTTGCCAGTGTAGCTTTTAACCTGCAGGATAAAAAGAAAGTATCGAAAATTGTCGAAACAGAATTTGGTTTCCACATTATTCAGCTGATCGACCGTAAAGGTGAGCGTATCAACTGTCGCCATATTCTGATTAAACCAAAGGTAAATCAATCAGCCCGTGAAGAAGCAAATGCAACACTTGATACTATCAGAGGTTTAATTACGGATGAAACCATGTCGTTTGAAGAAGCTGCTCTGCGCTTCTCAATGGATAAGGATTCAAGAACCAGTGGCGGACAGATGGTTAATCCGCAAACGGGTACCTCTAAATTTGAGATAGCGCAAATACCTGTGGAGATTAATAAGCAGTTACAAAACCTGAAGGAAGGGGAGGTTTCTCCATCATTCTTTATGCTGGATGAGCGTAAAGGACAGGAAACCTACAGGCTGATTAAGCTCAAGCGCAAGTCGGAACCGCACAAGGCTAATCTGAAGGAGGATTACCAGCTATTGCAGTCGATGCTTGAAAACAGTATGCGACAGGAAACACTGGATAAATGGATTAAAACCAAGCAGCAGGAAACCTATATTACGGTTGATAAGAATTGGGTGAATTGCGACTTTGAATACGATAATTGGGTAAAAGAATAATTACTTGTTTAGATAACATATAACTCCGGTATTGTATTCAATACCGGAGTTTTTTTATCCCTTAAGCCGTAGATTGTATAAAAACAGTACAGATTTTCATGGCTGCAAATAAAAAATGCTTACATTTGAATTATTGCAACAGTTGAGGTGTGAAACGAGTAACCTATAAGTATAGAAACTCCCATTTAGAAGCTTATTTTTGGTTAATCGCCCTTGTTTCACTAGCGTTTTCCTCACCTGACAACGCAACGCATTACACGTTATGTATTTTCAAGAATCTTGGTTTTGATTTTTGTCCAGGCTGTGGCTTAGGTCATGGTATCGCCTATTTATTTCGCGGGCAACTATTGGAATCATGGCAGGCACATCCGTTGGCTTTGCTGGCTGTTGTGATATTGGTTGTTCGATCGATTAATATTTTAAGAAAGGATATAAAATTCACCATAAAAGAATAGACACTATGAATAAAATTTACACCTTATTACCAGAAGTTGAAGGGGAAGAGGCTATCTTCCTGGATTCACTTTTAAAAGATTTGAATGAGGAACAAGCGCAAAACTTTATCCTTATTTACAGGGGACGACGTAAAGACCCGCAGACCATACTGTTGACAGCTTTGTTGGGATTCTTTGGTTTTGCCGGTATCCATCGCTTTTTTATTAATCATATCGGTATGGGTATTTTGTATTTCTTTACAGCTGGCCTGTGTTTTATCGGTACAATTGTTGATTTAGTTAACCACAAAAACCTGGCGTTTGAGTATAATCAACAGGTGGCACGCGAAATTAAAATATTAATCAATTGATAGCATTCATCATCAGTTGTGCATAACTGATGGGATAGTGTTTACTACCAAAGCTCCGGATTATCGGAGCTTTTTTCTTCTTGATACGGCATGGCCTGCAAACGCTCTTCAGGAAATGGTATTAATAAGGACGCCAGGGCATTTTTGTCCTTGAGCTGTAACCAATCATCTTCCTTTCCATCGGCTAGTATAAGCGGCATGCGCGGCTCTTTGACCTTGGGATTATTATGAATCTGAGTCATTAGTTCGTTGGCTTGTGTGGTAACAATGGTGCAGGTGTGATGGCTTTGCCCGTTGTCAGGATTAATCCATTGGCTCCATAGGCCGGCCAGTTGCATTGGTTCGTTGTCTTGCCTGGCAATGTAATAGGGAATGGTTGTATTATCACGATGATGGTATTCATAAAAGCCAGCAACCGGAATGAGACATCGCCAGCTATGAGCAGCAGCCTTAAATGAGGGCTTCTCAAATATGCTCTCTCCACGTGCATTAAGTGTCTTATTCCAGATGTTATGGGCTTGCGCCGTGTTGCGAATCCAGTGAGGAATCAGTCCCCATTGTGAGAGAATGGGATGATAAGGCTCTTTATTCGTGTAGATAATGATTTTAGGGTGCGAAAAGCCCGATGCTTTTTCCAAATCTTTAAAGTCTTTCAGTTCTTCTTCATAGCGTCTGATGTCTTCAGCAATGCCATAGTGTCTGGCTCTTTTTAGTGCCTTTTCAATAAGGTATTTGGCTGTGTAACACATATTAACATGCTTTCTGTTACAACAGCCTCGGCCATAAATTTGTTGCGTGGCTAATGTGGTTATATCAGCTACTTTAATCAGAACAACCATCGCACATAGCAATTTGCCAATCATCAAACATGTGGGCTGTGTGGTTGTATAAACCGGTGCTAGAATAGAATTCGCCTAAAAACAGACAATGTTCAATTTTGGGCATAGTTGCGCAGTTGCGTTTGTGAATGGTTCTAACACCCTCTTTACTGGCCTTGTATTGTATGTAATAGCTATTCATGGCCAGGTATTAACTGATAACGCAAACGCGTTTTAGTCCCCTTAGGTTGGTTACTTTAATGGTTTCCTTATTCATCTCGATGAGGCCTTCGCGCATAAAGTCGTTCAACGAACGACTTACCGACTCTTTGGAAGTGCCAATCCAGCTGGCCATATCTGTGCGCGATATACGAACCGGAAAATCATTGCCTTCTTCTACCTCAAATAATTCGAGTTGCTGAACCAGTATGTTGGCCGCCCGCGCTCTAACGGTTTTCTGGCTCATGTTAACAATAGAAATGCAGGTTTCTTTCATCTCCGAACAGGCTTTCTGAAGCATTGTAAAAGCCAGGTTACTGTCTGTTTTAAAGGCTTCCTGCAGGTTGTATTCCGAAAGTTCACACAACACCGAGTTGACCATGCATTCGCAGCCGGTTACTTCAGGCTCATTGGTGAATTGTGAATAGTAGCCTACAATCTCTCCTTCGCGCACCATTCGTATTATCTGCTTAGTGCCTTTGGCTCCTACACTAAAAAGCTTGACCATGCCTTTTTTTACCAAATAGGCGGTTTTGGCTTTGCTGTTAACGTCATAAACGACTTCGCCGGTCCGGTACATTGAACACTTGTCAAATGAAGTGAATACCTGCCTGTCTGGTTCCATTGTTCTTTCCATTTGGCTTCATTTGTGGTTGTACAATTATCAGGTATAAAACGGTGGCTCTTGTTATTTATTGTAGCATTACATCGCTTAAACCTGCTGTAATTGTATAGACACCTGTAATGTTAAAATGGGTGACAGGTTAATCAAAAAAATGGCCGGGAAACTGGAAATTATGCGGCCTCTTAAGTGCTTATTTGATTGCAGGAATGGGTATTGCGTGGGTCTTTTAATGACCACTCTTAGTGCTTCAGCGAGGTCTCAATGCTTCTTAGAAGTGTCTCTGAATGCTTCACGGGCGCCTCTGGGCTTTTCAGGGATATCTCTGAATGATTCAGCAACATCTTTAAGCTCTTTAGAGATGTTCTTGAATGCTTTAGCGATGTATCCAAGTTTCTTGGAGGGGACTCTGAATGATTCAGAGGTGTCATCAAATGATTCGGCGATATCTCTGAGGCATTTGGAGATATCACCGAACGATTTAATTATGCATTTTTCATGCTGAGCTGAATACGTTTTCGAACCCGATCCACTTCCATCACTTTTACTTTAACCTGCTGCTGCAGCTTAACCACCTCATTGGGGTCGCTAATGTAACGGTCGGCCATTTGCGAGATATGCACCAGGCCATCCTGTTTAACGCCAATGTCAACAAAGGCGCCAAAGTTAGTAATGTTGGTTACCAGTCCTGGCAATACCATACCTTCGTATAAGTCGTCGATTGAATAGATGCCTTCTGCAAACTCAAAAGCTTTGATTTCACTACGCGGATCACGCCCGGGTTTATCGAGCTCTTTCATGATGTCGGTAAGTGTGGGCAGCCCAATGGTATCGCTCACATAGTTCTGCAGCTTAATTTTATCGCGCAGCGCCTTGTCTTTCACCAGGTCATCGACCTTACAGCCCAGGTCGGCCGCCATCTGTTTCACTACTTTATAGGCTTCGGGGTGAACGGCTGTATTATCGAGAGGGTTCTTAGCATTCTGTATCCTCAGAAAACCGGCTGCCTGTTCAAAGGCTTTAGCGCCCAGACGTGGTACCTTCTTCAGTTTATCGCGCGAGTCAAAGGCACCGTTTTCGGCTCTGAAATCAACAATGTTTTGTGCCAGTTGCGGACCTAATCCCGATACATAGGTGAGCAGGTGTTTACTCGCAGTGTTCAGATTAACACCAACCGAGTTAACGCACGACTCCACCACCGTGTCCAGCGATTTTTTTAGTTGTGTCTGGTCCACATCGTGCTGGTATTGACCCACGCCAATTGATTTGGGATCAATCTTAACCAACTCGGCCAAAGGGTCCATCAGTCGGCGGCCTATGGAAACGGCTCCACGCACAGTAACATCATAATCAGGAAACTCCTCGCGTGCCACTTTGCCTGCTGAATACACCGAGGCGCCATCTTCACTCACAACAAATATCTGTACCGATTGCTTCAGGCGTAATCCTTTGGCAAAAGCCTCTGTTTCGCGCGAGGCCGTGCCGTTACCAATAGCAATGGCTTCTATCTGATGCTTGTCAATTAATGCAGTAATGGTTTGTGCCGATTTCGGATAATCGTTCTGTGGCGGGTGTGGATAGATGGTGGCATTATCCAGCAGGTTACCTTGTGCATCGAGGCACACCACCTTACAGCCTGTCCGATAACCGGGGTCGAGTGCCAGCACCCGTTTTTGCCCCAGTGGTGAAGCCAGTAACAACTGACGCAGGTTCTCTGAGAAGACACGGATGGCTTCGGTATCTGATTTTTCGGCAGAGAGTCTGGTAAACTCCGTTTCGATAGAAGGCGCTAAAAGTCGTTTATAGGCGTCGGCCACAGCATCGGCCACTTGTTCTGATGCGCTGGTATTGCCCTTTACAAAGAAACGATCGAGGCGTTGGATGCTGTTCTCAGCATCTGGTGCTATCGTTAGTTTTAAGAAACCTTCCTTCTCGCCGCGGCGCATAGCCATAAAACGGTGTGAAGGACAGCGTTTCAGGGGTTCGTTCCAGTCAAAGTAATCCTTGTACTTGACACCTTCTTCTTCCTTACCTTTTACTACTTTGGAGCAAATGGTGGCTTCTTTATCAAATACCGAACGTACAATCTCGCGAGCCACCTGATGCTCATTTACCCATTCGGCAATAATGTCGCGGGCGCCCTGAAGTGCTTCATCCACATCTGCTACTTCGTCGTTGACAAAGCTGGCAGCTCGTCCTTCGATGTCACGTTCATATTGCTTCATCACGATTTTTGCCAGAGGCTCCAGTCCTTTTTCTTTGGCTTTCACGGCTCTGGTTTTGCGCTTGGGCTTATATGGCAGGTAAATATCTTCCAGTTCGGTAGCATTATAACAGGATTTAATTTTAGCTTCCAGTTCTGGTGTTAAAACGTCCTGTTCATCCATTGATTTCAGGATGGTTTCTTTACGTTTTTCCAGTTCCTGAAGCTTTTCATATCTCTCCTTAATGGCACCCACCTGTAGTTCATCCAAACTACCTGTCATTTCTTTACGGTAGCGACTGATGAAGGGAATAGTTGCTCCTTCGTCAAGCAGTGTAACCGTGTTTTCAACGCCTTTAAGTGGCAGGCTTAGTTCCTTTGCTATTAGCTGAGTTAATTGCATATAATCAGATGACAGTATAATGAGATTATCCGTTGTTAATAGTTCGTTAGTTTTTAGGCAGTAGGCAGTAGTTTGTTTCGTATGTGTTTAAAATACTGCACATTGTTCATAAACATTATAGAGTCTTCAACCTTTTGGAAATAGACACCAATAAAACCTCAACTAACTATTGCATTTGTGTTGATTAAAAATACCAGTGTTATTCCCCTTTATTGGTTTTTTTACCGGGTTTCTTTTTGTAATTATTCCGTTTGTTGCCCGATGGTTTTCCTTTGCCACCTTTGCCTCTTCGGCGCCCCTTTAATAGTTCTTCGGGATTATAAACAGGTGCTTCGCCCAGCTCCGGATTAAGCGGAATCTTGTAGATATTCGTTTCAATCAGGCGCTCAATCTTATGAAACTCCAGTATTTCCTTATCGTTGATTAAGGTGATGGCCACCCCTTGTGTTTGTGCCCTGGCCGTACGACCAACACGGTGCACATAATCCTCGGCATCGCGTGGCACATCAAAGTTGATGACCAGGTCTATCTTTTCGATATCTATACCGCGGGCAATAATATCGGTAGCCACTAATATCTGGATGTTGCGGTTTTTAAACTCGCGCAGTACATTCTCGCGATCAGCCTGTTCCAAATCAGAGCTGATATCCTGCGCGTTAAAGCCGTTGCCTTTAAGCGAGCGGGCTATCTCCTTCACCTTTTGTTTGGTAGAAGAGAAGATGATGATGCTGGGTAAGTCTTTGTCCTTAAGCAGGCTGTTCAGCAATGGTATCTTTTGTGTGTCATACACCATATAGGCGGCCTGCAGGATGCCTTCGGCCGGCTTGCTGATGGAGATATTCACTTCATCGGGCTCAACCAAAATGTTTTTAGCCAGTTCCCTGATTTTTGGCGGCATGGTAGCCGAGAACATCAGGGTCTGTCGCTCCTTGGGCAAGTACTTTACCACTTGCATAATGTCATCGAAAAAGCCCATGTCGAGCATACGGTCGGCTTCATCCAGAATCAGGTGCTGCAGTGTATCCATTTTCACATAGCCCATGGTTAAATGCTGGATGAGGCGGCCTGGCGTAGCAATCACAATATCAGCACCAGTGGTCAGTGCATTTTTTTGACGGTTCCATTCACCTGAATCATTACCGCCGTAGATGGCTGTCGATGAGATGTCCAGAAAGTAGCCAAATCCTTCCATCTGCTGATCAATCTGGATGGCCAGTTCGCGTGTGGGAACCAGAATAAGGGCGTTTATTTTGTTATGGCCGTTACGCACCAGCTTGTCTAAAACGGGCAGGAGGTAGGCGGCCGTTTTTCCGGTTCCTGTCTGAGCGCAGGCAATCAGGTCTTTGCCATCTTTGATAACCGGGATGGTTTGTTCCTGCACCGGTGTTGCTTTTTCAAAACGCATGGCGTTCAGTCCGTCAAGCAACTCTTCCGAAAATCCAAATTCTTTAAATTCCAATGTATTCGCTTTACAATAATACTATTCTACATATACAACCAATCCTTTAAGGTATTCTCCCTCAGGATGGTAAATGTCAACCGGGTGATCGGCTGGCTGTGTTAGTTGCTGCAGTATTCTTACCTTTCGACCAGCTCGGGCAGCAGCCGAAAATACCATCGTTCTGAACTGCTCTTTAGTTATCACCTGTGAGCAGGAGAAGGTAAACAAAATACCGCCCGGGCGTATTTGCTCAAGTGCTTTGGCGTTTAATCGACGGTAACCCTGCAGGGCATTCTTAACCACATTGATATGCTTGGCAAAGGCCGGAGGATCTAATATAATAAGGTCGTATTTGTTTTTGATTTTGTTGAGATACTTAAAGGCATCAACCGCAAAAGCTTCGTGTCGGTTATCGCCCGGGAAGTTAAGTTCAACATTATCGTTGGTGATTTGTATGGCACGCTCCGAGCTGTCAACTGAGTGAACCACCTTTGCGCCACCCCGCATGGCGTAAAACGAAAACCCACCAGTATAACAAAACATGTTCAATACTTCACGGTTGCTGCTGTAATGCTCTATCAGAGAGCGGTTATCGCGCTGGTCGACAAAAAAACCGGTTTTCTGGCCGCGTTCCCAATCAACTTTAAATTTTAAGCCGTTTTCAAGTGCAATCTTCTCTGAACTTTTACCATAGATATAGCCATTAACGGGTTCTACATCGGCTTTATAAGGCATGGTGCCTTCTGATTTATTAAAGACAGATTTAAGTCTGTCACCAAGCACTTCCTGCAGGGCTTTTGCAATCAGGTCTTTTACCAGGTACATACCAACGGTGTGCATTTGCACCACTGCTGTTCCATTGTAAAAATCGATAATAAGACCGGGCAAATAATCACCTTCACCATGCACTAATCTAAACGCATTGGTATTAGCATTATCGGCCAGTCCAACGGCACACCTTAAGTCAAAAGCTTTCTGTACTCGGTTCTTCCAGAAGTCATAATCAATAGTCTCTTGATTAAAACTTAGTATTCTGACGGCTATTGAACCAATTATATAATGTCCGATAGCCAGGAAATTATCCTCACTATCTAATACTTCAACAATATCTCCTTCTGTTAATTCGGGTCCTTTTACGCCTTTTACAGCTCCTGAAAATACCCAGGGGTGAAAACGACTTAAGCTCTGCTCTTTACCTTGTTTAAGAACTAATTGTGGACGTTCTGTCATCGGTGCTAAAATTATTATATGGTTTGCGCCTCTGCGTGCGGAAACTCTTCCTGTAGTTTATTTAATAGTTCAATGGCCACCCAGGCATCGGTGGCCGCATATAGGATTTGGCCTTCGGATAAATGTGGTGCTTCCCAGTTAGATAGCCGCTGACGCTTGCTTACTCTGAAATTAAGGACTAGTCCCGCCAGTTTTTTTAGGCTGGTATCTTCAATGCCTACACCTTTCACGTGGTCCTGAATTTCGATGAATCCAGCTTGTTTAAAAGGCACTAATCGGTTTAAGCCTTTAATATCGTCTCTGATACCAACACCCACTTTTTTTATTTGTGGGTTTGATAACAGACGTACAAGTGATGGGTGAAATCCTGTTTTGTTTAATCGAAACAGATAGGCTTTTTCATTGGTTGCCAGCTGCAGCAGAGCTACCTGGTTCACTTTCCCTTTCTGAAAAGAAGGTTTGGTTTCTGTATCAAATCCTATTGTATCGTGTTTTTCAAGTTCTTTTACAAGTTCTTCGATGACATTGATGTCTTCAATAACATCAACACGGCCTTCAAAGTGCTTTAAAGGTAATTGATTAAGTTCTTCTTTTGTAATGGTTTTCTCCATTTATCTTAGTTGGCTTTATTATAGTAATGGGGGCAGTTCGTCACTATCATCCTGCCAGTCTTGTTGCATTCGGTTGTACCAGTTATCTTTTTGTTGATTGCTCTGGAAGGTATCTTCACCCTCTTCCTCATCCAGTGGCTCATCTCCATATTGTATGGCATGTAAGGCCCTGAGCGTATTGACCATTTTTTGTCCCCAGTACAATTGAAAGTTCTCAACGACTTCGGCCAGTGCATCATTCATAATTTCAGTCACACCCAATCGATAGGCCGAAATAAAGTCTTTAATATCCTGGTAAATGTCAGTCAGATCTTCGGCAATGAAAGAAATAACCGGGGTATCACTACGTTGCATGTCAGGGGTGAAAACTTCCAGGTAATCATTAAAGCGGCCCAGTTTAGTGGTTAAGGCATCTAATACATGGGTGTAAGTCATTTCATCCACTGTTTTTTCGATGCTCTCTTCCAATTCACTTTCTACCTTTGGTAATACTGTCGCTTTAAGATACAGAAGTGGAATAATACGCGTGGCTACCGTTACAAATTGCTGCCTGTTGTATTCATCTGTGGATTCCAAAAAGGCACAATATTCCTTAGCTACAGTAACAAATTCAATAACATTTTTAGAGTAAACGATGTGCTCAAATGCTTCTTCCATACTTAGTAATCACCCTTATGTTGAGACAATGTAGATATGATAAGTGGCAAAAGTAACAAAAATTAGCGACTATATCCGGCGTGTTGAGATATTAACATCACCAGGCTGGTGAAAGGCAATGACAGTAGGTTACGCAGAGTGTTTTGGCTGGTTGATTATCTCTGAAGCTGCAGCCGCATCAGCTCTTGGATGTTAAGAGTTGGGGAAAAATATTATTTTTGCACAGAAGTGTTGAGAAGCTGTATATGCGCCGCAACATTTTTTGTGCATTAATAATGACAGATGAATAAGGAAGCAATAAGTTTAGGAGTGTTGTATAAAAATCTGATTGGTAGGTTGAAAGGTTTGGTGGTGAGTCCGCAAAAGGAGTGGAGTGATATCTTCTCAGAGCGTAAAACTATCAACGAGGTGCTTGCGCAATTCAGTTTTCCCTTGTTGGGTTTTTATACCCTCAGCACTTTTATTGGTTACTTGTTATCACATCAGGGACTCGATTTTGGTTCGGCGGTTAAGGAGGCTGTGTTTACTTTCTCATCCAGTTTTTTCGGACTCTATGTAAGCTATTTTTTATTGGTTAAGGTGGGGGCCCTTTTAGGGCATGAAATTGGGAAAGAAAAAGCTTTTCAGTTGATTGCCTATGCATCAGCGATTACATACCTTACCGGTAGTATTATTGCTTTAGTTCCTGAAACCATTGTTGTTGCAAGTATTGTCAATCTGTATATTATATACCTGGTGTGGCTGGCCTGCGGAGTGTTATCAACTTCGTCGCAGGATGCTCGAATCTGGCTAACCATCATCGCAAGTATCTTCATTCTTGCTGTACCGGTATTAATAAGCCGATTGTTTGTTTTCATCAGTAACCTTACAGTATGAGTCTGCCCACATCACGCATCAATATAAGAAATAAAAGAGCCACGTTTGATTATGAATTGATCGAGCGCTTTAGTGCTGGTATACAGTTGGCGGGTACAGAAATAAAGTCCATCAGACTAGGTAAAGCCAGTTTGGTTGATTCGTACTGCTACTTTGTTAATGGCGAGCTATGGCTCAAAGGAATGCGTGTGTCCGAATATTTCTACGGAACCTTTAATAATCATCAACCTGAACGTGAAAGAAAATTGTTGCTAAAAAAGAAAGAGTTGCAGAAATTGGAGCGTAAAACCAAAGAATCTGGTTTAACCATTGTGCCAATTAAACTCTTTTTCAATGACAGAGGCTTTGTGAAAATTGAAATTGCATTGGCCAAAGGTAAAAAGCAACACGATAAGCGTGAAACACTTAAAATGAAAGACGCAGGCAGGGAGATGGATAGGGCTAGAAAAAAGTTCTAAAAATCAACATCTGTCACGCAACCCCTTCTAAATTAATTCATCTATCAGGTGAATTTAATTTCTATGAAAGAATGAGGTTGATGCCACTGCTGCGACAATTTATTATTCAGTTTAGGTGTTTAATTAGAATCATCTTTAATGCTAAATTGGTAATTAATTGTTGTGAATAATCTCAATGACATAATTAAGGGATGTCAGAAGAACAAGGCTGCTGCTCAAAGGCAATTGTATCAGGCATATGCTGCAAAAATGTTTGCGGTATGCTTGCGCTATTGCAAGGATAAAACAGAGGCCGAAGATTGTTTGCAGGAAGGTTTTATTAAGGTATTCAACAACATAGGTAAGTACGGATTTAAAGGCTCGTTTGAAGGATGGGTGCGTCGTATAATGGTTAATACGGTTATTGAGATGTTTCGAAAAAAGCAGCCTGAGCTGTTGGTTGATGAATTTCCTGTTCTGACCGATGGTGAAGATGAAGATGTTTATGATGCGTCGTTTACACATGATGAATTAATGGCTATGGTGCAGGAGTTGCCGCCAAAGTATAAGCTGGTGTTCAATTTATATGTGCTTGAAGGATTTTCGCATGCCGAGATTGCTCAAACTGCAGGTATTTCTGTAGGAACGTCAAAATCAAACCTGGCACGAGCCCGCCAGTGGCTTAAAAAGAGTGTTGAAAACAGATTGTTGGAGAAAAAACAGGCCGTATGTTAAGGGAAGGCAAAAATATAGATGCTGTTTTTAGAGAAGGGCTATCTGAACATGAGGTGGTACCTGAAGGATACGTATGGGATTCTCTTGAGAAATCGCTTGCTAGCCAACGCAAACAACGGAAGGTATTGGTTATCTGGCGAAGTTTGGCTGCCGCCTGCATTGCTGGGTTTATAGCACTTGCTATTGGCTGGCTCTTCAGGGTGAGTGAACCATTGACCAGTTCCGAGGTGCAATTGGTGGAAAATGATAAGATTGAGAATGAAATGCCTTTGCAGACTGCAGGATTTACTGAGCAAGTTGTCGAAAAGAAGACTATTGTTGAGGATGCTAAGAGTGAACCAGTCTCTTTAATAGAGAGTAATTTACTACAGCCTAAGAAGGTAACTGTTGCAGTGAATGAAAAGAAGACCGTTGGTGCTGCAGGTGCATTGGATTATTTATCTTCCAATTCATCTCTTCAGTTAACTGAGAATTATGATATTGACAGGCAGCTTCATAACAGGCAAGAAAAAGTATATTATCCGATATATGCGTATAATTCCACACCAGTACCTGAAAAGAAAAAGGCTACGGTAAGCGTAGGCGGTTTGCTCTCGCCAGCTTATAATTCAAAAGTGAGTTATGGAGCTCCTGCCAGAAATGTTCTTAAATCGGGAGGTTCAATTAATGAGAGTGGCATTAACTCATTAGGTGGAGGTTTGCAGGTGAGGGTTAATACCGGTTCGCGCTGGAGCTTCGAAACGGGTGTTTTATACTCGCAGGTAGGACAGTCTGTAAAAAATGCACAATCGACCACATTTGCAAATGTGCGCGAGGGTGTCATAAGCCCAAATACTGCAACGGCTAATTCACTTGGTGAGATTGTGATTAACAAAGCCAGTGAGGATTTTAGTAGAGCACAAGTGTATGCCAACGATATTGAATCAGCAGTGTTAAATTACGACAATTCATACAATTCAGTTAAGCAAACGCTTGATTACATTGAGGTGCCTTTAATGGCCCGTTATGCCTTATTTAATAGTTTTCCCTATTTGTCAGTTTCAGGAGGCTTTAGTTCCAATTTTTTAGTGAATAACAGTGCCTATGCGGTTAGTGGCAGTTCTAAAGAGAAAATAGGAGAGACGAGCGATATTAAGTCATTTGTGATTAGCAGTTCTCTGGGAGTAGGTGTTGATGTGCCTATCACAAAAACTATCCGTTTGAGTTTAGAACCCAGGTTCAAATATTTTCTTAATTCAGTCAGCTCTAATGAGCTCAATAGTTTTCAGCCGTATTCCTTTGGTGTATACGGAGGCCTCACTTTTGTGGTGAATTAGATTATTTTAGTGATTCGAGCATAGAAAAGTACACTCCCCTTTGTTTCAGCAGTTCATCGGGTGCTCCCACTTCAGCAATGCCTGAATTTTCCATCACAACAACTATATCAGCCAGTTTGATGGTGGATAGGCGGTGGCTGACAATGATGGCTGTTTTATTTTTGGTGATTTCTTTAAAGTGGGCAATAAGCTTTGCTTCGGTAAATGCATCCAGCGAGCTGGTTGGTTCATCCAAAATAATAATTTGTGCATCGGTATTGTAAAATGAACGTGCCAGTGCAGTACGTTGCCATTCTCCTCGACTGAGCATTTGACTGCCTTTAAAGAGAGTGCCCAGGGTGGTATCAAATCCTTCCGGCAGATTTGAAAATAATTCATGTATCCCTGCTTTCTGGGCTGCCTCTTGTATGATTCCGTTTTCATCTTTACGTCGCATATTACCAAAGCGGATATTATTGGTGGCACTTACATTGTAAAGCATAAAGTCCTGAAAGATGACTGATATGTTTTTAGAAATCTCTGATGATGATATATGGTACCAATTGATATTGTCAACCGTGATTTGTCCTTCGTTTGGTTGATGCAGGCCGGCAAGCAATTTAACCAGTGATGTTTTGCCACAGCCATTGCGGCCAACCAGTGCTACTGTTTTACCTTTCGGAATAGTCAGGTTTATGTTTCTCAGTACCCACTTGTTGGTGTTAGGGTATTTGAAGCTGACATTTTCTATTTCAATGGTATTTTTAATGGGGTTAGGAAAAAGTTGATTAGCAATGGATTTTTCAATGCTGATATTATTAAACTCAATGAAGTTCTGAAGAAATAGGTTGTCTTCATAAAGTGAACTAAGGCTGCTTAACAGTCCCTGAAGTACCGCATAGGCACGTTGAAGGGCCAGAAAGTACATGGCCATTGAACCGCTGCTAATCTGCCCTTCTACTGTTTGTTGTACAACATAGCCAATTATTAACAACAAAATAATTGTTGCCAAGATCTGTACTGTTACTTCATAAAGGGTTTTAGATTTGGAAAGAGTCCACTGCTTATCCCGCAAATCGTGTTTGAAATACTCATATTCGCGCTTGAAGGTTTCTCCCAGATTAAATACACGAAGTTCTTTAGCGAAGTCTTTGGCGGTTAGTAGCCTGTTGAAGTAATGAACGCGTCTTTCGTCTTCGGTATGCTGTTTTCTGTATTGGTAAATTTTGCGTGTATGGGCTATTCTGAAGTAAAAGATGGGAGCGCCGGAAATGATTAAAATGGGTATCATGGCCCAATGGATATTACTCAGTATAATTAGTATCAGCAATAGTGTCAAGCTGTTCTGTGCCAGCTGTAAAATACCATAGAAAACCCTGGCGGGCCTGAAGTTGGCGTCATTCAATGCTCTGTAAAACGTATCCTGATAATTGGCATCTTCAAAATATTTGTAGTCAATGTTAATCGTTTTTTTATGGATGATGTTTTGAACGTAGTCATTCACGAAATGACTCTGGCGTTCTCTTACCAGGCTACTTACCGAACCGCTTATGGCATTGAGTAAAAAGAAAAGCGCCGTAGCGCCAATAATATAATAGAGGTGCTGGGGATTATTATTGATGGTGTTGATGTGATTGGTGACTACATCAATCAGTTCTTTTACTACATAGAGCAACAGCAAGGGAATGCAGCCTCTTACTATTGTTATAATGGCATTGATAAGTGTCCATTTAGGAGAACTCCTATAGACGATACGTAATGATTCAAGTAGATGATTAATTGATAGTTTGTTGACTCTTTTCATTCAACACAGGTGGTTTATATTACTTCCATGTAAATATAGGATCTTTTATTAATGGAATGATTATAATCTCACCTGTAATTCCGTAGTTGAAAACACTAATTGCCTGATAGCAGGGTTGTCAGCTTGTGATGAATTCGACCATAATAATAAAATGGCCTTCCTGTTATAGGTGTTAGTTTGGGCATTAGTTTCTTGAATAGTTTGAAAAGAAGATGATTGACAGATGTTGTTTTGTTGTTTCTTTTACGTGCTATAACGGTTCCTAATACGTTTTTAGCTTCGATGGGAGTGTCGGCTTTAATAAGTCCGTCACCCTTGAAATAATAATAGTGATTATCGGTTTTGATTAAGCGGTGGGCAATTAGTATCTCCTGGTTATTGAAGATACCTATATCGCCAATGTCAGGAAGCTTTGGAATAACGATTAATTTATCGCCCGGATGCAGGAGAGGATACATGCTGATACCATGTGCGGGTACTTCCACCTGGTGCCCATCCTGAAGTAGCTTTTTTAGCGTTATTTGTAGTTTAGTATCAGCCAAGTTTCTGCAGAATTAGATTAACTATTTCGTTATCTGGTTTAAAACCACATTCGTATACTCCGCAGCTTTCAGCAATGGTGAGCAAGGCATCAAGGCGGCTTTGCACCTGTTGTTCATCATACTGAAATTGCATACAGTTGCTTAAAAGTCCCATTGTGCCTTTAATGGCAGGTAGCTTCTTGATATAGTTGTGTGGCGATTGGCTGATTAGGAATGTTTTGTGTAGCCTCACACTCTTGTAATTATCCTGATAATAGGGCATAGGAGTGTTATATGTCACAAACCCCTCCTTATCGGGTAATATAATCAGCCTGTCGTCATTAATGATAGTGGCACCTTGTTGACGCCATAATTCGGCCATGGTTGACTTGCCTGTGCCTGATACTGCTGAAAATAGATAGCCTTTATCTTTATATTCAACTGTTGAGGCATGGATAACAAAACCGCCGTATTGATGAATGATGTATTGTAACAGCAGAATGCCCAGAGGATGAAAAAACGGATCGAAAGAGAAGGCCTGAAGGTGTTGAGCGCAGATATCGATCCCTATCTCTTTGCGTTGGATACTAATATTTGCCAGAGCTTCTTTAATGTATTGGTGGTTTTCGAACTCAACAAATATTCCTTCATCTTCGCTATTTCTTATTACCGACCACTTGTAGGGTATTTCAGTGTCAAACTTGTCTGCACCGGTAAAGATATGATTGATTTCGCGATGGTTTATTTTTTCCGTCAGCCTAATGTTAATTGTCCATTCATTCAAAGATGTTGGTTGTACAGATGAAAAATTACTACTCCCACCCATCGGGTCGAAGTCAAAAAGGGGGCATAAGAGATTAACTGTAAATCTTATGCCCCCAATTGTATACTGTTGGGTTTTATAAACCGTGTCCATTTACTACATATTAGAAAAATCAGGTGAATCATTACCGAATGGATAATCCTGTGCCGGCGGATTCTGATAATCTGGTGCCGATTGTTGCATTGGTGCCGGTTCTTGAGGTGCAGCCTGAGGAGGCAGTGGTGCACTTCCTTCCCAGAGGTTTACTACCCTATCAATACAGTGTTCCTCAATATCTGGCTTATTATATCTTCTTTTAATATTCATTCCCGATTCGTCTCCGTTTTATCGCCTTTATAGCTCTTGTATTATGCCTTTATCAACAGCCTTATTTAAGAATTGTTCTAAATCAGAATGAGCTGTTTCCCTGTCAATCTCAAACTCACAAAGGATTAACTCAAGTAGTTGATCCAATGATTTTGGTTGGCTTAATGCATTATAAACAATCGATCCAATTTCATTTAGGGAGAAAACTTTTTCCATCAGAGCAACCTGGTCAACAAGTGGTACAATCACCATCTCTTCACCAACTGTTTTTTCAACAAAACCGTTCTTTTTCCTGTACAATTTCCCCACTAAACACGTTTAACTTCGGCAAAAATATAAAAAATCAAAAAATCAATTCGCAATTATGCTAAAAGTAATGATTAATTTGACCAATGGCTCATTTTAGCCAATTAATTAGTTAATAGTCGTTATTTTTTGATTGATTAAAATTCTGTTCGTGCAAATGGTGCTACCTCCTGACCAACAAAATCTTGTTTAAGATATTTATAGTAACCATTAATGGCAATCATGGCAGCATTATCGGTTGTATAAGAAAACTTTGGAATAAACGTTTTCCAACCTTTTTCTTGTGCTAATTGTGTCAGTCTGTCGCGCAGACCCGAATTAGCCGAAACACCTCCTGCCAATGCAACCTGTTTAATGCCTGTATCTTTGGCTGCTTTTATCACCTTATCCATCAATATGTCAATAATGGTTTTTTGCAAAGAGGCACAAATATCAGCTTTATTCTCTTCAATGAACTCAGGGTTTTTCTTCAATTCATCACGGAGAAAGTAAAGAACTGAGGTTTTTAAACCGCTGAAACTGTAATTGTAATCTTTAATTTTTGGCTTATTGAATTTGAATGCTTCAGCATTACCTTCTCTGGCCATTTTGTCAATTAAAGGACCTCCCGGATATGGCAGCCCGATAATTTTAGCACATTTATCAAAGGCTTCTCCGGCAGCATCATCAATGGTTTGTCCAATTATTTCCATGTGCAGTTGATCCCTCACAACAATAATCTGGCTGTTGCCACCTGATACCAAAAGGCATAGGAAAGGAAATGAAGGCTGGTTGGTGTCGTGTTCATTCTCTTTAATGAAGTGCGCCATTACATGCGCGTGCAGATGGTTCACTTCAATCAACGGCAGATTATTGGCCAAGGCAAAGCCTTTGGCGAAAGAGGTGCCCACTAATAATGAACCCATCAGTCCAGGACCGCGAGTGAAAGCTACTGCGTTTATATCGTTTCTGCTTACACCAGCATCTTTAATGGCCTTTTCAACCACCGGGATGATATTCTGCTGGTGCGCTCGTGAAGCTAATTCTGGCACCACACCTCCATAGGCTTTATGCACATCCTGATTAGCTACAACGTTTGATAATATGACATCATCTTTAATAACAGCCGCTGAAGTGTCATCGCATGATGACTCAATTCCCAAAATTATCGCACTCATAATTTTTATCAGATAGATTTATCCCTAATCAAATTATTATTCCCGCCTTTTTCTTACTTTTGGTGGGTTAAAACGGGATAAAAGTATAAAAAAAAATATCAAAATAGGATTGTATGTATTGGCGGGACTATTACTAGTGCCGCTCTTGTTGTATTCTGTTTTGTTATTGCCTGCAGTTCAGACATCTGTGGTGAATTATATCACAGCTGAATTATCCGAAGACTTAAACGCTGATATAACTATCAAACGGGTCCATCTTAGACCATTCAAAACACTGGTGCTGGATGATATTGTGATTTATGATCAGCATAAGGATACACTGCTGGTTGTTGAGCGCGTTTCTGCTAATATTGACTCGTTATATTTCAGAAGCAAGGAGCTTTATGTTGGGCTCTTGAGTGTTCAAGGTCCTGATATAAATATTCAAAAAGAAGATTCGGTTTATAATTATAGTTTTTTAACCAAAAGGCTAGTCAACAGGCGCACAGGAAATTCAAAATGGACAATTGGTCTGAAGGATCTTGAAGTTAAAAATGGAACGGTCGATTATGCTGTTGATTCATTGTCACGCGCTACCACTATTTCAGAAATCAATCTGCTGTTACATGACCTGCGAAAGGATAGTCTCTGGCGCTTTGATATCAAAGAATTTGGACTTAAAAACCTAATGCGCCTTAATCTTGAAAGGGTTGAGGCTAATGTAGCTGTTGGTGATTCGTGCTTGTTCTTAAATAAGGCTTTAATTTCTACCGGCCGTTCATCATTGCATATTGATTCGTTAGCTCTTGAGTTTAATAAGGGGAAAAAGGGAATGGCGCAAATTGGTAGTTTTTATGCAGATGTCAGAAAATCCGATTTCAGTGAAGCAGATATTGTTAAGATTAGTCCACTGAAGCGAGCTACAAATATTGGGCTTTCAGGAGTTGTGTATGGAACGGTGAATAACATAAAGGGGCGTAATGCCAGGATTTATTTCGGGCCTCATTCGCAATTGGTTTCCAGTTTTGATATTAGTGGATTGCCAAATATCGACGAGACGTTTTTGTATTTAAAAGTAAACCGATTGAGTACAACTCCGTCCGATTTAGAGCAACTTTTTTCGCATGTAAAAGGGCAGGCTTTAACCTTACCGGCGGCTATCAATAGTTTAAATGAAATAAAGTATCAGGGAAACTTTACAGGGTTTTTAACAGATATGGTGGCCTATGGTGAGTTTACAACTGCTTTGGGGCAAATAAGCACAGATATAGGCCTGAAGATTGATAGCCAGGATGATCTGGTATTCTCAGGTAACCTGAAGACACAACAGTTTGATATTGGTCAACTAGCCGGTGCCGAGGAGTATGTTGGAAAAGTTTCAATGGCCGTGACTATTAATGGAAGACGGCGTTCAACTGAACAGTTTGATGCTTTTCTGAGTGGCGTTATCGATACTTTATCCATTAATAACTACGATTATAAGAACATTCGATTGAACGGCCTTTTTGAAAACAATAAATTTGATGGTGATTTTTTGATTGATGATCCCAACGGACAAGTTGGATTTAATGGAAAAATTGACCTGTCGGGTGACCTTCCCAATTTCAGCTTCAACGCCCACTTAACCGATATCAAACTTGATCGCCTCAACCTCTATTCAAAACATAAAAACAGTTCGCTTACTGTTGATATAGAAACTGATATTTCAGGTAAAGACCTGAATGATATTGTTGGGTTTATGCATCTTGATAATTTCTCATATCTGTCCGATGATCACGATGTTGCCATTGACTCGTTGTTGTTGATTTCTGTGCGTGAGGGAGAGAGAAAACGCGTTGTGCTGCAGTCTGATATTGCTGAAGGTGATTTGGTGGGTGTTTATAATTTTACACACATTGGGAGTTTGCTCAAAAAGAATCTTACTCAGTATTTGCCAGCTCTGGCCAATACGGTTAATATCAAAGAAAAAGAGCTGACGCATAACGATTTCACGTTTTCCTGCACTTTTAAACGTATTTCTGAAATAGCAGCAGTGTTTGCTCCCGGTATTAGTGTTTCCGATGAAGGTTTGCTCTTAGGTAGCTATAATTCATCACTGGGGGAGATGGATGTTGAAGTGGAGTTGCAGTATATTGATGCCAATGGATTAAGTGCCAGTCATCCCGAGGTGCATATTTCCAGCGGACAAAGTGATGAGCTGGATGTTGTATCACGATTCAGAGAGTTAAGTGTAGATAAGCTTGGCACTTTTCAGAATCTGAGTTTTCATCATAGTGCCCATAATGATACAGTTGATTTCAATATTTTCTGGAATAACTGGGACGACTATACCAATAGTGGTTCTATTTTAACAACAACCACCTTTAAAGCAAGGGATAACGGCGTGTATGCAACTTGTAATCTTCACCCTTCCTATATCATGGTGCGCGACAGCCTATGGGAGATTCAGCCAACTACTTTGCATTACCACCCAGACGGATTCTCAATGAAAAATTTCAGGGTGTACCATGGCAACCAGGAGGTTGGCATTAATGGTTTTGCTCATCGTCATGTAAAAGATGGATTAAGGGTTCATTTACAAAATATCAGTCTGTCTGACATTATTGGTTACCAGGATTTGCAGCAGGTGCAGGTATCAGGTGCTCTGAGTGGCACATTAGATTTTCATAACATTTATAAGTCACCTGTCATCAGCGGAGATTTGGCGGTTGATGGTTTTGTTTTTAATGATGATAAGGTTGGTGATTTTTCAGTTGTGGCCGACTATCAGCCAAAGAAGAATCAGTTAACCGTGCAGGCAAACGTAGTTAAGGACGAAAAGCAGTCGCTTACAGGTGGTGGGTATATTGATTTGGCCCAACAGGAGTTAAACATGAATTTCGATATTGATCAGTTGGAAATTGGTTTTCTGAATCTTTACCTCAGTCGAATTATGCAAAACTTAACGGGTACCGCCAGTGGACAGATTGCTGTGGTTGGTGCACTCAGTAGCCCCGAGTTACTAGGTAGACTCCGCATTAATAAGGCGTTTTTTGATGTAGGCCTGCTTAAGACAACCTATTCTGTAGCCGATTCGGTTATTTTCGAACCTAATGAAATGATCTTTAAAAATCTATTGGTGGCCGACAGGAATGGGAAGCAAGGTAGTTTTAATGGTACAATTCATCATACTGCCTTTCGGAATATGAGCTATAACCTTAGCCTTATAGCCAACAATATGTTGGTGATGGATACTAAATATAGCGATAACCCTTTGTATTATGGCGAGGTTTATGCCGATGGCAACATGGCTATAACCGGAACGACAAAGGATTTAATAATTGATATAGCCGGACGGACGCGTGAGAATACAGAGTTTTTTATTCCCCTTACCGATGAAGAAAGTGCTGAAGAGAGTAGTTTTATTCGCTTTATTAATCCTGTTGAAGAGGCAAATACACAGCGCAAAAAGGGCGACGAGATTAGTAATGAATACGATATTGATTTGACCGGGATGACCGTAAGTATGGATCTGGATATTACACCCGATGCTCGCTGTCAAGTGATATTTGACTCTACTGTGGGTGATATACTCAGGGGAAGTGGTAATGGCAACCTACAGGTTAAAATGGATAAAGAGGGAGGTATCAACTTCTATGGGGACTTTAATTTTGAAAATGGTGACTATATGTTTACCCTTCGAAATGTGTTAAATAAGAAGTTTGTTATTAATCAAGGTTCAAGCATTAACTGGGATGGCAACCCGTATGATGCCAATATTGACCTTAATGCCACTTATAAGCTGAAAACAAGCCTGCTGGATTTGATTGGTGATTATTCCGATGAAACGCAAAGAGACTTTGGCCGGCGTATACCCGTTAACTGTAATCTGCTTCTGAGTGACCGACTGACACAGCCAAATGTGAAGTTTGAAATTAAGACACCATCCAGCCAGGATTATAATCAGAATATTATTGATGCCTACATTAATACCGAAGAGGAAACCAATCGTCAGGTATTATCCCTACTGGTGTTAAATAAGTTTTACACCACCGAAAATGCCTCTGCTAATAACCCAACCGGGTTAGCGGCTGGTAACAATGCGGCTTTAGTTACCACTACCGAGATGCTATCTAACCAGTTAAGTCACTGGTTGTCCCAAATAAGTCGTGATATTGATATAGGTGTAAGCTATCGTCCGGCAAGTGAAATGACAGATGATGAGGTGGAAGTGGCGCTCTCAACCCAAATGTTCAATAACCGGGTGCTGGTCAATGGTAATGTGGGTTATGGACAGGACCAAACGCGCCCCAGTAACCTCATTGGTGATTTCGACGTCGAAGTAAAGCTGAATAAATCAGGCAGTTTAAGGGCTAAAGCTTACACACATACTAATAATGATCTGATTTATTCCAGCGATTATAATGTGTCGCCAACCACGCAGGGTGTTGGTGTGTCTTTCCGCGAAGAGTTTGATACGCTCGAGGAACTCATGCATAAATACTGGCTGAAAATATCGGGTCAGAATAAGAAAAAAGCTGAGCAAGGGCAGAAGGAAGAGGAAGAAGAGACTAAAGATTAAATCTTTTCGTTACCTATTACATAGCTATTTTATTATTTTTAGCCTTGAATTATTTAAGAGGTAAGGAAGAGGTTGTGTATACTTCCTTATGGGTTTTGTCAATATTATAAAACTAATTGATATGAATTTGTTGTTGTTCATTCAGGCAACTGCTGAAGAAATGCCTGTAGACGAATTGGCTGAAGGAGCCGAAAAAAGCATGAATTACATGGAGATGGCTAAAGCCGGTGGATTGATTATGATACCGTTGGTGCTGCTGTCGTTTGTGGCTGTGTATATATTTATAGAGCGCTACCTGGCTATTCGTCGTGCAACAAAAGAGGATGCCGGCTTTATGAATAAGATAAAGGATTACATTCATGATGGTAAAATAGAATCAGCACTGGCTTTGTGTCAGTCGCACGATTTTCCGGTGTCGCGCATGATTGAAAAAGGCATCACCCGCATTGGTCGTCCGTTGAATGATGTGAATACCGCCATCGAAAATGTAGGTAACCTTGAGATTAGCCGACTGGAGAAAAGTCTGCCTACTTTAGCAACTGTTGCTGGTGGAGCGCCAATGATTGGTTTCCTGGGAACCGTAATTGGTATGGTAAAGGCTTTCTTTGATATGGCCAATGCCGGCAATAATATTGATGTGCAGTTGCTGTCATCGGGTATTTATACGGCGATGGTTACTACCGTTACCGGATTGGTGGTTGGTATTATTGCCTATTTTGCCTACAACATATTGGTAGCCAAAGTAGAGAAGGTGGTGTTCAAAATGGAAGCCCGCACCATGGAGTTTATGGATTTATTAAATGAACCAGCTCATTAAGCATGGCTTTAAAGCGAAGGACAAAGATTAGTGCAGCTTTTAGCATGTCATCTATGACAGACATTGTGTTCCTGTTGTTGATCTTTTTTATGATCACATCAACAATGGTGCACCCTAATGCTATTAAACTGCTCATACCAAAAAAGGCCACTAAAAAGGTGGTGGTAGAGAAATATCTGAATGTGCGCGTAACAGAATCGGGCAGGTACTATGTGGATGGGAAGCGCTTGGGTGCCGATAACCTTGAATCGGGCTTAATAAGGGCGTTCAGCAGCAGCGATAGAGCTATTGTGAGGTTGCGCACCGACCGGAATGCATCAACAGGGCATGTGGCCCGCATTCTCGATATAGCAGAATCGAATGGAATTAAAGTAATTTTAGATATCAGGTAATGGCACTTAAAAGACAAAGTAAAGTAGATTCGGGCTTCAGCATGTCGTCCATGACCGATATTGTGTTTCTGTTGCTCATCTTTTTTATGATTACGTCCACCTTGGTAACGCCTCAGGCAGTGCGCGATTTAGTGCTGCCCAAGAGTGATCACCAGGTGTCGGCCAAGCCCAATACAACCATATCCGTAACTGCAGATATGCGCTACTATGTGGAGGGTGAAGAGGTGCCCTTCTGGAAGATTGAGCGGCGATTGAAGGAAATTATCGAGATCAGTCCCGATACTTACATCGCTTTGCACGTGGATGAGTCGGTGCCTTTTTCGGTCGTTGGAAAGATAAGAGATATTGCTATCCGTAATAAGTACAAACTGATATTGGCCACACAGGGTAAATAAAATGGAAGAAAAGGATAAGAGATATGGCATTATAGGCTCAGTAATATTTCATGCTGTAATATTATTGTTGTTGATATTCTTTGGCCTTCAGACTTTACCACAGGAGGAAGAAGGCATACTGGTGAATTTTGGTGACACCGTATTGGGACAGGGTGAAGTGGAGCCGAAGGAATCGCAGGCACCGCCTGTGGAGCAGCAGCAAACACCACCGCCCCCTAAAGTAGAAAAGGTGCCTGAACCTAAAGTAACCGAGCCTGAAAGTAAAGATGAGGTAGCTACTCAGGATTTTGATGATGCCCCGGTAGTAAAATCGGAAGCACAAAAGAAAAAAGAAAAGGAAGAGCAGGAGCGATTGGATAAGGAGCGCCGTGAACGCGAGGAACAGGAGCGTATAGAGCGTGAAAAAGAGCTGGAAAGGCAGCGCATTGCTGCAGAAGAGGAGGCCAAACGTCAAAAGGAGCTGGCTGAACAGCGGGCCCGCGAAGAAGCCGAACGTAAAAAGCGGGAGGAGCAGGAGCGACAGGCGGCCGAAGCGCGAAATCGTGTGTCTGGCGCTTTTAGTGGTAAAGGTACGGGCGATAGCTCATCGGAAGGTGAAACGGGTGGCAGCGGTAACCAGGGCTATGTAACGGGTGATCCGAATTCGAAAAACAGAACAGGATCGGGATTAGGTGACTCGGGCAGTGGCTTTGATCTGAAAGGACGTTCATTAATAGGTAGCTTGCCAAAGCCACAGCATAACTCCAATAAGGAAGGTGTTGTTGTGATCAAAATTATTGTTGACAGAAATGGTAATGTGACTTCGGCCGAGTTTCAGTTGAAGGGTTCTAATACGCAAGACAGGGAGCTGGTGGAAAATGCAAAGGCAGCAGCTCGCCGCGCGAAGTTCAATGCTGATAAAAATGCCAGCGCCTACGCACAAGGTACTATAACCTATTATTTCCAGCTGGATTAAGCATCGCTACCATCTGCCCAATATAGGCTATGTTGTCCTCTGGAAGGGGGTGTCTGTCCCCAATAAAGTTGAGCCGTCCCCAGTAAGGGTGAGCCTGTCCCCAGTAAGGGTGATTCTGTCCCCAGTAAAGTTGATTCTGTCCCCAGTATAGGTGAGCCGTCCCCGGCAAGGGTGAGCCGTCCCCATGGGGTTTTCAAGGTGAAATTAAAAGAACAACACCTTAAGACCTGCCACAAATACTGTAGCCAGCAATATGTACCGAATATACTTAACGCCTATCTGCTGCGCATATCTGGAGGCGATAAAAGCACCACTGGCATTGCCAACAGCCAGAATAATGCCGTATAAAAAATTCACCTGTTCAGACCAAATAAAGATGCCAAGCGCAATGGCTGTATAAGCCAATACAATGAAAACCTTAATGGCATTAGCTTTTATTAAGTCATAGCCAACACCCAGCACCAGGCCTGCCAGTAAAAAGAAGCCGACACCGGCCTGTATGAATCCACCATAGACACCAATAAAAAAGAAGATAACAACCTGCCAGAAGGCTGGTTTTTCATTCACTTGTCCGGCTTGTGCTTTCACCCATTTGTCTGGTTTAAACAGGATGACGAAGAACATGACGAAAAGGAGTGAACCGATAAACAGGTTCAGAATTGCCTCATTAATTGTAACAGCAATAGAGGCACCAATAACAGAACCAATAATGGCCGGAATAACCAGGAACGAACTGCTCCGGTAATTAATCAGGCCCTGCTGTTTAAAGTTACGCACTGCTATCACATTCTGGAAAAAGATAGCTACCCGGTTGGTGGCATTGGCCTGGTGTGACGACAGACCCAGAAACATCAGCAGGGGCAAGGTGATTAAGGAACCACTGCCCGCCAAGGTGTTAATAAAACCGGCAAAAAGGCCGGCCAGTATAAGTAGTGCAGCATCAATTATTGACATGTTTGTTTGCTTTTCAGGTACAAATATAAGGCGTATAGGGATGCGATCTTTATGTGCACTGTGTAAATAAAGATCGCATCCCCATTAACAACAAAAGCCGCTCTCAATCGAAAGCGGCTCTGTATTTTATTATGTGCATTGTAAATAGCTATCAGCCATTAGCCAACAGCTATCAGCTTTAATCTACCATGCAAACATAGGCTTATCAGCCATCAATGCATTTACTTTTTTACGTGTTTCAGCGATAGCTTCTTCGTTGTCGATGTTCGAAATTACTTCGTCAATCAAATTAACGATAGTACGCATGTCGTCTTCTTTCAAACCACGTGAAGTGATAGCAGAAGTACCTACACGGAAACCTGAAGTAGCAAATGGTGAACGTGTATCGAAAGGCACCATGTTTTTGTTAATGGTGATATCAGCCTTCACTAATGTGTTCTCCACTTTCTTACCTGAGATATCAGGGAATTTTGTGCGAAGGTCGATCAGCATTAAGTGGTTGTCTGTTCCGCCAGAAATAATTTTGTATCCCAACTTAACAAACTCAGCAGCCATAGCTTGTGCGTTAGAGCGAACCTGATCTACATAAACAGCGAAATCATCAGAAAGAGCCTCGCCAAAAGCAACTGCTTTAGCCGCAATCACGTGCTCCAAAGGACCACCTTGCTGGCCTGGGAATACGGCGAAATCCAGTACGGCACTCATCATCTTGGTTTCACCTTTTGGTGTTTTGTAACCAAATGGGTTTTCATAATCTTTACCCATCAGAATCATACCACCGCGTGGTCCGCGTAGTGTTTTGTGAGTAGTGGTAGTTACAATGTGACAGTGCTCAACAGGATTGCTCAAACGACCTTTGGCAATTAAACCAGCCGGGTGTGCCATATCGCAAAGCAATAAAGCACCAATCTCATCAGCCAAACGACGCATGCGGGCATAATCCCATTCGCGTGAGTAAGCCGAAGCGCCTGCAATAATCATTTTAGGTTTGTGCTCACGAGCAATAGCTTCCATCTCATCGTAATCTACCAATCCGGTATCTTCTTTAACATGATAGCAAACCGGGTTGTATGTTACACCTGAGAAGTTAACAGGTGAACCGTGCGTTAAGTGGCCACCATGTGCCAAATCCAAGCCCATGAAAGTGTCACCTGGCTTAAGTACAGCAAAAAATACAGCGGCGTTAGCCTGAGCTCCAGAGTGAGGCTGTACGTTGGCATACTCAGCACCAAATAACTCACAAGCACGGTCAATAGCCAATTGCTCAGTCTGGTCTACCACCTGGCAACCACCGTAGTAACGTTTGCCCGGATAGCCTTCAGCATATTTATTAGTTAAACAAGAACCTTGAGCTTCCATTACTTGCTCACTTACAAAGTTCTCTGAAGCGATTAGCTCAATACCTTCTTTTTGGCGAGCGTATTCCTTCTCAATTAGGTCGAAAATTACTGTATCGCGTTTCATCTTATTGATATGATTTTAAGATGTGAGTATCAAAACACAAGATTTATAGTCGATTTTGCGTAGTTAATACTGACTGATTATGATTATTTATTAAACTATTTCTCTCTTTTTGCTCCTGCCGTTGCAGGTTGCGACTGAACACGCCAGGTATTATTGCCTTGTTGTCAGTAGCTTGTTTTTATCAAGGGAACACAAATTTACGCGAACCAGCCGATAAAAAAAACATTGCAGTTTATAACTTTTTATGAGAGGCAAAAATGATAAACAGCAACATTGATATCATTCATCTTTTTACCTTGCAAAGCTCATAAAAAGTACATGGGGAGAAATACTTTGTTGAGAAGGCTGCACTAAGCACCAGGCACAATGTACCAGGCACTTTAATTAATCATCCGAATAGTGAATAAGTACACGACGATAAACGGAGAATATCTTTGATTTTGAGACAAAGCCGAGGTATTTACCGTCTTTAACTACCGGCAGGTTCCAGGCGCTGGTGTCTTCAAACTTACGCATCACCCGGTCCATGTTTTCATCAATTTCTATCATGGCAGGCGGTATTGACATCAGTTCTTCAACGGTTGTTTCGTTGTAAAGCTCATTGTTAAACATTATCTCACGAATATCATCCAGCAGCACTATGCCGCATAATTCATCCTTATGATTAATCACAGGAAAGATATTTCGTTTTGAGGTGGATATGACCTTTACCAGTTCGCCTAATGTCATCTCCGGATAGATGCATTTGAAGTCTGTCTCCAGCACCTTCTCCAATCGCATGAGTGTTAACACTGCTTTATCCTTATGGTGGGTAATCAGTTCGCCCTTTTGTGCCAGTCGCTTGGTGTATAATGAATGAGGCTCAAAATACATGATGGTCAGGTAGGCAATGGTAGAGGTAATCATCAATGGAATAAACAGGCCATAGCCATTGGTTATTTCGGCAATCAGAAAGATGGCTGTCAGTGGCGCGTGCATTACACCAGCCATCATACCAGCCATGCCAACCAGTGTAAAGTGCGACGATGGCAGCTCTGCCAGTCCTAATGTTTCCATAAGCTTAGCAAACAGGTAGCCTGTTACACCGCCCATAAATAGAGTGGGGGCAAAGATACCACCTATACCACCACTGCCGGTTGTGGCAGCTGTGGCAAATACCTTAAAGATGATAAGCAATACAAGGAATGAGATTAAAGCCCAGGTATTGTCGTGCCACACATAAAAGAAGCTTTCACCCATCACTTCCTGACTATTACCATTCAGCAAGGCAATAATTGTGTTGTAACCTTCTCCATATAGCGGAGGAAACAGGAAAATCAGTAAGCTCAGTGCCAATCCACCCACAATCCATTTCGAAAACGGGTTTTTCATCTTGCCAAACTGCTTCTCGGTATTCATAATACCGCGGGTGAAGTAGAGTGAAATAAACCCAGCTAAAATGCCCAACAGTAAGTAATAAGGTATGTTGTTCAGTACAAATGGTGCTTCAAGGGTAAATGCAAATTCGGCTCCTTTGCCCAAAAAGAAATAGGCGATGGTTGATGCTGTGATGGCGGATATAAGTAAGGGAACAATAGATGCCATGGTCAAGTCAAGCATCAATACTTCCAGTGTAAATACCAACCCGGCAATGGGTGCCTTAAAGATGCCGGCGATGGCACCTGCAGCTCCACATCCCATAAGCAGGATGATGGTTTTGTAGTTCATTCTGAACAGGCGTCCCAGCGAGGAGCCAATGGATGCTCCTGTGAGTACAATCGGGGCCTCTGCTCCAACCGAACCACCAAAGCCAATGGTGAATGTACTGGTGATGATGGACGAGTAGTTATTGTGACTTTTTATATGTCCGCCTTTTTTGGAGATAGCATAAAGTATTTTGGTAACACCGTGCCCAAGGCTGTCTTTTACAAAGAATTTAATAATCAGGATGGTGATTAAGATACCAATCATCGGATAGGCCAGGAATAAGTAGTTTCCTTTATCCAGGCTAAAGTTCTCTGTTAAAAAGTGGTGAGTATGATGTACGGCATTTTTAAGCGTCACAGCAGCCAGTCCGCTAAAAATGCCAACCAGTAAACTAAGTAATAAAATAAAGTGTTTTTGACTGATGTGCTTAACTCGCCAAATAAGAACTTTCCCGATTATCTGATTGATTTTGTTCATAGTGGGCACAAAAGTAATACAAATAAAACGACAATGTTTTAGGCGGTTTTTATTTTTAACGAATCTTAAGAGTACTGATAGTCTTACTATAATTGAAAGGAGTGTGGGTATTGGGCACACAAAAAGGGAGTTTTTAACTCCCTCCACAACTATATCCTGTAATTAATAGATTACATCTTGGGTTCAATCTCAGCCCAGTTTTCTTTTCGAGCAATGCGGCTTACCTGCATTTCACTCACGCAAAACAGCTTGGCTATCAGGTTCTGCTTAACGCCTTTTTCGAGCATGCCTTTAATAACTGCCACATCATCAGTCGAAAGCTTAGAGCTGGTTACTACCTTGCCGGCTTTTTTGCGAGCTTCCTGAAGCACCTTGTGCATGCGCTTGTAACTTTCGGCTTTAGTTACCCACTTGAGGTTGGTGTGGTAGTTGTTTTGCTTATTCCAGTCAAGGTGAATTACCACATCCTGGTCTTCTGCTGTTTTATCAACAAAATACTCTGCTGTTAACTTATGTACTAAGTATGACTTTTTTTGTCCTTCTACTCGTAGACTAACATTGTAAAAGCCCTTAATATTACCAAGTTTAACGATGCGCCCGTTTACCTTATCATAACAATAGCTTTTTATGCGGCCATAGTTACTTATTTCATATTTTTTGTCGGTAAACGTAAGCTCTTTCCACTGCTCGTCTTCAATTTTCCGAAGCTTGCGTTCGTTCATGTTTGGTTTCATTACACTTTAGGTTAAAGGTTGAAATATACTAGATTAATGCTGTAAGATCTTATAAATCTATACTTTTAGTGTCGAGAAAAATGTCGAGAATTCGACTAACTGTTTTAAAGTAACAGCAAAAGTATGAAAAAGGATCTGTCAATTCAATATAACGCTGACTTTTAGTGCTGTTAAAAAAAGTTAAGTGCTTATGAGTTGGAAGACAGGGAGCTGTTGGCTTGCTCAAATAATTGGCATTTTAATATCTTTGCAGCCTAAAGTGCTATTACTATGTCGTTAGGTATTGATGATAAAGAATTAGAGAAATTTATTTTGGTAGGCGATCGTATTTTACTTAAGCCTAAAGTGCCTCAAAGTAAAACCAAATCGGGGCTTTATCTGCCACCCAGTGTTCAGGAAAAAGAAAAGGTGCATAGCGGTTACATAGTAAAGGTTGGCCCGGGCTATCCAATACCAGCTATGGCTGATGAGGATGAAGCCTGGAAAAAGAAGGATGAAACCGTTAAGTATGTGCCTTTGCAGCCCAAAGAAGGGGACTTGGCCATATACCTGCAAAGCGGGGGCTACGAAATAGAGTATAAAAACGAAAAATATGTCATTGTATCTCAATCGTCGGTATTGATGGTGATTAGGGATGAAGGATTGTTTGAATAGGAGAAATCAATGAGTATAATGGGAGAACGAATTACCACCAATAAAACCAACTACTGGAAAACAAGTGAAGGGCCAATCTGGGCGCTTGCACCAATGGAAGATGTGACTGATACTGTATTTCGTGAGGTTGTTTTACGTTTATCGAGTCCGGGCAACCTGCATTTACTGTTTAGCGAGTTTTTATCAACCGATGGTTTTTGTCACCCGGTGGGCAAAGAAAAGGTTGTGCACCGCTTTCATGTTAACGATAGTGAACTAGAGCTGATTAAGCGTGATAATGTAAAGCTGGTAGCTCAAATTTGGGGTACCGATCCGGAGAAGTTTTATAAAACAGCCAAATATATTGCTGAAGAAACGGCGTTTGACGGTATTGATATCAACATGGGCTGTCCCATGAAAAATATTATCAAAAAGGGCGCATGTTCGGCATTGATTAATACACCTGAGCTGGCGCGTGAGATTATAACTGCGGTGCATGAGGCCAGTGATTTGCCATTAAGCGTTAAAACGCGTGTAGGCTTTAAATCAGTAGTCACGGAGTCGTGGATCTCAAACCTGCTGCAATCCGAAGCCGATGCCATTATCGTGCACGGACGTATCCAGAAAATGATGTCGGAGGGTGAAGCTGACTGGAACGAAATAGCCAGGTCGGTAGAGTTGCGTAATCAAATTAATCCTGACATAAAACTGCTGGGTAACGGCGATGTCATGTCTATTGAGGAATCGCTTGATAAAGTGATGGAGTATGGTGTTGATGGTGTAATGGTTGGTCGTGGTATATTTCATAATCCATGGTTTTACAATCCTGCCTATTCACCTGCAATGGAAGAGCGTATTGAGGCCCTTCGATTGCATGCATCGCTATATGCCAATACCTGGCAAGGCGTGAAGCCCTGGTCGATTCTTAAGCGCTTCTTTAAAATTTATACCAATAGTTTCCCGGGAGCAGTTCAGTTGCGTGCACAGTTAATGGAAACGCATGGTTTTGATGAGGTAGAGCAGATACTCAATGATTTCCTGTTGGAGCAGGAGGCCAGAAAGCAAGCTAAGGAGTCAGAGGCTGAAGAAGTACAATAGCTTAAGTAAACTGTTTGAGCTGATTGCGGTAAGCGGTAAATGCATTGGCCCGCGATATAAAACCAAGGTATTTACCCTTATCGATAACAGCAATGTTAAAGCGGCTCGATTTGCGAAACATTTCCACCAGGTCTTCCATGCTGTCATCCGGGCTAATATAGTACTCCGGCATGTACATCAGGTCTCTTACCAGGGTTGATTCGTAAAGCTCCGGTTTAAATATGATTTTACGGATATCGTCCATCTTAATCATACCATGTAGTTGTCCTTCATCATCTACTACCGGAAACAGATTTCTGTGAGCTTCCGAAATAACCTGCACAAGGTCGCCCAGATTGGCATCTGGCTTAATTTTGGCGAAATCATTCTCAATCAGATTTTTAACTTCCATCATGGTTAATACGGCATGATCTTTATCGTGCGTGATAAGTTCGCGGCGTTGTGCCAGTTGATGCGTATAAACCGAGTGTTTAACAAAAGTTTTTGTGGTGGCAAACGAGGCTGTAGCTGTAATCATCAAAGGCAAAAACATTTCGTAGCCACCCGATAAATCGGCAATCAGAAAGATACCTGTGAGAGGAGCCTGTAATACACCTGCGATGAGTCCTGCCATACCAATGAGCGCAAAGTTTGGTGTGTGTAGCTGATGAAATCCCAGTTTATTGACAATGCTGGCAAAAAGTAAACCTGTATTGGCGCCCATAAAAAGAGTAGGTGCAAAAATGCCACCAACACCACCACTGCCAAAGGTGAGTGAAGCGGCTACTACTTTCAGCAAAATGATGATACTGAGCAGGGAGGCCATTGCGGCAAAGTTATCGGTCATAAATGCAAAGACCGAACCATCAAATACATGGCTGAAATCGCCGGCCAAAGCCTGGTTAATGTATTCATAACCTTCTCCGTACAGCGATGGGAAGAAAAATAAAAGTGTACCAAGTAATAAACTGCCCACCAACAGGCGTATCCTGCTTTTATTAAATCGTTCGAACCACTGCTCAATAAGAATGTATACACGTGTAAAATAGGTGGCAACAAAGCCAGCAATAATGCCCAGCAATATATAATAAATAAGGTCTTTCAGTTCGTAGGTGTGGGTAACATCAAAGGGATAAACCACCTCTTGTCCCATGAATAGATAGGATGTTACTACTGCCGAAATAGAGGCCATCAGGATTGGCACCAAAGAAGCCAGTGTAAGGTCAAGCATAATCACTTCCAATGCAAAAACAATGGCGGCAATGGGTGCTTTAAAAATGGCTGCCATAGCTCCGGCACAGGCACAGCCCAACAGTAATTTTATCTGCCTGTAATTTAAACGAAATAGTTGGCCAACATTACTCCCGATAGCCGCACCGGTTGACACAGTTGGACCCTCTAATCCCACACTTCCGCCAAATCCAACAGTTAATGCACTGGTTATGATTGATGAGAACATATTGTGCCGGTTCATCTGTCCCTGATTTTTTGAAATGGCATAGAGCACATTAGGAATACCATGACGTACCGGACGTTTGATGACATACTTGATAAATAAAACCGATAAAAAGATGCCAATTGAAGGGGTGATGAGGTAAAGGTAGCCTTTGCTGCTTTGTGTATAATGGTGAACCAGTTCGCTGATAAAGTGGACCGAGTTTTTGATGATCACAGCAGCTAAACCGGCTCCTATGCCAACTAAGATGCTTAAAATCATCATAAACTGACGATTGCTCACATGTCTTAAACGCCATACCAGGAACTGGCGAAAGAGAGATTTTCGATTCATTTTCAAAGATTGTAGCAGCAAGGTAGCAAAAAATGTACATTTCCTGAATATTGCTTAATTGTAGAAGGGAAAAACATTTTCTGCGATATCGTGTTTAAGGATTAACTTTGTTTATTCAACAGATACAACCCTGATAAATATGAAAAATAGGTTCAGATTATTAATAATATTCGTCTCTTTATTGATTAGCCATACTTTAACTGCACAAACCGGAACCATCAAGGGTTTAGTGAAAGATAAGTATAATAACCAGCCGATTCCTTTTGTAAATATTGTCGTGTATGGGACAACTACCGGAACGATGACTGATTCCATTGGCCGGTTTGAGCTTCAGAATGTGCCAGCTGGTTTTGTGCAGCTGCAACTCTCATCAATTGGCTATAAGCCTTTTGTTACCGAAGAATTTAACATCTCGCAGGTACGAAATAATTATTTTGAGATAGCACTGGAAACTACCGCTGAGGCATTGGATGAAGTGCAGGTAACGGCATCGCCCTATGCCGTTAAACCAGAAGCGCCGGTTTCGCTGCGGCGAATTGGCATCGACCAGATTGAAAAGAGTGCCGGTGCCAACAGGGATATTTCAAAAGTATTGCAGTCGTTCCCCGGTGTAGGAAGTGCCAGTACCTTTCGCAATGACTTGTTTGTGCGGGGTGGTGGTCCTTCTGAAAACCGCTTTTTTATCGACGGCATCGAAATACCAACCTTAAACCACTTCACCACTCAGGGGGCATCGGGTGGTCCGGTTGGTATTCTGAATGTGGATTTTATTCGCGAGGTGGATTTTTATTCGAGTGCTTTTCCGGTGTCAAAGGGTAATGCATTGAGTTCGGTGTTTGAATTTAAACAGATTGATGTGCAGGATGATAAGCCACACTTTAAGGGTACTGTGGGAGCATCTGAATTATCATTGACAACCACAGCTCCTATCAGTGAGAAAACAGGATTGATTGCATCGGTGCGTCGTTCATATCTGCAATTTTTGTTTGATGCGCTGGAGCTGCCGTTCCTACCCACTTTTACTGATTTTCAGTTTAAGACCCAAACACGCATTGACGCTAAAAATGAAATCACCTTTTTGGGCGTAGGAGCCATTGACAGGTTTAAGCTTAACCTGGATGCTGAGCCCACTGAGGAGAACAATTATATTTTAGACTATCTACCGGTTAACAATCAGTGGAGCTATACAGTTGGCGCTGCTTATAAACATTTTTTTGAGCGTAGCTACCTGTCTGTTTTTATGAGTCGCAACCACCTAAATAATGTGGCATATAAGTACAAGGATAATATTGAAACGCCTGAAAATCTGTTGACCGATTATTCGTCCGACGAAATTGAGAACAAGTTGAGGGTGGAATATACAGCCCGCCCCAATGATTTTACAATAAATATTGGCGCTGGTACCGAGTATGTGCAATATCAGAACGAGACCTACAACAAAGTGTTCGAAGATGGTGTTCCCAAGGAAATTAATTATTCATCGGAGCTTGATTTTATAAAATGGTCGGTTTTTGGCTCCGTTTCGCATCCTTTCTTCAACGATCGTTTAACGCTTTCGGCCGGACTGCGCATGGATGCCAACAGCTATTCATCGCAAATGAATAATCTATTTAGTCAAATTAGTCCCCGGGTGACGGCTTCATACATGCTTTTGCCTGATATCTACCTGAATATGAATGTAGGACGTTATTATCAGAACCCGGCTTATACTACTTTGGGCTATCGGAATAACGCAGGCGAACTTGTCAATAAATCAAACGGAATAAAATATTTGCAGGCCGATCATGTTGTGGGAGGGCTGGAATATCGTCCCAATAAAAGAACCCGTATAACCCTGGAGGGCTTCTTTAAGCAGTACGATGATTACCCTTTTTCGGTTAAGGACTCTATTTCTATGGCCAGTAAGGGAGGTGATTTTGGCATATTTGGTGATGAGGAAGTGACATCTACCTCTAAAGGGAAATCGTATGGTGCAGAACTACTCTTCAGAACTCGTACAGATAAAGGTTTTAGCATGATAGGGGCTTATACTTTTGTACGAAGTGAATTTACTGATTGGAAGAATGACTATGTGCCATCATCATGGGATAGCCGCCATATTTTAACATTTACTGGAAATAAGGATGTCGGTAAAAACTGGAACATTGGCGTTAAATGGCGTTTTGTGGGAGGTTTACCATACACGCCTTACGATTACGATAAGTCATCGCTGGTTTTGGCCTGGGATGCACAAAATCGGCAGTACCTTGACTATTCACAGTTTAACACGCAGCGCTTAGATAATTTTCATCAGCTGGATTTGCGCATCGATAAGACCTGGTACTTGAAAAATATGACACTTGGCTTTTACATCGATATCCAAAATTTGTATAATCAGAAGGCCAACCAGCCGCCCGAGTTGATTCAGGAACTGGATGATAGTGGTATGCCAATCATTGAAAACCCTGGTGTGCCAATAGAAGAACAGCGATACCGTCTGAAAGAGATTATTACAACATCGGGCACAGTGCTGCCAACCATTGGATTGATGATTGAGTTCTGATGTAGCTATAACTATCAGCTGCTTTGAGTTAATACTCTTCGAAATAGGTTGTACGTGATAAATAAGATTAACAGAAAAAGATTAGTTAGGGCGTTTAGTTTAGTTGTTTTGTTAGTGAGTTTGTTAACGTTAGTTAATGGTAACGAACTACTTGTTAAACCTTTTCCAGGTATTTGTTGCATGCCATTTGGAACCGTAATAGCCTGGGGTGGATTTATTTCATTTTCAATTTTATTATTATCATTTAATGCGTTAAACTTTCTTGCAAAAGTAGCTATCGCCAACTCATTTCTATGGGGATTTATTAGTTATTGCCTGGCCGGAAACTGGCGCTTTGAGTTCTCAGGTTCTGTTGACGTCTTTATTGGTAGTGCACAAGCTTTCAGTTGGTTTGTGGCATACAGTGCTTTTACCTTGGTTTTTCCTTCAGCCATATTTCTACTTTCATTAATTATTAGGCGTTTCAGGTAAATCTGTTATTTAGGCCTTATCTTCGCAAAAAAAGATTCACAATGGATATTGTTTTAATCGGTTCAGGAAATGTAGCAAGCCATTTGGCAAGGGTTTTATACGCGGCTAAGCATCAAATATTACAGGTTTATAGTCGTACAATTGACAATGCCCACATTTTGGCTAAGGAAGTGAATGCCGATTCAATTGATGAACTCCAACAAATAGATGTACAGGCAGATTTATATATTCTATCCATTAAGGATGATGCAATGGCGGAAGTTGTTGAACAAATGCCTGATGTAAATGGACTGGTAGTGCATACGGCTGGTAGTGTATCTGTTGATGTCTTATCGCGATTTAAAAATTATGGGGTGCTTTACCCGTTTCAAACCTTTATTAAAAGTGCAGAGCTTCAATTTGATACTATCCCCATTTTAGTGGAAGCCAATACCACAGCTAATGCTTCTTTGCTGATGAGGTTGGGTAATGAATTAAGTAAAAGAGTTCTGCAGGCCAGTTCAGAACAACGGGGCGCTTTGCATATTTCAGCTGTTTTTGCCTGTAACTTTGTAAATCATATGTATCGTTTGGGTGAAGATGTACTAAAAGAGAGTGGACTTCCATTTGAATTGTTACATCCTTTAATTAAGGAAACAGCAAATAAGGTATTACGCATGTCACCATCGGTAGCGCAAACAGGGCCTGCATCGCGCAATGATCAGCAAATAATCCAAAAGCACCTTAATCAGTTGGAAGGCCAGGAGGAAACTCAACAGATATATCGAATACTAACGGATAGTATTGTAAAGCACAATGAATAGATCATAGTCGGGTTAAAGTTGACTGACTAATACATCGGCAATATGCATGGTTTTGATGTTCAGTTTCTGGGCATTAATGTAGCTTTGGATATTTAACAGGCACGATGCTTCCGTTGATACAATGTATTCGGCTCCGGTTGAAAGCGCATGCTCAACCTTTTGCTCCGTCATGGCTGTTGAAATAGGTGCATATTTTACCATAAAAGTGCCACCAAATCCGCAACATTCAGTGCGCTGAGGCATTTCAATAAGCTCCAAATCGGCCACATTCTTCAATAGCTGGCGAGGTTCATCTTTTAATCCGTACTCTCTCAGGGCCGAGCAGGCATCATGATAAGTTACTTTATGAGGAAATGAAGCATCGAAATGAAGTACCTTAAGCTGATTGACCAGAAAATCTGTTAATTCAAAGGTATTGTTTTGCAGGCGTTGGGCATGTTCTTCATCTACCAGATTTGCATAGTGATTGCGAATATAGGCGGCGCACGAAGCTGAAGGGGTAACGATTGGGCGATTATTAGGAAAATCCGTAATGAATTTTTGGGCCAGTTTGCTTGAGTATTTCACATCACCACTGTTGAAAAGAGGTTGACCACAACAGGTCTGTTTCGGGTTGTAATGTATCTCACAGCCGGCTTTTTCCAATAGTGTAATCGTATTCCAGGCGGTATCTGGAAACATCTGGTCAATAAAGCAGGGAACAAATAGATTGATCAGCATGGGAGATTGAATTTATATGAGGAGCAAAGTTAAGTTTCCCCAATTAAAGGATGTTAATAATTAGCAATTATTTGTAAAGCTCATTTGTTTGGCATGTTAAATGTTTATCACTGAGTGATTAAACTTTCTCATAGCTTTGGTGTAACTGAATGGCTATAGTTTACGTTGAAGGCTTTGGGTGGATAAAAACTCATGCGGATGAAAAGGTATATTGAGCACCTTATAGAGGATTTGGAAAAGGTAAAAGTTGAGTCAACAGAACGCCTCAACAGTTTTTTTACCGTGCCGGTGGCCAGTGATTATGATTGCATGCACGATGAGGAGCTGGAAGGAGTTAAATTGTCGGACCTTATTGGGCTTGAGCAATTCTTTTTCCCCAATATTGATTATTTATCGGATGTTGAGGTGGCAGAAGTGGTAATGTCATTAATAAAGGTGTATGAGGCATACGGTTTAAATCCCATATTCGAAAGCTGCGTAAATGATCGCATTAAATACGGACATTTGCGCTTTGCTTTGGAGCACCAGGTGTTTCCAGTGCGCAATCAGGTGGTTGATTTAGAAATGTGTGACTATCTGCCTAAATATTGTCCTCTGTACGATTTATGCTCGCATCACAATGCACATAATGTTTGCTGCGAACTAAAGCGGAGAGCATAACTCACTAAGTCAGCAATTAAAAACTCTCTACTGCCTTTTGACGAAATAAAATCGTAATTCCAAAAGCTGAATCTATTTAGCAGGCACAAACTTCAGCGAAATTGAATTAACGCAGTGACGGGTGTTTTTGGGCGTAAAGCCTTCACCTAAGAATACATGGCCCAAGTGACCATTACAACGGGCGCAAACAATTTCGGTTCGTCGGCCATCGGCATCGGGCACACGTTTAACTGCGCCTTCAATTTCATCATCAAAGCTGGGCCAGCCACAATGCGAATCAAATTTGTCATTTGAATTATATAAAGGGGCGTTGCATTGCTTACAAATGTATTGTCCCTTTCCTTTGTGGTTAGTATATTCTCCGGTATAGGGGTATTCTGTTCCCTTATGCAGAATAACTCTTTTTTCCTCTTCATTGAGCGGATTAAGAACCAGTTTTGTTGAATCTTGTGCCATCATATTTTGACTTATCAGAACTGTCAGAATCAATATTAACCATTTCATCAGCCTATCGTTTTTTGTAGCTACTCAGTGTCGCTATTTCTTCATTGACTTATTGGTAGGTATTACCTTATATTGGTCGCTTTAGTTTGAGAATCCTTACAACGATTCTGTTACTTAAACTCATTTTAAATAGAGCAAATCTGCTGTCATTTTGTTCATTGTTCATAGCTATTTGTGAATTTGTTCGAAAAGTATTTGGAGTTGTTTGTAATGTGGTGATAATGTGAAAAATAAGAGGGTGTTTTAAATGATTTGTTAAAAAGTATTACATTACCTAAATGTTAAACAATATCTTGTAAGGTATTTAAATACAGTATGATGTGTTGCTCTTTGTTAATTGAACTCTTTTTATATATTTGTCAACCGTTAATAATTCTTTACCAAAAATTGAAGCAATGGGATTAAAAATTGTAGTTCTTGCGAAGCAAGTACCTGATACCCGAAATGTAGGCAAAGATGCCATGAAAGCTGATGGGACAGTGAATCGTGCGGCCTTGCCGGCTATCTTCAATCCAGAGGATTTAAATGCCCTTGAGCAAGCCTTACGATTAAAAGATAACTATCCGGGTACTGAAGTAACTATCTTGACGATGGGGCCGGGACGTGCAGCGGATGTTATTCGCGAAGGTCTATATAGAGGAGCTGATAATGGTTACTTGCTAACCGACAGAGCTTTTGCAGGTTCCGATACTCTAGCAACTTCTTACGCCATATCATGTGCCATTAAAAAGATGGAGAAATGTGATTTAATTATCGCAGGTCGTCAGGCGATTGATGGAGATACCGCTCAGGTAGGTCCTCAGGTGGCCGAAAAATTAGGATTACCACAGGTAACCTATGCCGAAGAAGTTCTTTCGGCTGATAAAAAGAAGATTGTTATCAAGCGCCGTTTAGAGCGCGGTGTTGAAACTGTTGAAATGCCGCTACCTGGTGTGATAACAGTTAATGCCAGTGCGCCCGATTGTCGCCCGCGCAACACCAAGCTGCTGATGAAGTTTAAGCACGCTAAAACCATTACCGAACGTCAGAGCGAATCAGAAGATTACATCGATTTAACCGCTGATCGTCCGTATCTTAACATTGAAGAGTGGAGTGTTAATGATATTGAAACCGATATTAACTGGTTAGGTTTATCAGGCTCACCAACGAAGGTGAAGAAAATCGAGAATGTGGTATTCCAGGCTAAAGAAGCCAAGCGAATGACACCAGCCGATGAAGAGATTGATGAGTTAATGAAGGAATTAATTGCTAATCACACAATAGGTTAATAAAGCTAACGGCTAATAGCTATTAGCTAATAGCTTTTGTTTCACCGACCGGAATAACCGGTAAAAAATCGAAAAAATGAACAGCGTATTTGTTATTTGCGAAATAGATGAGGGAAAAGTAGCCGACGTGTCGTTAGAATTAATGACTAAAGGGCGTTCTCTTGCCAACCAGTTAAACTGTAAATTGGAGGCTTTGGTATTAGGCCACAAGCTGAAAGGGATTGAAAAAGAATTATATCCATACGGAGCTGATGTGGTTCACATTGGCGATGATGAGCGTTTGGATCCGTATACAACATTGCCTTTTACAAGCATCATCGTTAACCTTTTTGAAAAGGAGAAACCACAGATTGCTTTATTAGGTGCTTCTACTTTTGGCCGCGATCTGGGGCCTCGTGTATCTTCTGCTCTGGTTAGCGGTTTAACAGCTGACTGTACTTCACTGGAAATTGGTCCGCATGAAGATAAAAAGGCCGGTAAAACCTATGAGAATCTGTTGTATCAGATTCGTCCTGCTTTTGGTGGTAACATTGTAGCAACTATTATCAACCCGGATTGTCGCCCACAGATGGCTACCGTTCGCGAAGGGGTGATGAAGAAGGAAATCTACGATGCTAATTATAAAGGGAAAGTCAACAACCTTGATGTTGATAAAATATTAAAGCCTGAAGATTTAGTGGTGAAGGTAATTGAGCGCCACATGGAAAAATCAAAGGTCAACATTAAAAACTCGTCCATCATTGTGGCCGGTGGCTATGGCGTTGGTTCGAAAGAGAACTTTGCGCAGCTGCAGGAACTGGCTGAAGTATTAGGTGGTGAGGTTGGTGCTTCACGTGCCGCTGTGGATGCCGGTTTTGCTGAGCACGATCGTCAGATTGGTCAGACAGGTGTAACTGTTCGTCCAAAGCTGTATATCGCTTGTGGTATCTCGGGACAGATTCAGCACACCGCAGGTATGGAAGAGTCGTCTATGATCATTGCCATTAACAATGATCCGAATGCACCAATTAATAAAATTGCTGACTACGCCATTACCGGTGATGTGGGCGAGGTGGTGCCTAAATTAATTAAGTTCTATAAGCAGAACACTAAGTAGCAAAAAGCTAATGGCTGGCAGTCAATAGCTATCAGCTAACTAAAATTATTGTTGGATCAGAATTCCGATGTGTCGGAACTCAAAATAAAAAACAAAATGGCAAATTTTTTCACAGACAACCCGGATTTGAAATTCCACCTGGAGCATCCGTTGATGAAGAAGATTGTGGCTTTAAAAGAGCGCAATTTTGCTGATAAAGATAAATTCGATTATGCGCCCATGGACTTTGAAGATGCCATGGACAGCTATGATAAAGTACTTGAGATTGTAGGGGAGATTTGTGGCGATATAGTGGCGCCAAATGCCGAAAGTGTAGATCAGGAAGGTCCGAAGATTGTAAATAACGAAGTGGTGTATGCCCGCGGAACACAAGAAAACCTGGATGCTTTGGTTAAGGCCGGTTTGATGGGTATCACCTTGCCACGTAAGTACGAAGGATTGAACTTCCCAATTGTGCCTTATATCATGGCAGCTGATATTGTATCACGTGCCGATGCTGGTTTTGTGAACATCTGGGGCTTGCAGGATTGTGCCGAAACAATTAATGAATTCGCTGATGAAGATCAGAAAGAGCGCTTCCTGACACGTGTCTCAAGAGGCGAAACAATGGCCATGGATTTAACAGAGCCAGATGCCGGTTCTGACCTTCAGGCGGTTGAGTTAAAAGCTGAAATGAAAGATGGCAAATGGGTGTTGAATGGTGTGAAGCGTTTTATCACCAACGGAGATGGCCACATTGCTTTAGTACTGGCTCGTTCAGAGGAAGGTACGCATGACGGACGTGGTCTGTCAATGTTCATCTACGATCGTAACCATAAATCGGTTATTGTTCGTCGTTTAGAGAACAAGATGGGTATCAAAGGCTCACCTACTTGTGAATTGGTATTCAAAGATGCGCCTGCCGAGTTGGTTGGTTCACGTAAAATGGGACTGATCAAATATGTGATGGCTTTGATGAACGGTGCTCGTTTAGGTATCGGTGCCCAGTCGGTAGGTGTTTGTGAGGCCGCTTACCGCGAAGCGTTGGAGTATGCCAAGGAGCGCGAGCAGTTTGGCAAGCCAATTATTCAATTCCCGGCAGTATACGAAATGCTGGCAACCATGAAAGCAAAGCTGGATGCTGGTCGTACCATGTTGTACGAAACATCGCGCTACGTAGATATCTATAAGACATACATGCATATTTCAGAAGAACGTAAGCTGGAGCCGGAAGAGCGCAAAGAGATGAAGCGTTACCAAAAACTGGCCGACTTCTTTACACCACTTTTGAAAGGGATGACATCAGAGTACAGTAACCAGTTGGCTTACGATGCGGTTCAGATACACGGTGGTTCAGGTTTCATGAAAGACTATCCGGTGGAGCGTATCTATCGAGATGCACGTATCACATCTATCTACGAAGGAACCACTCAGTTGCAGGTAGTGGCTGCTATTCGCGGTGTTACAACTGGCGGCTATCTTGACAGAATCCGCGAATTTGAGATGATGGAATTAAAGCCTGAACTGCATGCCTTGCGTCGTACTTTAATTGGCATGACCGATGAATATGAGCGTGCTGTGAAGGCGGTGGTTGCTGTTAAGGACACTGAGTATGTGGATTACCATGCACGCCGTATGGTGGAGATGGCCGGTAACATTATTTTTGGCTATCTGTTGCTGCACGATACTCAGCGTAACGATAAATTCCGTACCTCTGCCGAAATATTTATTTCACGAGGTAAAGCAGATAACCATGCGAAAGCAGGATTTATCTTCAATTCGTCAATTGATGACCTTGGATTCTATAAGCCTGATTTAGCGGAAGCTTAATAGCAATTAGATATAAATCAAAAAAACGGCTGTTCCTCAGGAGCAGCCGTTTTTATTGATGTGTAATTGTAATTACCGGGCTTCGTTACCAGTTTTATATGTTTCTAAAAGAACGTTCAGTTCTTTTACAATCTCCGGATATTCATTGTATAAGTTATGCTGTTCGCTACTGTCATTGTGCATATTATAAAGCTGCTGGTTAAGGCTGTCGGTGCAATTCCCCTCAGGCAAACTCCAGCCTCCCGAACCTTTGGCATCAATCAGCTTCCATTCGTTTTTGCGTATGGCGAATGTGCCATTAACGGAGTGATGCACAATATTTGTTCGTTGCTCGTTTGGCGATGATGCACCTGTTAATGCAGGTAGGAATGAATAACTATCGCAGGCAGATGATGGCGTTAGTTGTCCGCTTATTTCTGCACATGTCGCCATTAAATCTGTTGAACTTACCAGAGTACTGCTTTTAGTACCTGCCTTGATGGCTTCAGGCCAACGAGCAACCATCGGCACCCTATGTCCGCCTTCCCAAACATCTGATTTCATACCGCTAAAAGGTCCGTTGGCGCTGTGGTTGAATTGTTCAACGTCTTTAGGTAACCAATGCGATCCATTATCGGAAGTAAAGATGATTAGCGTATTGTCGGCAATACCAGCGTTGTCAAGTGCCTGCATTACCTGGCCAACAACATCATCTGTCATGGCAACAAAGTCGCCATAAACTCCAGCTTTTGATTTACCGGCAAATTCCTCAGATGGAAACCAGGGCGTATGAGGTGAAGTTAAAGGGAAATATAGGAAGAATGGCTCTTCTTCATTTCTGTTAGCAATAAAGTCAAGTGCTTTTTGGGTGAGTGTTTGCAATACGGTAGTATGATCGAAGTCCTCAGCCACATCGCCCCGCCGATACCAAATGCCTCGCGCGCTTTCATCCTTATAAAAAGGAACTTGCCGGTTAATAGCTGCAGTTGTCTGATCATTCTCCAAATAAACGTAGGGTGCAATATCAAGTGAAGCAGGTATTATAAACGAATAATCGAATCCCAAATCACATGGTCCACCAGATACGCGAGCAGCATAATCCACATTTTCCGTATGAAAAATATCCCACAGGTTACCACCATGAAACAAGGGTTGAGTTGTGTCTTTTTTGGCCCAGTTTAGTCCTAAATGCCATTTGCCAATACAGGCTGTTTGGTAATCGGCTTGTTTCAGCAGACTGCCTACTGTGGGCATGGAGGGCTCAATCAATGCAGGTTCATGTCCAACAAGCACGCCGCTTTTAAGCCGGCTGCGAAAGGCATACTGTCCCGTTAAGGTTCCATAGCGGGTGGGGGTGCAAACAGCCGAGTTGCTATGCGCATCTGTAAAGGCTATTCCTTCGTTTACCAGTTGATCGAGGTGGGGCGTAGGAATTTTTGAGTTAGCGTTTAAAGCTTTTATATCGCCATAGCCCATATCGTCTGCTAAAATATAGATGATGTTGGGGGCTTTGGGTTGATTTGTGCATCCCACAATAAGTGGGGTAAGCAGCAAGAAGAGTTGTAGAAATCGTGGCTTCATCTTTAATGATTTGATAGGAAGTGCAAATTTAACATCGATAATTGCTCCTATGGCGTACGTATGTTATAAAGGGGGCTGTTTTGTTTATTTGCTATTCCTGGCTATACTCAGAATGAAATGCCGCAAGGCCAAGTCTCAGTTTTGAAGTTGAAGGACTTGGGTAAAATACAAAACAGATGATTGGTAAAATACGGCAAGGCGGATCTATACAGCAATGTAGATCTTCATGTTGTGCACATAATGTGACTGCTATTGCTCTGCGTAATGGTTATTTATTTTGTTTGGGGTGGATATAAGCTTTCGTACGTTGTTCTATTTGTAGAATAAAACAACAAGTACATTATTCTGATAATCTAACTGATAAAATTGTGTCTTTTTTAAAGGTTGACCGTAAATGAAGAAAATAAAAATAGCTAAGCTTCAGTTAGGCTATAGATACAGAATTTCATCATTTAAATTGTTCATTGTTATTGCTTTATTTTTATGATTATCAATGCTCAATCGTCATATTAGATTTTTAATCAATATTAGTATACAAAAGTATTGTATAGATAATGTCAAGTATTTCTTGGAAAATTCTTTTAGAACTGTAATGTTGTGTGATAATCTACTTTCATTAAGTAACACAAAAAGAGGTTTATAACGGTGGTTTGTGTATTGCTAGGGTTGATTCTTATATATCCTTCTGTTTGTTATTGCTTAACTCATTCGCGTTAGCTTATTCAAGGTTATATTCTGTAAATAAACAATTTTAATCAAGTAAATTAATATATACATATAAAAAATAATTTAATTCATCATAGAGTACGTGTTTATACGAATTTATCTTTCATTATTTTATACATTTGCTTCATAAATATGACATAAGTTTATGTAACTTGTTATCAATGATGATGTGTTAATGGTCATAAATAGAAGAAGATGTATTGTTTAAATATTATATATTTTAATCTGTTTGTGTTGCCATTTATTTACTGAATCATATCAATTATTTTAAAGCTCTAAATCAAACTCTAATTCAATTAACTATCTATTAAAAGTTTAAAGATTAACTAAACATGAAAATGATTAAAAATTTACTTTTACTGTTGCTTATTAGCGGCGTAGCGATTTTCTCGTCTTGTTCAGATGATTTACAAGATGAAGTAGATCAATTAAAAAAAGAAAAAGAAGAGCTGCAGAAACAATTGGATTTGCAAAACTCTTCATTAAGCGATTTGGAAGCGCAGTTAGCATTACTTATTGATGAAAAAGAAGCTTTGGAAGGTGACAATACAGAGCTAAATAATCTGATTGCTCAGCTGCAAAGCATGATTAATAACCGTTACATTGAGCGTCATATTGCCTTTGTATTTCATGGCTATGACAACATTAGCTCTCAAACCTGGCAGCACCTTTATTCTGAGGATATGAAGTTGTCGATGTCGATTAGAACGACCACCAATTACTATGATTTTGAAAGTTACGATATCAGGAGGGGAAATATTGATGGTGTTAAGACTAAGCGCGTTATTGAGCATAGCTACGAAGATGGCCTGTTAACTCGGTCATCTTTCGACGATAAATCCATTGACTGGATTTGGGAAGATGGGGTATTAACATCCTATGTGTATAAGTATGAAAACTACAAAACCATTTATTCAATTAGTGACGATTTCATCTATCTTGATTTAAAGGAGAATTATGTGGGCGATGAATTGATTAGTACAACTACTTATGACTACAACCAGAATGGAACTATTAAGTCACTAACTACAAAAGATGCCCAGGATGTTGAATTGTATAAAGAAAATTACGAATACAATGAGGCTACCTTTCTAACAGCATACACATATGTATCAAATGGAGAGGTGATTCGTTCAATTGAATGGCAGTATAATGAAAGCTTGCAGCTGACCTATTATAAGGAAGTCGACAGCTATGAAGTGGTGACGATTGATGTAGTATTCCATGAGGATGATTCATATACTGTAAAGTATTATGTTGATAGAATGGATTGGAGTCCCCGAAGACAAGATTATACCTTTAGAGCTGATGGGCTTATTCTTCAAACAGTTTCATATAATTACCAGTATAGCTCTGTAAGCGAGGATTACTATGTGAGACAGACCTCGACTGTTACAAACACCCTTGATGAAAATGATCAAATAACAAATCAACAAGATGTAGATGTATACTATGATGAGCAGGGGGTAATGACTGAGCATAATGCTATTCATTTCGACAATATTGTTTGGTCTGCAGATGGTTATGATAGGATGGAATACATCGAAAGCCGATATTCTAATGATGTGCTGCTCTATAAGAGCGAATATAAATACATTAATAAGGGTACAGAAAGATACCTTGATTATGTGGCTCATTGGTATGTGGAAAGTGGTGAAGTCAAGTATATTATAGAAACCGAACAGATAGATAGCTATTTTGAAGCGGCACCTTTTGCACCGCTTACTAAAACCATAACGAATTATAATGAAGCTGGAGATGCTGTTATTACTAAGAAGGAAAATAGTTTAAACAGCAAGTTGGAGTGGGAGTGGATATGGCAAGATATTACTGAGTAGGTTTATCTTACAAGAGATATCAAATTAAAGAAATAAAAATCCGGAGATGACTAGTCTTCGGATTTTTTTTGTTTATACCTGGCTAATCAAGTTATTAATGCTGATGAGAAAAATAAATCTACAACCCAGACTGATAGTACTTTGCCAATAAAGGCTATAAACTATCTATGTTTTTATGAGCAATCCTTCTTCATGCCAGTCAAAACTTCTATTTTTGTGGCTCAAAGAACACTACGTTACTATGACTAAAGAATTCAAAGCAACGCCTTATAAACTGGAGTCGGTTAAGTCAGGCAAACAGTTTGAGGACGAAGGCTGGACACTGGATGCACCAAATGAGCATGAGTGTAGTTTGGTAAGAGCTATCTATAATAAAAAACAAATTCAAGTTAAGGATGATTCATACGGGGTATTCCGTTTCGCCGACTGGCTGCCTGTGCATAAAATGCTGGAGGGATCATCGGCGCCTGTTACTTATAAGAGTGAAGGTTTAGCTAAGTACCTTGGGTTATCTGATTTATATATCACATTTAGTGGTTACTGGCCCGAGAAGGGTGCTAACTTCCGTACTTGTTCTTTCAAAGAAACTGAAGCTTATTCGGTAGGAGGAAGATTGAACAACGAGGATGGAACCGTATTGGTTGTCGCTTCGGCCGGTAATACAGCCAGAGCCTTTGCACGCGTTTGCTCAGATAATAATATTCCATTGTTACTGTGTGTACCAGAAGATAATATTGACGCTTTGTGGTTCGATGAACCAATCAAAGATAATGTTAAGCTGGTGGTGACTAAATCAGGTAGTGACTATTTTGACGCTATCCATTTGTCGAACCTGGCTTGCGAGCTGGATGGTTTTATTGCCGAAGGAGGTGCTAAAAATGTGGCCCGTCGAGATGGTATGGGAACCACTACTTTGTCAGCTGTTACCACCATTGGTCGTATTCCACAGTATTATTTTCAGGCCGTGGGCAGTGGCACAGGTGCTATTGCGGCCTGGGAAGCCAACAAACGATTGATTGAAGATGGTCGTTTTGGTAAGCATTTTATGAAGCTGATGGTGTCACAAAACGTACCTTTCCTGCCGATTCATGATGCATGGAAAGCTGATTCACGCAAGATGTTGCCACTAAATGATGATATAGCCCGCAAGCAGGTGGAAGAAATTGATGCAAAGGTATTATCAAACCGAAAACCTCCTTATGCTATTTTTGGTGGTTTATATGATGCCATGAAAGAGGCTGGTGGTGATGTATTAACGGCTACCAATGAAGCAGCACTGGAAGCAGCCCGTATCTTTGAAGAAACTGAAGGTAATGATATTCATCCGGCAGCAGCTGTAGCAACAGCTACGCTCATTCAGGCTGTTAAAGACGGTGTAGTTAATAAAGACGATTGCATCATGCTTAATATTACCGGAGGAGGTGAGCAACGTTTCAAGAGTGACAAAGAGATTGTGTATTTAAAGCCAGCGCATGTTTTTGACATTACTCCATCGAAAGAAGATGTTGAGAAGGTGTTGAGTCAATTGTTTAAAAAGTAGAATAATGAGTGTAGAAAAGGCGCTTATGGCGCGAAGTGGCGGTAAATGTGAATTGTGTGGAAGCGAAGAAGGATTGACTGTTTATCAGGTGCCTCCTGTAGAGGAGGTGGCTGCAAAAAGCATTCTAACCTGTTCTACTTGTCGTTCGCAGATAGAGCAGCCTGATGCGATGGATGCTAACCACTGGCGATGCCTGAATGATAGCATGTGGAGTACAGAACCGGCTGTTCAGGTAATGGCCTGGCGATTGCTCAGCCGTCTCAATGCCGATTGGACGCAGGATTTACTGGATATGCTTTACCTGGATGATGAAACGCTGGAGTGGGCTAAAGCTGATGGCGATGGGTTGAGTGATGATGAGGTGGTGAAGTACATCGATAGTAATGGTGCAGAGTTGCAAGCGGGCGATACCGTAGTACTTATCAAAGATTTGAATGTGAAAGGAAGTAGTTTTGTTGCCAAGCGCGGTACAGCGGTTCGTAACATTATTCTTTCACACGGCGATCCGGAGCATATCGAAGGGAAAGTAAATGGTCAACACATTTACATTTTAACCAAGTTTGTGAAGAAAAACTAATTACCGCATTTGATAATTATACAGGGGGTGACTACTTTAGAACAAAATAGTCACCCCCTGAATGTTAATAGACCGAAAGTATGCTTTTGAATATTGCTTTAATCGTCACCTTAGCTTTGGTTTTATACTACCTGTTTTCGCTCGTTAAATTACCAGGGATTCTCGGCTTAATTGTTGCCGGAATTATTGTTGGCCCGAGTGTTTTAAATGTGGTGGATCCGGAAGTGAGTATCATATTAAAGGAGCTCAAAACGGCAGCCTTAATCGTCATACTTATACGTGCGGGCCTGGGCATTAACCGCAAAACCTTGCATAAAGTCGGGCGTCCGGCCATTAATATGAGCTTTATTCCCGGGGTAATTGAAGGAAGCATGGTAATGGTTGCTACACATTTCTTATTTGATTTCACCTGGATTGAAGGGGGAATTTTAGGCTTTATAATTGCTGCAGTTTCTCCGGCTGTGGTAGTGCCAACCATGCTTGACCTGAAAGAAAAAGGTTTTGGAAATAAGAAAGAAGTACCGACACTGGTGCTGGCAGGGGCCTCGGTAGATGATGTATTTGCTATCACTATTTTTAGCGTTTTTATAGGCTTGGCTGCTGGTACAAGCATCAATATCGGGCACTTAATCTGGAGTGTGCCGGCAGGGATTGTGCTGGGGGCTTTGCTGGGCTTGGTGTTAGGATGGGGCTTAGTCTGGTTCTTTAAGAAATTTCATATCAGGGACACAAAAAAGGTCATCATCTTTATGATTGTTGCTGTGGTGTTTTATGAACTAACCGAGATGGAGGCTGTGAAATCGGTTATCCCACTGACTGGTCTCCTTGGAATCATGGCAATTGGGTTTATCATCCTTGAGCAATACGGTAAACTGGCAAAACGCCTGGCTTCTAAATTCAATAAAGTATGGGTGTTGTCTGAAATTTTGCTGTTTGTATACATTGGAACGGAAGTGCAAATAAAGCAACTGGATGTCTCTATTGTTGGCGTAGGGTTATTAATCCTCGCATTGGGTTTGATGGCTCGTAGTTTTGGCGTTTGGCTATCGTTACTGGGCTCTGACTTAAATAGCAAGGAAAAACTTTTCTGTGTGATTGCCTATTGGCCAAAAGCCACTGTGCAGGCTGCTATTGGGGCCGTACCTCTGAGTCTTATTCAAGCCGGGAAGCTGGGGAATGTGTCTGTGGAAACGGGTCAGGTGATTCTCGCAATTGCTGTATTGAGCATTATCACTACCGCCCCTGTTGGAGCTATTGGTATAAAATTGTTTGGACCGAAGTTGTTGGGGAAAGATGATGAGTAAGCATTACCTCCAATTAAATGAGTGATTTCTACTGCATGAAGTTTTTCTGATAAAATAATAGTTAGTGCTATATGTCTTTTATAGTACTAACTATGTACATTGATTAGTTATAACTATACGCAATTGATTAGTTATAACTATACGCAATTGATAGTAGTAACTATATATCATCAATAGTTGCTACATACGTTATCAATCGTTCAATTTATGTATATAGTTTTACTGTTCAAGGAGGGATTCTTCTATCTGGGTTAAAATACGAACGGGCGTCATATATATCTGAGACTTGTAATGTTTGTAATCATCCGATGCATCAGAATCATGCAGTACATAGTTGGCCCAGTGGTATAAATATTGTCCAAAACCGGCTGCGATAGTTAAGCTGTCTGTATAATGTTCTACTTGCCTTTTGCCTTTTTGTGAAAGGTACTGAAGGCCGCGCTCCATCACTCCTGTAACTTTTCTGCTTTCATAGTCGCGAATGTGCATCAGTTCATGAGCAAATAATCCAATACGTGCTTCCGAAGGAACATCTTTAAGGTGCACACCTTTAAATGATTCTTTCTTATTTACCAAGATGACATATCGCCTGTTCTTTTTTCCCAACAGTAGCGAAAAGAAGTGAGGACGTGCTGCCATAGTGGTTTTAATATTTTTGTTTCTGACCTTAATTTTGCAATTATGCAGGTCTGCAAACTCTTGATAGGGCACCATGAAATCCTCTAGATATGCACTATTAAAGCTTGTATCTACTTTTAAGTTACCAATTTTATTGTATCGCTTGATTTTTTGATTAACCGAATCCTGAGCGGTAATCACTGAAGAAATAAGTACACCTGTTACCAACCCAAACAAATCTTTCAACTTCATATCCAACAAGTTTTTGATTAGTATTTATGTATTTTCTTACCGAAATGTTACGGATAAGACGTTAAAAAATGTGAATAAAAATACTAAGTGGCTTATTTGTAGTGTTTTGGTTGTTGGTCGGGAAGGGTTAAATAACCAGTGGCTATTTCGAATTAAAAGCCACCGGCTAATGTTTTAGCTCATTTGCATCGAGTGCAGTTTCTTATAAATCCCATCTTTAGCGATTAGCTCATCGTGCGTGCCTGTTTCTACGATCTTACCTTCATTAAACACACAAATCATGTCGGCGTTACGCACGGTTGATAATCGGTGCGCAATCACCAAAGAAGTACGATTCTTCATCAGGTTTTCAAGTGCATCCTGCACCAAACGTTCTGATTCGGTATCTAAAGCTGAGGTGGCTTCATCAAGAATCAGAATAGGTGGATTTTTCAAGATGGCCCTTGCAATGCTAATGCGTTGGCGCTGACCACCCGACAGTTTGCTTCCCCGATCGCCAATGACGGTTTGATAGCCTTCTTCTGTAGCGGTGATAAAATCATGTGCGTTAGCAACTTTAGCTGCATTAATTACTTCTTCTTCGGTTGCCTGCTCCACGCCAAAAGTAATATTGTTGTAAATAGTATCGTTGAAAAGGATGGCTTCCTGATTAACGTTCCCCATCAATTCCCTAAGGTTATATAATTTTAAATCCTTAATGTTATGACCATCAATGTAGATACCACCTTCCTGCACATCGTAGAAACGAGGAAGTAAATCCACAAATGTGGTTTTACCACTACCTGATTGACCTACCAGAGCAATGGTTTTTCCTTGCGGAATACTCAGGCTTACATCTTTCAGTACTTTAACATCTTCGTAGGCAAAACTGATGTTGCGGTATTCAATCTGATTTTTAAAAGTGGTGATAGCTTTAGAGCCATCATGCTCTTTAATATCCAGGTCGGCACTTAATACCTGCTCAATACGCTCGTAGGCTGCCATTCCTTTCTGGATGCTATAGGCTGCTTGTGAAAAGGCTTTTGCAGGGTTAATGATTTGATAAAACATGCCCAGATAGGTCATAAATACGGCCATGTTTAATGTATCATCACCTTGCAAGATGAGTGAGCCACCATACCAAAAGATGATGACGAACACGATGGTTCCCAGGAATTCACTCGTTGGGTGGGCCAGGTGACGCCGCCGTTGAAGTTTATTCATCGTTCTGCGGTAACTCTCAACTTCACCTGTAAAGCGGCCTGCCATTCTATTCTCGGCATTAAATGCTTTAATGATGCGTAAACCTGATAATGATTCTTCTATGATACCCAGAATTACTCCCAGTTTTGTTTGCCCTTCCCGTGATGTTTTTTTCAGGCTTTTACCGATGCGCCCGATAACAAAACCAGCAATGGGTAGCACAATAAACACGAACAAAGTTAGCTCAAAGCTCACGTAAAACATGGATGTCAATACCACAATAATGATGATGGGGTTTTTAAGCAACATGTCTAATGATGACATAACGGATGCTTCCACTTCTTGCACGTCGGCAGTGGAACGTGCCATCATATCACCTTTGCGTTCATTGCTGTAAAAGCCCAGCGGTAGTTCAATCATCTTATTATAGATGGCCTTTCTGATATCGCGCGTAATGCCATTGCGGACGCCTGTAATGGTGTATGAGCCCAGGTAGGTAAAGCCGGTTTTAAGCAAGGTGGTGACAATGCCGAATATTCCCAGGTAAAGGAGTGTTGTACCTGGTCCGTATTGGCTTTTTATAAGCGTGATGTAGTAATTGATGTTATTGAACAGGGCATCTTTGTCAAACGACCAGGCCATTAATGTGCTTACCTCTTTATCTTCTTCCAGAATTACTTGTAGCATCGGTATCATGGACATCATTGAAAAAACAATGAATAATGCACTTAAAATGTTGAACAGGAAAGTTAAGGCAAGTTTAGCTTTATATGGAGGCAGATAAATGCGTAATACTCTGAAAAAGTCCTTCATTATTGTCTGTTTGTTATTAGTGTCAATATGACAGTTTGATTGCGAAAGTTTATAGAGTCAATCATCTTGCCATAAAACGAAAACGGGCAGTAAAAGTAACTTTTTACTGCCCTAAACACAAATGGTAGTTATGTTTTATATTTTGAAAACACCTGTATAGGAGTGAGGCGTCAATGCCCTCATTTCTTCTTTCACTTCTTCTGATACGTTAAGTCGTTCGATGAAAGCACCCATGGTTTTGGCATTAATTTCTTCGTTGGTGCGTGTTAAATCCTTTAGGGCCTCATAAGGATTCGGGTATCCTTCGCGGCGTAAGATGGTTTGAATGCCTTCAGCAACTACGGCCCAGTTATCTTCCAAATCGCGCTTGATGGCATTTTCGTTCAGTAATAATTTACCCAAACCTTTGGCCAAAGAGCGAATTGATATAACAGAGTGAGCGATAGGCACGCCAATGTTACGTAATACGGTTGAGTCGGTTAAGTCGCGCTGAAGACGGGAAACCGGCAGTTTTTCAGCTAAGTGCGAGAAAATAGCATTGGCAATACCCAGGTTACCTTCGGCATTTTCGAAGTCAATAGGATTCACCTTGTGTGGCATGGCACTTGAACCAACTTCCCCTTTTTTAATCTTCTGCTTGAAATACTCCATCATGATGTATGTCCAGAAGTCGCGGGCTAAGTCCAATAAAATGACATTGATGCGCTTAAAGTTGTCGAATGACGCAGCCATATTGTCATAGTTGGAAATCTGCGTTGTTACCTGCTCGCGATCCAGCTTCAGGATGTTGTTGACAAAGTTGTTTCCAAAATCTACCCAGTCGATAGAAGGATAAGCCGCGTTGTGTGCGTTGAAGTTTCCGGTTGCACCACCAAACTTAGCTGAGCAAGGAATACCTTTTAGAAGAGCCAGTTGCTTGTTCAAACGCTCAACATACACTTTCATTTCTTTTCCTAAACGAGTAGGAGAGGCAGGCTGCCCATGCGTTTTAGCCAACATCGGGATGTCTTTCCATTCGTTAGCCAAATCATCAAGTGTTTGAATCAGCTCTTCCAACAGCGGGTAGTAAATATCATGTACGGCGTCGCGCAATGAATATGGTACCGCTGTATTGTTAATGTCTTGTGAAGTTAAGCCAAAGTGTATAAATTCTTTATACTTATCTAGCTTCAATACATCAAATTTCTCCTTGATGAAATACTCAACAGCTTTTACATCGTGGTTAGTGACTGATTCGATTTCCTTAATACGCTCAGCATCCTCCAATTCGAAGTTCTTGTATACTTTGCGTAAATCAGCATACAGGTTTTTGTCAAAGTCGGCCAATTGAGGTAGTGGCTGCTCGCAAAGTGCAATAAAGTACTCTATTTCAACAAGCACACGGTAGCGAATTAGTGCGTATTCAGAAAAATACAAAGCCAGACCATCTACTTTGTTTCGATATCTTCCGTCAACAGGAGATATGGCAGTCAATAATTGAATATCCATCATTTTTTCTATTTGATTTTTTGGCAGTGCAAAAGTAGTAAATTTTAGCCGAAAAGCTTAGTTTTGGCTCCTCAGGATTATAAATATCGGAAAATTACAAATGAATTACAGACAAGGTTTTCAGTTGGGTATACGAACCTACTCCCAGGCAATGTCATTTATGTTTCGAAATCGCTTGGGCTGGTTTTTTATCTTCCCGGTGCTTTTTAATATCCTGCTCTTTATTGCAGGTTTTTATTCAGTCAGTTCTCTAAGTGATGGAATGATTCATTCGCTGAATGAATGGATGAATATTGAATCGTGGGACTTTTGGGGAGCGAGTGCCATTGTGGCATTAATCAAAGGGCTCATTTGGATTGTTTTACGTCTGCTGTTCTTTATTATCTATGCCTATATAGGTGGTTATATTATTTTGATTTTGCTTTCACCTGTTTTTGCCTATTTATCGGAAAAGACGGAGGAGGCTATAACAGGGAATAAGCTGCCATTTGATTTTATACAATTTGCCAAAGATATTCTGAGGGGGGTGTTATTGGCTGTTCGGAATTTAACGGTTGAACTTTTGTTTACGGCTCTGCTATTCATTCTCAGTTTTATTCCGTTGGTGGGCTACTTTACACCTGTTGCTTTATTTTTTGTTTCGGCTTATTTCTACGGATTCTCCTTTCTGGATTATACCTTTGAACGACGTCGTTTGCAAATAGATGTGAGTGTGCGGTTGATGCGTAAAAACAAGGGATTAGCGATAGGTAATGGCTTTGTATTCTCATTGGTTCTATTGATTCCATACATTGGTGTGATGGTGGCAGGTTTTGTAGCAATTATATCGGTTGTTGCTGCTACCCTGGCGGCTGCTGAGGTGGTTGACAAAGAGTTGGAACTTATCAGATAACTGATAAAAGAGGGTCCAATCACTGATATAACTCATCACGAGGCGTTCATTTTTTGTCACCAATCCTGTCTAGCTTTGCAGTGTGTTTATTTGAGTATTAATTTTTACTTATTCTAGAAGGATGACATCTAAAAACATTGCAATTCTTGGGGGAGGGAACCTTGGCTCTTCAATTGCAAAAGGGCTTGTGAAAAGTGGTTTAATGACACCACAGCAAATTACCATTACCAATCTTGATTTAGAACTGATTCAGCATTTACATGATGAAGATGGCTTTAATATTACAACTGATAACATTAGTGCCATAAATGGTGCACAAATTGTAATTATAGCTGTTAAACCAACTGCTGCGCGTGCTTTACTTAATCAGGTTAAAGGCGCTTTAGGTAATGGGGAGCATGTAGTGATTTCGGTAATATCGGGCATTAAAATTCACGACCTGGAGGAGATTTTAGGCGATATGCCAATTATACGAGCGATGCCTAACACAGCCATTGCTATTCAGGAGTCGATGACGGCCTTATCATTTAATGAGAAAGGATTGATCTATAAGCAGGAAGTGTCTGAAATTTTCAACCAGCTTGGCTCAACGATGCTTATCCCTGAAGCTCAGATGCCTGCTGCTACAGTATTGGCTTCATGTGGCATTGCTTTTGCTTTGCGCTTTTTACGGGCTGCCTCACAGGGAGGAATTGAAATTGGCTTTTCTTCAAAGTTATCCCTTGAGATTGCTGCACAAATCATGAAAGGTGCTTCTAAACTGATTATTGAAAACAACTCTCACCCTGAGCCTGAGATTGATAAGGTTACCACACCGCTTGGTGTAACCATCAAATCGCTTAATAAAATGGAGTATGAAGGATTTAGTTCTTCGTTGATACAGGGTGTTGTAGCTGGTTATAACAAAATTCTGGAAACAGAATCGTAAAATGCCGACATAGGATTTTTAGCCTGGTTGATTGAAGATACAATAAAACCGCCTTCTTGCAATATGAAGGCGGCTTTATCCAAACCAAAACTTTACTCAAACTATTATTATTGTAATTAGTGTGCAGGTTCGCGTCGCGGGCAAGCAGGTAGCTTTACCTCATTATCCTGTCCTTCGTAGCAGGACTCCATGCAGTCGCTCGGATCGCAGCAGGTATGACAAACTCTTTTGAAAGCAGCGTAGCTTAGTAATTCCACACCTGGAGCAAGAAAGTCATCTTTAACTGGCTCATCCTTCATTAAATCTGTACTCAGGTACTTCTTATTATCGTCAGCAAAAACAGTAACAACTACTGCATCCGGGCCGAGTTCTTCCTGTATTTTAAGCGCCCCCAGGAAGTTGGCCCCGCTGGAGATACCAACGCCTAGGCCTAACTGAGCGCTTAGTTTTTGGGCCATTATTATAGCATCGCCATCATCAACGCTAACTATCTCATCCAGCTCATCCAGTTTTACAATTGAAGGAATAAACTCATCTGAAATTCCCTGAATGCGGTGTTTGCCCACTTTATAACCGGTTGACATGGTTGGGGAATTTGATGGTTCAAGCGGATGAATTTTTATACCAGCAACCTTTTCTCGCAAATATTTACCCACGCCCATTACGGTACCTCCTGTGCCTACACCAGCTACAAATGCAGCAGGCTCCAATGAACGGAATTTTAACTGCCAATATAGTTCAGGACCAGTGGTGGTGTAGTGTGCTTCGCAATTGTCGTAGTTAGAAAACTGACGGGGAAGAAATGTGTTGTCATTATCAGCAGCCAGTTGATTGGCCATTTCAATACTTCCCAGGAAACCACCTTCCTCAGGAGTTACTAACCGGATGCTGGCACCAAAACTTTTTATCAGATTTTTTCGTTCCTGACTCATCCAGTTAGGCATAAATATAGTTACGGGATGCCCCATGGCCCTTCCCACACCAGAAAACGCAATACCAGTATTACCACTTGTGGCTTCTATGATTCGGTCTCCCGAATTTAATTCGCCATTTTCATAGGCTTTGGTCAGAATATGATAGGCCATACGATCTTTAATGCTGCCGGTAAGGTTAAGAAACTCAGCTTTTGCATAAATCTTTCGTATTGTGCCTTTGTATTCAAACTCTATGGCCAGTAATGGCGTATTGCCAACTAAAGTTGATATGCCTTGTATTCGTTTAAATTGCTTTTCATTCATGGTGTAAGAATTAAATATATCAATTGCTTATAGTTTGTTATATGCTCTAAAGACACTTATACGTAGCTTTAGGGTGACAATGATACATGAAAAATGTATACTATACTTATGATTTTTTGCACTCTGTATAACGGAAATTCTTAAAGATGAATTACTAAGCTGGCAGGATAGTATAGCAAAGCGCCCAATTAATGTGATGATCAATTGGGCGCTTTATAAGCTGAACAGGTATGCTAATTGAAACTGAGGTGACGGCCTCTGTTCATATGGTGCCTGTCAAACCATATTTTTTCTTCATCACTCATTTGGCTTCTAATGGCCTGCATTTTAGAGGAACGCAGTTTGGCAATATCCAGCCTTAATGCAGCTTGCTTGTCAATTAGTTGATCAACTTTCTTGAGATCAACCGATTTACCTGAGGTCATGGTTTTAAGTTGTGCATCGAGTTCGTTTAGCTGATTAGTAAGTGGTTGCTGCTGTTTTAATAAGTCAATATGAGCTTGTTTGATAGTCTGTTGCATTTCATCACTTAACATTGCTGGGGAATTTGCTGAACCATAACCACGTCCATAGCCTTTGCCGTTTCCTTTACCTTGGCCTGGACCATTGCCTCTTCCATAACCTGACTGGTTGTTATAACCTTGCCCTCGTCCGCCACTTAAAGCCTTATTGTCGCATTGTCCCTTATTAAAGTTGCGGCCTTGGTTGGGGCCCATGCCATTTTTAGGACCTCGTTTACCATTAAAGCTGTCGTATGCAACTGCCTGGTCATCAGTTAAAAACGATTTGACAGTTTGCTGGTGTCTAATACGTTTTTTTTGGATGGCAGTATTCACTTTATTCATCTCAGCCATAATGTTGTCAAGGCCTTGCTGGTCAATCGGCTCAGTGGTTTCAATGGTGCGTCTTTTAGCCTGTAGTTCACCCAAACGGTTTCTGTCGGCCTGCACATCTTTCTGAAACTTCACTCTTTCAGCATTCATTTTGTCTTGTTGCTCATCTGTCAAATCATCTATTATACAATACTGATTTGGACTGTTAACCGGACAGTTTGATTGCCTGAATCCTTTGTTACGTTGCGCTGTTACACTGCCAATAGTTATAGCTATTAATGCTAAAGCTAAATAATATCTGTTTTTCATCGGTTTATTATTAAAATGTTAAACAAAAGGGTATAGTTATCACATCTCAGCAAGCGCGCATTTGCTAAGTGTTAGATATTTAATATGTTATCAATTAGTGGTTTTTTCTACGGCCTCTGAAGCGTTTTCGATGGCCATCTTTCATTATTCTCGAACGCAATAGCTTATCCAGCATCTCACGTTGTTCATCGGTTTCGCATACATTTCTTAGTTTTCGGAAATGCTGGTAGTTAATCTCTTCAATTTGTTGCTGCCTGAAGGCTAGCTGGTTCATCAAATTACGGATTCTTATAGTGTCAGTATTATTACTGAATGTTTCATTCATCAATAACTGGCGCAGACTGTCTAATTCTATGTGACTTTTATACATCTGTTTTGAGTGGTCTTGCCAAAGCTGATACATTTCCTCAAATTGTTCTTCGTTTATGGAAGTGTTCTGCAGCAGCATGCCTCGCATTTGATCGCGGTACTCTTCTTTATTAAATCGTCGCACATCCTCATTTTGCTCTGGCTCCTTTTCATACCACCAAATGCCCAGTAATATGAGGTTGCCCAATAGAAAGAGGCTTAGTATAATCCAGCAAAGTTTACACGAATATCTCATATTACTTTAGTGTTTGATTGTTAGCAATAAAAGTGTTTTCACTATTGTATTCATACCAGTTGGATGTGGTTTCTAACTGATAAACAGTTGCCCAGTCATTATCGCTTGATTCAGTGTTTTTAGTGGCCGTTGTTAAAATAAAAAGATTGCTTGTAAACACAATAATTGCAGCAGCTGCAGCAACTTGTAATAGCATTTTAATATACTTCGATGCCGGACGTTCCATCTGTACCTTATCCATCACTCTGTCGATAAAACCGTCGGATGGTTCGTAATTGGTAACCAGCATCTGATTCAGCAGCTGGTCAATTTCGTCTATATGTTTTTTATTCTCTTTCATAATAACACTCACTTTATATGACGATAAGCCTTTCAGTTTCCTGCGCTTATATGAATTCTTCTTTATGGCGAATCAATGTTTCTTTTAATTTTCTTTTGGCTCTTACCAGTAACGATTCAACAGATGCTATTGTTGTTTCCATTATTTCGGCCACTTCCTGCTGTTTCAACTCTTTAATTTGCGAGAGGATGATGGCTTTCTTTTGTCGCTCTGGCAGCTGTTCTATGGCCATGTACAGTAATTTCTTTTTATCATCTTCCTCCATACCGTCGCTAGGCATTTGCCTGTTGCTAATACTTAGCCGTTCCAAGTCATTTTTTTCCATCAGCCCAACTTTTCCACTTCCTCTTTTTTGGCGTTTCGATTGGCGGATGAAGTCAAGCGATTTGTTAACCGATAGCCGGTATAGCCAGGTTGAAACAGATGCATCCTTTCTAAAATTCTTCAATGAGCGAAACATCTCTATAAATACCTCTTGTGCTATATCTTCGGCATCATGCGGGTCATTTACGAATGACAAACAGATATGAATAACCTTTCTGTGATGCAGCTCCAACAGTTGCCTGAATGCGGCTGTATCACCCTGGTTGATTTGGTCAATTAGTTCTATCTCGTTTATCATTAATTTCTCTCTACAAATCTATAGACGCTGAATGAAAAATAATCCTGTGCTTATCTCAAAAAAAAATGAAACCTCTCTTAAGTTTAGTGATTTGGAGGTGGTAGACGTTTGATGTTGAGTAAGACTGGCAGGTGGTCGCTAATGCCGCCATTGTATCGCGGACCAATATAGGTTCTGTAAGGTTTTACGCCACTAAAGGTTAAGTCATCTTCAAGTAGAAATGGTAATGATACGATCCGGTGACTGATGTCATAATTTGGATTTTCTAGCCAGTTTTTGGATAGAAATATGTGATCAATCAACGACCATTGCCCTTGATATTTATAGGAGCCGCCAATGCGATGATGACTGACATCATCAGGTTTTAATTGAGAGTCAATATCGTTTTTTGTAATAAAAGACTGGAGCACATCGGATGTATATTCTGCGTTAAAGTCTCCTATGATTATTAGTTTGGGATTTGTCTCAATCTGTTTTATAGAGTCAATGTGTGCTGTTATCTTTTCGGCTACTCTTACTCTTTTGTGTGCCGACTGCAGGCTGCCTCCGCGCTTGGATGGCCAATGGTTAATAACCAGATGTATGGTATCTGTTGCAATCGCCCCTTTAACGTATAAGGCATCTCTTGTGTAAAACTCACTGCCAGGTTCTGATAGTTTGATTGGCGCTGAAAGAACTGGGGTAAATACCTCGCGTTGGAATAATAATGCAATGTCAATGCCCCGATGATCATCAGACTCAAAATGAATGTAATTGTACTTCAGTGAAGAAAGTCCGGTATTGTAGATTAGTTGTTTGATTACCCATTCATTTTCAATCTCGCAAAGACCTATAAGAGCTGGAGCTTTCCATCCATTGCATGCCAATATGGTTTTACTTACATCTGTTAATTTTTTGTACATCCGTTTGTGCGACCACCTTTTGTCGCCATTATACATAAACTCTTCATCATTTTTAAGCGAGTCATTTTTGCAATCGAAAAGGTTTTCGACATTGTAGAAAAGAATAGTATAACTATTGTCATTATTGCTTTGGGAAAGCAAAGGGCAGGTGGAGAGTAACAGAATAAGGGTAATCGTCTGGCGCATTACTTTTTCTCATAGCGTTCATAGGCTCCTAAGTCAGGTCCATCATCCTGCAGTCTGTTAATGCCATGTATGTCGATGGGGTAGGGCTCTGCAAGTCCATACGAACCAATGTCTTTGGCTGCCGAAAGTGTATCGAGTTGGTAATTGTAATCAGGGATGTTGATGAAAGATGGATCGACGTTCAATTGTACATTGATAAACTTCGAATTATCCGAAATATCAAAATCATCCTGCGCTTTAATGATGGCATGGTTGAACTGATAAGATGCGTCTACTTCCGGAAATTCAGCATTATTGTATTTTAAATCAAAACCAATTTCAGATACGCTGTTACCGTATATAATGCAGTTGTTGAACGTGGCTTCTTTTAATGGAATGATCTGTTCCTTATCATTTTTATCGATGTAGTAATTATTAAGGAATACAGCAGGATTACTACGGTAGGTCCAATCGAAATAGTTGGCAAATGTGCAATGTGTAAACAGATAATTACCACCAACTGTCAGGGCAGCCGAGCTGTTACCGCAATCTCCAAAAACACTATTTGATACATTGAGGTTTGAGGTTTGAGCCAGCAGACCAAATGTACTGATGTGTTCAATTTTAGTGTTATTAATTGTGATTGGAGTGTCATTAAGGCCCACAGAATCGGCCAAGATACCCATCATGCCATTTTTAATGATGCAATTATTGATGGTTGACTGGCCGGAACCAGGAAGCAAATGGATGTAGCCCCATTGTCCGGGCTTATCAGCATACCAATCTTCCTGTCTGTGCCCGGCAAACACTACCGGTTCTTCAACACTGCCATTCACATGCAGTGTGCCAAGTACCAACATGCTGGCATCTTTGTAAAAGTATAATCGGGCTCCCGGATCAATATTAACAGTTTGCGCCGAATCAACTACAATGTAATCGTAAATCAAATATGGTTTTTCATTTGTAAGTGTCTGGCTATTTAGCCACTCTTTTCGCATCAGTATGACATCCTGTCCGTAGGCAACAAGCTGAACGGTTTGTACCTTGTTTTTAGTTCGAAAATATATTGAATCGGTAACTACATAAGGGGTGTTACTGCCAATTGGATCGATGGTGACTTCCACAAAAATGTATAAACTATCTCTGGATCTTATTCGAACATCTTCGGCGTAATTATCTGAAGAACCATCAATGTTAAGACGAAAATCGGAGTCGTCACCACCAGCCAGTTCAATTGACTCAATGGCCATATCTTCACTGTAAGGGTTAAACACTCTGAAGTTTTTGGTGGTTGAGCCAATAGAAGTAAAAATGGTATCGAACATGAGTGTATCGGCCGAAAAGGTAAGTCCTTCTTCTCCGCCTCTGAACACAAACTCCCGTTCACAAGCTGCAAACGCTATTGTGCAGAAAACTACTAATATGGTCCGTTCAATCCAAGTCATCTCCCTCTTGCTCAAATCAATTTTTATAGCTCAAATTGCTAAAGGTCCGGAAAGGTTTTTTACTTTATGCAAAGTAATAAAACATCGCCCAAAAAACAATACATATTTTTACAATTTGACCAAAAATATTTACAAATTTTAACTAATTAATGATAAAAATGTTTATTCAATAAATATGAACGTACCTTAAGTGCAATTATTTTATTTTGTTTAGAAATTGTTCTCTATTTTGCTACATTCGACATAAATTTATTGACTATGGAAAATAATCAACCCCGCCCTTATACATTCGACCGTGTTGTCAGAATGCTACTTTCGGCATTGGCTTTAGGAGCTGCTTTATACGTTATTAACCTCTTGAAGAATGTACTGGGTCCTTTTATTATAGCTCTGTTTATTGCCTATTTGTTGGATCCTTTAGTGAATTTTGTTCAGAATAAAATGAGAGTCAGGCATCGTGGCGCATCTGTTTTGTTAACTGTGCTAAGTGCTGGGGTGATGGTGGTTGTTATTCTATTATATCTCGTTCCTGCATTTATTGATGAAATGAATAAGATGGTATACTTGATTAAGGTATACCTGCAGGCTGTAGATATGCGAGAAGTGTTGCCATTTGAGATGGAGAAAAGTATACGAGAGTTGATCAAGGAAATGGAGTTGGTCGATTACCTCAGTTTTGAAAACCTGACAGAGTTCTTTAAAAAAGTATTGCCTGGTTTCTGGAACTTATTTTCTGGCTCTATGAGAGTTATAGCCGGTATTGTTGGTTTACTGGTTGTCATCTTATACACCATTTTTATTCTAATGGATTTTCAGAAAATTGGGCAATTCGGTTTAGGATTAATACCTGCCCGATATCGTGAAGTAACTTCTGAAATATTTGATGATCTGGGGCATTCAATGCATTTGTATTTTCGTTCGCAAGGTTTAATCGCTTTAATTGTTGGTATATTATTAGCTATAGGATTTAAAATAATAGGCTTGCCAATGGCTATTATTATTGGATTATTTATCGGTGCCTTAAATATCGTTCCGTATTTACAGCTGGTTGGCCTGATTCCCGCACTATTACTAGCTTTGCTAAAAGCTATGGAATCGCAGCAAAGCTTCTGGCATGTTGCCTTTTTAGTATTATTGGTTTTGGGTATTGTTCAGCTGATACAAGAAACGGTTCTGGTGCCACGAATTATGGGTAAAACATATGGTATGAATCCTGCGATTGTGCTATTGGCATTATCAATATGGGGCAGTTTAATGGGTTTAATGGGCTTATTATTGGCTTTACCACTAACCTCTGTAATTGTTTCTTACTATAAGCGTTTTGTTTTGCATGAGGAGGCTGGAGAGATTTCAAATATGCTTAATGATGAATAGCTTTAGTAAGGCTTTGAGCTAGTATGGATAGTTATTAACGAAAGGAAAAGAAAGTTGGTTTAATTAAAAACAATAAAACGTAGGATTTTCAAAAGTAAAAGTTAAATTTGTTGCCATATTAATACTTGATGTTATGGCAAATAATATAGAAGCAATAGTTAATCAATTTAAGATTGAAGGCAGTTTTGAAGAGGCTAAAATATTTGGTGACGGATTAATCAATACGACCTATAAGGTTAAGACGAAAGAAGCTGATCAGCCAAACTATCTGTTGCAGATAGTGAATCACCATATTTTTAAAAATGTACCTGAGTTAACCAAAAATATAAAGCGGGTAACCGATCATCTTCGTTCAAAACTAGAGCAAATTCCGGGTAGTGATTTAAAGCGACAGGTGCTAACACCTGTTGATACGTTCGATGGTGCTGGATTTGTGAAGGATGAAGAAGGTAATTACTGGCGTGTATTCTTATTCATTGAAAATGCCCGCTCTTACAATCAGCTTTCTAATGCCAATCAAGCATACGTAGGAGGTAAAGCATTTGGGCAATTTCAAAGTCGTTTAGCCGACTTGCCAGGTGATCCTCTTTATCCTGTTTTACCAGATTTCCATAATACAGAAATGCGCATCCTCAATTTTATTGAGCGTGTAAAGCAGGATCCGGTAGGACGATTAAAAGAAGTTCAGACTGAAGTGGACTTTTTAATGGAACGTTCAGAAGAGTATAAGAAAATTGTGCAAATGGGACGTGAAGGATTGTTGCCAGAAAGAATTGTGCACCAGGATACGAAGTTTAATAATGTTTTGCTCGATGAGAAGGACGATATTTTGTGTGTTATTGATTTGGATACAGTGATGCCAGGCTATGTGTGCTACGATATCGGTGATGCTATCAGAAACGGTGCTAATACCGGCTTGGAAGATGATCCTAATCTGGATAATGTGAGCATGAATATCGAATTGTTTGAAGGGTTTATAAAAGGCTTTCTGGAAGAAACAAAAGCAGTTTTGACACCAGCTGAAATTGATACACTGGCTTTTGGTGCCAAACTATTGACTTACGAGCAAGCTGTTCGCTTTTTAGATGATTATATTGATGGAGATAACTACTACAAAGTTAATTCGCCTGATCACAACCTAGTAAGAACAAGGGCTCAAATTAAACTTTTGCAAAGTATGGAAGAACAATTTGAGCAGATGGAAGCAATTGTGAAGAAGTATGCATCGTAAATAAATGACCTTACCTTAATTACAGGATAAGGTTTTGAAAATAAAAAAAAGGGGCTATAAGCCCCTTTTCTTATTGTATGTTTGTCTTAATTAGCGAGAATAGTTTGGCGCTTCACGTGTAATAGTTACATCGTGTGGGTGACTCTCGTTCATACCTGCATTCGAAATCTTTGTAAATTTCGCGTTGTGCAGATCTTCAATTGTAGCTGCTCCACAATAGCCCATTCCGGCACGTAATCCACCGATCAACTGATAAATTACTTCATACAAAGTTCCTTTGTATGGCACACGTGCTGAAATTCCTTCCGGCACCAATTTCTTAATATCATCCTCCACATCCTGGAAGTAACGGTCTTTAGAGCCTTGCTGCATTGCTTCAACAGAACCCATGCCACGGTAGGCCTTAAACTTACGACCATTATAGATAATGGTATCACCCGGCGACTCATCAACACCGGCAAACAAGCCACCAAGCATCACTGCATGACCACCTGCGGCCAGGGCTTTAACAATATCACCTGAGTAACGAATACCTCCATCAGCAATCACTGGCACACCAGTTCCTTCAAGAGCTTTTGATACATCATAAATAGCCGATAACTGAGGTACACCAACCCCTGCAATCACGCGAGTTGTACAAATCGAACCCGGACCGATACCTACTTTAACACCATCGGCACCAGCCTTCACCAAATCAAGTGCAGCCTGAGCTGTAGCAATGTTACCGACTACCACTTCAAGATCAGGATACTTTTCCTTGGCCTTTTTCAAGGTTTCCAGCACGCCCACACTGTGTCCGTGTGCTGTGTCAATTACAATGGCATCCACATTCGCTTCCACCAATGCATCGATACGCTCAAATGTATCAGCGGTAATACCAACACCAGCTGCTACGCGCAAACGGCCTTTTTCATCTTTACAGGCAAATGGCTTATCTTTTGCCTTGGTAATATCTTTGTAAGTTACCAATCCTACTAACTTATTGTTAGCATCCACAACGGGCAACTTCTCAATCTTGTACTGCTGAAGAATAGCTGCTGCTTTCTCCAAATTAGTAGTTTGATTAGTGGTCACAAGGTTTTCAGTAGTCATTACCTCATCAATCGAACGATTCATATCCGGCTCGAAACGCAAGTCACGGTTGGTAACAATTCCTACCAGGTAACCATATTGATCAACCACAGGAATACCTCCAATCTTATACTCTTTCATTAAGTCAAGCGCCTGACCAACAGTGCTTCCCTGAAGAATTGTAACAGGGTGATAGATCATTCCGTTTTCAGCACGTTTAACCATCTCTACCTGCTTAGCCTGATCTTTAATTGGCATGTTTTTATGAATTACACCAATTCCTCCTTCGCGAGCAATCGCTATTGCCAAACGCGCTTCAGTTACTGTATCCATTGCAGCTGATACAATTGGTGTTTTCAATTCAATATTCTTTGAAAAACGACCGTTTAACTTGACATCGCGTGGTAACACCTGCGAAAAGGCAGGAATGAGTAAAACATCATCGAATGTTAAACCTTCAGAAACGATTTTATCCTCATTAAATGACATGGAACCTTGTTTTTGGGATTTAAAAATTTTGGCAAAAGTAGTAAAAAAAAACACTCACTAGCGTTAATTGTGAAATATTACAAAGTTAATTTCTGATAGTCAACAGTAATCTATTAATTGTCGGCTGCTTACAAGTTTAAATGCATATTTTTTCGGAGGACCTGATGCACCTCAAGAGTCATAATATTACCTTTGCTTTTGCATGAACATCTTTCATCATATACTTAAACAATATTGGGGCTATGATTCCTTCCGCCCCTTGCAAGAAGACATTATTAAGTCGGTAGCCGATGGGAAAGACACTATTGGTCTGATGCCAACGGGGGGTGGAAAATCGCTCACATTTCAGGTACCCGCTCTAGCTACTGAAGGTATCTGCATTGTTATTACACCGCTAATTGCTTTGATGAAAGATCAAGTGAGCAACCTCAAAAGCAAAGGTATTAAAGCAGCTGCCATTCACTCCGGACTATCCAGAGATGAAATAAACACTTTATTGGATAATTGCATTTTTGGAGGTGTTAAGTTTCTGTATGTTTCTCCTGAACGATTAGGAACAGAGGTCTTCCAGGAGAAGATACAGCAAATGCCCGTTAATTTACTGGCAGTGGATGAGGCACACTGTATCTCGCAATGGGGGTATGATTTCAGGCCATCCTACTTGAAGATTGCCATCATAAGAGAATTACTTCCCGATACACCTGTGCTGGCATTAACTGCCACAGCCACGCCTGAGGTGGTTGATGACATACAGGAACGACTTTTGTTTAAGGAGAAGAACCTGTTTCAGAAAAGCTTTAAGCGCGACAACCTTGTATATGTCGTCAGGCAGGCAGAAGATAAAGAGCAGCAATTACTAAATATTATTAACAAAGTACCGGGCAGTGCAGTTGTTTACGTTCGCAATCGCAAGAAAACGCAGGAATATGCAGAGCTACTGATTAAAAATGGCATTTCTGCCAGCTCGTTTCATGCCGGCATGCCACAGGATGTAAAGGATCAAAGGCAAAAACGCTGGACTGATGGAGAGATAAGGGTGATTGTTTCTACCAATGCATTTGGAATGGGCATTGACAAACCGGATGTAAGGCTGGTGGTGCACATGGATGCACCCGACTCACTGGAAGCTTATTTTCAGGAAGCCGGACGTGCCGGACGCGATGGAAAGAAAGCCTTCGCAGTGCTGTTGTGGTCCGACAACGATAAGGTACGATTGAAGCGATCAATATCCGTAAGCTTCCCTGAAAAGGACAAGATACTGGCTGTTTATGAAGCTCTGGGTAATTTTCTGCAGGTGGCTGTTGGTAGTGGGTTTGGTATGGTGTATGACTTTAACCTGACACTTTTCTGCAAAAACTATCGTATGAACTTGATGACGGTTTTTAACAGCCTGAAGTTATTGCAACGTGCTGGCTATATCGAGTTCACCGAAGAGTTGCAATTGTCTGCTAAAGTCCATTTCACCATACGGCGTGATGACTTGTATAAGTTTCAGGTGGCCAATGAAGATTTTGACAGCTTTATAAAGCTATTACTCCGTTCATATACCGGGTTATTTACTGAATATGTTCCCATTAACGAGGAATTGCTGGCCAAACGTATGGGTGTTGAGCGCAACACCATTTATCAATTTCTTGTTAAGCTCAGTCAGTTGCGCGTTATTAAATACATCCCCCAGAAAAAAACTCCGCTCATTACCTATACCACTTCGCGGGAAGACAGCAAGTATATTGAACTGAGAAAGGAAGTATACAAAGACAGGAAAGCAAAGTATGAGCAGCGTATACAAAGTGTTATAGAATATGGTACTATCAATCATATCTGCAGAAGCAAACAGCTGCTCAGGTATTTTGGACAGCAAGGCGGCGAAAACTGTGGCTTGTGTGACGTATGCCAGAGCATGAAGAAAACTGACCTGTCGGTTCAAACATTTGATACCTTGCAGGAGCAGATCATCAAAGAGCTTTCATCTCAACCTTTAGCTTTTGATCAATTACTAATTAAACTCAAAGCCAAACAGGAAGACTTTTCAAAAGTGCTGCGATGGATGGAAGAATATGAGGTTGTTAGTGAGAACGAAGCCGGCTTGTTGGAAATTATACGCATACCTTAAGTCACCAGAAATCGAATTATTTGTCTTAGCTTTGAGCAAAATTACTTAACATGCTATACTCTAATTCTCCATACAACCTCATCGTCGTGCTTGGGCCAACCGCCTCTGGCAAAACGACCTTTGCAGCTCATTTAGCTAAACATTTGGATGGAGAAATTATAAGTGCCGACTCGCGCCAGTTATACCGCGGCATGGATCTGGGAACCGGCAAAGATATTGAGGATTACACTATTGATGGCTACACCATTCCACATCACCTTATTGACATTGTAGATGCAGGCTATAAGTACAATGTATTCGAATATCAGGCCGACTTTTTTAAAGCCTTTGAGCAGGTAAACGCCAATAAGCACTGGCCAATTATGTGTGGTGGTACTGGTATGTATATTGAATCTGTACTCAAGAAATACAAGCTGATTAATGTGCCAGTTAATCAGGAGTTACGAGATAGTCTGCAGGGTAAAAATTTACAGGAACTGAGCGGCATACTATCCACATACAAATCATTACATAACCAAACGGATACAGATACTGTTAAGCGAGCCATTCGCGCCATTGAAATAGAAGAGTACTATAAGGAGAATCCGGAGATAGAGGTTGAGTTACCGGATGTTAATCCGCTTATAATCGGCGTTAACATTGACCGCGAAGCAAGACGTGGGAAAATAACCTCACGCCTGAAGAAACGCCTCGAAGAAGGCATGATTGATGAAGTAAAGCAACTGCTGGACAGCGGTGTTGCGCCTGAAGACCTCATTTATTATGGCTTAGAATATAAGTACCTGACTATGCATGTAATGGGGCAGCTAAACTATAAGCAGATGTTTGATAAGCTGAATGTGGCCATTCATCAGTTTGCCAAACGCCAGATGACCTGGTTCAGAGGCATGGAACGAAAAGGCGCCAATATACACTGGATTGACGCCTTTGATTCGATGGATGATCGCATAGTTAAAGTAACTGACCTGCTTAAAGGTTAATGGGCTTTGTAGGATACTACTTGATTAGCAAAAAAGGTCGGAACCAGTATTTCGTTGGTATGTGGATTAAAACCAATATCGGCACACTGTACATTTTGCTCAGCAGTATTGAGCAGCTGAACCGGGTCTTTTCCTGGAATATAGTGATATAATTCACCTTTCCAGAAGGAATAGTAGTAGCCACCTTGCCCGTCGGCTTCAATACCATCAGCCTGACCGCCTGTCTCCAGAAATACTTCAGTCTTTTTGGTAGTAACATCAATCTTTACAATATTGCTATTGGTGCCCAATAGTACATGTTTCTTTTCTGCATAAAGACCATTGATTCGACCCAAATCAGTATTTTTTAGCCAAACCGTAAGTTCATCTCCATCCAATTTGTAGATAACAGATGTGCTGGAATCAGATATAAGAATATCACCGGTATGTGTAATGGCTACGTCATTTAAAAACTTGGCGTGAGGCTGATGTATTTTTCTGACTACCACTGCTTTTTTAATGTCAATAATTACCAAATAATCAATATCAGACACATAAAGCAGCCCTTCTTTTATGGCCATACCCTTAGGAGCATTTAATTCATCTACCCACTTTAGTTCAATTATTTTTCCATCAGCCGATAGTTTGGAAATAAAGCCGTTTCCATCTTTTTCGGAAGGCTTTCCTGAAACATTAGAAACGAAAATGCAGTTTTCCTTGTCATAATATTTTACTGACTCTGGTACTTCAAGGGCTACATTGGTTTCCCAAACCTTGGTAACTTGGCCAATTGCGAGATTAGGAATGAGGATTAATGTGATTAAAAGTTTATTCATAATCATTTTTTATTCGTTTATGTAATTTTTTAGACTGATGATAAATATAAATAACATTTTTCGAGGTATCAACGTACTGTGTATAGACGATTTACGAATGAGTGTGTTCAACAGCGTGCTGTAAAGGGTTTTTATCCCGATGGTAATACATTATTTTAGTACGCGATCTAAATACCCAAACAATGGAAAGCATTGAAGACTATATCTTGAGAATTACGAAGTTGGCCAATAGAAATAAGGAGTTGAACGATCAATTGCAAGGACTCGTTGGGCGGTATGAAATCATTCAGAAGCAAAATGAAAAGTACCTCAATTTACTTTCGGAATATTCCTATGAGGAGATTGAAGAGCGTTTGAAGATACCTTCCAAAAAACGGGTAAAACGTTTCAGAATGGTTTCGGTGCTTCATGCCACCATTAAAGGTTTTGATCGGATAAATGGTAATGCCCATTCGCAAAAACTGATTGATGCACTGGATGAGCTATACCTGCAGTTTGATGATATTGCAAAAAAGTATGGGGTATTAAAGGTTAAAACCATAGGCGACACATTTTTATTTGCTGGTGGTGTACTTGAAGAAAACAGAACCAATCCCATTGACGTGGTCAATACAGCATTGGAAATGCAAGCCGCAGCTGACGCCTGCCTTATTAATGGTGACACAGAGCCTTTCTGGAAAGTCAGCATTGGCATCCATACAGGGCCTGTGCTTGGTGAACCAACCGGCAAAAAGAGCTCACCCTATACTCTAACCGGCGAGAGTGTAAATATTGCATCCCGCATGGGCATGGCCTGTAAGGAAGGTGACATCAACATATCGGTAATGACCTATGAGCTTATCAAAGAATTCTTTAGCTTGACAGAAAATGGCAAAATGCCAGCCAAGTACAAAGGCTTTCTTGATATGTTTAAAGTCAAAGGTATACTACCTGACCTCTCGGAAGACAGCGAGGGGAGGGTGCCCAACCGCCGATTTAATACCAAATACAGTCTGATTCAGTTTATGGACATCCAGGAAGATTTATTAGACATCCTGGAGCAAAAACTACCTGAAAACCTATATTACCATAACATTAAGCACACCATTGATGTAATAACCGAGGTGGAGCTGATTGGCTGGGCCGAAGGGCTTAATGAAGAAGAAATATTATTGCTAAAACTGGCAGCGCTTTTCCACGATAGCGGACATACGATAGGTTACCAGGAGCACGAAATGCATGGCGCTAAAATTGCGCGCGATATTTTGAGCAATTACCACTATCCCGAGGATCAGATAGAAACTGTTTGCCGATTGATATTATCTACTAAATTTCCACCGGAACCCAAAGATATACTAGAACAGGTTATTTGTGATTCGGACCTTGACTATCTTGGAAGAAGTGATTTTATTCCTGTATCGAATACACTTTTTCAGGAGCTGAAAGAACGTAATATGATTGGCACCATTGATGAGTGGAATCAGATGCAGCTTAATTTTATCAGAAAGCATCAATACCATACCGAAACGGCGCGTAACTTGCGAGAGGTGAATAAACAAAGTCAGATTGAGCGCTTAGAGAGCCTTCTGCAGCTAAGCGAGAAAGCATAAAAACAAAGGGCTGAGATCAACTCTCAGCCCTTATTTTTTACTTCTTTAATCCACAGCGTTTTAATAATGGATCAATGGATGGTTCGTGGCCTCTGAAATTCTTGTAGAGCAACATCGGATGAGCTGTGCCTCCTTTTTCAAGTATTTCCTTACGAAAAGCCTGTGCCGTGTCTTTATCAAAAATGCCATTTTCTTTAAATGCTTCAAAAGCATCGGCATCCAACACCTCGGCCCACTTATAGCCATAATAGCCGGCAGCATAACCGCCATCAAAGATGTGCGCAAAGCCGGTTGAAAAAGCCGTCTCCTCAACAGCCGGAAACAGCTCAGTTGCAGCCATCGCTTCCTTTTCAAATTCAATCACATCACCTTCAAAAGGCCCCTCCAGTGAATGCCAGGCCATATCATTCATACCAAAACTCAATTGACGCACTGTTGCATAACCACTCTGATAGTTCTCACTATCGATAATTTTTTGAATTAGTTCGTCCGGGATAACTTCGCCTGTTTGGTAATGTACGCCTACATCTTTCAGCCATTCTTTTTGCGTCGCCCAGTTTTCCATAATCTGTGAAGGCAACTCCACGAAATCGCGGTAAACATTTGTACCAGCCAGACTCTCGTATGTGACTTTACTAAACATCCCATGCAAGGCGTGTCCAAATTCATGCAGAAACGTTTGTACCTCATTAAAAGTTAACAAGGAAGGTTTTTTATCTGTTGGTCGAGTGAAATTGCATACAATGGAGATATGCGGACGCACATCGCCTGAACCATCGTGATGCTGATCCCTGAAGCTGGTCATCCAGGCGCCTCCCTGCTTGGTTGTTCTTGGAAAATAATCGACATAGAAAATACTTAAAAAAGTACCGTCAGTATCAAATACTTCGTAGGTTTTTACTTCATTGTGATACACTGAAATAGCCTTACTTTCCTTGAATGTTATACCATACAACCTGGTTGCTAATTCCAGAACGCCTTGCTCTACTTTTTCCAACTGGAAGAAAGGTCTTGTTGCTTCATCATCCAAACCATACTTTTCGGCCTTCAACTTCTCACTGTAGAAAGCATAATCCCATCGTTGAAGCGTTCCTTCGAAACCATTCTGGAGCGCATAATTCTCAACATCCTTTACATCTTGTTTGGCAACATCCAAAGAGGCATCAAGCAATTCTTTTAGGAAGCTATTAACTTTATCAGGATGCAATGCCATATGCTCCTCCAAAACGAAATGTGCGTGACTCTTATAACCGAGCAGTTGAGCTTTTTCTACCCTCAGGTTGACTATTTGTCTGATTAAATCTTTATTGTCATGCTGATTTTCATTATTGCCTCGTTTGGAATACGCCATGTACATCTGCTTGCGCAAATCCCTGTTTTCAGCATATTTCATAAACGGCATGTAGCTGGGAAACTGTAAGGTAAAAATCCAACCGTCTTTACCTTGTGCTTTAGCAAGAGCTGAAGCGGCTTCCATGACACCATCCGGCAAGCCAGATAACTCATCAGCATTGGTAATATGTAACTGAAAAGCATTCGTTTCTGCCAGCAGGTTTTCGCCAAACTGCAAGGTTAATTTGGACAGTTGTGTAGTGATTTCTCGATAGCGTTCGCGAGCGGTCCCCTCGAGTAAAGCCCCTTTTCTAACAAATCCCTTGTAAGTTTCATCCAACAACTGATTTTGTTCATGGCTCAGCTCATCTCTGTTTTGGCTATCATGCACCTGCTTCACTTTTCTGAATAAGCTGGCATTTAGCCATATATCATTGGAATACTCGGTTAATAATGGAGAAACTTCCCTGGCAATACCCTGAATACGTTCATTTGTCTCGGCATGATTGAGATTAAAGAAGATATGACTGACAATGCCCAACTGGCTACCCGATTTCTCGAGTGACACAATGGTATTGTAAAAATCAGGGATAGCCGTGTCGTTAACAATCCGGTCAATTTCCTTTTTTGCTTCTTCAATTAGTGCTTTGAAAGAAGGCAGGTAACTATCTTCACTAATTTGCTCAAAGGGAGGTGTTTGATGAAGTGTGTCAAATCGGTGTTGTAAAATATTTTGTGCCATTATGTCTTTTTAGTTTTTTTAATTATCAATCAATAGGCTGCCTAAGGTCATTTCTTTAACACAGCCAGTCAGCAAAAGTAAACATCAATTGCATTAAATTTCATTAAGTAACAACAAACCTTTTTGAATAACGTTCGTTAAAAATCCTTAACAGGCAGATGTTAGTCTATCATCAACATCAAAGGCTTTATAAAATAAATTCATTTACAATTAATTAAGATGAACAAACCAGTTTTTATTGCCATCTGCACATTGGTAATTATATTTTCCACTTCGGTAAATGCCGACAATAATGAACTGAAAAAGATACTTAGCAGCAAAGAAATCAAGCGTATTGAATCGGCAGAAAAGCTAATTGCCAAAGGCGATGCTTTGCTCAAGGAAACCCAAGAGATTGAAGACGAAATTAATGCGCTAAAAAATGCTGAGGGCCGCATTAAATCTGGCAAGATAAACAAGCGTAACAAGAAAGTGGCCGAGATAAAGGTCAAAGCTTCATTGTATTATCAGGATGGATACAAGCGTTATATTGATGTCTTAGACGATCACATCAGGGACTATGAAAAATCGGGCAACTCACAAGCCAGCCAGGCTCGCGACGATGTTAAAGCATTGGAAAAGAAAGCCCGAAAACTATACAATAAAGCTGAAAACAAGCCATCGGCTGAAAAAATGATTGAGTTTATTGAGCTGGCGCAGGACAACCAAAAAAAGGCCATTGATATTCATAGCAAATGCCTCATTAATTTAAGTGAAATAGAGGTGAACGAAGAAGAGTTAATGATAGCTGAAGAGGTGGTTATGCAGGATACAGTAACTACAGCAGAAACACAAGTAGACGAGTTAGTAATAGCAACAGTTGACACTCTTGAGACGCAAACCATTGCTCAGTCTGCAATCAGTGATCTACCTGAAGGTGAAGCGGCGCCAGCTCCGTTGACGGTGCCGGTAGTTATTTCAACAGCAGGGGTCACTACAGCAGCTCTTCCAGCTGATTCGGCCTTGATGACCGAAGCGGTTGTTGCTGAGCAAATTGAAGCAGAAGTACCAGAAGAAATGCCGGAATTATACCCTGATGTATTTTTTACCATACAGATTATGGCCGATAAAAAACCAGCCAGCAATGAGCAGTTAAAAGCGGTTTACAGTGGCCAAAAGGAGGTGATTGAAATGAAGATTAATGATTGGTATAAGTACTCGGTGGGTCGATACCAAAACCTGGATAATGCGAAAGCTGACATGCAAGCCGAAAATATTAAAGGATTTATTGTAGCCTACAACAAAAACGAGCGCATTTCGGTTAAAGAAGCAGAAACATTACTCAACGGAGACTAATAGAAAACAACCTATACAAATTGCATCATGAAGAAGATTCGGATTATTTTATTTATTGCGTTTATTGCAAGCGCACATGCTCTGTTTGGTCAGGGACAGATAATTGATTTTTTGAAGGCAGGACAAGCGGATGCCAATACACTATCGCAGGCCTACCTGCTGCCATATGGCGAAATGCTGGGTGTTAACCTGAATAGCGGTTGGTACAATTCAGCTAAAGTGCATAAGGTTGGTGGATTTGATTTTACCATAACTGCCAGTTATACCACGGCTCCTAACAGTAAAAAAAGTTTTGATCCAAGGAAAATTGGTTTATCAGAATACACAGTTCCTCAAGGACAAGGCAATGCACCTACAATGGCAGGTAGTAAAAATAAAAGTATGGCTTTTGCTCTCATGGAACCTAATACGGGTTTACAAATTGCAGAGTTGAATGTAAATGGCGCTGATGCAGACTTTTTCGTCAGTCCGATGATACAAGCCGCAGTAGGCTTACCTTTTCATACCGAAATCATGGGACGCTTTATGCCTAAAACCACTTATGGCGATTTTGGGAAAGCAGGTTTATGGGGGCTTGGTGTAAAGCATGAAATTAAAGAGTACATACCATTTGTTAAGCGCGTTCCATTCCTCGAAGCATCAGTATTGGCTGCCTATACAGACTTTACAGCAGACCTGAGTGTTGATGAACCAGGTGTTGGTGCTGGTAAACTTGAAACTTCAGCTGGAGCATTTACAACACGCTTGTTGCTGGGCGTTAATGTACCAGTTGTGTCTTTTTATACAGGGCTAGGTTATGGTACTACTACCAGTAACTTCGATTTGAAAGGAACTTTTAACGCAGGTGATGAAGGTGAATTAACAGATCCTGTTGCATTGGAATACAAAACTGATGGATTTGATTTTAATGCTGGTATGCGCATTCGATTGGGTATTTTCTCAATACATGGCGACTACAGCATAGGAGAGTATGCAGTGATTACCGGAGGTGTTGGTATTAATTTCAGATAAAAAAAGAATAGTTCAAATACAGAGCCCTGATGAATAGCCATCAGGGCTTTTTTACATCCTTATTTCATAAGAGGCTTACCATACACCTCGTCAAAGGCAACTTCCGAAAATGGTTTTCTTTTCTTTTGGGGTGCTTTACTTTCCTGCGGGTAACCTATGGGTAACAATGCAATTGGTTCAATATGCGCAGGCAATTTTAATACCTCGCGAACCTTATCCGGGTCAAAATGGCAAATCCAACAGGTACCTAAACCCAGCTCGGTGGCGCGTAAAGTCATATGGTCGATGGCAATTGAAGCATCCACATCCGTGTGATCTTTCTGATCGAATGAGCGTTTCCAGGCCATTTCATGATTGCCGCAAATAACAATCACCTGTGGAACTGCTTTAAACCATTCCCTGTCGTAGCATTCTTTAATTTTCTCCAGATTCGCATCGTCTGATACTAAAATAAAGCTCCACGGTTGACGGTTGGCGGCAGAAGGAGCCATTCGGCCAGCTTCAAGTACTTCAATTAGCAGTGCCTTGGACACTTTGAGCGGTTTATATTCTCTTACCGAGTAACGCTCACGAAGAAGTTGGTTAAAATGCATAAAACAGGATTTTGCTCAGTTGCTAACTTTGTATTTCTTTACAACAAAATTAAAAGGACTGGTGTAACTTCCAAATTTTAACTGAAACAAATGTTTTTCTTACTATCCAAAATATTAACTTTCTTATTAGTTCCATTTAATTGGTGCGTTCTATTAGTTTTAGCAGGCATTATTTTTAAGCGTAAAAAACTAAGAACTTACTTCTTTGCCGCTGCTTGTGCTATCTTTCTTCTTTTTTCTAATACGTTTATATTTCAGGCTGTTGTGTCGTTTTGGGAATATCCGGTTGAGAACACAGATGCAGCTATCTCGCCAAACCAGCCAATTGTGGTACTTGGTGGCTTATCCAGTTATGATGATATAACTAATCGCATCTATTTCTATGAAGCTACTGACCGCCTAATGCAAGGATTATTGCTGCATAAAAAAAACACGAGCCAGAAGATTATAATCAGCGGTGGTTCGGCCGAAATATATTTTGATGAAAAACCTGAAGCTGAATACCTGAAGGACTATTTGCTGGCAATTGGTATTGAATCTGACAAGGTGCTATTTGAAACGAAATCGCGAAATACGCATGAAAACGCCTCGTATACGGCAGCATTGTTTGACAGCCTGAATATGCATAAAAACATCACCCTGATTACATCGGCTTTTCATGTCAAACGAGCAAGCGGCTGTTTTACGCAACAAGGTTTTAGAGTTTATCCGATAGCTACGAATGCTTCCACCAAGCATCAGCCATTAAAGCCTGCCGATTATTTTATGCCATCCCTCGAAACATTGCAATCATGGCCAATACTGTTGAAAGAATGGATGGGTATAATGGTTTACAAACTCAGGGGTTATATGTAAACCTGTTCTTTGGCCGACCAATCAGGCAACTTGCCTGGCCATTAAATACCTACACCAAAGCCTATGCTGAAAATTGGCTCCCAGGCTTTATAAGGCGAGTACTTATGTTGTAATACATCAAAAAGCACTTGCACTGAGACAAAACTGCGTTCTGAAATCATTTGACGATAGCCGCCACCAAAATAGATGAATGGCACAAAGTTTCGTTCTTTTTTAGACAAGGTCGTGTATCGTTCCATACTATAGCCTGCCAGCTCTCCATGGGCAAACAGATTGGGTACAATATTATATTGGGCAAAAATGCGTCCACCAAACTGATTATAGGTTAAAGCCGGATTATACCGCTTATCCTTCGTATATTGATACTCGATGCCCAGGCCTGCATATACTTTAGGATTTAAACGGGCACCAACAACCGGACTGATCATCACATTGGTATAATCGCCAAACGTTAAACCTACACTACCGCCGGTAAACAGCTTATCTTTCAAAGGAACTTTTTTTGATTCCGCAGAATCCTGGGCGCTTGCCAGCATGCTAATACTGATAAAAATAACCAGTGCAAAAACAGTTTTAATTCTATTCATAGGATCAGGTATTAAATGCAGCCACACACAAATCCATCGGCCAAACCCTCCAGTAGCTCTTTCTCTTTATTAACCTCAGCAGCAGAGCCAGAGCAGGTATTACATACAGGTAGGTTTACTCTGCTATTGTACTCTATTTCAATTGTCTGAAGTGATTTTTCACAAACGAAGCACTTTAATGGTTTGGTATTGTAATTCTTGTGTGGCATACTATTTGTTTGCAAATAAACTAATTACAAAAATATAACAATTAGCGTTATTGTACGAAATTTATTAATATTATAATGAAGCAGAAAATTAATTGCTTCAAACGGGTTTGTAATTTTGAATAACAATTTAATCATAGGAATTATGAAAGCAATAGTTAGTATTTTCCTTCTATCGTCTTTGTTACTGGTGACAACAACAGAAGCTTCGTCACAAAAAAAGACAAAAAAAGAGCGCAGGGCAGAGCAGTTTGCTGAGACTCAAAAGTTAGTCGATAGCAAACAATTTATATTTGTACCCGATAGAGCTTTCCCGCAAGGAGGCCGTTCCATTGATTTGACAACCAACTATGGATTTATTAAAATAATGGGGGAAGAAACGGAAGGTGATATGCCCTTTTTTGGCAGAGGATTCACTGTGCCTTATGGAGGAGGCGGTGGAATTAAATTTGATAAAACCACCATTGAAAATGAGCAAGTGCAAATAAATGAAAAAAAGCTACGAATAACATACAGCTTTGAAGCTAAAGGTAAAGATGACCATTACAGGGTAAGTATGGATATTGGATACAGTGGCAATGCATCGGTGAACGTTACAAGCAACAATCGAAGCCCGATAAGCTACAATGGCGAAATATCAGAAATTGAAGAAGACAAGAAAAACTAATTTGAGATAAAATATAAAAGGACTTACTGTTTCTCCTGTAAGTCCTTTTTTTTGTTTTTAGTGACGACTAGTAGCCAAGTAGCACAATATCATATGGAGTATCAATTTCCACGCTATTGCTTTTTACAATTGCCGTATTGCCTGAATAATAGTCCAATAGTTGATCGCCATTACTAAAAACTCTGCTTACATCCACTTTTTTGAGACCTTCAGCTAAATCAAGTCCAACCACCACTTTATCTGTGTAGCTATCATTGGTAAATTCCCGTTTAAAATAATATGGTTCGGCGCTAAGCTGTTGGTGCACTCCAGCTCCCACAGCAGGGTGTGCTGCACGAAACTGCCCCAGCTTCTGCCAATGCAGTAGAATATCTTGTGTGGCAATTCCATTTATTGTTTTATTACTTTCAAGCTCATCCCAATTCATAAATGAACGTAAGGTAGCATCGCCAACGGCGCCATCAATTTGAAGATTACGTCCTGTTTCATCGCCGTAGTATACCTGTGAAGAGCCCGGGCATAACAGTAATTTCGTTCCTGTCTCAATCACCCTTTTCCGCTCCTTGTCAAATGGTCCGCCATCGTCATGGGAGGTCGCGTAATTCATTACACTTAGTCCTTTTAGTGGGCCATTTAATGCTTCGCTATACTTCGAAAAGAGCTCTTCGTAGCTATTATTGGCATCGTATTTAAACTCAAAGTTGATAAGGCTCTGCATACCATTGGCAAAATAGTCGACTTTACGATCGCCAAAATCAAACCAGCGACCACCCGATACACCATAGTTATACACTTCACCCACCATGAAAAAGTCATTATCATCCATCACTAAATCAGGGTTGGCAGCTTTCCATTCGGCAAACGCTTTGGTGGCTTCCTGCCATAAATCGGCCCAAACACCCTCTTCAGTATGCTTTACTGTATCCAAGCGAAACGCATCAATCCCATATTTACGAATATAATCAGTTAGCCACTTGATGATGTAATAGCGTGGCGTGCGCGGATAGCCTGTGGCACTAAAAAAGGCATCTAACTCATCCATCTCTTTCTCTAAACGTCCTTCGTCGGCCCATTTATCCATCAAAGCTTTGGGCAACTCCACTTCCTGTGAGCTTTCAGTCCTGATATCGGGTAGGTTTTCCACCAAGGTGCACGTCACTGTTGATTCATAATCCTGGTAGCGACATTGCGGTGAAGTACGTACCCATTCATCTCCCCAAAGTGGGTCCTTTGCGGTCACCGGCCCCGTATGATTAATCACCACATCAAGCACAATGCGAATGCCATGCTTGTGGGCTGTTTGTACCAATTCAGCTAATTCTGCTTCAGTCCCGAAATTAGGTTCTAAAGCTGTCCAGTCCTTCGCCCAATACCCATGAAATCCATAAGTTTCACCGGTTCCTTCGTCTACTGAACCATGAATTTGTTCAACCACAGGGCTGAACCAAATAGCATTGATACCCAATTTGGTGAAATATCCGTCATTAATTTTTTTGGTGATACCTTTTATATCGCCGCCCATAAAACCTCGTAGCACACCGGTTTCTTTAGTCCGGTTAAAGTTGACATCATTATTGGTATTGCCATTGTTGAAACGATCGGTCAATAGGAAATACACGTTGGCGTTCTCCCACATAAACGGGACATCGGCTTTGGTTTCTTTGGTGCTTGTTTCTTTTGTAACACACGACACCGTACCCAAAGTCAGTAGTAATGCAAAGAAGAAAATGCTTTTCATATGCTTTGAATTTAGTTTGTATGTAAAATTAAGAAAGCCTCCTGATACATGCTTAAATAAGGCTTAAGCTTTATTGGGTAGATGGTTCTATTTTGCACAAGGCTTGAGTGTTACGGTTGTTATGCTTCTTTGTTTTTTCTCCACAGAGATTTCCGAAAAGGTTTGCAAAAGCAGAATGTCCTATGTCAACAGCCGCCATTTTTAGTTAAATTACTTACTTTTGACAAGCTCATAACCTTACAATAATGAACGAAACGCTTCAACTTAGAACTAGGTACAGAGTAACATCTGCCGATACAGATATGCATGCCAGACTAAAGCTGAGTGCTTTGGTTAATTATTTGATACAGTCAGCCATTAACTCAGCAGAGTTGCTTGGATTTGGTTTCTCCGAACTAAAGAAAGAACATTTATTTTGGGTGCTTAATCGTTTAACTTTGGAGATTTATCGCCCGATCAAATGGAATGAAACGATAGAGGTAGAAACATGGCCTAAAGACATCGAACGTATTTTCTATATACGTGACTTTGTTGTGCGTGATGCTCAAAAGCAGGTCATTGCCAAAGCGAGTTCGGCCTGGTTGGCCATCGATCTTGTCACTAAACGTCCGGGCAACTTTAATAAAGAGAAAATGGAGCTTTTTACACGACTGAAGGATATACATAGTCTGGAGTACTCACCTGAAAAGCTTGGTTCGACCATCAATAATGGCTATGAAAGAGAAGTTGTGCCCAGCTATTTTGATATTGACCTCAATAAGCATGTTACTTCAACGCGCTATATCGACTGGATGATGGATTGCTTTTCCAGTTCTTTTCATACGGTCAGCTACCCGTCATTTCTTTCAATCAACTATATGAAAGAAACCATGCAAGGTGAACAATTAGGGTTAATGCACGATGCCCTGAACGGCACTCATCATTTTGAGGGGTTTAATAGGGCACAGGACAAAGTGGCCTTCAGAGGGAAAATCATTTTCTGAGGCTTATAATATTATTAAGCCTGCCTCACGAAGCTGCGAAAAAGTATAGCTATTGATAAATTTGTTGAAATCGCCCAATGAGGCTGTCTCATATTTGTGCTGGAAATCACTAAAAGTAATACGCTTTTCGGCTGTTACGGCCATCTCACTCAGGCATTGACATAGCCATTGTCCAAGCTTAGCCTTAACATTGATCGTAATATGCGTTTTAGCACTTAGCAAGGTTAGCTCTGACATTTCAACCGTTTTCTTACCTTTTGTTTTTACAGTGTTTTTGCTAATTGGTTCATGGGCTATCCAGAGTATTTGACTGTTTGGTTTCAGTACTACATCATCACTTATCATCGTGGCAACATAGTTAGGTGGTAATTGTGTTTTTGGTACTTTAAAGTTGAACCATTCGCCCAGTGGAAAATCAAAGCCAAGGCCATGCATATAATTATACAACGCCTTTTTAAGGCCATCACCAAATGTTTCGTGAATAGCACCTTGCTTATCAATAAATTCAAGATCATTATTGGCAAATGAGCCGTGTAAACCGCCCGTTATTTCAATATCATAAGCTGCCGGCCGAAGTCCTACCGGGCTATGTGCTGTTAAGGCAAACTGATGCCAGAAACCAGATTCAATAATGCCCATTTCAAACAGTTGGCGCACCACCTCCAGGGCATCAATTGTTTCCTGTGCTGTTTGACCTGGAAAACCATACATCAGGTAGGCATGCACCATGATGCCTGCATGGGTTAAATTGGCAGCTACATTACTGACCTGCTCAAGGGAGACTCCCTTGTTTATCAATTTAAGTACTCGGGGAGAGGCAACCTCGAGCCCGCCTGCCACTGCAATACATCCACTTTGCTTTAGTAATAAACATAAATCAGCCGTAAAACTCTTTTCAAATCGGATGTTCGTCCACCAAACAACCTTTAACTGGCGCTTTAATATTTCTAATGCCAGCTCTTTAAGCAGCGCAGGTGGTGCAGCCTCATCAACAAAATGAAAGCCCCGGATACCTGTTTGTATAATTAAGGCTTCCATACGATCTACCACCATACCAACAGAACTGGGCTCATAGCGTTTTATGTAATCGAGTGAACCATCACAGAATGTGCACTTCCCCCAGTAGCAACCGTGTGCAAGTGTGAGTTTTAGCCAATGACCATCGGACCACAGACGAAACATAGGATTGGCTACTTCAACAACCGGAAAATATTTATCCCATTCAGCATCTGAATAATCGGGTATACCAAGGTGTTTCTGTAAAACATCATCTTCAGCAGCACCATTTAAGTAGCGTACGGCATCATCCTGACAGATATAAGTGCGTTTTAATTGTTCTAGCTTTCGCACCCCTTGCAGATATTCGAGGATGCATTGCACGGGCCTCTCCCCGTCATCAAGGGTTACAAAGTCGCAAAACTCAAACAGCCTAATGTCTTTTAGTGCACGTAATTCGGTATTCACATAGCCACCGCCCAAAGAAATATTAATAGCGGGATGGTATTGTTTGAGCCACTGACCAATTCTTAATGCTCCGAATAAATTGCCCGGAAAAGGAACTGTTATCAACACCAGCTGTGGCTGGTACTGTTCCATGGCAATAGCCAGCTCTTTCATTAAAACGTTTTCGATAAAGGAGTGTGGCTGCTGCAGCTGATCGTATAATTCATTAAACGATGATGCTGATCGTCCCAGGCGCTCAGCATAACGGCTAAAACCAAACCTGCTATCAACGGCTTCAACTATAAAATCAGATAAATCTTCAAGAAACAAGGTACAATAATGCTTGGCTTTATCAACAAGTCCCATTGTGCCAAAAGCGGTATGTTCCTCTTCTAACTGGTTAAACCTCGAGGCTTCGGGTAATAAGGTGCCCTGACAAATGTTTTGCGCCTCAATGAATGTAGGGTGTTTAAGAAATGCCATTACCCTGGTAATGGCATTCACATATTCATGTCGTAACTGAAATATTCTGAAGGCATTTTCTGTTTGTATATGATTGGTGTCAACGCAGGCAAATAGCTCAGTTAATCCTCTCTCAGAGAAAATACGATTAATCACCCTAATTCCCAGATCAACTTGTGCAGAAGGAACATCCAGGGTATTTAGATATCCTTTTAAATAGGCAGTGGCAGGATATGGTGTATTTAACGGAGTAAAAGGAGGTGTAATTAATAGAACCATTGTTTGCTGAATTATCTTATTGCTTTAGCTGAAGGAATATGAAGTGTGCTCTGGTTTTCCAGTTTGTTAATAGTACTTTTCTTTGATTGTGTAAGCTCGTTGCGTCATGTCTGTGTTTTGCAATATTTTAAGTTTTAAGTGTTCAGGATAGTTTGAGTTATTGTTTAAAAAACGCTGAGCAACATTGTAGGCTTCATCTGATGAGTGCCCACTGAAACTACTGCCTAGCCAGCCGATGGGGAAGAAGATATCACCTGTTTTCTGTATTTCCTCCAATTGCTGTAATGTGGCAGGCAGGTAATGAACCGAGTGGCTGGTACGTAGCGGATGATGAAGGTTAAGCAATGCGCTTTGCACCCAGGCCTCTTTACTTCTGTTTTCAACTTTTGAAAGTGAAAGAAAAAATGCATCCCGGTCTGCGGCATTAGACGATAATGAAGGCATCAGGAAACTTAGTTTTTCTTTGTTATGTTTGCTGCTCAACTGCCCCAGTGTTTCAGCTTGAAGTTCTTTCGAATACTGGTATTCTTTTATACTTAGTTGCGAGATAATGCGAATTTTATCATTGTCACTCAATGTAATACCTTCTATTTTGTATTTGTCAGAAAGCATCTGTGCCAATAGTTCCTTTGCGTCTTCACTCATTGAAATGTTGCTCCAAAGCCTGAATAGTGTTTTTTTGTTGGCAATGGTCTGTTGAGTTTCCATTGAGGCCCATAATTCTTTCTCAAGTTTTGCTGATAAAGCATCCCATGATGATTTTGGAATAAATTGCCAGAACACAGTTTGCAGCTGATTGGCATATTGACTTAGTATCAGCGGATTTATTTCCTTTTTAATGGATTCCAACAGGTAATTTAAGAATTGATCAGGATGGATGCTGCCATCCAGAAAGTTCTCATAGAGGTTGATGACTATTCGCCCTCTCAGTAATTCACCTTTTACCAAATGTGTGTTATTGAGCCAATAGTTAATTTGAGGCTCTGTTAACCGAACGAGTCCATAACCTTTTTCGTCTGCCAGAAACAAGGTGTTGAGCTCATCCGGATCTGTGTCTAGGTTTATGCTGGCATCAAACATTTCGTACTCAAGTCTGATAGAGTCCTTCTGGATAATGTTAATGGCTTGTGGCCAATATGTTTTTTTAGACGCCAACCCTGGATGTTCGGCTATCTGCTTTAGTTGCCAGATGGTTTTATCCTCTGTCGATGGTTCAAAATGAATGATGGGTCTTCCAGCTTCGAATACCCAGGCATTGCTCCATACCTTAAGGTCTGTTTCAGTGTATTTGTCTATGCTGGCTATTAGATCATTCCACGATGCATTGCTGTAGGCATTGGTTTTAACATATTCGCGTATGCCTTGCTGCAGTTGAGCTTCGCCCGCCATGCTTTCCAGCTGTTTCATGACGATGGGCGATTTATGGTAGATAATGCCACCATAAAGCGTTCCTGCGTTTTGCAGGTTTTTCAGCTGTTGACCAATGGGATTGGCACCTGCAGTTCGATCAACCGCATAGGCAGCCGGAAAATGGGCCAGTAAAAAGCGTAGCTGATGATTCATCTCCGGAAACCAGGGTTCTGTGATTTTATCTGCCATAAAATTGGCAAATACCTCTTTGAGCCAGACTTCATCGAACCATGGCATGGTTACCAAGTCACCAAACCACATGTGGGCTGTTTCGTGGGCAATGAGGTTGGCACGGGCAAGTTCTTCGTTGCGTGTTGGGTTTTCATCCAGAAACAGTTTTTCTGAACGGTAGTAGGTGGCTCCCGGGTGTTCCATGCCGCCAAACTGAAACGATGGAATGGCCACCAGATTATATGTGTCAAACGGGTAGTCGAAGTCGGTATAGTCTTCCAGCCAGTCAAGTGAAGCAAGGGTTTGCCTGAATACCTCTTCAATGTTTCTATTGTACTTGGTGCTGTCATCCACCATGTGAAACAGGCCAATGGTTTTGTCTTTCCACTTAATTGAATCGAACTGGTATTGGCCGGCAGTGAATGCCCACAAGTATGTGCTTATGGGCTGTGAAGGGGCAAACTCAAGTTGAATACGTCCCTCAGTAGCTTGTTTGGTAGTTGCTTGTCCGTTGGCAACACCAGTCCAGCCTTCGGGCAGGTCCATCTTAACTTCAAAAGTGCCTTTAATATCCGGCTGGTCAAAGCATGGTATAGCTGTGCGTGCACGGTCAGGCACGAAAAGTGCATAAAAATAGTCGGCGTTGCGATTCAGTGCTCCATCACCCAGTATGTATTTTACTTGTACTGTGTTGGCACCTTTTATTAAAGATGACTTATGGAGTTGGATATGCTCGTTCTCAATTACTGGCGAAGGAATGGTATCCTCATTTATAATTAATTGCAAGAGTTGTTGGTTGTCTGCCTTAAAATCCAGATAGGTGGTCGTTCTTGAATTGAGGTTGAAACGAATGATTGAATGCCCGTCAATTGGCTCATCCTTATCTTCGGGTACAATTATTGAGAGGGTATAATTCAAATCGGATATATGAGCTTTGCGCTGTTTGGCTAAGCGCTGACTAACTCCAGCTTCTGGAGCAGGTTTTTGGTAGATGTTACAATTGGTTAATACTAAACTCAAACTTAACAGTAGGATGACGTGTTTCATGTTGTAGCGTGTTATGGCAGCTAAAAATAAGCAATCGCTACGGAATTAATTGAGGGTTTGATAAAACTCAGTTAAAAAAGCCAAAATAATGGCCCGGAGTTTGAAGAAAATACACCTAAGACAACTGAATAATTTATTATAATTACATTTGGATAAGTATGAATGAAATAAATAAAACTAAGCCTATGAAATATTTGTTAAGCATTGCTCTTGTCGCCTTGCTGGTTAGTGGATGTTCCGGTATTAAAACCACACACGATTATGATACGTCAGTTGATTTTAAGCAGTTTTCAAGCTATTCTTTTTATGGATGGGATAAAAATACCACAGAGGATTTAAACTCGCTGGATAGGAAGCGCATTGAAGCGGCCTTTGCCGATGAGTTCGCCAAGCGCGGACTGCAAGAGATTGAAAAAGGACAGGGAGCTGATCTCATTGTTAGTTTGTATCTGGTCAACGAAGAGCGCAAGCAACGCACCACAACCAACACCGTTAATCCTAATGTAAGTGTATATGTAGGATTTGGAGGCTATTATGGCTATGGCCCAGGCTGGGGCTATGGTCCGGGTTGGGGAGGCTACTCTACCACCTATGTCACTGAAACTGATTATCAGGTGGGCACTCTCATCTGTTCGGTTTATGATGCAGAGAAGAAGCAATTGATATGGGAGAGTGCTGCAAGCAAAACGATTGATGAAAATCCGCAGTTACGCAAAAAAAGTATTCCATACGTTGTGAGGGCAATTATGCGGAAGTATCCCAAGTAGTATTGTTTTGAGTGATATATTAATACGAAGGAGCATTTTTTTAATGCTCCTTTTGTGTGTTAAAGGGTTGGTAAATAGGTATTAGTATTTCTCTGAACTTATTTTTAAATAATAAAACGTAAAAATAAGTTGACAAACTTAAATATAAGTTGTAGGTTTGAAATGCTGATTAACTAACTTGGTATATCGATGATTACTTTAACAAAAGCAGAAGAGAAAATTATGAAGCTTCTTTGGGAGCTGGAGAGCGGTTTTATTAAAGATATTATTGCCCAAATGCCTGAACCTAAACCGCCTTATAATAGTGTATCGACCATTGTAAGGGTTTTGGTGAAAAAAGAAGTGGTTGGGTTTAACAAGTACGGCGGCACATACGAGTATTATCCATTAATTTCGAAAGAAGAATACCGTAAAAGTCAATTGGGGAGTCTGGTGAAAGGCTACTTTAATAACTCACTGTCGCAGGTGGTGAATTTCTTTTCTGAAAATAAAAATCTGAAAATCGAAGAAGTTAATGAAGCAATAAAAATGCTTGAAGAGCTTAAAAAGAAGCAACAATGACACGTTTTCTGATATATCTGTTCGAGAGTGGCTTGTGCCTGACTTTGTTTTATTCAGGCTACATTCTTTTCTTCCGGAAGGAAACCTACTTTACCTTCAACCGCATTTATTTGATGCTGTCAATGATTTTGGCCTTATTACTGCCATTAACGCCGGTACAGTTTTCGGTTGATAATTCGGATTTCTTAGGGATAACACTCAATAGAGTCAGTGAATTCAGAAACTACTATGAAGAACTTATTTTAATGACAGAACCTGCCTTTAGAGTAGCAGAATCTGAAGTTTTAAATAAGAATGCTATCGCTCCGGCTACTTCAATGCCCGAAGGAACGATGGGAGTTGTAAAGTCTTCTTTTAGTTGGTCAAGCCTGATATTTTACACTTACATCATCGGTTTGCTCTTCTTTGCGATACGTCTTTTGATGTTACTTTTTAACCTTTACCTGATTATACGCAGAAACAAAGTAGTTAAATACGATGGATTTTCTATTGTGTTGATTACTGAAGAAAGCCCGTCCTTTTCGTTTCTCAAGTGGATTTTTGTGAATAAAAAGGTGTTAAAGGCAGAAGAATTTGAGCAGGTTATAGCACATGAAAAAGTTCATGTGAAGCATAAACATACAGTGGACTTACTATTGGCACATATCATCACGATATTTCAATGGTTTAATCCGCTCACATGGCGCATACAGAAATCGATTAAGACATGTCACGAGTACATTGCCGACAGGCAAGTAATTGACCAGGGGCATGAGTTATTCGATTATCAGTCTCTATTACTGAGTCAGTTAATCAGCATTCGCTCAGTAGAGCTGGTCAATAATTTTAATTTATTATCAATTAAAAAACGAATTGCCATGATGAATAAAATAAAATCCGGACTAAGGGCACAACTAAAAGCATTGTTAGTATTTCCATTGCTTATTGTCGCATTTTTCTTCTTTGCCAATATGACGCACAGGCAGGAGAAAATACCTGCTATTACTGAATCATCTGATTCAGCGTTTGCACTTGAACGTCAGGGAATTGATATTCCGGTTGCCAAATCAGTAAAAGTTTATGACTATACATTTGTTCGTTTTAATATACAATTGTCTGATAAGGGGTGTTTTGTAAAAGGTCAAAAAACGAATATTGATAAACTCGGAACGAAACTAGCTAATATGCAGGCTCCGGCATCCAAAGATGTAAACAAGATGTCTATTCTACTGGAGATTGATAAGGCTACCAGGATGAAAGAAGTGGATAAGCTTAAAACCGCACTTCGGGAGAATGATTTATTAAAGATTGGCTATTTGGCTAAAGCCGATGAGTCAACCGGAATAGAAGGCAGTGAAACAGCCTTGTTTAACTTGTTGCCGTCTAAAGAGGCAAAGATGTTTGAGTCGGAAGATTTGGATAGGCAAGGAATTAAGCTGTTTAAGATAAAATATTCGTCGAGTGCCAGTTTGAAAGAAACGGCCAAGCAGTTGCATAAGCATGTAATGGCAAATAAGAAGTATGTAATGCTATACGAATACAGTAATGCAACCACCTACAATGAATACATTCAAACGCTGGACATGGTTTATTCCACTATTTGGAATATACGCAAAGAGCATGCTTTTTTTGAAGGCCTGAATTATGATTCGTTGACCAAAGAGCAAGAAATAATGCTGCGTAAGAAATTCCCACTGACTTTAACCATGAAGAATGTGGATGAAGAATAATCATAATGATTTGTAAGAAATGTTGGCCCGGTGTAATGCCGGGCTTTTTATTTGTTAGAAATTAGAGCTTATTTCTTCTTTAGGCAGTGCGATTTTATTACATTTGAGATGACTTGACTGAAAAAACTATTCGGATCGAATATTTAATTAATACATCATAATTTATGGCATCTAACCAATTTGATCTCAACTCCTCCAGTGGATTGCTTGAGAAACTACTAAAAAACATCCGGTCGGTGGGGCTTATCCTTCTTGTAGCCTTCGTCGCCTGGACAGCTTTCTTCACGGTCGACCCGGAGGAAGTCGGCGTAATTGTGCGTTTTGGTAAATATGTAAGAACTGTTGAGCCGGGCCTGAACTACAAAATTCCTTTGGCAGAGTCGGTTTATAAAGTGGCTGTGGAGCGTCAGCAGAAGATGGAGTTTGGATTTCGCACAGCCAGGGCAGGCGTTAAAACATCTTACTCCAGTAAGGGCAGTATTGAAGAATCATTAATGCTGACTGGAGACCTGAATCTGGCAGATGTTGAATGGGTGGTACAATATCGGATTGACAATCCGTACAATTACCTGTTTAAGGTAAGAAATCCGGAGGTGACTCTAAGAGATGTTTCAGAGTCAGCTATGCGACAGATTGTTGGTGACAGAACCGTAAATGAAGTTTTGACAGTTGGTCGCGCCGAAATTAGTGCCCGATTGCAGGAGTTAATGCAACGCATTTGTCGCGAGTATTCAATTGGCGTAAAAATTGAGCAGGTGGTGCTGCAGGATGTTAATCCGCCAGAGCCTGTTAAAGCAGCATTTAATGCGGTGAATGAAGCGCAACAGGAAAAGGAAACCCTAATCAATCAGGCTAAGGCTGAATATAATAAGGTGATTCCGAAGGCTGCGGGTCAGGCAAAGGAGACGATACAAATGGCTGAAGGCTACGCTACTGAGCGTGTGAATAATGCCAAAGGTGATGTGGCGCGTTTCAATGCTTTGTACGAAGAATATGTAAAAGCGCCGGAAGTAACACGTCGTCGCATATATCTGGAGACAATGGAAGACGTGATTCCGCGTTTAGGTCAAAAAATTATTACTGACCAGAATGGTAGTAATGTGTTACCACTTTTGCAAATGCAGCTTTCACAACAAAAAACAGCTAACAATGGACAATAAGAAAACCATCATATTTATAATACTCGGTGCTATTGCTTTGTTTTTCTTTTCGCAAGGAGCATACATAGTTAATGAAACCGAGCAGGTAGTAGTTACGCAGTTTGGTAAACCGGTGGGTGATGCCATTACCACGCCCGGAATGAAGTTTAAGGTACCCTTTATACAAACAACACATTTCTTTGATAAGCGTTACCTGGAGTGGGATGGCGACCCTAATCAGGTGCCTACCAAAGACAAGAAGTTTATATTTGTAGATACTTATGCACGCTGGCAGATAACCGATCCATTGCAGTTTTATAAGCGTATGACTAATGAGCGTAGTGCCTACTCGCGCCTTGATGATATACTGGATGGCGAAACACGTAATTTCATAGCCAAGCATAATATTGAAGAGGCAGTTCGCTCAAGTAATCGTACGCCTGTTTCATCAGGTGTTGTTGGCGAAATGATTGGTGATAGCTTAATGACTATTTCTATTGGTCGTGATAAGATCCAGGAGATGATTCAAAAGGCCTCTAACGAACAAGCCAAGGAGTTGGGTATTGCTATACTGGATTTCCGCATTAAACGTATCAACTATGTGGAAGAGGTACAAACACAAGTGTATGAGCGCATGAAAAGTGAGCGCTACCGTATTGCCGATAAATTTAAGTCTGAAGGGCAGGGAGAAGCATCTCGCATTAATGGAGAAAAAGACAGGGAGCTGAAAACCATTGTTTCCGAAGCTTATAAAACAGCAGAGGAAATTAAAGGTAAGGCGGATGCTCAGGCTGCTGCCATTTATTCAGCCGCTTACGATAAGTCAGCTCAATCGCGCCAGTTGTATAGCTTCATTAAGTCGATGGAAGCTTACGAAAAGACCTTTGATAATCAAACGCACATTATACTTTCAACAGATAGTGAATTTTATAAATATCTGCGAGAAATGAAATAGCGTTAAGTAATTAATGACTGATAGAAGCCTGCCTTGATTAATCTCTGGCAGGCTTTTTTATTAAGATAGATAGAAGTACCGTTGCGCCCATCAGGTAGGGGTAGAACAAATAGCCCATAATATCGAAAGGACTTAGTGCGCCTGCTGCAAGGCCGACAGCTGCCAATATTTGGGCGCCATAGGGTAAACTTCCCTGCACAAAGCATGATGCTGTATCCATCAGGCTCGCTGAGCGTTTACCTTTAATCTTGAATTTATCAGCAATTTTTTTAACCAGTGGGCCAGCCATTAAAATGGCAATTGTGTTATTGGCTGTGAAAATATTCACCACCCCTGTAAGCAGTGTGATGCTAAACTCGGCACCTTTTGTACTCTTGGTACGTTTGCCAATGTGACTGATAATATAGTCGATACCTCCATTGGTTCGTACAACTTCAACAATGCCGCCAACCAGCAAAGATACCAATACAATTTCGGCCATACCCAGCATGCCATCACTGGCCGAAGAAAAGAAAGACCATGCGTCGTAATCACCAATGGCCATGCCAATACCTCCTGCTAGCAGAATACCAATGGCCAGTACCAAAAACACATTCATTCCCATAATGGCAGCTACAAGGACAGCTAAATAGGGCGTCACTTTTAAATAATCTATCCATGTGATAGTGGCGGTGTGTTGAGCGTCAGAAGAAGGTATTAAAATATAAGCCGTTATGGATATTAGGGCTGCCGGCAATACCAGTTTGATATTGGCCTTAAACTTGTCTTTCATACTACAGTTCTGTGTTCGCGCAGCTGCTATGGTAGTGTCTGATATCATTGACAGGTTATCGCCAAACATAGCACCGCCTATGGCTGCTCCAACGGCTATGGCAGCGTTTACTTCAATAGCTTCAGCCAAACCAATAGCTACAGGAGTGAGTGCAACTACAGTGCCAACAGAAGTACCAACAGCTAATGAAATAAAACAGCCGATTATAAACAGGCCAGCCAGCAGAATTTCTTGAGGTAAGAAGTGTAGCCCTATGTCCACCGTTGCATCTACTGCGCCAATTTCTTTAGCCACATTGGCAAAAGCACCGGCCAGAATAAAGATACCGCACATCATCATTATACCTGATTGACCCATTCCCTTGGTAAATACATCAATTTTTTGAACTGTTTTTTGCCCGGGAGCCATTACAATAGCGATGACGGAAGCTATTATAAATGGAATTAGTATAGGTAGCTTATAAAAATCGCCACTAATCCAACCTGGTATGAGGTAAACAAATAAAAAGGCGATGATGGGCAATAGTGCCAATGATTGCTTGGTTTTCATGTATATGGTTTTTGTTTTGCGGTGCAAAACTATAAAAATGCCCAATAACCATTGTTGTCAATTATAAAACTTATTGGTCTGTTAACATGTTTTAAGTGGCATATAGCTAACAACATATAAAAAATATGCCAGAAATAAATCCTGATAATTGGGTGGAAGACCATGGCGACTATCTGTATAACTACGCTTTGGTGCGCGTTGGCAGACCGGAAGTAGCAGAAGATTTGGTGCAGGAAACGTTTTTAGCCGGTATAAAGGCGCTTGCATCATTTGAGCATAAGAGCAGCGTGCAAACATGGTTGGTAGCCATCTTAAAAAGAAAGATAATTGACTACTATCGCAAAAAATCAACCGTCCGTGAGGAGGTACATGTTGAAGAGCGGTTTGGACCGTATGGAAATATGCAGGATCATTGGGTTGAAAAACATGCACCTGCCCAGTGGCAATTGAATAGTGATGAACTGCTCGAAAATGATGAGTTAAAAAAGATACTACAGGCATGTATCAGGCATTTGCCCGGAAAATGGGCATCCTGCTTTATACTGCGTGTCATGGAAGAACTAAAAGGTGACGTGGTTTGTAAAGAATTAAATATCTCACCGTCTAATATGTGGGTGATGTTGCACCGCGCAAGACTTCAGCTGCGCGATTGTCTCGAAAAAGGTTGGTTTAATCAGTAAGACGATGGTATGGAAACACAAGGAAAAATGATGATTACCTGTAAGGAAGCCACCTTTCTGATTTCGAAAGAGCAACAAGATAAGTTAAGATTTAGTGAACGACTTCAACTGAGGCTGCATTTACTGATGTGTAAATATTGTCGGCGATTCTCAGAGCAGGTTAAGTTTATGACCAGGGCTATTGGGCGAATGAAAAAACGTATAGAGCAGCAAGGGGTAGAGGTTAAGTTAACCGCTGAACAAAAGCAACGAATGAAGCAGCGTTTGACCGATCTGAAAAATAATTGAGGCTATTTGTAAGGATGTAATTGGTAGTGCGTCTAACTTGACAAACAATAAAAGAAATGTATATCTTTTACTATTAATTATATCATTATGAAAACGAAGAAAAACAATTCGAATGGTTTGCTTAAAACCGTAATTATTGGTGGAATGATTGCCGGCGCTTCAAGCTTAAGTGCTAATGCCGAAAACTTGTTGAATTACGGTGATTTAGGCTCAGGTGCCGAGTTAAGAACGAACTTACAGGAGCAATACGGTTCACCGGTGCACACAGCTAATTTGCCAGATACCTATAAATCGGGTGAAGCTAAATGCGGTGAAGGAAAATGTGGCGAAGGCAAGTGTGGTGAAGAGAAGAAAGCTGAAGGTAGCAAAGAAGCCAAAAAAGCTGAGACCAAAAAAGCTGAGACCAAAACGACTGAGGCAAAGTGTGGAGAAGGTAAGTGTGGAGAAAAGAAAGGTGAAAAAGCCAAAACAACCACTAAAGAGGCTAAAAAGTCAGAAACAAAAACAACAGAAGGAAAGTGTGGTGAGGGGAAATGTGGAAGTTAATGCGAAAATGATGCTGAGTAGGCTTGGAACAGAAAGCTTACTCAGCTTGGTTATTAATCTGAAGAGTAACAATGAAACATCAAGTAGGAATAGGTTTCAGGCGCGATTTTGCTGATGAATTCATCGATAATGAAGCTTTTAAGCCTGATTTTATAGAGTTGGCTCCCGAGAACTGGATAGGAATGGGTGGCTACTGGAAGAAAAAACTTGATGCTGTGGCTGGGCGCTTTCCTGTAACTTGTCATGGTTTGTCATTGTCTATTGGTAGTCCGGATGACCTTGATTGGACATTCCTGAAGCAACTTAAGGATTTCCTTAAGTGCTACAAGGTTGATATATACTCGGAGCACCTTTCTTTTGCCAAAGCCGATAATGCCCATTTGTACGACTTATTACCGATTCCTTTCAGAGACGATGCTATCAAGCACATTGTAAAGCGTATTAAGATGGTGCAGGATTACCTGGAACGACCACTGGTGTTGGAGAATGTATCATACTATACTTCATTGGCGGCGCAAATGACTGAACTGGAATTTGTAAATCGTATCGTGGAAGAATCAGGTTGTCAGCTGCTGCTGGATGTAAATAATGTTTATGTCAATGCCTTCAATCATGGCTACAGCGCAGAGGAATTTATTGCCCAATTACCCCTTGATAAGGTGGCTTACATGCATATGGCTGGCCATGATAAGGTGAGTGATGATTTGATTATTGACACACATGGTCAGGCGATTATAGATCCGGTGTATGCGCTTTTTGAATATACCGTAAAACTACTTAATAAGCCGCTGCCAGTGCTGTTGGAGCGTGATTTTAATATTCCTGAAACTCATGAATTAATAAGTGAGATTGAGCGGTTGAAGGCTATTGTGAAAAAGCATTGGGAGGAGGAACATGTTGTTGAAAGATGATACCCGGAAAATACAGGAGCAGTTAGGTGCTGCTTGTCGAATCGGGAGTGATGCCCAATTAGAACTTAGTCGGCCTGAGGCTTTGGCGCACTATCAGCGCCTAATTCGGAATATCTTCAATAATACACTCGAAACGGCCTTCCCGATTACCAAAGAATGGCTAGTACCAACCGATTGGCAGTACCTGGTGAGCGAGTTTATGGAGAAACATGCTACGCAAACGCCTGCGGTATGGCAGATGCCCCGTGAGTTTGCTGGATTTGTGACAGCAAATGTCTATGCTAAAACACTCAATAAACCCGCCCTCAATGATTTATTGTGGCTTGAGTGGTACGAGATTGAGGTACATACCATGCCTGATGTGGAGGAGCCTGCTAGCATGAAAACTGTTTATCAGCTTAATGATTCTCTAATAATGAATCCTTATCATCGGATAATCAACCTGACATATCCGGTGCATAAAATGCATGCTGATAAAGCTGCTGCTAAGCCTGGTGATTATTATATCTTGATTTATAGGATGATGGATTCAGGAAGTGTACATTTTTTAGAGATATCTCCTGTCCATGTATTTATCTTGCAAAATATCATACAAGGTTCGCAAAGCCTTCCTGAAATTATGCCGATCGTTCTTTCGCAATTTAATTTTGATAATAAAGAAGCTATTCAAAAATATCTTGCACTTTTTTGCTCGGATTTAGTTGACAAAAAAATATTAATTATAACTTAGGCAGTGATTTAATCGCCAAACTCACCCTCCTTTATCGTTTATTAACTAAATCCAATTAAATGAAAGATGTAATTAAATTTATTAACAATGCAGCTGAACGAACGGGTGACTGGGCTTTACTGGCTATGCGTCTGACACTTGCTTTTGGTTTGTTTGAGCCGGCTGTTAAAAAGTTTGAAAACATACGGGGTACAGCTGAGTGGTTTTCCTCGCTGCATTTCCCGCTGCCTACAGTTAGTGTATTGCTGGCAGCAACTGTTGAGTTTGCTGGTTTTTTTCTGTTAATGTTAGGATTATTAACGCGATACATTACAATACCTTTAATGTTTGTGATGCTCATGGCTATTCTGATGGTGCATTTGGGTAACGGTTTCTCTTCGGCTGATAATGGTATTGAAATTCCGTTTTATTACCTGGTAATGTTGTTCCTGATATTTAGTAAAGGGCCTGGGCGCTTTAGTATTGATGAAGCAGTAGTAAACAAAATCGCAAAATAAAAAAAGAGGGTAGTCATTAATGATTACCCTCTTTTTTTGAGCCAATGACGAGAATTGAACTCGTGACCTCTTCCTTACCAAGGAAGCGCTCTACCCCTGAGCTACATCGGCAAACTAAAATTGAACCGACCGCAGAATCACATCCAATTTTAATTACTATTAAACCCTGAGCGAAAAACGGGACTCGAACCCGCGACCCCGACCTTGGCAAGGTCGTGCTCTACCAACTGAGCTATTTTCGCGTTGCCTGTTCGTTTAACAGGTGGCTGTTTTTCTCAACAGCGCTGCAAAAGTAAAACTTTTTCTAAAGTTCACAAATCTCAAAAGGCATTTTTTTTACACTTGACTGCACTTTTCTTCAGTTGCGATATTGCCCACCCATCAAGGGGTGTGTCGGTTTATGATGTTATTTGCCGAAATATCAGCTAAAAGAGTAAATGAAGGAACATTTAGTTACCCTTTCAGAACAAATGAACGAAGCACCTAAGAAAGCACCATTGTAATTTTGCAGCATAACTTATTTCAGATAATAATGAGCAAAGCGTTATTTACACTCTCACTAATTCTTTTATTATTCGGCTGTCAAAATAGCACCATAATCGATAAGTATGCGATTATTCCACAGCCTAACTCAGTAACCTATAACGATGATTTTTTATCAATCAATCATGGTATCGACATTGAAAGCAACTATCCGGATGGTATGGAATTGATAGAACTTCTGCAACAACAATCCAATAAACCTGGTTTGATCTTCGATAGCGAGGGAGCTACTCCTTTTTTGTTGATATATAATCCCGATTTGGATGAAGAAGCGTATCAATTGCAAATCAAAACAGATAGAATAGTAATAAATAGTGCATCAAAAGCCGGATGGATAAATGGCTACCAGTCTTTCTTGCAAATGTGGCCTGTTGGTGAATACGATAATATCCAGATTAGATGTGGAGAAATTAATGATAAGCCAAGATTTGCCTACCGTGGGTTGCACCTTGACGTATCGCGCCACTTTTTTACCCTGGATGAGGTAAAAGCATTAGTTGATCAGATGGTGTATTACAAGCTCAATAAGCTACACCTGCACTTAACAGATGATCAGGGCTGGCGTATTGAAATAGAAAAATATCCTTTACTAACCGAAAAAGGAGCCTGGCGCGTGCATAATAATCAGGATAGTCTTTGTCTGGAGCGCTCAATTGACGATGCAACCTTTGCTATTCCTGATCATAATTATGCCATCAAAGAAGGGGAAAAACTATATGGCGGTTTTTATACAAAGGCCGATTTGAGACACTTGATTAATTATTGCGCACAGCGAAATATTGAAATAATTCCTGAGATTGATGTGCCTGGACATTTTAAGGCGGCTATTGAAAATTACCCTCACCTGTCATGTACAGGAAAAGCCGGATGGGGTGCTCATTTTTCTTATCCTGCTTGTCTGGGCAAAGCATCAACTTACACCTTTATTGAGGATGTTTTAACTGAGGTGGCCGAATTATTTCCATCAGAATATATCCACATTGGAGGTGATGAGGTGAATAAGGATGAGTGGAAAAAGTGTCCTAGCTGTCAGGCTGCGATCAAAAAATCTAATTTAAAGGATGAACACGAATTGCAATCGCATTTTAATCATCAGATAGAAGACTTTTTAGCTTCGAAAGGTAAAAAGTTATTAGGCTGGGACGAAATAGTGGAAGGTGGTTTAAGCAATAATGCCACAATTATGTGGTGGCGCAACTGGGCACCTAACACAATTCGTGATGCTGCTATAGGTGGTAATGATATCATTGTGACCCCTGATTTTGAGTACTATTTCGATTTTCCATACTCAGCAACGCCTACCAGCAAGGTTTATAACTTTGAGCCGGTGCCCGATGACTTTACTGCTGATATGGCTAACTGTATTATTGGTGTACAGGGAAATGTGTGGACAGAACGTATTCCGAACACTAAGCGATTGGCTTATCAGGTGCTGCCACGCATGTTGGCGCTGGCGGAGTCCGGGTGGACCAATAAGGAGTTGAGAAATTTTGAAGCGTTTGAGGAGAGATTAAAAACACATTATTCATATTTCCAATCGCAAGGGTTGTTTTATCATTTGCCTGAAATTACCGGTTTTGATGATAAAACTGTTTTTACGGATGTATCATCACTTGAGTTAAATGTGCCGGATAATGAGATGGAGGTATTTTATACACTGGATGGAACAGCACCCGATCGAAGTAGCGCAAGATACTCAGGTGCCATTGAAGTTAAAAAATCATGCACATTAAAGTTTAGAGCCTATAAAGGTGATGTGTATAGTAAAATATACAGTGCCGAGTACATTAAGCAAAATTTGGCAGAACCTGTGATTGTTGACGTAAAGTCAGGCCTTAAGAAAAGCTATTATAAAGGGCGTTACTGGAAAAGTAAAGATGTGCCGGCAGATAAGAAGGCTGATGCCGAAGTTGTGGTTGATGGTTTTGGCCTGGGGCATTACGAGGGACAGGAAAACTATGCTTTGGTATTTGATGGCTATTTTAAGGCTTCTACCGATGGGGTTTATACTTTTTATACCAAGTCCGACGACGGTGATCAGCTTTTTATACATGAGCAGCTGGTTGTTGATAATGATCCTAGTCATGGACCACGGGAAAGAAAGGGAGCTGTGGCCTTAAAAGCAGGATTGCATCCTGTACGTCTGATATATTGTCAGATTGGAGGAGGAGCTTTGCAAGAGGTGTATGTTCAGGCACCAGGTCAGGAGAAAAGGAAAGTAACCTCAGATGAGCTTTTTAATTAAAACAAAAGAACAAATAGGATAAATATAAATTTCTCTTGACTGCTGTGGGGTGAACAAGAGAAAAAAGTAAGAGGATGAAGAGATTAATACCAATATTGTTGATTGTGATTGTGGCGGCATGCCAATCAGCTCCACCTGAAAAAGTGGGACAACTGGAATTGCCTTCTTTTGCACCCAGGCATTACATCTGCTATCGTGTATCTGAAGCTTTGAACATCGACGGAGAATTGAATGAGGTGGCTTGGAAAAATGCGCCCTGGACTGATTTATTTGTAGATATAGAAGGGGATAAAAAGCCGGCACCTGCATTGTCGACAAGGGCTAAAATGCTTTGGGATGATGAGTATCTTTACATTGGCGCTTACCTTGAAGAACCACATTTATGTGCCAGTTTAACTGAACGTGACGCCGTGATTTTTTATGACAATGATTTTGAAGTGTTTATTGATCCGAATGGTGATACGCATGGTTACTATGAGTTTGAAATGAATGCATTTAACACTGTTTGGGATCTGCTTTTAGTGAAACCATATCGCGATGGCGGACCGCCAATCAATAATTGGGACATTAACGGCCTTAAGTCTGCTATTAGCTTGAAAGGTACTATTAATCAGCCCGATGACATCGATGAAGGCTGGTTCATTGAATTGGCATTTCCATTGAATGTATTACGTGAGTATTGCGGTGGTGTGGATGCTAAAGCAGGTAATCAGTGGCGTATTAATTTCAGTAGGGTACAGTGGCAATATGATGTGATTGATGGTCAGTATAAAAAGAAAACAAATCCTGAAACAGGAAAACACTACCATGAAGATAACTGGGTGTGGTCGCCGCAAGGGGTCATTGATATGCATCGTCCTGAAACTTGGGGATTTTTGCAATTTTCTGATGTTGTTGCCGGTGAGGGTGAAGAAGCTTTCAAGTTTAATAAGGATGAGTTAGTAAAATGGGAACTCTATACCATATATCACGCTCAAAGATTATTTAAAAGTAAAACAGGCGCATACGCCAAATCAGTTCATGAATTATCGGCTGTGCACTTGCCAGAGCTCCAATATGTCAATAAAATAGCTACAACAGGTTCTCTCTTTGAGGCGGTAGTATCTCGCGCAGAAAGTGAATTTAACTGGCACATTAATAATGAAGGGCGTACCTGGAAAATGAAGAAGTAAGATGAATTGTTTACTCGTTTCCTGATAAGGTATTTTAGGGGTAATAGAGTATTGTTGCAGATGACTAATAAGCTGAAAAAGTATAAAACAAAGTATATGAGAAAACACGTATTATTTATTCTGACCTGCCTGATAGCCACATCTGTTATGGCACAGCAAGATGTAACCGAAACAGATAAGGCAAAGGAAAAGCGTATGCAGTGGTTCAAAGATGCCAAGTTGGGCATATTTATACACTATGGTATTTATGCGGTTAACGGCATTGATGAATCCTGGTCATTTTTTAATGGGTACATTAATTATGACGACTACATAAAACAGCTTGATGGCTTTACTGCCGCTAAATATGACGCCGGTGAATGGGCCAAAATCATTAAGGCCAGTGGTGCTAAGTATGCCGTCTTAACCACCAAACATCACGATGGAGTGGCACTCTGGGACACCAAAACAGAGCACTTTAATACGGTTGATGATACACCTGCAAAGCGCGATATAGTTGAGCCATTTGTGAAAGCACTTCGCAAAGAAAAGCTAAAGGTAGGCTTGTATTACTCTTTAATCGATTGGTCATACCCCGATTATCCGGCGCATTTACGTAACGAGAATCGCTACCAGAATGATGATGAGCGCTGGAACAAGTTCACTGACTTTTACTTTGCTCAAATGAATGAGCTGTCGGGGCGTTTCAATCCCGATTTATATTGGTTTGACGGTGATTGGGAGCATTCGGCCGAAGAGTGGAAATCGAAGGAGCTGCGTGAATTGATGCTCAAATACAACAAGAACATCATATTAAACAGCCGCCTGCAAGGGTATGGCGATTATGATACGCCAGAGCAGGGTGTACCAATCAAGAAACCCAATAACCCTTACTGGGAATTGTGCATGACCATGAATGACTCATGGGGGTATCAGCATAACGATCATAACTACAAATCACCCTATCAGTTGATACGTATTTTTGTGGATTGTATTAGCATGGGAGGTAACCTGTTGTTGGATATTGGTCCTCATGCCGACGGAAGTATACCGCAAGAACAATTGGATATACTTAAAGAGTTTGGTCGTTGGACTTCAAAGCATGAGGAAGCCATTTACGGAACTCTGGCTGGTATTGATACAAAACATTTTAACGGACCAACCGCTTTATCTAAAGATGGCAAAACGCTTTATTTATATATAGATAATCAACCCAATCATCCTGTATTAGTGAATGGTTTAGATGCTGGCGTTGAGAAGGTACGTGTTGTTGGGCAAGAAAAAGAACTTTCATACACTTATAATAATAAGCTGCTGTCTGTCAATATGGATAATGCACAGGCTGACCCGATGGTAACAGTAGTGGCGGTCGAGCTAAAGCATAGCATTAAATTAGTTGAGCCGGCAACCAGTCTTAGTACTTATGCATTGGCCGAAGTTGCCAATGATGAAATGTGGAACAAGAAGCACCAGATTGCATTGGATGATATGACAGAATCAATTCCAGGTGGTCATTATAATGGGGCAACCGCATTGTCGAAAGATAAAAACATACTTTACCTGATGGTAGATGGTAAAAACAACGGGCCTTTGGTTGTGCGTGGTCTTAAGAATAAAATTAACCGCATTTGGGTGGTTGGTAATGGTACAAAACTAAGTCATAAGGTAATAGGTAAGCAATATTGGAGCGATGTGCCTGGTATTACATATATTGATTTGCCTGAGAAAGTGCTGGATAAGGAAATGACTGTTATCGCAGTATTATTAGATGGTGAATTAGATCTCTATAGAGGAAAGGGCCATGTTATAGAAAGTAACTAGTTTGATTTTGCATTTATATTGTAATGGGAGCCGCCATTGTCCGCAGGATAGAGGCGGCTCTTTATTTTCAGGCTATTGATATGCCATATTTAGCGTTATCATGGTCATTAAAAGTAACTCAAGAAGTCGTCTTTGGTGGAAAAGTAACACATAATTAAAGTTGTTTCCTTATAGATTGTTATTTTTGCAAATCTTTTAACTGCAAATTAATATCATGAATAAGAGCAAAGAAATTATATTGCTGAATATATCCGGTGAGGATAAGCCAGGGTTAACCGCCATATTAACAGGTATCTTGTCGCATTACGGCGTTAATATTCTGGATATTGGTCAGGCAGTTATACACGAGGATTTAGGTCTGGGTATTTTGTTTGAGGTACCTGAATCGGCTGAGTCAGCTCCGGTATTAAAAGAGCTGTTGTTTAAATCCTATGAATTAGGACTCAATCTAAAATTTACCCCTGTTACCGAGCAGAAGTACAAAGAGTGGGTGGGGCAGCAAGGTAAGGAGCGCTTTATTGTCACACTTTTGTCACGTAAGTTAAGTGCTGAGCAGCTGTCGCAGGTAACCAGTATTATTTCAAATCAGGGCTTAAACATTGACTATATATCCCGTTTGAGCGGCCGTGTATTATTGGATGATCACGAGGGAAATGATAAGTCAGTTGTTGAATTTTCGGTGCGTGGTACGCCCAAAAGTGCCGAGGGAATGAAGCAGGAGTTTATAGATATTGCCAAAACAGCGGAGGTGGATATTGCCTTCCAGGCCGATAATATATTCCGCAGAAACCGCCGTCTGGTATGTTTCGATATGGACTCGACACTGATTCAAACTGAGGTGATTGATGAGTTGGCCATCAAAGCTGGTATTGGCGATGAGGTGAAGGCCATTACAGAGGCTGCAATGCGCGGCGAAATTGATTTTAACGAGAGTTTTATACAACGTGTGGCACTGTTGAAAGGTCTGGATGAGAGTGTGATGAAAAATATTGCAGAAAACCTGCCCATTACAGAAGGGGCAGAGCGTCTGTTTAAAACACTAAAAAAATATGGCTACAAAACAGCTATCCTGTCGGGGGGATTTACCTATTTTGGTAATTACCTGAAGAGTAAGCTGGATATCGACTATGTGTTTGCCAATGAGTTGGAGATTGAAGACGGAAAGCTAACAGGTAAGCACAAAGGGGAGATTGTGAATGGAGAGAAGAAAGCTGAACTGCTTAAATTACTTGCTTTTAAGGAAGATATTCATCTGGAACAGGTCATTGCTGTTGGTGATGGCTCCAATGATTTACCCATGTTGAAGCTGGCAGGTTTAGGTATTGCTTTTCATGCCAAGCCCAAGGTGAAAGCATCGGCCAAGCATCACATTTCTACCATTGGATTGGATGCCATACTCTATTTATTGGGTTTCAGGGATAGGGAGATAAATCTATAAGGCATTGAGCTGTAGTGTTGTATTTTATGATCTTTTAGCTTTTATTTCACCTTCCTGAAAAGTAGAAATTTATTATTTTTGCCGCCCAATGATTTGAGTTAAGTATGGGGAAAGGAATTTTTCATCGCTCGGAGCTGTTAATGGGCAAGGAAGTGATGCAGGCATTGGCCGGGAAAAAAGCGATATTATTTGGTATTGGAGGTGTAGGCAGTTGGTGTGCCGAGAGTCTGATTCGCACAGGTATCACTAAATTGACCATTGTGGATAGCGACCGCGTGTGCGTTACGAATGTTAACCGTCAGTTAATGGCTACTTCAAAGACGGTGGGGCACGTTAAAACGGAGGCGCTTAAGGAGCGTTTGCTGGAGATTAATCCAAAGGCCGAAATTACAGCATTACAGAAAATCTACAGTAAAGAAACATCAGATGAATTTGCGCTCGATGATTATGATGTGATTATTGATGCTATCGACAGCCTGGGCAGTAAGGTGCACCTGATTCGCCGCGCTACCGAAACAAATGCATTATTTGTTTCATCAATGGGAGCAGCTCTTAAAGTTGATCCAACGCGGGTAAGAGTTGATTCATTCTGGAATGTGAAGGGATGCCCTCTGGCTCGAAAAATTCGTAAAATGGTGCGAAAGGTGGGGGAACCATCGCGTGATTTTCTGTGCGTGTATAGTGATGAGTTACTTGAAAATGCTGGTGCTGATGCTACTTGCGGAACTGAAAAATGTTTGTGCCCAAAGGCAGAGAACGGACCGGGTGACCCTGATTTGGTTAACCACGAGTGGTGCAGCCTTAAAGCAGCCATCAATGGAAGTTTAGCACATATAACCGGTATTTTTGGGATGACACTGGCAGGACTGGTCATACAACAAATACGAGATGAAGTAATAAATGAAGCATAAAAAATCCCGGCCTGCAGGCCGGGATTTCTTTTACCCATTGGTTTTTAATAACCAAAAATATCTTCTAAAGCCAATTCGTTTACCTTACCAAGTTGCGATAAAGCTTTCTTGTCTAAATCAGATTTGCGGCCTAGCACCATGTAAGTGTAGTTTTTGCCTTTAATATGCTCGTTAAAGAAGGATTCGAAGTCATCTAAAGAAATAACTTTTGCCTTCTCATAAACATCCTTGCGCACATCATAGTCAATGCCACGATCGTTATTGCTCAGGTACTCCCAAAACATATCTTTATTGGTAATGCGTTCGGTGTTAATCTGCTTAACTATACCTTCGCAGGCCTGCTTAAATTGCATCTCAGCTCTTGGCATCTCATTCATCAACTCTGTTAAGGTTGATGTGGCAATACTTAACTTATCAGCCTGTGTACCAAGGCGGCCGTATATAAAGTTATCTTTATCTGCTTTGCGGGCAGTAACATAACCTGCACCTGCCGAATAGGCTAAAGCCTTTGATTCTCTGATTTCCTGGAATACGACTGATGATAAACCGGAACCAAAGTAGTTATTAAATACCTCAGCATAAGGTATTATTTCAGCATCGAAAGGTGTGTCTTTAACCAACAGCAAAATGTTGGCCTGGTTAATGTCATAATCAACCACATACACCTGTGAGCTTTCGTTTTCGCGCATTTTGTAATCTATGGCCTCTGGTATAGCTGCCAGCTGCTCAGGTGTTTTATGATGCTGATTCAACAATGCAGTAACTGTTTCAGCTGATGATGGGCCATAGTAATATACCTTGTGCTCATAGTAGGTCATCTCATTCAGCTGGCGGGTTAAGTCTTCCGGATTTATAGCTGTCAGTTCATCGGTGCTAAGTAGGTATTTTCCAGGTGATTTTTTGCCATAAATACCGTAATCAACCATGGCACCAAAGATACGTCCCTGACTTTTCTTGGCATCACTGCGCTTTTTGACGATACCTTTAACAAATTCATCGTACGACTCTTGCTCGGCTTTAGCATTATGGATAATGTGCTCAAGCAATTCAATACCTTTTTCCAATTTTTCATCCAGTCCTGCAATGGTCACATAGCAACGATCGTTACCAGCATTTACCGATAGGCTTAATCCGTAGCGGAAAAGCTCCTTGCGCAGGTCTTCAGGTGAGTATTGGTCAGTTCCTAAAAGAGGCAGGTAATCAACCGCCAGTGGAAACTGCAGGTTGTTATTTTTACCTAAATCAATCACGTAGTTAAGGCGGAATAAGCCATTGTTTTCGTTAGTTGAGTGGAAGAATTCTAAACCAGGTTTAAGTTCTTCTTTGTGAAGTTTACTGTTGAAATCAACAAATACCGGGTTGATATCACTGATTTCCTCGGCAAGAAATGACTGGGCAAAGTCCGATTGTAAATCCCTGTTCACAGGCACAGCTGTAATTTCTGGCTTATCCACTTTAACAAGTGCGCTGTTGTCGCCAGTTCGTTTATAAACAATTACATAGTTGTCGCCATATTTCTCTTTGGCATATGCCATTACCTGTTCTTTGGTAATTTGCTTCATCTTATCCAGGCTTGCCAACACATCGGCGTGTGACTGACCTGAAGTAAATTCATTCATCAGCGAATAGGCCGAATAGAAAGGATACTCAAGGGCATTCATAAAGTCCAAACGTGCTTTATTCACGATAGCCTCAATGATCCAATCTTCAAATTCACCGTTTTTCACTTTATCCAACTCGGCTAACAGCAGGTCTCTTACTTCCTCAAGCGTTTGTCCTTCTCTTGGTTTACCATTGAAGATGTGAATGCCATAGTCGCGCATGAACCATGAGCCAGATGAGGCACTTAACACCTTCTGCTTCTGTACTAGGTCAAGATCGATTAATCCGGCTTGCCCGTTTGATAGGATAGAGCTGATAAGGTCTACCATAATTTCGTCGTCGCTGCCAACCCCATTAAAACGGAAAGCCATTTGCATGCTTTCGGCATCAGGTCCAACAACCTCTTTGTCTACAGGGGCAGTGATTGGTTCTTCTTTTGGTAATTGTGGTTCAGCAAATTCTTTTTTTTCCATCTTACCAAAATATTGGTCAATCAATTGAATGGTAGGTTCGAAATCCAGGTCGCCAGCCAGAGCAATAGCCATATTATTCGGGATGTAAAACTTGTCCTTGAACTTGTAAATCTCTTCCATTGAAGGATTCTTCAAATGTTCCGGGAAGCCAATTACACTTCTGCCATATGGGTGGTTCGTAAATAGACCTTCCATCATAGTTTGGAAAGCACGCTGACCATCCATATCCTGGTACATGTTGAATTCCTCATAAACGGTTTCCAGCTCGGTGTGAAATAAACGTAGTACCAATCCGGTGAAGCGCTCATGCTCTAGTTTAGCCCAGCGTTCCAATTCATTTTTGGGAACTTCGCACATATATACGGTTGATTCGTAGGATGTACCGGCATTTACGCGTGATGATCCCATGGCAGTGTTAAGCTTATCAAATTCATTGGTGGCAACATAGGTGGCAGCAATTTGCGATAAGCTGTCAATTTGTGCATAGATAGCTTTCTTGGCTTCAATATCATCTGTTGCACGGTGTTTTTCAAATAATTCAGATACTTGCTCTAGTAAAGCACTTTCTTTTTCCCAGTCAACAGTTCCTACTTTGCTGGTGCCTTTAAACATCATGTGTTCCATGTAGTGCGCCAGACCGGTAGCATTGGGATCTTCGAAGGTAGAACCGGCTTTAACACCTATAAGGGCAGCTACGCGAGGTTCGTCAAGGTTACGTGTTAAATATACCTTTAAGCCGTTGTCAAGGGTGTAAATGCGGGCATTGTAGGGGTCGTTGGTAACTGATTCGTAACTGTAGCCATTACTATCAGTATGTTGTTGAGTTTGGTAGGTAGGTTGTTGACACGAAAAAAGTGCCATAAAGCCTGTGAGTAGCAGGCATGATAGTTGTTTCATAAGTTTAGTTTTTGATGTTAAGAATATTTGAAGATAGTTATTTATAATTAATATAAAGACACTTGTTAAATAATTCTACTAAAGTTTTAGTTGGTTGGTTGAATTGTTAATTAGCAATGATTGAGGTGAAACTGAGGGTTGATAGGTATTTCAACTATTTTATTACCGAATTAGAGGTGTTGTTTTATCGTTAATTAGATGGGGCGAGGTGTTAAATGATTTCATAGGTTGTATTGTTTTTACTTATTTTAGACAGTAAACCTTAAAATTAAAATTATGAATAAGATTAAAACAACCATTCTGTGGTTGGTGGTCGGCTTTGTATGCAATTCGCTTACAGCCCAACAAAACATCTATGTAAACCAGTTAGGCTATATTCCTTCAATGCCTAAGAAGGTACTGGTTGATTATCCGGCCGAGCGATTTGAGGTCATCAATACGCATACGGGCACAATTGCGTATGAAGGGACTTTTCAATTGCACAGAGAAAATGATGCCTGCAGTGGCATGACCTTGTATGAAGGCGATTTTAGTGCAGTTGTATCTGCCGGTAATTACTTGATTCGTGTGCATTCACCCCTTAACTCAGGCATCACTTCCTATACCTTTTCCATTGCTGATGATGTGTATACCGATGTGCTGGAGAAGGCCAATAAAGCCCTTTTTCTGCAACGATGCGGCATGGAGATAGAGCCTAAGTATGGTGGTCAGTACGCCCGTAAAACCTGCCATACAGATAATTGCTTTTATCATCCGGATTGTGAACAAGAGGGAGTGAAGAACATGACTGGCGGGTGGCACGATGCCGGTGATTATGGCAAATATGTGGCGCCGGGAAGCGTGACCATTGGTATTTTGTATGCAAGTTATGAGATTAACCAAGGCAAATGGCAGTCCGATAGCTGGAATATTCCGGAAAGTGGCAATGGTGTGCCAGATATGTTGGACGAAATACGCTATGAGCTTGATTGGCTTTTTAAGATGCAGAGAACAGATGGCGCTGTTCATGAAAAAATACACACCAAAGATTATGTGCAGTTTATAATGCCATCAGAGGGTCAGGTTCCGCAGTTTATCTATGAAGTGTCATCGACAGCTACAGCTGACTTTGCGGCCATTATGGCAAAATCAGCACGTGTATTTAAAGAGTTGGATCGGCACCTGGCGGATAAGTGTCTTCAGGCAGCTCTACTATCCTATAAGTACCTTGAGCAGCATCCTGAGATATTTCCTGAAGGAGGATTTAAGAATCCGGCTGATACAAAAGCAGGTGGTTATTCTGATGCATATGACAAGGATGAGCGTATATGGGCAGCTGCCGAGTTGTATCTGACAACCGGCAAGAGAAAATACCTGAATGATTTCAACGCGTTAAATACTATTTTTAACAGTGAGTTTGCCGAAGCCGGATGGATTAACCCCGCAGCTTTAGGTTTCTATTCAATATTATTGGCTGAAGATAAGCAGTTGTTATCTGTTCAGGAGAAATTGCGGAAGGGACTAATCAACTATTGTAATCATCATAAAGAAATCGCCAGTAAGGATGGGTTTGGTATTGGCATGTTGCCCGATGACTATACCTGGGGGTCTAATGGTACGGTCATGTTTAAAGCCATGAACCTCATAATGGGGGATTACTTATTGAATGATAAAAGGAGTGGAGAAATAGCATTACGGCACCTGGACTATATCCTTGGTATGAATCCCAACAAGAAATGTTATGTGACAGGGGTAGGTACCAACCGGATATTGCACCTGCACCATGCGCCTACGGTATCGGATTTAAATGCTGAGCCAGTGCCAGGCATCATGACGGGCGGTCCCAACAAGTACCGTAATGACGAAGCCCTGCAGGCGGTTTTTACCGATTCAACACCACCGGCCCGGGTTTTCCTGGATAATGAAGAAAGCTACTCGTCCAATGAACATACCATTTACACCAATGCGGCATTTCAGTTTGTTGCAAGCTATTTTAACAGGCCATAACGGATTAATAAAGCCGCACAGCTATTGGCTGTGCGGCTTCATCATATGCTTTGAGGTATTTATTCAAACAGCTCATTTAACAGGCCGCTGCTTTCTTTACCGCTGTTCTTGCCCATGGGCGCAATAGCCCTTATCAGCTTATTGATTGGCATTGATTGCAACCACACCTTACCTGTTCCGCGCAAAGTGGCCAGGAACAGCCCTTCGCCACCAAATACCATGGATTTTAGCCCTCCGGCTCGTTCAATGCTAAAGTCGATACCATCTGTGAAACCAACAACACAACCTGTATCAACGCGGAGCGTTTCGCCGCTCAACTCTTTTTCAACCAATGTACCACCGGCGTGAATAAAGGCCTTGCCATCTCCTTGAAGCTTTTGAAGAATAAAACCTTCACCGCCAAAAAAGCCGGCGCCTATGCGTTTGTTGAAATGCATGGATAGTTTGGTGCCTAATGCAGCACATAAGAAGGCATCTTTCTGCACAATAACACGGCCGCCTATTTGGCTCAGGTCAATTGGCACGATGGTTCCCGGATAAGGAGCTGAAAAAGCCACTCGCTTTTTGCCATAACCACGATGGGTGAAATGCGTAATAAAAAGTGACTCACCGGTAATTAGTCGTGATGCACCAGCAGCCAGCTTGCCCAGAAAACCCTGTGATGGATTAGAGCCATCGCCCATTTTTGTTTCAAAATCAATGCCGTCTTCCATATAAAGCATTGCACCTGCCTCGGCAATAACAGTCTCGTGTGGATCCAATTCAATCTCTACAAATTGAACATCATGGCCTTTAATTTCATAATCTATCTCGTGAGAGTTCATAGTTGTTAAGTTTAAGTGTTATTTAATTAGTTATGTTGGGTAAAATATCGTTTTCTATCTTCTTTTTGGCTGAGTTATAACCGTGTTCAATAATTTCATCAAACTTATTAAAATCCCACATCGAATATTTACTCAGCTTTTTGGTTTCGATAAAAAAATCACAATGCAGGCGGCTGATGCGTTCGTTCTGCAGTATGGATAAATTAAACACACGTTCGGCTACATCCTTGGTGTTCTTAATCTTGTCCATCTTTTTATCGGCTACCACGCTGGAACCAATCACGGTATCACAATCAAACATTAAAGGTTCGGCTGGCAGGTTCATAAACAAACCGCCATCAACATAGGTATAACCATCAATAACGGTTGGTGTAAATGCTACCGGCACACTGGCGCTGGCAATTACCCAGTCGAACAATTGCTGACCTTCACTCACCACTTTTACCTTGCCGGTATTAAGGTTGCTGGCTGTTATGCAGAATGGTTTCTTCAATTGCGAGAAATCCTCGTGCCCCAGGTGCTCCAGTAAGGCCTCTTTAACTCCGTTCAGATTGACCAGGCCACCTTTCAGTATATCAATGTTAAACCAATTCCATACCTTTTCATCTTTCAGCTTCCTGATAATTGTATCCGCATCAAAGCCGGCGCTGTAGAGTACACCAATAATGGCTCCCATACTGGTTCCGGCTACACTGTGGATAGGGATAGAAAACTCTTCAAGGGCTTTTATAACGCCAATATGGGCAAAACCTTTGGCTCCGCCGCCACCAAGTGCCAGTCCTGTTTTTCCTAGCTGTTTCATGTCAGATAACTTCGGTTAGGATGGTTTTAATGCCTTCGATATTATCAATCGTATATTCCTCTTCGATTTTCTTCCAATCTACCTTCAGGCGCATTGTATTATTAATTAATAGCTGAGTGATGTCTTCCTTACTCAAAAGGATGCTGGCTTTATAGTAGGACACATTCCACTTATCGATAAATTTTTCTTCGATATTGTGCGTGAAGGTATTAGTAAGCTCTGCACCGTTGGAAAGAATTAAATGTACAGGGCGTTCTTCGGCTGTATAGCCAAAGTATCGGTTGGCATCACCCACTGGCACCATAAATTCAAAATTGATGAGTACCTCACCATTATTATTGGTGGCGGATGCTGAACAGCGTATTCTGCCTTTTTCTTCGCCAAAGAAACGAGCCAGTTTTTTGCTGACGGCATTCATTATTTCAACCTTTTCTGAGGTGGTATTTTTAGTATTGTCAACGGAAATAACCTTGGGAGCAGTTGCAACAGGCGCCACTGCAACAGGTGCATTCACCTGACTTAGTGAGGCCTTGTTTTCAATATCTTTCTCGTATTTCCAGGTGCCATTCTCATACAAAACCACCGTTTCACCGTATTGAGTAATGGCTTTTATAGTTTGAGCTGAGGCTGCGCATGTAGCAGCCAACAGGATAAGTAGAATAAAGAGATGCTTCATTGTGCTTAAGTTTTATTGCTTAAAGATAGAAATCCTGCGGGATATAGGCTTATCTGTCGGATGATTGTTTTGCAAACGTTTGCTAATCATGTGTGAAAATATTTTGACTTTAAAAGTTAGTCCTTAGGAGTCAGTTGATGATCGCTGCAAAGTGTTGTGGTTTAGTTGACTGTATGCCTTTTGTTAGTCGCTTAAATGTATTTCCTGTTGCACAGCATGCAGGGTGCTGAAAATGAAATCTCTCTAATCTGATTATTTTTGACACAAGTTAATTGGTTATTAATGAGCTTATTCAAAGCTAAGTGCGTATTAAAATATACAAGTATATGAAGAAGTTATTCGTTTTGCAGCTTATGGTATTGATGGGGCTGACGATGTTTGGTGAAGAGTTAAAATCACCCAACGGCGCCTTTAAAATGTTTTTTGAACTGAAGGATGGTGTTCCTACCTACCAGCTGGCTTTGCATGATAAAGCAGTCATCAAAGAAAGCAAACTGGGATTGGAACTAAAAGATGCTGAGTCGTTGTTGAACGGTTTTGAGGTAACAGGCGTGGAGCATGCATCCTTTGATGCAACCTGGCAACCAGTTTGGGGTGAGTGGAAAGATATTCGCAATCATTACAACGAAATGGCAGTGACCTTATCACAAACCGAGAGCCAACGAAAGATGTTGATTCGTTTTCGACTGTTTGATGATGGCATAGGTTTTCGCTACGAATTTCCTGAGCAAGAGCATCTGACCTATTTTGTGATTAAAGAAGAGCGCACGCAATTTGCCATGGCAGGCGATCATAAGGCATTTTGGATTCCCGGCGACTACGATACACAGGAATATGATTATACCGAGTCAAAATTGAGCGAGATACGTGGCTTGATGGAGAAGGCTGTTACGCCCAATGCTTCACAAACACCCTTTTCAGATACTGGCGTGCAAACAGCGCTGATGATGAAAAGTGATGATGGTTTGTATATCAACCTGCACGAAGCTGCTTTGGTGGATTATGCGTGCATGCACTTGGAACTGGATGACAGAAACCTTGTGTTTGAGTCACATTTGACACCTGATGCAAGAGGTGATAAGGGCTATATGCAGGCACCTTGTACCACACCATGGCGTACGGTTATTGCCAGTGATGATGCAGCTGATATATTGATGTCGAACATTACTTTAAATCTGAATGAACCATGTGCTTACGACGATGTGTCGTGGATTAAACCGGTTAAGTACATTGGTGTATGGTGGGAGATGATTACCGGTAAAGGAAGCTGGGCATATACCGATGCAACCAGTGTGAAACTGGGAGAGAAGTTTTATGCATCAACACCTCCTAACTCAACGCATTCAGCAAATAACGATAATGTTAAGCGGTACATTGATTTTGCGGCTGAGCATGGCTTTGATGCCGTATTGGTTGAGGGCTGGAATGAAGGCTGGGAAGACTGGTTTGGCAAATCAAAAGACTATGTGTTTGATTTCATAACACCTTACCCGGATTTTGATGTGGAGATGCTGCGCGACTATGCCAAGGCTAAAGGCGTAAGAATTATGATGCACCACGAAACATCTGGCTCGGTGCGTAACTACGAGCGTCATATGGATAAAGCCTACCAGTTTATGGCTGATAACAACTATAATTCAGTGAAGAGTGGCTACGTGGGCGATATTATTCCACGCGGCGAATACCACTATGGCCAATGGATGGTGAACCACTATCAGTATGCCGTAGAGAAAGCAGCCGAGTACAAGGTGATGGTGAATGCCCATGAGGCGGTGCGCCCAACGGGTTTGAGCCGTACCTATCCTAACCTGATTGGCAATGAAAGTGCCCGCGGAACCGAATACGAGGCCTTTGGAGGTAACAATGTGAACCACACCACCATTTTGCCATTTACACGCCTGATTGGCGGACCAATGGATTATACCCCGGGTATATTTGAGCCGGATGTAAGCCAGTATAATCCTGATAATGGCTCACGCGTACGCACCACCATTGCGCGTCAGCTGGCCTTGTATGTAACCATGTACAGCCCACTGCAGATGGCGGCCGACCTGCCTGAAACATATACTAAACACATGGATGCTTTCCAGTTTATTAAAGATGTGGCCATCGATTGGGAGGATACTAAAGTATTGGAAGCTGAACCAGGCGACTACATCACCTATGCCCGAAAAGAGAAAGATGGCCATCGTTGGTTTGTGGGCCGTACGAATGATGAACAAGGTCGTACCTCACACATTCAATTTGACTTCCTAGAACCCGGTAAAAAGTATGTAGCCACGGTGTATGCCGATGCAAAGGATGCACATTGGGAAACAAATCCGAAAGCTTATCAAATTAATAAGTATGTGGTAACCAATAAGTCAAAACTGTCGCAGTACTGTGCGCCGGGTGGGGGGTATGCCATAAGTATTGTAGAAGTAAAAGAAAAGAGTGATATTAGAGGTGTTAAGCGCCTGTAAAAGGGGTTTAATTTTGGTTAAACGCGGCCGCCTTTGCTTTTGCAGAGGTGGCTTTTTTGTTGCTATTACACACCGTTAATGTAAATAATATTGGTATTGGTAAAAAAAACGATTAAGGCATTTTGTGCATTAAATGCTATGGATTATGTTTAGAGGGAAAATGAAAAAAATCTTTAAACTTAATTCGTAAAAAAATGATTGTATTTTTAGGAGTATTGGTTGTTTTTGCCGGTATTGTAGCGTTTATCATATCTAAACTGGAAAAGCAAAATAGTAAACTGCCTGCTGTTTTTAAAGGCATCACTAAGTTGCATGGGATAATACTGGTTATAGCCGGATTAACCTTAATGTTGCTTAATTCAATGTTCTTTTTTGCTGACAGAGGATTTAATTATCTGCTGGTTTCACCAACAGGTCATATGAGTGCTGTTATGGAGCAGGGTATTAAAATAATGGTACCAGGAACCAAATTAGATAAATGGCAGAAATACATCGATGTGAAGGTGGTGAGTAAGCAAACCGAATCAGACCTGGATGAATTAGAAGGGGTGATGAATCCAATACCGGTGCGTTTTATCGACCAGGTGACAGCACAGGGACACGTTTCTTTGCGCTTCCAATTGCCCGAAGATAGTCCTTCGTTTATTAAGTTGGCCGTTAAGTATCGTACCATGAGTAACCTGGTGAATAACACCATTATTCCAACCGTGCGTGAACAACTCATCAACACCGGCTATATGTTTGCAGCGCAAAACTATATCTCTGGTGAAGCACAATCTTTCCGTCAAACTTTTGAAGAGCAGTTAAAGGAGGGAACGTATGCGGTAAATAAGCTGGAAGTGAAAGATACGATTTACGATGCGATTGATATGACCACCAAGCAGCGTACCATAAAGGAGATACAGACCAGTTACAGGGTTGAGAAAATTATGGAGAACGGTATACCAAAGCGTATTCCGCATGAACTGTCGGAGAATAATATCATTGTTTCGCAGGTGATTGTAGATAAGATTGACCTGGAAGCCACCTTTAAACAGCGATTGGAAGCACAGCGCGATGAATCAGCAAAGCGACAGTTAGAGCAGCAGATGATTGAAACGGCTAAGGCTGAGCAGCAACGTATTGTAGCGCAGGGTGAGCGCGATAAAGCCGAAGAGCGTGTCAACCAGGAGAAGGAACAGGTGAAGGCACTGATTGCCATTGAAACCAAGCTGAAGCAGGAAGAAACCAATAAGAAGCTGGCAGCCATTGCCCTTGAAACCGAAAAGCTGAATGCCATGAAGAAAAAGGTAACAGCTGATGCCGAGGCCTACGAAATTGCCAAGAAGGTAAACGCAGGTATCACACCTGAGGTGAAACTGGCAATGGAACTGGATCGTGATGTGAAGGTGGCGGCTGAGATTGCCAAAATCAAATTCCCTGAAACCATGATTATGGGTGGTGATTCTAAAGGAGGTACCCCTCTGGAAAGCCTGATAGGAGCGGCCATGGCCAAGCAACTACAAACCAGTAAAGGCAACTAAAACAGTATCCTTATACTTGCAAGCCACTTCTAACGGGAGTGGCTTTTTTATTTCCCATAGCATGTACATCTATGCTCCCCATGGGGAGCTGTCCGCAGGACTGTGGGGGATTTGTACAAGATGCATTTGCAAAATAACTTCTGCCTTCTACCCAAAAACTAATAAACTATTCCTATCTTAAAAACAAACTTAAAACGATAAGCTATGACAGACGATAACACAAAATTAGTGACTGTATTTAACGGTACACCCATGGAGGTGGAAATGCTTTGCCAGGTGCTGAAAGACAATGGCATTGAAGCCAGTATGAAGAATCAGCTAATAGGCATGGTGGCGCCACACCACACGCTTGACGGAGCCGATGTGCTGGTGATGGAAAAGGATAAGGAAGCTGCGCTCAAATGGGTGGAAGAATTTAAAAAGGCAGAATAGGAGTTTTAAGAGGTGAGAAATGAGAAGCCGATTAAATGCTATCAGCCATTAGCCACCAGCCATCAGCTTATTAATAGACGAAATTATAAACCCCGCTTGCTCAATGTATCAGGCGGGGTTTTGTATGCGAACCTATTCGTGGTTAATGTTTATTGCTATGCTTGAGGCATAGTTTGTCCTCCTACTCAATATACCTCATACTGTAGGCCGGTATGGCCAAAACCTGAATGCTGACGTAACTTGTATATTCATCTTAATACAATGGAAAATGAAAGCAATTAGGTTTTACCTGTTTCTGTTAAGTGTTGCTTTACTAGGAATGGTTTCGTGCAACAACAAACAATTAACCGAAGAACTTGAAGGTTTAAAAGCTCAAAAACAGCTTGAGGAGACGAATAAATCAATAGTTCAAAGGTATTGGGAAGGCAAGTGGGAAGAACGTCGGATAGAAATATTAGATGAACTTTTGACTAAAGATGTTATATACCATGGCAGCAGTAGTATAAATGGTGTTGAAGAATATAAGCAGGTTTATAGCATGTATCGCTCAGCATTTCATGATACACATATTGTGGTTGATGAATTAATTGCAGAGGGTGATAAGGTCATGTCGCGGTGTCAATTGAGGGGCTTCCACAAAGGTCAGCTGGGCGAAATACCACCAACGGGCAACGAATTGCACCTAAAAGCCTATACGGTTTTCAGAATTAAGGATGGAAAAATAGCTGAGGAATGGGAGCTCTTAAATGAATTAGAAATGATGATGCAATTAGGATTGGAACTAAAATAGAGATACTGGCCAGCTACCGAGTGCGTCTTCAAGCGAATTGTAACTATTAAGTATCATCGTTTAATGCTATCTTGTAGCTCATTGAAAAAACAAACTCAACATCTATGCTACGTTACTTACTATTTCTCGGGCTGTTGCTATTTGCCACAAGCCTTGGCGCACAAACAGCAACGCAGGAAGACCTTAACCTAGAATCGGTATTTGAAGGTACTACAGGTACTTTTGTGCTTTACAATGTAGGGGGCGATAACTATAAGGTTTACAATGCCGATAGGGCCAGTCAGGCTTTTTCGGTGCATTCAACTTCTAAAATAGTGTGGTCCATTATTGGCCTGGAAGAGGGGCTGATAGCCAATGATACAGCGGTGATGAAGTGGGATAAGGGTAAATATCCGCCTGGAAATTTCTGGCCGGCAGGTTGGAGTCAGGACCAGACAGTTGTGTCGGCCCTTAAGTATTCGGTTAACTGGTATTACTTTGAACTGATGCCATTAATGACGACCGAAATGGTGGAGCAATACCTTAACCACCTCGATTATCAGCCGGGCTTTCAGGTGGAAAAGCTGCATTATTTTGGCTTGACCTACCAGATAGAAAAATCCGCCATGGAGCAGATTGCGTTTCTTCGGCAGCTATATACCAATGCCTTCAATCTGTCACCTTCAACCATTAGTACCATTAAAAAAGGGATGCTGCAGGAGCCGCACGATGACTACACCTTATACTATAAAACCGGTGCCGGCGAAATTAAGAATGGTAACTGCATTGGCTGGGTCATTGGCTTTGTTGAAAAAGGCGATGAGCTCTATTATTTTGCCATGAACATTGAAGACAAGGATTTCAAGAGTATTCTGGGAAAACGCATTGTTTTTACCAAAGAAGTGCTTAAGGAGCTTGGTGTTAGTGAATAGTTGGGAGTAAGTTATTATGTGAATAGATGAAGGAACTATAATACCCTCAGTTATTACCCCTGCTACCACGTATGTCCTCACGCGTGGTGTAACAATATAACATCAAAAGTTAAGACGGCCGTATTTCCCTCATCGCCTTCGGCACTTGCCAATTTGTGTTAAACTTCAAAGGCATTAGCGAAACTTTGTTTTCCCCCAGGGGAAGATCGATAGGCAGCTTTCGTAAAGAAATTTTAACGTTATGGGAATCAATTCTCCCCATGGGGAGACACCTGCAGGGAGAGGGGGAATTGTCCGTATGTTTCAATTTAATCAGCTCTAGCACCATTGGCCAGCCGCCGAATAGCATCCTTATTTATTCAGTAGTTTAATCAGCTGGTCTAAATCGTTTTTTAATCGTTTGAGGGTATCAATATCCATGGTGTCGCCAGCAATTTTTTTCACAAGCGACTCGGGTATCACAGCTGCTTGCTCTTGCAGTTCATACCCTTTGGTGGTCAGCTTAATAATCACCTTGCGAGAATCTTCAGTCGACTTTGTACGCGTAATAAATCCTTGTTTTTCCATCCGTTTCAGCAGTGGTGTAACCGTGTTGGTATTCAGGATGAGTTTTTGTGTAATTTCATTCACACTGCGCTCGTCCTGCTCCCATAATAGCATAAACACCAGGTACTGCGGATAGGTGATACCCAGCCGATCCAGATGCGGTTGGTATTCACGGGTTATCAGCCTTGATGCTGCATACACAGGGAAACAAAGCTGGTTTTCAAGTTTTAATTGTTCGTAGGCCATTGTATGGTGTTTAGTTTATTGGGGAACCTTCACGGCTCCCCAAATTCAATGCAAATCTACTGTAAAATTTTAGATAGGTAGCTGTCAATTTTAGCAGGCTTGGTAACGGGTGCAAACCGTTTTATGGGCTGGCTGTTGGCATCAATGATAAATTTGGTAAAGTTCCACTTGATTTTGCTGCCCAGCAGTCCGCCCAGTTCACTCTTGAGGTATTTAAACAGGGGATGAGCTTGTTCACCATTCACGTCTACCTTGGCAAACATGGGGAAACTCACGCCATAGTTAATCAGGCAGCCTTCTGATATGGATTTTTCATCGCCTGGCTCCTGGTTGCCAAACTGGTTACACGGAAACCCCAGTATTACCAGGCCTTTGTCTTTGTACTTTTGATATAAGGCTTCGAGGCCTTCGTACTGGGGTGTTAAACCACACTTACTGGCGGTGTTCACCACCAATACGGTTTTGCCCTTATAGTCGCTCATTTTAATGGTTTTGCCTTGCAGGCTGTTGGCTTCAAATTGATAAAAATTGTTGGTCATAGTTTTCGTTTTTTATGTATTTTTTGTCTTTATAGTGTATAAATATCGTGTGCGATACAAATATAGATAAAGCTTCCGAATAAATATCGCTCACGATATAAAAAAGGCGATATTTATGCATGAAACGACAATACGCTGTGATGAAACGACAAAAGCGAAAGTGTAGCGGCCTGCTATCTTTAGGGGCAGGCCATGACAGTATATCCCACCATCATACAGATAAAGGCTATTACACCATATTTACCTACCTTTGCATAGCAATAGAACGAATGCTATCAACAGATATCCAATGAGAATACTTTTAAACTGTTTGCCACCAGCCGATATTTACAGCCCATCTATTTCGCTTTCTATACTTAAGAAGTTTATGAATGTAAACGGCTTTGAAACAGCCATAAAGTATTGGAACTTCGGCTTGTCGGTGATGAGTGATTTTACCGATAGCGAAGATACAGAAGATCGCTTGTTGCCTTTTTTGTCTATTCTCAACGATCAACATGGCAATGCCATTGGCAATAGGCGGATACTATCTAAGCTTCAGGCATTAAATCCCGATTATATCAGTATTGATATCAACCACTATGCAGAGTTTCTAAAAGATGCAAAAACTGAAATCATCCGTCGAATCAGAGAGGGATTAGCGGCAATTGATTGGACTGAGATTAGTTTGTTTGGTATCACGGCCAAGTTTAACCAATGGATACCTGGCATTATACTGGCTGAAGAGTTGAAGAAAGTGGCGCCTCATGTGAAGGTGGTTATAGGAGGATTTGGCAGTGATGAGGTGGCGCGCGAAGCGATGAGGTTATGCCCGGCCTTTGATTATGCAAGCTGGGGCGAAGGGGAATATCCCTTATTGAAGCTGGCTACTCAGATGAATGCTAAGGAAACAGATTTATCCGATGTGCCGCGTTTATTTTACCGCAAAGAAAACACCCTTGTACAATCGGATCATAACATAAGTGAGTACCTCGATTTCGACCATTACATCTATCCCGATTACAGTGATTATCTGCGTGCTTTCCCAAAAGATGAAGATCGTGAGCAAATAAGTTTGCCCATCAATTCCATCCGCTCATGTCACTGGCACCGTTGTAACTTCTGCGATTTTAACAAGGGGTATAAGTTACGGGCACGAAGTCCTGAATGTGTGGTCAATGAGATTGCCACCATCAATCGGGCGTATGGCCTCACTACTTTTACGTTTGTGGATAGTGATACGTTTGGCAGTTTAAAGCATTTTGAAACATTGCTCGATTTGCTGATTGACCTGAAGTACCAAACTGAGGAGGACTTTTCTTTTTGGGCCGAGATAATACCAAACAGGCATTACTCAAAAGAATTAATGCAAAAGATGGCCATTGCCGGTTTCAAAAACCTGTTTATTGGCTACGATGGTTTATCCGACGGTTTGCTTAAGAAGATGAATAAGAGCAATACATTTTCTGATAATGTGCAGTTTATCAAATATGCCCTGAAAAATGGCATATATCCCTATGTGAACGTAATTAAACACGTGCCCGGGGAAACAGAGAGCGATGTGCAGGAATGTTTGAATAATCTACATTTCTTACGATTCTTTTATAACCACCCGATTGTCGAATTTTCGCACAACTATGTGACGCTTGTGTTGTCATCCATGTCGAAGTATTACAAGTTGATGCCCGATAACGAGGTGGGGAATTACACTGTTGATGAGTTATCGTATTTGTTACCAGGCAGCTTTTCTGATCACGATGAGCGCTTTCACTTATTTCGCTATCAACGTAATGTGGCTGCTAATGCGCGGGAGTGGGACAGGCTTGAAGAAGCTGAAAACTATTACAAACAGCACCGTTTCAGCTACACTGTACAAGCACATGATGGTGTGTTGTATTATACCGAATATTGCGATGGCAGCGAGATCGAAAACATTGTTTTTGGCGAACCGGAGTATGCCTTTGTACTGAAGGCAAGCGCTAAAAAAGTCATAAGCTTTGATGAGTTATATGCATTGGCAAGGGAGGAATTTATCAGCCTTAACAGGGAACGCTTACAAGAGGTGATAAGCAACCTGCGCATGGGCTATTTATTGTATTGTAACGCAGAGCTGGACCAGGTGGTGTCATTAATCGACGTGGAGTAGGTGTGTAGTCGATAATCACTTTGATCTTGCCTGAATAGAAGATTTAAAATCTATAATAACAAAGCCCGCTTCAGACGATGCAGGCTTTGTCAGGAGTATATAAAACGGTATTAGAATTTCATGCCGAGTCGTATCATAAAGTTGGTGCCAGCCTGTGGGAAATAGCCATCCAACACATCGTGTTCGCCTGCATAATAGTAGCGATATACCCATGCATTTGATTCATACTCTTCGTTAAGCAGATTGTTAACCTTGCAACCAAGATTGAAGGCTCCAACAGAAGGGATCGTAAAATCGTAGCTCAGTAGCAAATCATTTACAAACCAGGCATTCAGTTTACGTGCTTCGTTAGATGTGTTATCAATATACTGGTCGCTTACATATTTGCTTAATAAGGATATGGTCATGCCTTTTGCCGGCGTCCAGTTAAACTGGCTGGCAGCAGTAACAGAAGGCGAAAAGGCAATATCTGTTTCACCCAATTCACTTACATACTGGTAAGGTTCATTTTCAGGATCATCCCAGTAGCTCCAGTTGTCAACATATTCCGTATAGTTCTTAATTTTATTGGTAGATAAAGCCACATTACCGGCCCAGTTAATGCTTGATGACAGGTATATACCACCTTCTATCTCAATACCGGCTCTATAACTATCGGGCACATTCACCATTATGGGTGCACCCACATCGTTAATCTCGCCAGTTAATACGAGCTGATCTTTATACAGCATATAGTAGGTGTTAAGGTTGACAAACACTTTGTCGCTTGAGTATTCATAACCCAGTTCCCAGTCATAAAGCGTTTCAGGTTGCGGCTTTCGGTCGGCCGGAGCATCCCTGAAGTCACTTCTTGATGGTTCGCGCTGTGCTACAGCAAATGATGCAAACAAGCGCTGCTGTTGATTCAATTGTAAATTAACTCCCATCTTAGGGTTTACAAAATCAAATGTATACGACTGAGTTAAATCACTGTTGTCGTCATGGTTGCCACTCATTTTATAGTCTACATGACGGTATTGCATATCGCCATATAACCAAAAATTATCGCTAAGGGCATATGTGGCTTTGATGAAGCTGTTAAGGTCCTTTTTCTTACCATTGTTAAAATACCACTGGTGATTATGAGGGATACCATTATTATACTGGCTCCAGATGACATTACCAAAGTGGTCGCCATCATATTCATTATATGCTCCACCAATTACCAGCTCAAGGTTACTGTTGATGTAGATACCCGAAAAGGTAGCTCCATAGAAATCATTATCCAGCCATTTACGCTGAATAAGATCTGTTTTTTCAATGGTTTCGCCATCTATGACAATACTCTCGAAACCTACGTTGTAATCTTTAAATTTGCGACTGTTTTTATACGACTCGTAGTAGCCTTCACCTTTGGTGTAATGCAAGGCTGCTGTCAGATTCCAAAACTCATTGGCCCGGTGGGTAAAATGAAACTGGTAATGGTCCTGCTGATAGTTGTCGGTCTGGTTTTCGTACAAGTACTTATTGAATGTGCGGGCATCTGAAGCAAACAGGTTAGCAGCTTCAGCATCTGTCCATCCATCCATCATTATTAACTTTTCCATTCCTGCCACGTCATTGTTCAGCTTCACCTTGGGCACACCATTCCATGCCTGGTAGGTTTTTTCTGCTCCCGAGAACGTGATGAATTTAACCGTCGTCTTATCGCCATAATAACCGCCAGAGAAATAGTATGATTTTAGATCAGAGGTGGCACGGTCAATAAATCCATCTGAGTTAATCCGCGATAAGCGTACATCAAAAGCCATGTTGTTATTCAGTAATCCGCTCGAAACAGCTACTGAGTTTTTCATGGTATTAAATGAGCCATAGCTGTTATCAATAAAAGCCATAGCTTTTGAAGCGGAGTTTAGCGTGTTAAGGTTAACCGAAGCACCAAAAGAAGCGGCTCCATTGGTAGAGGTACCTACACCACGCTGAACCTGCACTTTATCTACAGAAGCCGCAAAGTCAGGCATGTTAACCCAAAATACACCTTGCGACTCGGCATCATTCATGGGGATACCATTTACCGTTACGTTAATGCGGGTAATATCTGTACCTCTTATGCGCAGGCCAGTGTATCCCACACCTGCACCGGCATCAGAGTTGGTGACAACACCAGGCATCTGGTTGAGCAGGAAGGGAAGGTCTTGTCCGAAATTCTGCTGTTGTATTTCTTCAGAAGTCATCTCGGAACTGGCAACTGGAGCTTGTTTATTAGCTCGTATGGCAGACACAATAATTTCATCGGTAAGCACAGCTGAAGGCTGCATAGTGACTGTTAAGTCGTTGGCCGCCTCCAGTGATTGTGATTCATAGCCAACATATGAGAATACTAATGTTGGATCCTCATCTTTAGTAGTAATAGAAAAATGCCCACTGGCATTGGTGATTGTTCCTTTAAAGGAGCTTTTGACGATGACATTTACACCAACCAAGGGCTCCCCGGTTTCATCAGTGACGTGTCCGTTGAATGTGTTTTGCGCTATGGTTCCCAGTGTTATTACTGTCACCAGCGCTAATGCATAAAACCTCTTCATTTTAATTACGCAGTTTAAGTTATTAACTAATACCGCAATGAGGAATAATTTGGAGATACTCTGTTCCCTTGTCGGCATTACCCGGCCAGGTTCGAAGGGTATAATCTCAGCCCCTGAAGGGGCACCCCATTGGAATTGGGCGCAAAAGTAGCCAGCCCGTTACTATTATCAAAGAAAAACAAGACCTTTTTGTCCTATATAAATCATCTTTCCTTTCAAGTAGCTGAATGGTAGATGCTTCTGTAAAATTATTGTTTTGGCAGGTATTTATCCAGTCCGTTCGTACAGAAATAGCTGCTATTGCCCTTCATTTTTTCAGCCAGTGCTTTATTGTTTTGTGCGTTATCGGTGTTTTCAATAGGATGGTAGAGGTGATAGGTCAAAGCCCTGAATTTGTTATTGTGCCGTTTTAATCCGTAGTTAAACAGGCGAATAAATAAGTCGGTATCTTCAAAGCCCCACCCCACAAAGTCCTCATTCATACCGTTAACAGCCACAAAATCTTCTTTCCATATACCCATCAGGCCACCACGGCAGGGTTTTAGCTTTTGTTTGGTGGGTATTAACTTACCCAACCGTGGCATATGAAGGCCGTTTTTGCTGTTTTTTTGTTTAAACAGCTGGCTGGCAGAGATACTAAACTGCTTTTTTTTGAATACGTCTTTTGTAAAGGTTTCGTCCAGCATTACCCGGGTGTTAACCACAAAGTAACCTTTTGTTGCAGTAATTCTGTTATCCTTGATGTAATTGGGGTGCATCACCAAATCGCCATCAAGAAACAGTAGGTAATTACCACTCGCTTTGGAAGCAGCATGATTTTTATTCGCTGCCAGTCTAAAACCGTCATCCTCTTGCCAGGCATGAATGAGAGGTACGGGAAAATCTCTCTGGCATTGTTCAATTACCTGACGTGTTTCATCACCTGAGCCATCATCAGCAACAATTACTTCATGTGGCATTTCCTTTTGTACCCGAACCGATTGTAGTACATGATATAATGCCTGCGGGCGGTTATAGGTTGAGATAATCAGTGAAATTGTGGGAGATCCTGAAGGTATGTTCATATAGGTGTTGTTTGTCCAAAAGTAGTGAAACCAATTAATGCATACAATCGTCCCAGTCTTTCCATACAGGTTCGTAACCGCCAGCTTTAATCATTTCGCATATGTCTTTCGGGCTGCGATCATCATTGACTGAGAACTGCTCAAGTGCTTTGTTGTACACAGCATAGCCGCCTGGTTCAGTTTTCGAACCGGCACTCATGGCTGTCACTCCCAATTGCAGCATGTTGTTTCTGAACGCTTTGCTCTCGCGTGTTGAAAGCGACAGATCAACATCAGGATTAAAAATACGGTAAGCCATAATCAGCTGCGCTAATTGTTTATCAGTCACATCCACATTGGGCTGGAATGAGCCTATATGGGGTCGCAGACGAGGGAAGGAGATGCTGTACTTGGTACGCCAGTAGGTTTTCTCCAGATAGTTAAGGTGGAGGGCTGTAAAGAATGAATCGGTGCGCCAGTCTTCAAGCCCCAGCAGACAGCCAATGCCAATTTTATGGATGTGGGCACGCCCCAGGCGCTCTGGTGTTTCCAGTCGATAGGCAAAATCAGATTTCTTACCTCGTGGATGATAGGTTTTATAGTTTGTACGGTTGTAGGTTTCCTGGTAGACATACACCGTGTGCAGTCCCAGTTGAATTAGTCCTTCGTACTCCTCTTGTTTCATAGGCTGTACCTCAATGGAAACCGATGGGAAGTGAGGTTTGACCAGTTCAACCATCTCTTTCAGGTAGTCAAAACCGCACTCTTTGGGGTGTTCACCGGTAACCAATAGCAAATGCTGAAAGCCCATTTTTTTGATCACGGCAATCTCCTGCAACACTTGTTCTTTGTTTAAGGTAATGCGTGTGATGTTGTTGTTGTGGCTAAATCCGCAGTAAGCACATGAGTTGGCACACGCATTTGACAGGTAGAGTGGAATGTATAGCTGTATGGTTTTACCAAAGCGACGCTGCGTAATTGCCCGGCTTTTATGCGCCATATGCTCCAGGTAGCTTTCTGCCGCCGGTGAGATTAATGCCTTAAAATCCTCTAATGTTGGCGTGTGGGCTGAAAGGGCTTGTTCAACATCAGCCCTGGTTTTATTTTGTATCGATGCTTTGGTACTTTCCCAATCGTGAGAAGCGTGCACCTCTTCAAATGTTTTCATCTATAGTCAGTAGTGAGTAGACAGTAGTCAGTATTATAGGTCATTTTCTTTTTTTTTGAAAGATGTAAATCGCTAGCAGCTATAGGCTAACAGCTATCAGCTTTTTTTCTACAATTCATCCAAAAAAGCTGTCAAAGGGCTGGATGCCTCTGCACCCATCGACTTGGTGGCCAGTTTGGCTTCATAGGCCATGCGCCCGGCTTCCACCGCCAGCTTAAAGGCTTTTCCCATTTCAACCGGATTGGGCGAAACAGCAATAGCGGTATTGACAAGCACAGCATCGGCTCCCATCTCCATGGCATCGGCGGCATGTGAAGGAGCACCAATACCCGCATCCACAACAACCGGCACCTGGCTTTGCTCAATAATAATGCGCAGCATCTCTTTGGTTTGTAATCCCTGATTCGAACCAATGGGTGCTCCCAATGGCATTACGGCTGCAGTGCCCACTTCCTCAAGGCGTTTGCACAAAACCGGATCGGCCTGTACATATGGCAATACGATAAAGCCAAGTTTCACCAGTTCTTCAGCAGCTTTTAAGGTCTCAATAGGGTCGGGCAGTAAGTATTTAGGATCCGGATGAATCTCCAGTTTCAGCCAGTTGGTTTCCAGTGCTTCACGAGCCAGCTGTGCTGCAAAGACAGCTTCTTTAGCTGTGCGCACGCCCGAAGTGTTGGGCAGCAGGTTGATACGTTTGTGCTTCAGGTGTTTTAGGATGTCGTCGGCCTGATTGTTCATATCAACGCGGCGCAAGGCCACGGTTACGAGTTCCGATTCGCTGACCTCAATGGCTTCCTGCATCAGTTGATTGGAAGCAAACTTACCAGTTCCGGTAAATAATCGTGATGAAAATGTTTTATCGCCTAATTGGAGTGGAGTCATTTTTCTTAGCTTATAGCTGTTATGGTTGTGTTATTAGTGTCTTTTTTTAAACTTCTGCCTGTTAAATAATTGCCTTACTGCTTAATGAAATCTGGTCCAGTTGGCCGAGCTGTAACGTCCAATCTCCTGCAATAAATCAAGAGTTGTAGCACCCGGTTGTTCACTTTTAGCGATGTATGATGAGATGGCCACCCCATGTACGCCTGTTTTAAACAGTTCGGGCAGGTCGTCAGGCAATAGTCCGCCAATGGCAATCACAGGAAGGTTGATGCCTGCTTCTTTACATTGATTAAGGATAGCCCGATAGCCTTGGGAGCCAAGCACGGGGCTTAAATTCTTTTTAGTTTCGGTAAAACGGAAGGGGCCAAGGCCAATATAATCAACCCCTAACGTGGCCAGTCGTTCTATGTCATCAAAAGTATTGGCTGTACCACCAATAATGACTTGTGGCCCCAAAATAGTACGCGCTTCATCGGGAGCCATGTCATTTTTACCCAGGTGAACACCATCCGCACCAATTTTAGCTGCAATATCCACATGGTCGTTCATAATAAAAGTAGCACCATTATCCATACAAAAGCTGAGTGCTTCAACGGCTACCTGTTCAATATTCTCTGTTTTTTCTTCTTTCATGCGCAGTTGCACCCAGTTACCGCCACCCATCACTACCGACTGTATTTGCTGTAAATAGCTTTGGGTAGAAGGGGAGGTAATAAATTGCAGACGTGCGATTGATTTCTTTTGCATAGCTGTATGATTAATCAATGGAGTTATAATGATAGCCCAACAGTGTAATGTTGCTGCCAATAATTTTTTTCACATAAAAATGAGCTGATTGACAGGCAACTGCCGAGGATTTGCCAAGTGCTATTTCGGATGCGATTGCAGCCGAAAGTATGCAACCTGTACCGTGCTTTTGCCAGTCTCCCTTAACTTTTTCAGATGTTACTTTAATAGGCTCTTGTGCAAAGCTGTAGAGTGTGTCGCAAACTGTATTGCCCTTGGAGTGACCACCTTTAATGAGAATAGATGTCTTCAGCTGATTGGCGAGTATCTGTGCATCTGAATCGTTAAATAGTAGCGAGTATTCAGGCAGGTTGGGAGTGAGAAGGTCTACCTTCTCTCTTAGTAATTCCTGTATGCTTTGGTGAAGGTGAGTGTGGAATGGAAATCCGGCAGAAGCTTTTAATATGGGATCCCATACAATAAAAGCCTCTGGCCAGTTTTTCTTTATCCAATCCAAAACTTGACTAAGAGTCGCAGCCGACTCTATTAAACCAATTTTAATAGCTTTCGGACAGTATTGCTCAGCAAGCGGTATGAGCTGTTTAATTATCTCTTCAACCGACAGCCATTTAGCACCCTCGAAGTCTGATTCATTCTGATAGGTAATAGCCGTTACAGCGCCTAAGCCATAGACCTTATGTTGTTCAAACGTTTTAATATCACTTGTAACACCTGCGCCACTGCATGGGTCAAATCCGGCAATGCTCAGTACATAAGGTCTTTCATTCATTTGTTTAAGTCCATTTTTCAGTGACTTCTTTGAAGCGTTCAACAACACCTTCAATGTCACCATCATTTTCAAATTGCGCCCACAGGTGTCCGTGTAAAACAACACCATCAAAGCCTAGCTCTTTGGCAATATCCACATTTTTATGGTCGATGCCACCAAGTGCCAATACCTTGACATCATGAATTGTGGATAAAAATTTCTTTAATATGGTCTGGTCAATGGCCGGGCCATATCCTTCTTTCGAGATACTTTCGAAAACCGGGCTTAGTAAAGCATAGTTGAATGATTCACTCAAATTGATAAGCTCGCTCATTGAATGCACCGAGATGCTTTTGGGCAATGATTTATTGCTGTAATCATCAATCAGGTGGCGGTTGTAAGAGGTGAAATGAACGCCTCTCAGGCCTTTAGGTTCCACAATGGAAAGATGACTGTGCACCACAATGCGATTATGATATTGAGCATCAATAGAATCAATAAATGCGATCATGTCCGCTTCGCTGTAAGCGGGCTTTCGTACATGTAAAATTTCAAGTCCGGCCTCAAACAAAGCATTAATTGCTTCAACTTCCTTATTAAGTTGGGTTGGATAACAAATTACAATTGGCTTCATAAAGTTTAGTTTTATTCTGGCACAAAAATAACTGTTATTCGTTACATATATAACTCTCCACCCGATTCTTTGAATAATTCTTTTTTATCTTCAAGCTTCTTAGCTAAGTCTCTGACCTCCATTGTACTTTTCATGGAACAAAACTTCTCTCCACACATAGAACAGAAGTGCGATGACTTATAACCTTCGTCCGGCAAGGTCTTGTCATGGTATTGCATAGCTGTTTCAGGGTCGAGTGCCAGTGAAAACTGATCTTTCCAGCGAAATTCGAAGCGAGCTTTGCTCATGGCAAAATCACGGAATTGCGCACCTGGAAACCCCTTGGCGACATCAGCTGCATGAGCTGCCAGTTTATAGGTGATCACACCGGTTTTTACATCGTGCTTGTCCGGCAATCCAAGATGTTCTTTAGGGGTTACATAGCAAAGCATAGCTGTTCCGTGCCAGGCAATCATGGCACCACCGATAGCTGATGTTATATGGTCGTAGCCGGGAGCGATATCTGTTGTTAATGGTCCTAAAGTATAAAACGGAGCTTCTTTACAATGTTCCAACTGCAGGTCCATGTTCTCTTTAATACCTTGCATAGGTACGTGTCCCGGACCCTCAATAATCACCTGCACATATTTGTCCCGTGCTTTCTGCGTTAATTCACCCAATGCTTCCAACTCGCCAAACTGCGCACGGTCGTTGGCATCTGCGATAGAACCTGGTCGTAAACCATCTCCCAAAGAAACACCTACATCGTAAGCTGCCAATATGTCGCAAATTTCATCAAAATGGGTATACAGGAAATTTTCTTTGTGATGATAAAGCATCCATTTTGCCATGATGGAGCCACCACGAGACACAATACCTGTTACGCGTTTGATGGTAGATGGAATATGTTTCCATAGTAATCCGGCATGAATAGTGAAATAGTCAACACCCTGCTCAGCTTGCTCAATCAGCGTATCCCGGTATATTTCCCATGATAGTTTTTCAACGTCGCCGTTTACTTTTTCAAGCGCCTGGTATAAAGGCACTGTACCCACCGGTACCGGAGAGTTGCGTACAATCCATTCGCGTGTTTCGTGTATATTATCGCCAGTTGATAAGTCCATGATGGTGTCGGCTCCCCAGCGTACTGCCCAAACAGCCTTCTCCACCTCTTCTTCGATGGAGGACGTAGTTGGTGAATTGCCAATATTGGCATTGATCTTTACTAAAAAGTTACGACCAATAATCATTGGCTCCGTTTCGGGGTGGTTGATGTTGGCAGGTAAAAAAGCACGACCTGCCGCTATTTCATCCCTTACGAACTCAGGTGTAACTTCTTTTTCTGGAATCTGCGCACCATAGCACTGGCCGCGATGCTCGCGATAGCTTTCTTGTATTTGCTGAATTTGTTGATTCTCACGAATGGCGACATATTCCATCTCTGGTGTGATAATGCCCTGACAGGCATAGTAGTACTGAGTAACGCAGCGTCCGTCTTTTGCCTTAAGGGGCATGGTACTCACATGGTCGAAACGTAAATGGTCCAGCTTCTTATCTGCCAATCGCATCTGACCATATTCAGAACTTAGCTGTTCTAATTCCTGGATATCATCGCGTTCTTTGATCCACTGTTCTCTAATTTTAGGTAAGCCTTTCTCCAAATTAACAGCATAATCAGGATCGGTGTATGGGCCACTAGTGTCGTAAACAGTGACAGGTGGGTTCTGGAATATCTCACCTTCACTTGTTTTGGTGTCGCTCAGTTCAATGCTGCGATGTGCTACTTTGATGTTATGAATCTGGCCCGATTCATATATTTTCTTCGAATTAGGAAAAGGACCGGTAGTCAGCCCTTCCTGCGATATTTTGCTTTTAGTCATAATTGTAAAGGTTAAGGATCAGCCACCCTGGCTGGCTTTAATGATTAGAATTTTGTCACCGTCAGAAATTTGAGCCTTAGCCCATTGACTTTTGGGAACCACCATGTCGTTTACCGCCAAGGCAATGCCACCGGTATGTGTTTGTCCGATGCGTTGCAATACATCGTCAATTGAAGTGTTATCAGGCATGTCTGTTGCTTGCCCGTTGATAAAAATGTTCATTGTCTTTCTAACATTTTATACGGGAAGCCAAATAGAGAGTCATTCATATCCCTGCGACAGCATTACCTGCATCAGGTTCAATGGGTGTAATCTCAGCCTGTAAAGTAAGGCACCCCGAATAATTTGATGAGCCAAAGGTAAACGAAAAAAAAGTTCCTAAACAAAAAAAAGCCGAAGAAAAAATCTTCGGCTTTCAATTTATCATCTAATTGCGATAATTACTTATCGACTTGTAATATTTCGCTAATCATTGTCTCTAAATCGTTTTGTGAGCGGTATCCCATAGCGGCCTGTGGCTCGCCCTTCAGAGGTACAAAAACAATGGTTGGTAAACTTCGTATTCCAAAGGTGGCGGATAATTCGCGCTCTTGGTCAGTATTGATTTTATAAATCTGAATCTTGCCATCGTATTCCTTTTGAATATTATTTAATACCGGTGAAAGCATTTTGCAAGGTCCGCACCAATCGGCGTAAAAATCTAATATGGCCGGTACTTCACCTTCATATTTCCACTCGGTATTATTTTCATAATCAAATACCTTTTCTTTGAAGCTTTGGGCATCTAAATAGATAACAGAGTTTTCTTCTTTAGCAGCCTTGGCTTCATCGCTGGTAGTTGAATATAGCTCAAAGCCAGCTATAGAGGTGGCTATTATGCCTATCAAAACAAATAAACCTATCTTCTTCATATCTTCTTCAAATTAATATTTCTCAATCTGTAAGTTAAACTCCGTACCTATAAATTAGTTGTTATCCAAACCCAGTTTAACAGGCTTTTAACAGCTTGTTATGGCGTCAGTCAATTATTTTTCTACTTTCAAAACATCTTTAAAAGCTCTGATAAAGGTGTCTTTCGGTAAAGCACCTTGCGCCATCTGAGGCTGACCTTCTTTTGGAATAAACAGAATTGAAGGAATACTCTGGATACCAAATGCTCCGGCCAATTCTCTCTCGGTTTCAGTATCTACCTTATAAATGTCTATTTTTCCATCAAACTCGGTTGATAATTCATCAAGGATTGGGCTTACCATTTTACATGGTCCACACCAGTCGGCGTAAAAATCAATAACGGCTGGTTTATCACCCTCAAACTTCCACTCTTTACTATCTGTATAATTGAAAACTTTTTCCTTGAATGTTTCGTTGGTTAAATGCTGTACCATAATTTTTGTTTTTTAGTTTGTGAATACTGCAAAGTTAATAAATAATTCTAAATATCTACAAATGTATATGTATCGATAAAACAATTACCATGCCAAACCCTATATCTGCCAAAAATGGTCAAAATGCCATAATAATGTTGTAATTTTGTCAGCAATATGATACAAGAAGCACAAAAAAGGGTGGAAAAGAGCTTAAATCATGCTGTTTTTCATGCCATTCGAGATATATGTAATGAAATGAATTGTCCCGCCTTTGTAATAGGTGGTTTTGTAAGAGATTTATACCTGAACAGACCTTCTAAAGATATAGATGTGGTTGTAGTGGGGAGCGGGATTGAGTTGGCTGAGAGAGTTGCGAAAAAGCTGGGAGGTCTTCGCCTGACCGTTTTTAAAAATTTTGGTACTGCCATGTTGCGTTACCGCGATTTGGAAGTGGAGTTTGTTGGAGCACGCAAAGAATCCTATCAGCGAAACTCGCGCAAGCCCATTGTCGAAGACGGTACACTGGAGGATGATCAGAATCGCAGGGATTTCACCATTAATGCACTGGCATTGAGTCTTAATAAGAGTGATTACGGTTCCTTGGTTGATCCATTTAATGGCATGGACGATATGGAAAACGGTATCATCCGTACTCCTTTAGAACCGGGCGTAACATTCTCGGATGATCCTTTACGCATGATGCGTGCCATTCGTTTTGCCACCCAATTGAATTTTCGGATAGAGGAAAAGACCTTTGACGGAATTAAAGCTCAAAAGGACAGGATTAGTATTGTTTCTGGTGAGCGCATTGCCGATGAGCTGAATAAGATTGTGATGGCAGACAGGCCTTCCATTGGCTTTAAGTTGTTAGAATTAACAGGGCTTCTGGAAATTATCTTTCCCGAGTTTCAAGCTATGAAAGGTGTTGATAAGGTAGATGGACGTGCGCACAAAGATAATTTCTACCATACGCTGGAAGTGTTGGATAGAATTGTTCCTAATACCGATAATCTTTGGTTGCGATGGTCGGCCATTCTGCACGATATCGCCAAGCCACGAACCAAACGTTACGACAAAAAACTTGGTTGGACTTTCCATAATCATAATTTCATTGGGCAGAAAATGATACCAAAGATTTTTGGTCGTATGAAGCTGCCGCTCAACGAGAAAATGAAATATGTGCAGAAGATGGTGGGGCTTCATATGCGCCCTATTGTTTTAAGTGAGGATGTAGTAACTGACTCAGCCGTCCGTCGTTTGTTGTTTGAAGCCGGTGACGACATTGACGATTTAATGACGCTTTGTGAGGCCGACATCACCTCAAAGAACGAGGCCAAAGTAAAGCGTTATATGCGCAACTTTAAATTGGTGCGTCGTAAACTAAAAGAAATTGAGGAGAAGGACCATATACGTAATTTTCAACCTCCGGTAACCGGAGAGGTGATTATGGAGACATTTGGATTAGAGCCATGCAAAGAAATTGGTGATTTAAAATCGATTATTAAGGAGGCGATTCTGGATGGAAAAATAGGCAACAATTTTGATGAGGCTTTTGCTTTAATGCTTAAAGAGGCGGAAGCGATGGGACTTAAACGTGTTAAGTAAATGCCCGAAACACATTCGAAATACTTTTTCAATAAAGAAAATGAAGGACATATAGCTAAAGGAGCCGATGTTATCATTGTTACTGATAATTTCTCAACGCCCGAGAATATTGGGAATATAATCCGCCTGGCAGCTAATGTGAACGCCTCAAAAGTAATTGTGGTTGGCAGCGAAGGCTGCCGGATGAGTAAGGTCAATAAAACAGCCGGGGCTGCTATTGGGCATGTGCCGGTAGAATGGTGTAATCTGGATAGCCTGGAGGTGCCCGATGGCTATCAAATGGTGGCATTGGAAACAGCTGAAGGGGCCATTAATTTATACGCTGAACGATTGCCGGTTAAACTATTGCTGGTGCTTGGAAATGAAAAATACGGTGTATCGCAAGAGATACTTATGCGTTGTCATCATGCTGTTTACATTCCGATGCCTGGATCAATTAAATCGATGAATGTATCGCATGCGGCAGCTGCATGCCTATTTGAATGGATGCGACAAAATATGCAGGTGTAATAATTGTCTGTAAAGTGGCTAACAGATTGATAACAAATAGTTATATTTGTCAGATAATTACAGAAATCAAGGATATAAGATATTAAAAGCAAACAGGTTGTTTTACAGCTTGTTTTTAGGGTTAGTTTTTTAAGGGTTAAAAGGGGAGCAGATGTTCCCCTTCCTTTTTATCCGGCCGTTTCTTCCAGCCAATATTTAAATGCTTTAACTCGCTCGCGACTTACAATTACATCGTCGGATGCCTGCATGCCTATTAACTTAAGCTTAAGGCGTGAGTTGCTGTAGTTGATAATATCAGCAATAGCGCTGATTCTTACAATGTATTTACGACTTATCCTGTAAAAATCAGCAGGATTGAGTTGAATCTCATACCGGTCGAGGCTTTGATCCAATGCATAACTATGCCCATCCAGGGTGCGCAAGAATGTGTCCTTTTCTTCGCTGTAGAAGAAACTGATTTCATTGGTGTTAATCATTCTCAGGTGCTCACCAACCTTTATTAAAAAGCGGGTTTTGTAGTTGTTTTGCTGTATGAGAGTTTGCGTTTGCAATATCGCCTGATGGATGCTTGTCAGGTCCATATTTTGATGATTCAGAAACTTATTGATGGCCGTTTCCAATGCTTCTTCTTCGATGGGTTTCAGCAGGTAATCGATGCTGTTGACCTTAAAGGCCTTGATGGCATACTGATCGTAAGCAGTGGTGAAAATGACCGGAAACATAACATCGCACTGCTCAAAGATATCGAAACTGATACCATCGCCCAGCTGAATGTCAAAAAAAGCCAAATCGGGTTGAGGGTTGTTTTTTAACCAGTCAACCGACAGCTCAACACTATCACAAATACTGCTAATTTCTGCATCAGGATGGAGTTTCTGAATCATTTGCGACAGGCGCGAAGCCGCCAGATGTTCATCTTCAACTATTAATATGCGCATTGTCCAATTGGATTAGAGGTAAATGAATGGTAAAGTATTGTTGGTCTTGTTTTATAGTAAGTTGTTTATTAGTCAGGTAAAGAATGCGTTCATTCAGATTTTTAAGTCCTGTACCAGAGTCAGAACTATCTTTTCTAGGGTAAAATGTGTTGGATATGATAACTTCATCATCAGAGAGCTGAATGTCAAGATGGACCTTCTTATTGGCGGATATGCTGTTATGCTTAAATACGTTTTCGGCAAGCATTTGGAGAGATAAGGGTATGACCATCTGATTGTTATTCTCAATGTCAGGAATACGGTAGGTAAAATTGTCTCCAAAACGGATTTTCTGCAGGTAGATGTAGCGTTTAACAATTTGTATTTCCTCTTCAAGAGGAATGATTTCTTTGTTTTTGAGCTGTAGTATGTCCCTGTAGAAGCAGGATAGCTCGTGCGTAAATTGTTTGGCAGCTGGCACATTCATCTCAATTAATGTGGTAAGTGCATTGAGGCTATTAAATAAAAAATGCGGATTGACTTGTGTTTTCAGTGATTCATATTGAAGCTGCAAAGCCTGTCGCTTAAGCTTCTCCCGGTTTTCAACTTCTTTTCGCCAATGAATAAAGAAAGAGCGGGCATAAAACCAAAGGGCAATGAAATAAAAAATGCCAAATTCTATCCACATTACATAGGCATAGCGGGCATAAAACTCTTTGAACGGCATTTGCCCCAATAGTGAATGCCACAGCCAATTGACACTAAAAATGACCAGTGAGCTATAAATAGTTGAGCTGACCAAAACAACGATTAAACTTTTGATTGGTGCACTTATCCAGGCAACATATCTATTTTCAAGCCATCCAAAGATAAAGCCAAAGCTAAAAAGGCTATAACCCAGTAGCAGGCTGTAACCGGCATTTTGACCAACAGCCTGGATATTTAGCAGGCATTTGGGGCAGGCAAACCCTAAGAATATAACGCCAATTAAGGCTGAAGTAATACCATACCACAGAAAAATATAGAAGGATTTTTTGAAGCTGTATTTTTTATTGCAGATATCGCTGTAGATGCTCATGTGTGATAAAATGAGAATTAAATATAAATATTAATTGATAAATCCCGGCAGAGAATTTAATACTGCCGGAATATAAGCTTTATTCGCTGGCAAGACATTTGTCCAGCATCACCTTGTTATGAATTGATCCCCAGGTTGGCCAAAGCTGGTTTGGATGTTTGCAACTGGCAAATAGTTCTGCTGCTTTTTCGTATAGTGGCTGTGCTTTTTCTTTGCCACCACCAAACATTTTTGGTGTATGGTAAATGTTGTTGGCTTTGCAATAGTATATGCGGGGATTAGCGGCATTGAGCTGTTCTGCTTTGGCCAGTGCTTCATTCGACAGGCTTGAGTATTTGTAGCCACGCATGGGATTAGTTATTCGTAATGAGTAAACCAGGGCTTGTAAGGCATAAACCTCCGATTCGTCACTTTTGCTGCTGACAAGCTGTTTTAGTGCCAGTTGTGCTTTATCGAGTTGTAAGTCAATAGAGTCGGCATCTGTGATAAAATGAGTTGAGCGGGCATAGGCATAGGCTACGTAATAGAGTGGTAGCCATTCATCCTTTTCCACATCGGCAATTCGCTGAAAGCCGGCGGCAATTTGATTGATCATACTAATATCTGTTGTTTGATAAAGCTGTGTGATGTTCTGCTGCATGATGGTCTCGTAGTCGTTTGCTTGCATCCATTGCGTTAGGCATAATGCAAAAATGAGTGTTAGTGTTTTCATAGTGAAATGATTTAATATTAGTTGTTTATTGAAATGAATATCCCTAAGAACAGGAACTGCTTAATGTCTGGTAAAAGAGGTATTTGATAGCTATCTCCGCTATTGTCTGGGGACGAAACTGTTCGATAGCCCACCAAATGGTTTCTGCCCAGCACGTTAGAAAATGAAAAATGGACAATGGTTTGATGGTCACCCAGGGTTGTGAGATAGCTTAAGTTCATACTCAGGTCATTGTATACAGGTGCTTTTTGATTCATAAATGTCGCATCGCCGTTGCGATGGTATGGGCGGCCGGAGGCCACTGTCCAGGTGGCGCCAAGCTGTGTGTTGATAGCACCCAGGAAATATTTTCCCACGGCCGAAAAGGTATGTTCTGCTATAAAGGATGGCGTTGCAGGGTTGGGATAATCCATATAGTGACGCTGGGTGTCAATGTATGAATAGGAAAACCAATAGTCTGTTCGTTTCAGTGTTTGTTTATCTCTGTAAAAAATATCGATGCCTTTAGCAAAGCCATTGCCTTTATTGGCCAGTTTCTGGAACTGATAATCTGTAAGTGAGTTGTAGCTTATGAGTTGTTGGTAGTTTTTATAATAAGCTTCAACACGAAACAGACGTTTTGTAAGAGAGCCTGTCTGGTAACCAATTAGATAATGTGTGGCTTTTTCAAACTGTAGTGATGATGAGTATTTCAGATAATCATTCTGAGGACTCTGGAAATAATGTCCCCATGCAGCTGTCAGTAAGCTGTTTTTGCCAGTTTTACAAGCCACTGCAAAGCGGGGCGACAGACTCGATTGGTTCAGATAGCTTGAGTACTCATACCGCAGGCCCGGCCGCAATGCCAGTTGAGCTGAAAGGTGTATCTCTGATTCAATGAACAAAGCTGCTAGATGGTCCCTGATATTGGTGCTGTATTCTGTATCTGGCAGCGTGTTGCTGTAATCTTGCTGATAGTAAGTGAAGGCATCAGCCACTCCGTATTTTAAATCTATACCTTCTGATAGTGGCTGATGAATACTCAGGCGTACTTCCGTATAAACCTCTGTATTTAATGTGCGATTAGAACTGGCCAATTCACGCTTTCTGTTGATGGTTGTGGCAAGGCCTGATTTAAGGCAACTTGCAGATGAAATGGGTGTGACATAGCTGATATTAATGTATCCGTTACCACCTTCTGAGTCGATGTTGACCTTATTACTGCCCACCAAAGTATTGAATTCCTGAACGCCAAAGTCAAAGGTTGAGAAGCATTTAAACATGGCACCATTCGCTTTTTTCTGTCGATGCATCAGATTGACATTACCTGCTTCTGCAGGTTTAATCCAATCAAGGCGGTTATTAGTCATGTTGAAGTAGGGAGCAAGGTTGGTGTAACTTAAACCCAATGAGGTTGAGCGATTGGGAGCTACCCATGTTTTGGAAGCCTCGAGGCCGATGGACATAAGTGATAGACTGGTTATCTCTTCTACCGCTATGTCATTTGATTCCAGAATAAGTATGGAAGAAAGAGCTTGTCCGTATTCGGCTGAATAACCGCCTGTACTGAACACGGTTCCTCTAAATAAGCTGGGAGCAAAACGGCCACGGGTGGGTAGATCAGGTACTTTGGAGTAGTAGGGTTTTGCAGCCAGTAGTCCATCCACAAATACTTTTGTTTCAGAAGCCTCGCCACCACGCACCAGCAGTCGTCCGTCGTCAGTAGCAGGCTGGGTACCCGGCAGTGTTTTAAGAGCACCATTAATGTCACCCAATGAACCCGCTGTTGTGTAGATATCAAGAGGTTCAAGCACGGTTGCCCGTTTTTTGTCGCCAGCACTAAAAGTTCCGGCAGTAATAGTAACAGCATTCAGGCTGGTAACACTCTCTTTTAGTACGATGGTTAAAAAACGGTTGTGTGGCGGCAATAGTTCTTTGGTCTTATAGCCGATATAGCTTATAACCAATATAGCTTCAGGATGATTCGTCACTATTTCGAATTCGCCTGCAGTATTGGTAATTGTACCATCATAGGTGCCTTTTAATGTAATGTTTACGCCGATGAGGGGTGAGTTATCACTACCAACGACAATGCCCTTGATTGTAGGTTCACTTCGCATGTGCTGGGTGATACTAACTAGGACGAGAAGAACTGTATAAATTACTTTGCTTACCATTGATTGTTTGCATTTAATTGACAGTTCAAAAGTGCAGATACCAATACAGCTACTAAATTTTAAGATGACGAGCTGTTGAAATACTGTGACCAGTTGTTGAAAGGTGCAGGATGGCACAGTTGATTTTTAAATCATTTATAAATCGTTAATTTCACAGCTTGATTGAGGCAGTGCGGTTCATCTGCTTGAATAATAAAATACGATATGAAGAATAAAGTCATTATAATTACAGGTGCTTCGTCGGGTATTGGTTTAGCTTGTGCCAGGGAGTTTGCACAACGGGGCGCTAAGCTGGCGCTGGCAGCTCGCAGTGCCGAAAAACTTGTGGAGATTGAGCATGAACTGAAGACCAATGGCACCGAAGTTATTTCAGTCAAAACCGATGTCAGTGTACAGGAAGATTGCAGGCATTTAATTAGTGAAACGCTGAAAGCATTCGGACGCATTGATGTGTTGGTCAATAATGCAGGTATTTCCATGCGGGCAGCTTTTTTGGATGTTGATTTAGAGGTGCTGAAACAGCTAATGGATGTTAACTTTTGGGGGACAGTATATTGCACAAAGTATGCTTTGCCTTCGTTATTGGAGAGTAAGGGTTCTGTGGTAGGCGTTTCTTCTATTGCCGGATTTATTGGCTTGCCTGGCCGCACCGGTTATTCGGCATCCAAGTTTGCCATGCACGGATTCCTTGAAACCATTCGCGTTGAGAACCTGAAAAAAGGACTGCATGTATTGATTGCGGCACCCGGTTTTACGGCTTCCAATGTGCGCAAGGCGGCACTAACAGCTGATGGCAGCAACCAGGGAGAAACTCCTCGCAAAGAAGAAAAGATGATGAGTGCTGAAGAAGTGGCCATGCACATGGCTAAGGCTATTATTAAGCGCAAGCGTACGCTCATTCTGACCTTTGTTGAAGGTAAACTAACCGTTTTTCTGAAGAAATTTGTGCCCGGATTGTTGGATAAATTGTCCTATAATCACATGGCCAAAGAACCGGATAGTCCGATAAAGTAAAGAGGTATTATAAAGTGAAAACAGAATAGTCTTAGTTTGGCTTTGGAGGGGTCAAATTATGATCTAGTTAGATTAAAGTCATAAAAAAATCCCCGCAGAATGACGCTGCGGGGATTTCTTTGTGCTGTTTTATTAGAAGCCTAAGCCAAATTTAGCCCAGTATTTCTCTTCCAGTTCTTTCCAACGCAACATGGTTGCTCCGGTAAAATCTTTGGTGTATCGGTTCAATAGATTTTGTGCTTTTTCTTTTTCACCCGCTTCAATGAGTTGATTAACGCGCGCTTCCAATTCTTTGGTTTCGGTCAGCCCTTTTTCTTCAAAATAGGCAATTTCCTTGTTCATCCCTTCTTTAGTGCTTTGCCACTCCAGTGTCGCCAGTTTGTTGGCTTTGCGGTATTGCCAGGTAGCGGCATCATCCCGGTAGCGTTTCTGTCCGCAAAAGTTGAAGCTTTCGGGTAATTCGGTGGCTCCGCTGTAGATGGGTATACGAGGTGATTGTGCCGGATTGTCGAAGCTGAACCAGGCAATACCACCAATTTCATCGGGTAGCCAATCGCGTAGCTGAATAATCTCTGAATAAGAACACCATGAAACTGCAACTGTTCTTTGAAACTCAACTGTTTCTTCTTTTAACGCATTGTATAGGTTTCGTTCGTTACGTCCCATCCATGGATTGGCAATAGGTGATTTAAGCGTATCTACGCCAATTTCTTCTTTTTTATCGTTGTATTTCTTTTTTGTTACCAGTAGGTTTTGTGTCATGTCATACTCTGTTCCTTCGTATGTTTCGCGGTACAAAGCCATTACATCCTGGACTGACACTTTTTTATCTGGCTTCACTGAGAAAGGCAGTTCATCTGCTTCAAAATCGAGGTTCAGCGAAGGTGCCAGGGCGTTCAAAATGAAATACTCACGAATCATAAACGGTTTCTCAACATCGCCATAGGCTTTCCAGAATTTAAAGGGCTCTTTACCATCCCAGCGACCCAGCTTCTTTGCTGCTGAGAAAACATTTTTAGAAGCCATAAAATGGTCTTTATCTTTGAGGTTGATTTCGCCAATGCGCGATATATTGGCCGATACACCCACGTGACCATCCGGAATGCGCTGTGCAGCCCATATGCCGCCAATGTTATCCGGACCTTCGCCAACAATCTCCAGTTGCCACACTTCCTTTTTATCAGCAATGGTAATGCATTCGCCCCAGTCGCCGTAGCCATATTCTTCAATCAGCTCACCAATCAGTTTAATGGCATCGCGGGCAGTTGAGCAGCGTTCCAGCGCAATGCGTTCCAACTCTTCGATCAAAAACATACCATCTTCATTCACCAGCTCTTTAGGTCCTACAAAGGTGGTTTCGCCAATGGCCAACTGTTTCTCATTCAGGCATGGATAAGCGGTATTCAGGAAACTGTATGTTTGTTTTGCCTGTGGAATTGTGCCGGCTACTTTAACCTTACGCATATCCCAAGGTGTTTCAGTTTTTAATTTTCCTTTAAAAATAGGTGTTGTGGTATCATTTTTGAATTGCTGGCCCTGCTCAATAGTCAGCCAGGTGCGATAGCGTCCATCGCAGGTGTGTGAAGTAATTACCGAACCATCGGCGGAAGCGCCTTTGCTGACCATGATACTGGTGCAGGTTTCGCCAAAATAGGGATCGTTAACCTGGTCAAAAATACTTTGTGCAAAAGTGGCTATTGCGCAGATTAAAAGGAGGAAAGCAGTGAGATGTCTTTTCATGAGCATTATTTATTATAGTGTTATTTGATGCTAAAATAGTAAAAGCCAAATACTAACTGGCTAACAAACATCATGTGAAAGCATTTAAACAGCGATTTAATTAATTGTTTATCTTTAACTATCAACTTAAAGGCTACAGTACGCCATGAAAACTAAAATCATAGCAAGTTTGCTGCTAATTACAGTATTAAGCAGCTGTTCATTATTGAAATTCCAACCTCAGTTTGGTACCGAAGCATTATCAAAACAAGATTTGAATACACGAATGGCTGTGCGTTCTTATTATAAATCATTTACAGGACAGGTCATTCAGGCGGCTGATTCGATTGTTGCTTCCACAGAAGAGCCAAGCATAAAAGCCGAAGCTATTAAGTGGAAGGGAGCGGCTACTTCGGCGTGTGCCCGCACTGCTTTTCAAAGTGATGCTGAAATAGCATTGGTGGATACCTGGTTACTGGCAAAGCAAATGGATGCTTATCTGCAAGCGAGAGGAACAGTACATTTTGGTGAATTGAGTCCAATAGCTGAAGCATGTGCCAATGAGCTCGTGAGTGAAATACAGCAAATGGCCAAACGCAGCAATGATAAAAAACATTACGAAGAGCTACTGAGTTTTGTCGAAGCCTATCCGCTGACTTCAGAATTATACGAATGGCAATTTTCTAAGTTCGATACGCGGCCGCTCTTAATTGAGCACCTGCAAATACCGGATTCACTATACACCTCTACCATTGGTACCGGGGCCGAGGTGATGAATGATTTTACTGACAGGATGAGTGTTTACAATGAGCAGATTCAGTCGCAGCTTGCCTGGGAAAAGGACTTGATTTTGTTGACATTGGAAAATGATAGTTTGGCTGAACCCTATTTAGCGCGTATTGATTCACTGTCTCAAATGCTTAATCGTTTGGCTATAGTGGCACAAGAATCACCTGAGATGATGGGCATAATAGCCGTTCGTATGCGCGAAGAGTTAACACCCGTCCTTCACGATTTTAACACGGGTATGCGCACGAGTATTTACGAGCTATCACAAGAGCGGCAACATCTGCAGAAATACCTGGATGAACAGCGCGTATTGTTGCGCGATGATATTCAGCAGTCGGGAAAAGTACTTATTAAGGAAACAACTGATAACCTTATTCGTTTTATTCGCAGAATATCCAGGCTGATAGTATTTGTGGTAATTGTGTTGGTAACCGTTATCTTTGGTTTACCATTTACATTGGGTTATCTGCTGGCTAAGGCCAGGTTTAAGTCGCGACAATCGACCAAAAAAGACGAATAAGTTAATTATAATGAAAAGAAATCTGTTATTTATTGCAGCCATGGGGCTGGTACTGATGGCTTGTACATCAAAGAAAGAATTGAAGCACTATCCATTTTATTTGGGAACCTATACCGATGGGGCCAGTGAAGGTATTTATCATGGCATACTAAAAAGTGATGGTTCATTTGATACGCTAAAGCTGGCGGCAAAGGCTGAGAATCCCTCATTTCTCTGTTTTGCCAATAAGCAAAAGACGCTTGTGGCCGTTAATGAACTTGATGTTGAAGGCACAGGAGCCGTTGAAAGTTATGCTGTTAGGATGGATGGTTTGGAAAAGCTGTCAACTTCGGAAAGTGGCGGCGCACATCCTTGTCATGTTTCAGGCAATGATAAGGGCGATATACTGGTTGCCAACTATTCAGGTGGCAATATTGGATATCTCACAATTGAACAGAGTGGTAAGTTGAGCCCTTTAAAAGCAGTGGCTCAGCATTATGGTAAAGGAGTAACGGAACGCCAGGCAAGTCCTCATGCTCATTCTATCTGGTTTATAGATAATGAGCATGCCGTAGCTGTTGACCTGGGGATAGATCAATTAATTTTTTATCAGCTTATTCAGGGTGAACTTCTAAAAAGCGATAGTCTTAAACTGGACAATGGAGCAGGGCCGAGACACCTTGCTATTCATCCGCAAAAGGAGCAAATGTATGTCATTAACGAGCTTAATAGTACCATTACAGTGGTTGGGAAGGTTTCAGGCTCCTGGCAGGTACTCGGATCGATATCTACTTTACCAACCGACTTCACCGGTGACAGCTATTGTGCCGACATCCATATTTCTGGTGATGGTCGGTTTATTTATGCATCCAACAGAGGGCATAACTCATTGGCCATATTTAAAATAGTCGGTCAGCAATTGGAATTGATTGGGCACGAATCGGTAAGAGGAGACTGGCCACGTAATTTCGCCTTAACACCTGATGGCGAGTTGCTGGTGGTGGCTAATCAACGATCTAATAACCTGGTGGCTTTTAAACGCAACAGAGAAACCGGTTTGTTGTCATACGTGAGTGAGCAAAAGGCTGAGATGCCTGTATGTGTGTTGTTTGAGTAAGTTATAATAAAGAGATTATAGAAAGAGGAAAGTAGTGCTGTTTGAGGCTGCTTTCCTCTTTGTTTTTAGGACCTTCATTAACTTATTATCTGTATCTTTGTCGCCCAAAATATACAGGAGATGCAATACGATTGGGGAACCAGCAAGCGCTACAACGACTATAGTTCATACATTAAACGAACCTTTGGAGAGCGGGTACAAAAAGTTTCGGTTAATGCAGGTTTTACTTGTCCCAACCGAGATGGTTCAAAAGGAACGGGTGGATGTGCGTTCTGTAACAACAGCACATTTAATCCATCGTATTGCGGACCGGAATTGAGTATTGTTGAGCAGATAGATAAGGGCATCTCTTTCTTTCGGCCGAAATATCAAACGCAGCAATACCTGGCCTATTTTCAGGCATACAGCAATACCTATGGTGAAACAGCCTATCTGTTGGAACAATATAAGCAGGCACTCAATCATCCAAAAGTTACGGGTATTGTGTTGGGCACGCGGCCTGACTGTGTATCTGATGATTTATTGGCTGCTTTGAAAGAGTGGCGCAAGGATTATTATATTGCGATTGAACTGGGTGCAGAATCCACCTCTGATGAGACATTACTTCAGATTAACCGGGGACACGGTTACGCCGAAACAGTTGATGCCGCAAAACGTATTGCCGGGGCTGGTATTCCAGTAGGTATGCACTTAATACTGGGTTTGCCGGGTGAGAACCGCGAGCAGTTGCTTCAGCATGCGCGTGAAGTAAGTCAGCTGCCAATTAGCTTTCTAAAGTTGCATCAGTTGCAAATTGTTAAGGGAAGTTCGTTTGCTAAAATATATGAAACCACACCTGACTTCTTCAGGCTTTATACAGCTGAGGAGTTTATTGATTTGGTGGTTGATTTTTTGGAGATAATGCATCCGCGCATTGTAATGGAGCGTTTTATTAGTCAGGCACCTCACGATTTACTAATTGCTCCGCGCTGGGGGCTCAAAAATTTTGAGTTTGTTGCCAAAGTAGAAAAGCGTTTGGCTGAAAAAGATAGCTGGCAGGGAAAGTATTTCCAGCTGTAGCACTTTCCCTGTGTTAGTGTTTATATGCCTGAGTTTCTGCGTCTGATCTTAATGCGCATGGCGCCATCAATTGGCTTTTCGGATACCAATATCAGGTAACCGCCACCCCCGGCACCTGCCAGTTTCCAGGCCAGTGCATCTTTTTTATAGGGCTCAATGGCAGCCGCCACCTCTTCATCAATCATGGCAGGAAACATGGTTGTTTGCGCTTTAAATGATTTAAGAAATGCTTGTGAAAAACCTTTCAGGTCTTTCGCCATAATAGCTTGCCATGCCTCTTCAGCGGCTATGGCTAATGATTTTACATTTTCTTCGTTAATATATGTTTCCTTTAAAAGGTCCAGTCCGTTTTTGCGTGGCCAAAGCAAAACCATATAAATATGTTCTTCAAGCCAGTTGAGGATATCTTCATCGTGAACAGACTCAAAGGATTTAGGCCAGTATGCTGCATCGTAATAGTGGCGAACCAGTCCGGGCATGCAAATGCCAATGGCATCCTGTGCGCCAGAAATGAGTTGCGATCCAGGCGAGTTTTCGTACTTAAATAGTATTTCGGCCAGCTTTTCGGGTTTCTCCAAAGGTAAAAAATAAGGCCATATTTTTTTGGCCGCATTGCGCGTTGATGTGGACATGCCGCAGCGTTCGTTGTATTCAATAATGGGTTCAAGCGACAGGGTGATGGCCCAGCCAGGATGAAATTTAGAAACATATGGCTGGTCAATCCAGGTGCCGGCTAAATCAATGCGATAGGGAAGCAGGCAATTATCCGATGTTCTGATGTCAGTTGTAGAACGTTTAGGCAAGCCATCTTCCGGAATACGCTTCAGTACCTTTAATTCGGTGCCAATCTCTCTGCAAAGCTTCTCTTTGGCGGGCGAAAAGCCATCTTCATTCACCACAAAATAATCGGGTTTCAATTGCTTCACTTCTTCTTCAAAATCCATTATGCCACCTCCGGAGTTCACAAAGGCTTCTTTAACAAATTTAAGCGCCTTAATCATGTATAATCTTTCTTCCTCGCAGTTGATGGTTTCACGGCCTTTCAGTACTCTGATAGTTCTGTCAGAACCAATTCCAACATGTAAATCACCATATTTGGCAGCCTCTTTGAAAAAGGCTACATGCCCACTGTGTAACATGTCAAAACAACCGGAAACAAACACTTTTTTGCTCATTTGATATATGCTTAATTAAGGATTTGAAAGCCAAATATAATGGAATGTGTGGGAAGTGAAGAATGCTTTTGCCCGAAATACAAAAAAAAAGAGCACCCAAACGGATGCTCTCTTTAGATTTGAAAGTTAAGCCACTAAAATTATTTCTTTTCGTAAACGAACCAATAGACTGTTCCTACCAATAAAGCACCACCAATAATGTTGCCAATGGTAACCGGAATCAGGTTGTCGATAAGGAATGAAAACCAGCTTACATCAGCCCCGTAAAAAATGGCTGTTGGGATAAAAAACATATTGGCCACACTGTGTTCGAAGCCCATAGCTACAAAGGCCATTATTGGGAACCAGATGCCCAGTATTTTACCCGATAAATCTTTTGCCGCATAGGCCAGCCACATGGCCAAAGCCACCATCCAGTTACAGGCTATACCTTTGACAAGTGCCTTAAGGAATGGTGCAGCAGTTTTGTATTCGCCAATATGTACTGTGCTTGAAAGCCATGGATCTTTGCCAAAAATATCGGTATAATAGGCAAACAGGAAGGCTACTATTAATGAACCAATAAAGTTGCCGGCATAAACAATACCCCAATTTTTAAATATGGTTTTTAATTGACGGTTTCCCGATAGCAGGCCCGGAATAAAATAAGCTGTATTGCCGGTAAAAAGGTCGGCCCCGGCAATGGCGCATAATATAAGCCCCAGGGGGAAAACAGCTCCAAACAGAAACTTTTGTATACCCGGATTGCTGGCACTTAGTCCGGGTAAACCGCCTCCAATAACAATGGCTAATAAACCACCCATGGCAATATAGCCACCCGCCAGCAACGCTAAAACAAATGTTTTTGGTACGCTGGTATTGGCTTTAGCTTCAGCCACTTTATTAACTTGCTCTACTATTTCTTTTGATGAATAATAGTTCATTCTTTCACTTTTTTAAGGGTTGAATATCAGTGGCAGGATTAGTTAATAACAACTTCTTTAAAATAGGTCGTCAGGATGTTATAAGCTTCATCCAGTTGTTCTGGCGTATTGGCTTTAACTCCTTTTAGCTTATACTCCCAGCCAAGGTGCTCATATTTGTGTGCACCAAGTTCGTGGTAAGGCTGTATTTCCAACTTCTCAATGTTGTTATATGCCTGAAAGTGTTTGCCAAGTTGGTGAAGGTGCTCTGTATTATTGCTATAACCCGGAACCAGAACATACCTCAGCCAAACAGGCTTGTTGATTTCCTGAAGGTAATCGACAAAAGCCAGTGTCTTGGCATTGCTTTTTCCAGTTAATAATTGATGTTGGGCTTCGTTAATGTGTTTAATATCGAGCAACACAATGTCAACATATTCCATCACCGCCTTAACATCATCATTAAGAATACTGCCGTTGGTATCGATGCACACATGGAAGCCTTCTTGTTTGAGTGTTTTTACGACAGGAAGTAATTGTTTGGCCTGCACCAGCGGTTCGCCTCCCGAAAAGGTAAGGCCACCTTTTTTGCCAAAGAAGGGCTTTTGGTTTTTGGCCATATTTACAATTTCCTCCACTGAGGTTGCGGTACCACCCTTTAGTTCAATGGTATCGGCATTGGCACAATACAGGCATTTAAAATTACAGCCCTGCAGAAACACCACCAGACGAATTCCCGGTCCGTCGTAGGTGCCTAATGATTCAAATGAATGTACTCGTAACATAAGTATCTAGTTAAGAGTCAGAAGCCAGAAGGCAGAAGGATGACATGCACCTTCTGCCTTAATTCTTCTGCCTGTATATCTGTTATTACATATTGCTGTGGAAGCTACGTGAGATAACCTCTAACTGCTGCTCGCGAGTCAGGCGAACGAAGTTCACGGCATATCCTGATACACGAATGGTTAACTGTGGGTACTCTCCAGGATTTTCCATGGCATCTTCCAATAGTTCACGATTCAGAACGTTTACGTTCAAGTGGTGAGCCTCTTTTGAGAAGTAAGCATCCATCATGGTTACCAGATTATCAGTGCGTGTTTCGGCATCGGCACCCAATGACTTAGGAATAATGCTGAAAGTATTTGAAATACCATCAAGTGCATTCTTATAGTCCAATTTAGCTACAGAGTTCAAAGAAGCAATTGCACCGTTCTTGTCACGTCCGTGCATTGGGTTGGCTCCGGGAGCAAATGGTACACCTTGCGCACGTCCGTCAGGAGTTGCACCTGTTTTCAATCCATATACCACGTTTGATGTAATGGTAAGGATTGACATGGTAGGCTCGGCGTTTTTGTATGTGGCCAAACCACATAGCAACTGGTTGAAGTGGTTTGAAATATCAACCGCCAGGTTATCTACGCGATCATCATCGTTACCGTAGCAAGGGAATTCACCTTCAATTTTAAAGTCTGTTGACAAGCCGTCTTCGTTACGAACAACCGTTACTTTAGCATGTTTGATAGCCGATAATGAGTCAGCCACAATCGATAAACCTGCCATACCATAAGCCAAATTCACTTTAGGGTTGGTGTCAACAAAAGCCATTTGCGCTTTTTCGTAGTAGTATTTATCGTGCATGTAGTGAATGATGTTCATCGACTCGTTGTAAACACGAGCCACATCTTTCATAGCCAATTTGTAGTTAGCCATTACCTCCTCAAAGTCAAGTACTTCACTCTTCAAGGCAGGGATGCCTTCTACAATGGTCTTACCGCTCATCTCACAACGTCCACCGTTTATGGCTAATAGTAATGTTTTAGCCAGGTTGGTTCGTGCACCAAAGAACTGGATGTGCTTACCAATTTCCTGGAATGATACACAACAAGCGATACCGTAGTCATCAGAGTTACGTGTGTTGGTCATCAAATCGTCATTCTCATACTGGATAGAAGACGTATCGATTGATACCTGAGCACAAAACTTCTTGAAGTTTTCAGGTAAATCTTGTGACCAAAGAACTGTCATGTTTGGCTCTGGTGAAGGGCCTAAGTTGTAAAGTGTTTGTAAGAAACGGTATGAAGTTTTAGTGATCTTATGACGGCCATCCATCAGTTTACCACCAATAGCTTCAGTTACCCAGGTTGGGTCGCCTGCAAAAATTTCATTGTAAGCATTCATGCGTAGGTGACGAACAACGCGTAGTTTCATCACAAACTGGTCGATAAATTCCTGAGCCAGTTCCTCAGTGATGTTGCCGTTTGCCAAATCGTACTCCATGTAAATGTCAAGGAAAGACGATACGTTACCTAATGACATGGCGGCACCATCCTGCTCTTTTACAGCCGACAGGTAGGCCATGTACACCCACTGAACAGCTTCTTGTGCAGATTCTGCCGGACGAGAAAGATCTAAACCATATTTAGCACCTAATTCTTTAATGTGCACTAATGCTTTGATTTGCTCAGCCACTTCTTCACGTAAGCGAATTTTATCATCGCTCATTGGGCCAACTAAGCCAGCAAGATCCGCCTTTTTAGCAGCCACCAAGCGGTCGATACCATAAAGCGCTAAACGGCGGTAGTCACCGATAATACGTCCACGTGCATAGTTATCGGGCAAACCCGTTAAGAATCCTAATGAACGGTATTTACGAATCTCATCAGTATAAACATCAAAAACACCATCGTTGTGTGTTTTTGCGTAATTGCGGAAAATATCTTTAACACGGTCAGATACTTCTAAACCTTGTTCACTACAAGCTTTCTCAACTACTGCAATACCACCATAAGGTTTCATGGCACGTTTTAGTAGTTCATCAGTCTGTAATCCTACGATTAGCTCAAGGTCTTTTTGGATGTATCCTGCTTCGTGTGATGTGATGGTTGAAATCGTTTCAGTATCGATTGAACGAACACCGTTGTTTGCCCGCTCTTCTTTGATTGCATCCAAGCAGATTTCCCAAAGCTTCTTGGTTCTGTCGGTTGGTCCACACAAGAAAGAGCTATCTCCTTCATAAGGTGTGATGTTTTTCTGAACAAAATCTCTAACGTTTACCTGTTCGTTCCAATTTCCTTTAACGAACACTTCATTAATTTTACCCATAATTTGCCTGTTAACCTGTACTAATTATTGTTTGTGCGTATAATGCTTAATTGAGGCGACAAAGAAACATTGTTTTGATGTCTTGTGCAATCCTCATTATTAGGGTAAAAGGAGAGTGTTTGGTCTGAAATTAGTTCTGTCAAGAAGTATTAATTATAGAATATGTAGATTAAATATTCGAATATAAATTGTAATGTCCACATTACAAATGAGATTTAAGAGTGTAATATGCGAGAGTCATTATGTGGAAATTTCGAAAACCCTGCTTGATAATTCCAGTTGTGAAAAGATGTAAATTCTAAAATTTATATATTTTTAACATTTAAGAGTTGATGGAAGAACATAAAGTCGGACTTCTTTCTTCTAAAGTTGTTGAAAGAAAACATAGAAAATCGTTTCATGAAGTATCATTATATATACCTTTATAACAGTTTAACCCAATATTAAAACTATGAATAAACTTATTTATCTGGTAGGCATTGTTTTGTTTGTTGCCTGCAATACTCAATCAAAGAAAACATCATTAGTACCGGGCGACCTGCCTGATGCACCGGTTGCTTCAAAAAAAGACTCTGTGTTAATGATGCACGGACATTCGAGGGTTGATCCTTATTTCTGGATGCGATTAACGGATGAGCAAAAAAATGCGGAATCGCCCGACCTGCAAACTCAAAGTGTGCTTGATTATCTGAATGCTGAAAATGCCTATACAAAGGCAGTGATGAAAAACACGGAAGCATTGCAGGAAAAGTTGTTTGATGAAATTGTAGGGCGAATTAAGAAGGACGATGAGTCGGTGCCTTATTATTCCAATGGTTACTGGTATTACTCCAAATACGAAGATGGTAAAGAATATCGTATTCATTGCCGCAAGAAAGGAACAATGGAGGCGCCAGAAGAAGTGTTTTTTAATGAAAACGAAAGGGCAGAAGGACAAGCTTACTATGCACTTGGCAGCTTAAGTGTAAGTCAGGATAATAAGCTGCTGGCATTTGCCGAGGACTTTGTAAGTCGTCGTATTTATACCATCCGTTTTAAAAATCTGGAGACAGGTGAAATATTATCCGATGAGCTGTCTAATGCGCAGGCTGGTGGTGCCTGGGCCAATGATAACCAGACATATTTCTATACGACTAAGAACAAAGTTTCTTTATTAAGTGAGAAAATCTGGCGTCATAAGCTTGGTAACCCAGTTGAGCAGGACGTGATGGTTTATCACGAGACAGATCCTTCATTTTATATTGGAGTAGGCAAAACCAAGTCTGATAAATACATTGTTATAGGTGAAAGCTCAACCTTGGTTAGTGATTACCATATACTGGATGCCAACACCCCGGAAGGGGAGTTTAAGCCCTTTACGCCACGTACTGATAATCATGAATATAGTATTGAGCATTTTCAGAATAAGTGGTTTGTATTAACCAATTCTGAAGCAACGAATTTCCGTTTAATGGAAACATCGGTTGATGCCACAGAAATGAGTAACTGGAAAGAACTTATTCCTCATCGCGAGGATGTGCTGCTGGATGGAATAGAAGTGTTTAAAGAACACCTGGTGGTGAGTGAACGTAAAGATGCCCTGACGCATTTGCGCATTATTAATCAATCGACCAGTGAAGAACACTATATTGATTTTGGTGAAGAGGTTTATGTGGCTTATATCTCAACCAATCCTGAATTTGATACCAATTTTCTGCGTTTTGGCTATAGTTCGATGACTACACCGGTATCGACCATTGATTACAATATGGATACCAAAGAAAAGGATGTGAAAAAGGTGCAGGAAGTTGTAGGAGGCCACAATCCTGATGCGTATGTTACAGAGCGATTGTGGGCAACTGCGCGTGATGGAGCAAAGGTACCCATGTCTGTGGTTTATAAAAAAGGTATTCAGAAGGATGGGAATGCTCCGTTACTGTTATACGCTTATGGCTCATACGGCGCTACAATGGACCCCTGGTTTAGTTCTACTCGTTTGAGCCTACTTGATCGTGGCTTTATTTATGTGGTGGCGCATATTCGAGGCAGTCAGGCTATGGGACGCCAATGGTACGACGATGGTAAGATGCTGAATAAAATCAACACGTTTAACGATTACATCGATTGTAGCAAATACCTTATCGAAAAGAATTATACCTCACCTGAGCACTTGTATGCTATGGGTGGAAGTGCCGGTGGATTGCTCATGGGAGCTGTGGCAAATATGGCACCTGAGTTGTATAATGGTACGATTGCAGCCGTACCTTTCGTTGATGTGGTGTCAACCATGCTGGATGAAACCATACCACTAACAACTAATGAGTTTGACGAGTGGGGGAATCCTAAGAATAAGGAATACTACGATTATATGCTTAGCTATTCGCCCTATGATAACGTGGAGGCAAAAGCGTATCCGAACATGCTGATAACAACCGGCTTGTTTGATTCGCAAGTACAATACTGGGAGCCGGCCAAGTGGTGCGCCAAACTGCGCGACAAGAAAACAGGTGACAATATATTATTGATGCACACGAATATGGAAGCTGGGCACGGTGGTGCATCGGGACGCTTTAAGCGTTATCGCGAAACAGCATTGGATTATGCGTTTATGATGATGCTTGAAGGCATTGATGAGTAAATACACTTCGTTGATACATCTGACCCGCCGGTATATACTGGCGGGTTTTTTTATTTATGAATGATGGAGTGGTATTTAGTAAGGCTTTATCAAGGGATTGTGTTGTTAAATGTAAATTTATAAATGCCACTCTGTTAGTTAGATATGGTGGTTGTGTTGAGTTTGTGTTAATAAGTGTTAAGGTTTTGGCATGGCGTTTGTTTTGTTATGCATAACAAAAATGACATTCTGGCCTGAATGATTGTCTAACTTTAAAATTAGAAGTCATGAAACGATTACATATATTATCCGCCATACTGATTTTTGCTTTGTCTGCTATTAGTCTGTCAATTAGTGCGCAAGGTAATAGTTCGCATAGTCGCAAGAATAAATGCAACAGCAATGATTACAGGGAACACTCAAATGCCAGGCATCATAAAAGAGTTTCGCATAATGATACCCATTCTTATCATCACCATAATGAACATCCGCACAGGTATGAGCGTAATGATTGCAGGGAGGATTATGGATATAGCGACAGATATGCTCGTCAGCATAAACACTATCACAAGCCAAAACACAAACGTGTTGAAAGAAGTTACGTGAGATGCTTACCTAATCGTTATTATACCAAGGTGTATGTTGGTGGTGTAGCCTATTATCACTGCGATGGTCAGTTGTATACTTATCACAGGGGGTGTGGATATCAATTGGTTGATATTCATTGTCACACTGTTAGGCACTTGCCACAACATTGTGATACTCGTATGTATGATGGAAGACGATATTATTAACCTGAGTTCGATGTGAAATTTTGAACTCAGAACGCTTACAAATAGTTAGTTTCAAGTGTATATTGACGAAAGAATAGCGGGCTATTTTGAGTCGATTACACGAAGAAAATTGCTGTTTGTAAGCGGGATTGCCAAGCTTTGAATAAATAACTGATTTACTGCTTCAAATTTTATCGCAATAGTTCACTATTCCTCTAAAATTATTCATTGTAAATCAGCTCTTTATT
>NZ_JAGUCN010000070.1 GCF_018271975.1 Carboxylicivirga mesophila
TAGCTCCGGTATTGTCATTAACGGTATAAGTGAAACTGTCGGATGTAGTTTCAGAGCCGTCGTGTGTATAGGTTACTGTACCGTTGCCATTATTGGCAATGGTTCCGTTTGTGGCCGTTCCTACAGAAACAGAGCCATTGTTAATGGTGCCATCTGCATCTGTATCGTTGCCTGTCAGGTTAATTGTAACCGAAGCCCCTTCATTCACAGTGGCTGCATCATTGTTGGCTACCGGCGGATCGTTCTGAGGCGTAATGGTAAGGTTAACAGTTGCGGTATTTGAAGTAGCTCCGGTATTGTCATTAACGGTATAAGTGAAACTGTCGGATGTAGTTTCAGAGCCGTCGTGTGTATATGTTACTGTACCGTTGCCATTATTGACAATGGTTCCGTTTGTGGCCGTTCCTACAGAAACAGAGGCATTGTTGATGGTACCATCTGCATCTGTATCGTTGCCTGTCAGGTTAATTGTAACCGAAGCTCCTTCGTTAACTGTGGCCGCATCATTGTTGGCTACCGGCGCATCGTTTTGAGGCGTAATGGTAATGTTAACAGTTGCGGTATTTGACGTAGCTCCGGTATTGTCATTAACGGTATAGGTGAAGCTGTCGGATGTAGTTTCAGAGCCGTCGTGTGTATAGGTTACTGTACCGTTGCCATTATTGACAATGGTTCCGTTTGTGGCCGTTCCTATAGAAACAGAGCCATTGTTAATGGTACCATCTGCATCCGTATCGTTGCCTGTCAGGTTAATGGTAACAGAAGCTCCTTCATTCACAGTGGCTGCATCATTGTTGGCTACCGGCGGATCGTTCTGAGGCGTAATGGTAATGTTAACAGTTGCGGTATTTGACGTAGCTCCGGTATTGTCATTAACGGTATAAGTGAAACTGTCGGATGTAGTTTCAGAGCCGTCGTGTGTATAGGTTACTGTACCGTTGCCATTATT
>NZ_JAGUCN010000071.1 GCF_018271975.1 Carboxylicivirga mesophila
ATACACGGTGTATCGGCTTGTCCAAGCACTAAAACAAGCAAATACACGCTGTATCGGGCTGTTTTGATAGTTGGCGGACCAAATACACGGTGTATCCGTTTGTTGAATGTGCCTTTTTTGAGTACACCTGCTGTATATTAGAGAGTTGTAATGCCGGAGATAGACCAATGCAGCTTTTGGAGCCTGGTGTGTGTAATCTGAATTGGATGGGCGAGATGCAATCATAACTATAGGGTTATATAGGTTAATTGCAGAAATGCGAAAACGTAACACGTTTTCAGGATGTTATTTTATATTTTGTTGATGAATGGACTGAAATTACAGGTGAATGTGATGAATTTTATGATTAAAAAAATAGGTGAAAGGTGGTTAAATAATGGGTGTATGGAAGCTGATTTTACCTTCATTATTTCAATCCATCTGATAATGATGAGTTAGAAAATCCATTAGCAACACCACTTGATTGATGTCAGAGGCCGAAAACTGCTTGTTTTTTAAGCCAATCAAATGTGTAATTTATGCCAGATAGATGGGTATCTTCCCTTGGGTGCAATGTCATTAAGTTAAGGGGTTTTCGTGCCGTTAAACACCTCCAGATACTACCCCAAACCCCTAAAGGGGCTTACCCTGCGCGCTGTTCCCTTTAGGGAAGCAAAGGGTGAGTGTGAGGGAGTCTGCTAACTTAATGACATTGCACCCGGTGGAGCATGCTCCTTTTTTTAGCCACCGGACGGACTTATACACTTTTCTTGACTTGATGCAAAAAAGCATACAAAGAAAATCATTAATAAGCGATTAAATATATATTCAACCTCGCTGAGGTTGATTGGTTATTAACATTGCATTTATCTACAAATATTTATCTCCGCTGGAGATAATAAAACAACTTCGGAGAAGTTGAATATTTATAGAAATAATAAGCCTACCCTATTAATAACAA
>NZ_JAGUCN010000072.1 GCF_018271975.1 Carboxylicivirga mesophila
CGTTGTACGCAACCGATGTGAAGGACACTGCAAAATGATAGATAAAGAAAAAATACCAGAGCAAACCTATAATGAGCTGATTGACTTGTTGGGATATGATAAGGCTGAAGAATTTCTAAATCGAGAGCATTATAATTTCCGTGCGATTCAAATGAAAATCCTATCGGAAAGTATGAAAAGACGATTTGGAAAAAGATTCTGGATTTACTTTTGGATTATAGCAGTAATAATTGCCGTGATATATGAAATACTAAGGGCAAACTATATTATTTAATGACAAGTAATGAAAAACTGGATTAATAGACTTTTAGAAAATAAACTATACAGTTATCTGATGATTGGATATATGATTATTCAGTTATCGACTTTACTTTTTCATTCGGGAATACTTTTTCTCACATATGAAATTATTTTCATCGCCGCTATTTTGATTGCAATAATTTGGATTTTTAAAGACTATAAAACTAACAGAACGCTAATAACAGTTGGATTAACAACCGCCCTCAATTTCATTGTGAACCTGATTTTGACAATTGTATATATTCCAACTTTGATTTTGAATCCAAAAATTAACTGGGCTTTAGAAAATGGTGGTGGAGAATCTGACCCAATGATTTTATTGGCTTTTTTCCCAGGAGTACATTTTATTGTAGCCTCAATAATATTTCTAATTTGCGGACTAATTTGCTGGTTGATGATTAAAAAATAAACGGCAGCGTACAACACGCCGCTATAGCGCATAGCAGAGTCAGTGGTGTTTTGGTCATGCAGATTCCCGCATCGATAGTCTCGTCCTCTCGGACGGACAATCTCAACGCAAATCTGCTACAGCGCCATGCGGCCAACCGTTAGAGCGTAATATGGAACGACATGACGAC
>NZ_JAGUCN010000073.1 GCF_018271975.1 Carboxylicivirga mesophila
TATCCCCGGGTGGCACTGCGTTTACCCGGGGTTATTATTGTTGCAGACCTACGGCCTGCTATGTGCATCTTTCATAAAACCTTATGAGCTGTTAAATGAGACTCGTCCAGGAGAACTTTCTCCTGAGCTGGTTGAGGGGACATTAAATAGCTGGTTAATCCGGTGCAAATGACATCCTACTTTTATTAATGCTCGGTTGCACCGGTTTTTGATTAGATTGGCGTATCCCTGGGTGGCACTGCGTTTACCCGGGGGTATTATTGTTGCAGGCCTACAGCCTGCTATTTGCTGTTTTCAGAAACTACTGAAGAAATTAATTCCAGTGTCCTCCTTTAACTCAGCGGTAAATTTTTTCAGCCTAAAAGATTGAATGCACTGCCAATCCCCCATCCCGCTGCGCGGACTTCCCCAAGGGGAAGATGCCCATATAATTGCTTTTACTTTAGATTACTAGCTTGAAGGGAACCACTCAATTACCGTACTAATGAGCTACAGCGAAGCGCTGACAATGTGCTAGCCTACTAAAGCCAAAGACGTCGCTCGTATACTAAACTTCATGCACCTATCCCCTTAAATATCAATGTTAAATGCACCCCTTGGAGAGCTTCAGCCTAAGGCGGATGAAGGGGGCATAAAATATGACTGGCTATTCCGGTGCAAATGACATCCTACTTTTATTAATGCTCGGTTGCACCGGTTTTTGATTAGATTGGCGTATCCCCGGGTGGCACTGCGTTTACCCGGGGTTATTATTGTTGCAGACCTACGGCCTGCTATGTGCA
>NZ_JAGUCN010000074.1 GCF_018271975.1 Carboxylicivirga mesophila
GTTGGCAACAACACACAGCAAGACGTAAAACTTTAGACGATAATGAATGAAACTTTAAGGTTAGAATCTCTAGAATATATAAACGGAATAAAGACTAAAAGCTTTATAGGAATTATTATATTTCTATTCGTCATAAGTTTATTAGCATTGGTATTTCCTACTCATCCGAATAATGGACTTGGGGGTATTTTAATTATTACTACTGTAATTGTTTGCCTGATTGGATTTTATTATAGGTACTATTTCGAAAAAACCCGTAAAATTGGGGAAATAATTATAGACTATAATTGTTTGATATTTTTTGAATTAAAGCGCGATATTGAAGAAATAGAATTTATTGGTATCTATCATCAAAGTTATCGAGGTCGAATTCGTTTTAGAAGACATGAATTCCCTTTGCCAGAATTCGGATTGAATAATAAAATCAAAGTTATAACCAAGACAAAAGAGACTTTTGAAGCAAGTTTTATAGTTAGAAAAAAGAAGAATAGAAAATTACTTGATAAGTACATAAAACATTGGATAGATAAAGGACTTAGTGTTCATTATTGTATTGATAACAATGAAATAACAAGGAATTAAAAGTGCTGTTGCCAACACGCCGCTATAGCGCATAGCAGGGGTCAGCAGGGTTTTGGTCGTGCAGATTCCCGCATCGATAGTCTCGTCCTCTCGGACGGACAATCTCAACGCAGAATCTGCTACAGCGCCATGCGGCCAACCGTTGGC
>NZ_JAGUCN010000075.1 GCF_018271975.1 Carboxylicivirga mesophila
AAGGGTTTTTCGTGCAGCTATACAACCTACAGATACTACCCCAAACCTCCCGAAAGGTCGGGACAAGCTCTAAAGGGGCTTACCCCGCGCGCTGTTCCCTTTAGGGAAGCAAAGGGTGAGTGTGAGGGAGGCTACTAACTTAATGACATTGACCCGCCATAAGGGCAATTAAGCTTTGTTATGCTCAAGCCGCAGGGGCTCATACTTTCTTATCTTGATATAAGAAAGTACGCAAAGAACATCAAGACTGCAGCACTCGCCTACCCACTAACATTTCGTTTCAGGGAAGATTTAAAGATTTACATTTCATGCTCCAAATCTTCCTTCCTTTCACTCAATAAGTGGGTCCCATGCTGCGTTGCTGAGGTCGGGGAGCAAGCAACCACTGCTGATTGCACTTACCAAACCCCACTCGAAACAGGGTTTCGAAATATTGAAAGCCAGTGATAGGAATGAATGTTACAGAATGGCGGCCTTTGAAAAAGGGGAAGCCTGGCGTAACTGATTCATTCCGGTGCGCAGCAATCACCTCTTTCAATAAGGTTTTAGCATTCTTTTTCGAAAAAGGATGTGCCAGCCCGGCATTAGGGCCATTAAGTTAAGGGTTTTTCGTGCAGCTATACAACCTACAGATACTACCCCAAACCTCCCGAAAGGTCGGGA
>NZ_JAGUCN010000076.1 GCF_018271975.1 Carboxylicivirga mesophila
ATCAAACAAGGACTGGATAGATTTAAATTAAAATACGAGGGTTATAGACTAGCCATGAGTATATTAAACAATAATAATGGTAAAGGGTAGCTTGGAGAAGGGGGATGAGTTGTTCAGATTTATGGTAGGAAGGTAGCCGGGGGATTGACGCGTCAACAATTCAAAAGATTACATAAACAACTATCTCAAAATCATCCTGAAGCATATGGTCATAGCCATGAATACCCATTTCATTTTCTTCTTGATAAGAAAACGAAACAAAAGAATCAAGTCAGACAAACACCTGCCCTCTCTGTTCCTGTTGGGTACTTCTAATAAAAGTAAGGTCTCCTATCGAAGACAAAAGCAAGCTCCTTTTAAGAAGTACATCCAACAGAAACATTCACTCCACCGCCGGCCCCATTGTCTGACAGGCCCACGCACTGTCGAAACCGTGATGCGTGATAAGGTTGGTTAAACGAATGACCTAAGCAATAGGACATATAAATCCCCCATCGGCTTACAGCCACTTCCCCAAGGGGAAGATTTTATTCGCTGCCTGGTTAATGTGGCTAACAGATTTCCCCCTTGGAGAACTACCCTTT
>NZ_JAGUCN010000077.1 GCF_018271975.1 Carboxylicivirga mesophila
AAATCTCCCCCTTTAACACCCACCCATTCAGCCTCTAAGCCATCAAACTCACAACGGGCATATCATTTTTCTCAATTTTCCATTTGGATAATAAAAAAATCCTGTGTTATTTTGCACCCGCTTTTGAGAACAACGGTTGTCACGAAAAGCAGAAATGATAAGGCTTACAGGCATGTATCAATAACATATTGAGAGGTAAAAAGGGCATAGTCTTGATAAGGCAGATAAGAGGTGATATCTTAGCTTTCCTGACTCAAAAAAAAGGCTAAAAGTTTTTCAAAAATAGTTTTGGATATTACAAATAAAAACCTTTATCTTTGCAGCCGCAAAAACAACAGGGGTTGTCAGGCACGGCGGGGTATTGAGAGGGTTTTAGAGAATGAAATTAAGTCTTACATCTTAGGTCTTAAGTCTTGAGTCTTTTTCTTCAAAAAAAACCTGAAAAAACATTTGGAGAATAGCTCAAAAAGTTTTTACCTTTGCAGCCGCTTCTCAAACGAGGGAAAGCGAAAAAGTAATGAAAGA
>NZ_JAGUCN010000078.1 GCF_018271975.1 Carboxylicivirga mesophila
GATGTACAGCTTCATTAGCAAATCTCATTATGCTTCGTTTCGATGAGTGGGTGCCCCATCTGCGTTGCTGAGGTCGGGGAACGAACAGCCACTTATAATTGCACCTCCCAAACCCCACTCGAAACAGGGTTTCGAAGCAGTTGCTCGTCAAGAGAGTAGATGAGAAGGCGAAATGGCGGCCTTTGAAAAAGGGGAAGCCTGAGGTAACAGATTCATTCCGGTGCGTAGCCTGCCTGCAGCAGGCAGGCAATCACCTCTTTCAATAAAGTTTTTGCGTCCTTTTTCGAAAAAGGATGTGCCGGCCCGGCATAAGGGCAATTAAGCTTTAATCTGCTCAAGCCGCAGGGGCTTTCCCTTTCTTCCTGCAGCCGAAGAAAGGAAACAAAGAAGACCGCGACTAAAGCACTCAATGAACCACTAACATCTCACTATGCATGAGATTTAAAGATGTACAGCTTCATTAGCAAATCTCATTATGCTTCGTTTCGATGAGTGGGTGCCCCATCTGC
>NZ_JAGUCN010000079.1 GCF_018271975.1 Carboxylicivirga mesophila
GCTTGGTACCAAATATTTTCTTCCTCCATTCAAAAAGCGGGTGCCCCAATATCGTTGCTGATGCGGAATCCCGTATATCAACTAATTGAGTTTTTATCACACTCCACTCGAAACAGGGTTTCGAATGTGGGCTGCTTGCCGGAAAGCGAAGGCCTGCGTGGTGTGAATTTCTAATGCTATAATAATTCAAAGAAGGGGCTTGCCTTTGTGTTTGTAAAACACCTTACTTCTTAAGAAGTATTTGGCATTAGAAAGAGTGGGGAGGTGTTCTTTCCGGCTAGACTTTTGGTTCCTTTGGGGTAATGCCAAAGGAATAGATTATTTTGTCCTCGAGCCGGACGGGCTTATCCTGTTTCTCTTTTAGAAGAATTATGTCCTTTCATTTTTGCCTGCAGCAGCAAAAACGAAACAAAAAATGCCGCCGCTGCAGCACTCATTGACCCGCTACTTTTTCATTTC
>NZ_JAGUCN010000007.1 GCF_018271975.1 Carboxylicivirga mesophila
ATTCATACTCAATTAGCAAGGCCTGCAAAACACCGGTAACGGGTACAGCCACAGTTGATTGTGCCAACGATATGGGCGTATCTGTTTTTGCAGAAGCGCCGGTTGCCATCATTATTGATAATACCGTATCAGTAGAGGGAAATGTATTAACAGCTAATCAAGACGGAATGACCTATCAATGGATTGATGTTGATGGTAATAATACGTCAATTGATGGAGCTATAAGCCAAAGCTACACAGTAACTAAAACAGGCAATTATTCGGTAATAATTACGAATGGAACCTGTGGTTCAGTAACATCTGAACCGGTTAATGTAACAGTAACGGCAATTGGTAGATTAAATAACAGGCCTGTTACCATCTATCCAAATCCGGCCTCCAGCTTTGTTAATGTTGAATTGGGAGCTGTTGAAGGCAGAGTGGTTATTTCTCTGATAAATAGTAATGGTTCAGTGGTTGATAACTATGAAACTGCCGAATCTGTTATGAAGATGGATATTTCCGGCTTATCACCAGGTGTTTATATTTTAAATATCCAGGCAACAGGTTTCAATCACACAATAAAGTTCATTAAAAACTAACCAGTATTACAGGTTTTGTGAAATAATCATTTACAATAATTACTTGATTTCACAAGGAGCTTTCAATTGAGGGCTCCTTTTATTATGGCCTAATGCTTTGTACTATTCATAATTCAATTGAATGTTGTTATTCGGTATTTCTGATGCTTTAGGCAGCTATTAAAGCACTGCAGCCCAATGAATATGGTAAGATGTGTGAATGTAAACACCCGCATGGCTGATTAATTGTCGGAACACAAAAGACCAAAAATGTGCTGGTTATTGTATAATTACATATTGCTATGTTGCAGCTGATTTGATTCTTTATAATTCAATATAGGTACTAATTTAACGACAAAAATGAAACTTGGAAGTTTTATTGGAATTGTGACCCTGAAAGTATTAATGACGCGTCAAACATGTACTTATAATGAAATTGATGGTATCTCATTCTTATCTGCTTTATTGGGTGATTCCATTAATCAAAAGCGACATGATTATATGTATTGGGAATTTAATGAAGGTAAAGGACCTGTGCAGTTAATCAGAAAAGGAGATTGGAAACTGCTTAGGTTTGTGCTGAATAATAAGATTGAATTGTACCATATGTATTCTGATGTGTCGGAGTGTGTTGAGGTATCTGATAATCATCCTGAAAAATGCCAGGAGCTGCTGAATTTAATGAATAATGCCAGAACCGGGCACCCTCAGTTTCCTTTGACCAAAAGAAATCCATATAAAAAGAAGAAATAGGTTTTATCCTACGGAAAGAATCACCTTGAATTAAAGGTTAAATGTTGATATGCTGGCGAAAATCGTTGCTCATTTTGTCAGAGATAATTCAAACTGCGCTCACAACAAGCAAAGCATATCAAAAGAAATGCTTTGAAATAGTAGAGTTCAAGACTTTGTTACAGGTATAAAAGTTATGCGGCAAACTAAACAGTCAGCAAATTCATTTTGAAGGTTGACATGTGATAAGGCGCAGTTCTAATTATATACTAAAAAATGCATTTTTTACTGCGTTGTTTTACAATGTAATAACGATACCAAAGAAAATGATAGTGATGAAACGCTTGTTTTATTGCATAAAATGCATTGTTTTGTGCCCTTAAATCATTAAAAAGCATCATGAAATATATACGATTAATCGCGGCCGTCATTCTAACTATTTTATCGGTTTTTCTTTTTGTTAATGGCATTGTTGGATGGGGAGTACTTACAGTTATTATCTCATTGTTTTTTGTTTTGTTTCATTTTAAGAATGAAATGAACCTGTTGGCGTTTTATTTTATTCGAAAAAGCAAATTTCAGACAGTAGAACGCATTCTTTCAAGAGTGAAGCAACCTGAAAATATGATTAAGACTCAGGAGGCTTATTACTATTACCTTTTAGGCCTAACGCAAGCACAAACCAATCAGCCATCCAAAGCTGAAAAAAGCTTCAAGAAAGCACTTTCAACCGGGCTACGCCTCAAAAGTGATCAGGCGATGGCAAAGTTGAATCTATCGGGATTTTACCTGTCGAAGAGAAATAAAAAGCTGGCAAAAATCTATTTGCTGGATGCTAAGAAATTGGATAAGCAAAACCTATTGACTGCTCAGATTCGTGAGGTTGAACACATGATGAAAAGAATATAGCGATAACTTGGCATCTTTATTATAAGAAGATGTGAACTATTTTTTCTAAAAAATAATTAGATAGGAAATATAATTTCTTAAGAAGGCGAAGCAGTCTGCTTCGCTTTTGTTTTATATCAATTCCAGATTCAATTCCTCTCAAGCTTCTCACAGGTTAATCAGTTATTCTGTATGACTGACTACTTTTCTCTCTGTAAAATTGACATATATGAAGTTGGTTATATTATCATTGTCTGTAGTGCTTCTTTTCAAGGTTTCTGACTTATTATTATTCTTAAAACAAAATCTGGAAGTTGGCAATCTTTAATCTTGTTCTATAATTGAGTGGCGAAGTACATTCAACAGGATTATGAGAATGACCATATAATTGATTAAATCCTCTGTTGAGTGAATGAGTTGAGTAGCTTTGCAACAGGGATGTTATAAAATGCAGATATACAGTTAGGATAATAACCGATATGGTTCTCTATGCACTCCTATATGATAATTGTGGTACGTTATCAAAGAATGATAATGTACCATTTTCTGATTAAAATTGGCTCGTACTTTTAAAAGAGATGTTGCAACTTGCGGTAGTAAACTCAAAATCTATCACGATAAAGCAACATAATGAAAAAAAACCTCCGATTGCACTGGTTTAGCATAGTTATTCTGGCACTTGCTGCTGCTTGTCAGGTAAAGTCTGTTGAACCACCCAATATCCTTTGGATAACCATTGAAGATACGTCGCCTCACTTTATTGGGTGCTATGGTAATAAAGACGCTAACACGCCTGTTATCGATCAGCTGGCCGGTGAAGGAGTGCATTTTAATAATGCCTTTTCAACGGGTACAGTTTGTTCGCCTAGCCGCACAGCTATTATAACTGGTGTTAAAACCTATAAAACCGGAACCGGCAATCACCGCAGTACGATAACGATACCTGATTATATAAAAGGATTTCCTTATTACCTTCAGCAGAAGGGCTATTACACTACCAATAATAAGAAAACAGACTATAATGTAAGTGATGAAAAGGCTTACACTGCTGAAGCCTGGCATGAAAGTTCGGATAGCGCTGGTTGGTGGAACAGGGCTGACGGACAGCCATTCTTTGCGATTTTCAATTTTATGGATTCGCACCAATCGCGTACCATGACTCATACCTATGATTGGTATAAAAAACAAGTGTTAAATAAGCTGGATGTAGATGAGCGCATTGCGGAGAATGAATTCGAAATACCTCCGTTTTATAACGATACGCCTGCTATGCGTAAGCAGTTTGCCCGTGTTTATAACTCCCTTAAGCTGACCGATAATAAAATTGGTGCCTTATTGCAACGATTGGAAGCTGATGGATTAAAGGAAAATACCATTATCATTTTTTATGCCGATCATGGCGAAGGCATTCCACGAGGTAAAACCAATGGTATCAACCTGGGCTATAGGGTGCCTTTCATTATGTGGTTTCCTGAAAAATATAAGCATTTGTCGCCATGGGGAACAGGTGGAGTGACAAGCAATGAGTTGGTAAGTTTTGAAGACCTGGCGCCAACGATGATTAGCCTGGCCAGGGGTGCAGTACCTGAGCATCTGACCGGGCGCGTGTTGATGGGGGAGAACCGCTCCGATGAAACTAATTACCTGGTATTATCATCCGATCGGGCAGATAACGGCATTGATATGGTACGCACTGTTACCAATGGCAAATACCTGTACTCCCGAAATTTTATGCCGTTCATCCCCGAGGCAAGGTATATCCGTTATATGGAGATTAGTGACATCAAGCAACAGATGCGTAGAGATTATGAACAAAATTTGCTTAATCCTGTACAAAAACGACTGTTTGAAGCACGTCCTGCCGAGTATCTTTACAACATCGATGATGATCAATGGGAGTTGAATAACCTGGTTAACGATGAAAAGCATCAGGAGGTACTCAATAAGATGAGACAACTGCTTAAACAGGAAATGCTGAATGCAAGAGATGTGATGCTGTTGCCCGAATATGAGCTGGAGAGGATTGCGAAAGAACAGTCGCCTTATGAGTATCGTATGGGTACTGCATTCGCCATTGAAGATATACTGAATAGCGCATGGCTGGCCGGTAACAGGGGGGATATGATAGCCGGAGAACAAGTGGTAAATTTATCAGATAGCAATCAGATAGTTCGCTATTGGGCTGCTGTGGGACTTAGGTCACAACCTGCAGATATATTGTTGAAGCACGCTGAGGCTATCAGAAAGGCTATGGATGATACATATGCACCTGTAGCCATAACAGCTGCCGCCATGGCCTGGAATCAATGGGCCGACAAAAAGGCCGAAGGATTGCTCAAGGAGTTTTGTTTCCATCCGGATAATAACCTGGCACTAATGGCCATTCACTACCTGATGTATATCAATGATAAAACACCTTTTATCGAAACGGTTAGAGCATCGCGTGAGCTTGAAGGACGCAATTACAATGCAAAAGCTGCTGCAGTTGATTTTCTGGGTAGTTTGGGTTTAATGCCTAACAATCCATCATACAGACAATAAAGTATTTAATTATCAATAATAAAAAAGATTCAAATGAACTATCTAAAAGGATTTTTGCTAATTGTTATTGCTGGTTTAATAGCATGCAAACCAACTAGTAAAGAGATTAGTGATGAGGGAGCTAAAAAGCCCAATGTGGTAGTGATCTACCTCGATGATTTGGGCTATGGTGACTTGAGCAGCTATGGAGCTACTGAATTACAGACCCCAAATATAGATGCCCTAGCCAATGGAGGAATTAAATTTACCAATGGCTATGCGTCATCGGCTACCTGCACACCAAGTAGATACGCCCTGCTAACAGGTGTTTATCCCTGGAAAAATAAGAATGCCAAAATACTGCCTGGCACAGCACCATTGATTATTGATGCGGCCCAGGTAACGTTGCCTAAGATGCTGAAAGCGCAAGGCTATCAAACAGCATTGGTGGGTAAATGGCACCTTGGTTTAGGCACCGGCCATGTAGATTGGAATAAAGCGGTATCACCAGGTCCAAACGAAGTAGGTTTTGATTATGCCTATTACATGGCGGCTACACAGGATCGTGTACCTACTGTTTATTTAAAGGATGGTTTGGTTGAAGGACTGGACCCCAATGATCCGATTGAAGTGGATTACAATAAAAACTTTGAAGGTCAGCCAACAGGCAAGGACAATCCTGAGTTGTGCGAGATGATGTGGCACCATGGACACAATGCAACTATTGTGAATGGAGTACCTCGCATTGGCTATATGAAAGGGGGCGAAGCGGCTAAGTGGAGCGACGTAGATATGGCCGACCATTTTCTGGGTAAAGCACAGGACTATGTGAAGACGCATAAGAACCAACCGTTCTTCTTGTACTATGCCATGCAGCAGCCGCACGTGCCGCGTACACCACATCCGCGATTTGAAGGCAAATCAGGCATGGGGCCCCGTGGTGATGTTATTCTGGAGGCTGATTGGTGTATTGGTGAATTTATTAAGACTTTAGATGAAGAAGGCATTCTTGAGAATACGCTCATTATATTCTCAAGTGATAATGGACCAGTATTAAACGACGGATACTATGACGATGCAGTTGAGAAGTTAGGTAAGCATATGCCAGCCGGTCCGTTGCGTGGTGGCAAATACAGCCTGTTTGAAGCCGGCACACGTGTACCATTCATTACTTACTGGAAAGGTACCATTCAGCCAGGTGTGTCTGACGCCTTAGTTTGCCAGATGGATTTACTGGCCTCATTGGCTAAGTTAACCGGAACAGAGGAAACAACTACCGATAGTGAGGATATGCTGGATGTGCTATTAGGCAAAAGTGCACAAGGTCGCGAATCACTTGTTATTGAAGCTACCACCCGCACCGCATTGCGAAAAGGTGACTGGTTAATGATTCCGCCATACAAAGGAGCTAAAAAGAATCACCATGTTAATATTGAATTGGGTAACGATGAAGTATTTCAGTTGTATAATCTGAAAGAGGATATCAGTCAACAACATAATGTGGCAGAATCTCATCCGGATAAACTAGCCGAGATGCTAGAAGCTTTTAAAGCTATACGTGGTGAAAACTACTCTAAGACACAGAAGCTGGAGTTGAAATAAAATACTGTATAGGGGATATTTCCTATTTAGCCTGATCTTTTTGTGGTCAGGCTTTTTTTATGTTTTCAATTAGGCGTATTTGAAGATTAGCTTATTTTAGTTGATTAATTGCACAATGAATAAAAAGAAAAAGCCTGTAAATCAAACGATTTACAGGCTTTTTTGTGATCCCGGCGGGATCGTATCTTAATTGATATAATATTCTAAATCAGTCTTTTATAAAGCACTTAAAAATAAGGGTCTCGATATCGTCTCTTCTGATATTTATTAAATAAAAACAAATGTCAATAATTATAGTGAGTAATGCAAATAGCTGTTTTATTTAATAGGTTTAGTCGTAAGAAGGTAATAAGACCATATACTTAATACATTTGAATATATTCATATTAATGGTACACTGCTTACTTAACCTTCTAAACGAAATTAACCACTGCCGAAAGAAAATATGATGCTAAAGATAAGGGTACTACTCTTTGGAATCATCTTGTTTTATTATTTGTTAATTTATTCCGCATCTTATAATTATCAGTTAAGCTTTTTATTTGTTGAAGATGGTTTATCGCACAATCAAGGATACTTGATTGAGCAGGAACAATATGATTTTTGTTTAATAAAGTTGAAATCTATTCAAAACATGCCCAAACGTTACCTGCTGACTATCGCGTAAAAAGAGATATTGATACTTTAAATAAATGGCTATTCTGTCTAGTTTCTGATGCGATGAAGTCTTGAGTTTCCTATTTATAATTTAAGTAATTTAGTAGTATATCAGTGTTAATTTATCTCAGGTAATCTAAAGGTTGTGTGAGGCAGAAATAACTAATAATCCTGTTATAATAAGATTTATAAGATTGTTTAAATAAGAAAGTTAATGCTAATAGAATGAAGTTATCGTCTTACCCATTCAATAAAAAAAGAATGAACAGAAAATTAACAAACGATAGCACAAATTGAATTTGTATGTTTTGTGTTATATTCTAATGTAAATTTAACATCGATTGGTTATGGGAAGAGGTAATTTTATTAGCAATTCTTTTTAATCAATTCAACATGAAGCTAAAATATAAATCGACTAATTGTGTTATCAATCAATCAGTTTCTATTGAGCGTATCAAACTGCCTCATAGTGAACAAAACTGGCATTTTCATGCAGAATTTGAGTTGATTTATCATTTAAAAGGGAAAGGAATCCGAATGGTTGGTGACCATTTGGAAAAATTTAATGATGGCGATTTGGTTCTTGTTGGTTCTGGTCTTCCTCATCTGTGGAAAATGCAGGATGATTCTGATGATGTGGATGTCGTTGTTCTTAAATTTGGTAAAGAATTCAGTAAAGGTGCATATTTATCGATACCAGAATTTGACAATATAAGGCGGCTCTTGGATTTAGCTCAACGAGGAATCAGATTTGGAAATGTGACGCTTTCCAAAGTACGTGAATTGCTGGTTGCAATTTCTTCATGCGGTGGAGCCATACGTATCATAACCTTGTTAAAGATTTTATCGATACTGGCCGATGGGATTGATAAAGAATTATTGGCATCTACTCACTTTATAATATCGGATTCAAAATCTGATGACCAACGTCTCAGTAAGGTAATTGATTATGTTGTAAATAACTATTTACAGCAGGTGTCATTAGATGAAATTTCTAGAGAAGCTGCCATGACACCAAATTCGTTATGTCGGTTTTTTAAGGATCGGACAAATAAAACGATTTTTCAGTTTATTAATGAATTTAGAGTAGGTAAGGCATGTGAATTACTTATAAATGGAAACATGACTATCTCTGAGGTCTGTTACGAATCAGGTTTTCATTCGTTAACCAGCTTTAACCGTGTTTTTAAGGAAATCAAGAAAACTACGCCAAGGGATTTTCGAAGCAGATACTATCCGATCAATAAGGAATGTCAAACTAAAGCCTGTTCTGCTTGATAAACAGGATGTTTTTTAGAAGAGTTGTTTTGTTTGGATTGCAAATTAGATTTTTTGGCGAGTTCTAATGAATCCGCCAGTCTGATTTATTTTATCTGGTTAATAACTGGTTATTGTTGGATAAAAAATGCAAAGTATCGACCTGGACTACAGTGTACATTTGTTTCGTGGTAAAAACGGAGAAAACATATAAAAGTTAGGGATAATGAATTTTGGATACCAGAAATTATACATAGGAGGCGAGCTAATCGACTCCAGTAAACAGTTTAAAACGGATGTAATTTGTCCGGCTACAGGAGAATCGGTTGCGGTAATCGCAGAAGCAGCTAAAGAAGATACCGAAAGAGCTATTGAAGCCGCCCGTAAAGGCTTTTCTTACTGGTCAAAGTTACCATTGACAGAACGCACCAATTGGATGATGAAGTTGCGTCAGGCTGTATTGGAGAATGAAGAACTGCTGCGTCAGGCTATGGTTCACGAAATGGGAAAAACCTATGAAGGTGCCTGGGAGGATATTGAGGCGGTGGTTAATGGATTAGAATGGTATCCAAACGCCATGAAAAACTTGCGGGATGAGCAGATTCCGGATTACGAAGGGACACATACGCATAAGATGGTGCATCAACCTGCTGGTGTGGCGGTGGCTTACCTGGCATGGAACTTCCCTTTATTAAATGTCGGTTTTAAACTAGGGCCGGCTTTAGCCGCCGGATGCAGTTTGATTATTAAACCTTCTTCCTTGTCACCATTGTCGGCTTATTTGTTAGGCAAGATTATGCATGACATCAACTTCCCGGCTGGGGTTGTAAATATTATTGCCGGAAGCATTGATAATGTAGCAGATATATTAACTAAAAGTAAACAAACGAATGTGTTGACGATGATTGGATCCACGCAAACAGGTCTACGAGTGATTGCCGATAGCACAACATCCATCAAGAAGTTAAGCATGGAGTTGGGAGGAAATTCACCATTTATTGTTTTTGAAGATGCTGACTTTGATAAAGCATTGGATTTGGCGATAGGGCTAAAATTTGGTAATAGCGGACAAATATGTGTGGCAGCCAATCGCATATTTGTGCATGAAGACATTTACGATAAGTTTCTATCTGCTTATGTTGAACAGGCAAAAGCACTAAAACTTGGTTTTGGAAAAGATGAGAAACCAGATATGGGACCTGTAGTAACGCTCAAAGATCGTGACAGGATGTTCGACTTGATTCATGAGGCTGTTTCGAAGGGTGCTGTGGTTGAAACAGGTGCTAAAATACCGGAAGGTAAAGAGAAAGGGAACTGGATTGAGCCAACGGTTCTATCAAATGTGAACACAAAGATGCGTGTGGCGAAGGAAGAGATTTTTGGTCCGGTTGCAGCTCTGTATAAATTCTCTACAGACGATGAGGTGCTTGAAATGGCTAACGATACCGAATACGGTTTGGCATCTTACATTTTCACCAATAACCATGCACGTATCGAACGATTCAGTGCCGAATTGGAGTTTGGAGAGGTACAGGTTAACGGTGTTAAATACTCTATTTATCTGCCACATGGAGGTATTAAAAATAGTGGAATTGGTCATGATTGCTCTCACCTGGCATTGGATGATTACCTCGTGAAAAAACGAGTGTCTGTTGCCAAATAAAACTTATTCAACTCATAAAATCTACCGTTAAAGAATTACCTTATGGAAGCAATGTTCTTACCTTTTTTATTAATAGTATTTGCCAGTATTTTTCAGGGATCATTTGGTTTGGGGATGAAATACATGGCTCCCTTAAAATGGGAGTCGTGGTGGCTGGTTCACGTGATTATTGCCATGATTATTTTACCTATGGGATGGGCCTGCATCGCTGTGCCGGATTTATTTGATGTTTTAGGTAACTCATTTTCAAATCCTGATATGCAAGGTGTTGTATTTATTGCCATGTTGTTTGGTTTTCTGTGGGGAATTGGCGGAATCTTATTCGGTGTTAGTGTGCCTTACATTGGGTTATCACTAACCATGGGCATTGTTATGGGGCTAGCCGGTTCTGTTGGAGCCTTAATTCCATTGTTACGAATGGAAAATTCCACTTCTTTACCTCAATTCCCTTATGTTATAGCCGGATTGCTTATTACCCTCGTAGGCGTAACTATTACCGCCAAAGCAGGTATTGATAAAGATAAGTTGACTTCGGAAGCATCCGGTGATAAATCCAATATTCTGAAAGGAATACTGATTGCTGTTAGCTGTGGTGTTCTATCGGCCTTATTAAATGTCGGTTTCGTTGAAGCTGCTCCCATCGCAAAGCTTGCAGAAAGCATGGGGGCCATCGACAGAAATGCCAGTTTGGCAGCTTGGGTAGTTGTATTAATGGGGGCCTTTATTATGAACGCGGGATATGCCATCTTTTTGCTGGTCAAAAATAAATCATGGAGATCTTTCAAGGTTGAGGGTTCAGGCAAAGCCTATCGCTGGGCCATATTAGCAAGTGTTTTTTGGTTTGGAGCGCTGGGGATATATGGCCAGGGAGCCGCATTAATTGGTCCTATTGGCGGTGTAATAGGATGGCCCATGTTACTTGGATTGTCCTTAATTGTAAGTAATTTCTGGGCCTATAGGGCCGGAGAGTGGAATGGGGCGGCTAAGCCATTCCGATTATTATTAATAGGACTTGCAGTACTAATTATTGCAAGTATAATCCTTGGATATGCCAATATGGTGTAAGAAGGAACTCACCTGAAAATAACAAGAAAATAAGTTGATGAAGATAGTTGAAATAGAACCCTATGTCGTTAGTCAGGAACTAAATAAACCGTTTTACTTCTCTCAATGGGAATACAAAACACGCACTATCTGTTTGGTTAAAGTAACTGCCGAAGATGGTACCTATGGCTGGGGGGAAGGGTATGGTCCTGCTCATTTGGTAAAAGCCGGAATAGAGTTCTTTAAACCGTTTATTACAGGAATGAATGCACTGGAACATGAAACAGTGTGGCAAACGATGTACCGTCGTTCACTGGATTATGCAAGACGTGGTGTTATCCTGGCAGCTTTAAGTGCAATAGATATTGCGTTGTGGGATATTAAAGGAAAGCATTTTAATATGCCCATTTCAAGCTTGTTGGGTGGCAGAAAGCGCGAAAAGATAAAGCCATATGCTACAGGTCTGTATTTCACCCAATGTAATAATCAAATGCAGGAATTGGTGGATGAGGCGATTGAGTACAAGCGGCAAGGTTTTAAAGGACTCAAAATGAAGGTTGGTTTGGGCATTGCCAGAGATGTGGCGTATGTGACAGCCATTCGTCAAGCAATTGGAGAGGATATGGAGCTGATGATTGATTCCAATCATGCCTATTCATTGAAAGAAGCCACGTTATTGGCACGAAAAATTGAGCACCTGGATATTGCCTGGTTTGAGGAACCGGTTTCTCCTGAGCACTATAACTGTTATAAGCAGTTGCGCGACAAAACCCATATCCCAATAGCAGGTGGCGAATGTGAATACTTACGATACGGTTTTTTACAGTTATTTCAGAATGATTCTGTGGACATCGCACAGCCTGATATTGCAGCGGCCGGAGGGTTGACAGAGGTGAAAAAAATTGCTGCCATGGCCAATACCTTTGGTGTTGAAGTAGTGCCTCACAGCTGGGGTACTGGCATTGCTTTGCATGCTGCTATGCATTTAATTGCCAATCTGGATGTAATTCCTGGTCGTATGTTCGATTCAACCCCATGGATGGAATTGGACAGAACAGAAAATGAGTTGCGCGATGTATTGATTGAACCCTTGATTGTGCCCGAAAATGGCTATCTGCAGGTGCCTGACCGACCAGGTTTAGGGGTGGATGTGAATGCGGATGCATTAGCCAAATACGTAGTTGATTAATTAAATGACTGATGATAAAGTACTTTACAAATATTGTTGCCTTGCTGTTATTAATTTCATCAGCGGCATGCGCTCAAAACAACAGCAATACCATTTCTTTAAATGGAACCTGGAACATCGTTTTTGATGATGCAAATGAAGGAGTAGTGAAGAAGTGGTTTCTGAATGAAGAATTCAGCAAGCTGGAAAGTAAGCACATTGAGGTTCCCTCTTGTTGGGAGGAGACAGAGGAAAACTACGAAGGAGTTGGGTTTTATACCAGAAACTTTACCATTCCGGCCAACTGGGAAGGTAAAATTGTGGAGATTGATTTCGATGCTGTGAATTATTATTCAGAAGTATGGATAAACGAACAGGTGGTAGGTTTTCACGAAGGTGGTTACACGCCTTTCAGCTTCCGTATTGATAAACTCCTCAAGTTCGGTGTGGAAAATACCATTATGGTCAGGGTGGTGAGTCCCATCATTCTCACCGATAAGCGCATTGATGGCATGGGCCGTCAGGAAGTGCCCATGTGGCGTGGTGCCATCACTGGTGGAATCTGGCAAGGCGTAAACCTGAGCGCCAAGGGACATACGCATTTGGCCGATGTGTTTATTGAGCCGCGTATTGCATCTAATGAGGCAGTATTGAATATGACCGTTAATAATGCAGATGCCTTTACAAACAACAAATTAGTTGAGGTTAGCATAGAAGATTCAGAAGGAAACGTTGTTGCTTACAGGAAAGAGAGCATCGTGGCTTTACCCGGTAAAAACAAATTGAGCTGGTCAATGAAAATTGAGGATGCCAAATATTGGTCAATGGATAATCCTTACTTATATAAGGCCAATGTTAGCGTATTGGATGACAAAGTACTTGAAGATAAGTGGTCGGTTAAATTTGGGATGCGCGAGTTTTCTGTCAAAGATGATCAGTTCACTTTAAACGGTAATCCACTATATCTGAAAGCCACCTTTTTTGAGGGACTTTATCCTGTCAAATTGGCCTATCCGGATAGCCGCGAGATGGCCATTAAGGAAATTACTCTCGCCAAAGAAGCTGGGTTTAATATGATTCGTCCCTGGCGAAAGCCGGCCCCACCTATGTGGTTGGACTTGTGTGACTCGCTTGGTGTTCTGACTGTAGGAAGTTTAGTGACTGAGTGTATGCTCAGGCCAATATCAACACCGCGTTTATCTCATGTGGTTGAAAATGAGCTAAGAGAAACCATTCTCAATAATCGTAACCGCACCTGTATTGTGCAATGGGAGTTGTTTAACGAGATTAACCGCCCTATTTTAACGCAGATGCTCAATTCAATGTCGGTTTTGGCGAGGGAGCTGGATCCTACCCGTATGATTCTCGATGAGTCAGGAGGCTGGGGTGAAGGTGCCAATATTTATCTGCCTTATGAATGTATACCAAAGAAATTCAACGATATTCACCATTACAGTGGCTCACAGGTGTGCGAGGAAGAGTTTAATGGATACCTGGCTACCGCTAAAACAAAAGAGGAGAAGGAAAATTCTGGAATAATTGATGCTAAAGGCTACGGGAAACATGTGGTACCTGGCATGATGACTTATCTGTCAGAGGTAGGTTATGGCAGCACGCCGGATTTGATTAGCAATAGTGAGGAGTTTAATAAGAAAGGTAATCCCATAGTTGCACCACCGGTCTACCATAAAGCACTGAATGATGGCTATGTGACAGCATTAAAGAAGGTTGGGTTTGATAAGATTTATTCAAATGTACACGACCTTTATTTGGAAGAACAAAAAATACATGGAATAGCTAATAAGCGCATGTTAGAAGCTATCCGCTTAAATTCAATCGTTAAGGGCTATTGTGTGCATGCACTAGTGGGAGGTGACTGGGTGTTAGGCGCCGGTTTGCTTGATTTATGGCGAAATCCAAAGACTCTGGTTTATGATATGACCAAAGCAGCTAATCAGCCACAGATAGCTCCAATACGCATTTTACCGCGTAATGTTTATGCACAAAAAGGAGCGCAGTTGCAGGTATTTGGTGTAAGTGAGTTAGTAGATGAAAAGGCTGTTGTCGAAGTACAGATTCTGGATACCAGTAAAAAGGTGGTGTTGTCAGAGAAGCTGAATATCACTTTCACATCCGGTATTTCGACTTTTATGGATGTTAAACTGGAAACCAAATATTACTCTGGCACCTATACGGTAGAAGTAAACGTAATTAATGAAGATGGAGAGGTGATTACCAAAAATGCACAGCCTTTTGATGTCTTTACTGAAGTTCAGTTAGCAACACCTGTAGCTAATGTGGCGGTGGTCGATTTTGAAGGAAGTCTGAAGGCATTCCTGGATGCTAAAGGAGTTCAATACCTTGAGTTTACAGAAAACTTGGATAAATCTATTCCGGTCTTGGTAGGTAAAGGTCAAAAGAAGGATAAGCGCTATCAGAAAGCTGCCATGGATGTAAAAGCCTTTGTTGAGAAAGGGGGATATGCTGTGTTTTTAGAAACCGTTGGCAATAAAATACCTGGGTTCGACCGGGAACTGCACGAAGTGGAGGTGGATGCTTTACCGCTTAGTGCTGAACTGCATGCCAAGTGGGCCACACGTGGCGGCTGGGCAGCTAAATCACATATCGTAACTGAGCATCCGGTGTTTGATGGACTGTCCACCAATATGATTATGCATGGTGTGTATGAGAATGTACATCCTGTTGAATCCATGTCGAAAATTAAAGGGCAATATATTGCGGGTATGATTGGTTACGACCATTTTCCCAACAATGACATAATGGTGCGCCATTATAACGGGCCGGGCGAAGTATGGTGGGCAGCAGATGTAATGGAGGCCAACATTGGAAAAGGACAAATGCTGATGTCAACCTTACGCATTATCGATTTTCTGGACAAAGACCCGGTGGCCGAAAAGCTACTGTTTAATATCATGAATTATGCAGCAGGTGAAGCGCAGCAATAATTACTAATAATAACACAATGCTGTATATGGCTGTGGCTATGGTGCAGCATTGATGTTAAAAAAATAAATTAATAGTGAGATATTTTTTTATTAATATTCTATTTAGCCTTCTTTTTTTCAAGGCATCAGCTATTGAAAAGCATTGGGCAGCTAAATGGATTTGGGCTGAGGAGGAGCTGCAGGCTGAAGCTGTTATGGCTCGCAAGAGTTTTGAGCTGGGTACCTCTCCTAAGCAGGCAATAGTGAAAATTACAGCTTCAGATTTTTATCAACTATACATCAATGGTCAATATGTCAATCGGGGAGCTGCGCGCAGTGCCGCTCATCATCAGTCCTATGATTGTATTGATGTTAAAGGTTTTTTACGGGAAGGAAAAAACCTGATAGCTGTTAGAGTGGTGTTTGAACCTGGCGCTCAATCCTATCAGTTTGAAGCACGGGCCGGCTTATTGGTGCAGATGGAGGTGGACAATCAGGTGATTGTTTCCGATGATTCATGGCGATTGATGGAAGATAGTAGCTGGGATAAGGAGTCTCCTGTCATCAGCCGTTTTCAGCGTGATGTATGTGATAATGTAGATATGCGATCCTACAGCCATGCTTGGTTTACTGGAGACTTTGATGACTCTTCTTGGTCTTTCGCCCATGAACTGATGCGTAATGCAGGTTGGCCAGCGCATCAGAAAGGTGTACGAGCTACTGCTTCAATAAATCCATGGATTAAGTTGGTCAAGCGCGATATTCCTATGTTAAAGGAAGAGTTGCTGTTGAAGCCAACACTTATTCTTACAAAAAACTACTTAGAATATCCTCAAGGATTGGTTAGTGAAAAAGTCCTTTTGGATGGGACAGTTGATAAAGCCATTAGCAGAGGCATTAGCAAAAAAGAACGATTTGAATTGGTTTTTCAGGAAGATGAGAAAGGCCGCCTGCTACTCTTTGATTTTGGGAAAGTAATGAATGGCTTTCCCTTAATTAACATTGAGGGGATATCCGGAACACAAATACGTGTATTATGTGCACCATATGTGTTGAATAACCATTTTTGTGCCAGTCTGGTGGATGCAAAATACGAAGACCGCATCACACTATCAGGGAAGAGGGACTTATGGGAGGCGTCTTATTTCAAACCATGTCGTTATATGGCCGTCTGGGTAGAGAATTCCGGATATCCGGTCACAATAAATCAAATAGCATTGCGACATATTTCATACCCTTTTGAACAGAAAGGACTCATGGAATCAGCAGATGCCCCATGGGTAAAAGATTTCTTTACAGCTTCAGCCAAAACGATTGAGATTTGCACCACGGATGCCATTACTGATAACTATCGCGAGCGTCGCCAGTATGCCCAAACAGGGTATTATGGTGCCTTGGGCAATTATTACATCTTTGGTGGCATGGCTTTGCAGCGCCGTTATTTGATACAGATTGCTCAGGAGCAAATGGCCGATGGTATTATGCCGGCGTATGCCCCACTGGCAACAAGCGACTATATGGTAATATTGGATTCTAATTGTTTTTGGCTAAAAAGCTTATGGAACTATTATTTGTATAGTGGTGATGAAAAAACTGTTAGGCAGTTACTGCCAGCAGCAGAACGTCTTTTAGAACTCTTACATGGTTTTACGAATGAACATGGTTTGATTGATAATCCGCCCTATGCCTATTGGCTCGATCATGCAGTCAATGATCGTAGTGGCGCTAATTTCACTTTGAATGCTCACTACCTCGAAGCCCTGGAGAATTATTCAGAGCTATTGAATTGGCTAAAAGAGGAAAGTTACGATGGCTATATGTCAAAAGCTAAGACTTTACGAGGTAGTCTTCAAAAGCTGTTTTGGAATGAAGAATCCGGTTTGTTCGTGGATGCAGTTGTCGACGGAAAACAATCAATGCAAGTCAGCGAACACGCCAATGCTATGGCTCTTGCATTGCACATCGCCACACAGGAACAAGGCAATAAGATTTCACAAAACATAGTAGAGGAGGACAATGATTTTGTGAAGCGAAATTCCGGCATGACCACGGTAACACCGGCCATGTCCTATTATTTACACAAAGGTCTATGTGAATATGGCTCTGTGAAAGCATCGTTTGAGCTGTTAAATAAGCGCTTTAACCACATGCTGGCTGAGAATACCAACCAAACACTTTGGGAAGAGTGGTGGTTGCATGGCTCAGGTCGAACAGGCAAGTTTATGCCTGGTAAAACCCGCAGTGATGCCCAAACTGAGAGTGCCTTTCCGCCAGCCTTGTTTGCCGGGTATTTATTTGGCTTGGAACCTGTTGAGCCAGGACTGAAGAGATGGGCATTAAAATACATCGATTCGGGTGTCGAAAATCTGAAGGGGGTTATACCGGTTGGAAATGCTCAAATGCAAATTGAGTGGAAGGTTGGCAAGAAGCAAAGTCTCAAGTTGGTCATTCCTCAGGGTATTCAAATTGATGTGGATATAAAAAGCTTGGATGCAAAGGGGACTGTATGGGTAAATAAGCAGGAGTTACGAGGAGATGCAACAACAATGAACCTGACAGAAGGAGAGTATAACATTACATTCTAATCATTACAATTACAAAGATGCAGCCAATTGCACAAAAGGCCATGGCGCCTGATATCATAAAAAAAGTAGACGATGCCGGCGTTATTGCCGTACTGGTAATTGATGAAGTGAAGCATGCGATGCCTGTTGCCAAAGCCTTATTGGCAGGTGGGGTGTCAGCCATTGAACTAACCCTTCGAACGCCAGTAGCCTGGGAGGCTGCCAATGCTATTAAAGATGAGCTGCCTGAGATTACCCTTGGTTTTGGTACGGTACTAACGGTTGAACAAGTCCAAAATGCCGCAAAAGTAGGAGCTGATTTTGCCGTGGCACCGGGCTGTAACCCCAAAGTGATTGCCGCAGCACAGGATTACGGTTTATCCTTTGCTCCCGGAATTGTAACACCTAGTGATATTGAAATGGCACTGGAGCAGGGATGCCGTATATTAAAGTACTTCCCGGCAGAAACTTCAGGAGGTATGAAGCACTTGACTAACATGGTCGCTCCATACAATTATTTGAATCTCAAGTTTATTCCCCTTGGAGGTTTAAGTATTAATAATGCTGCTGAATACCTTAAATCGCCATTGATAACTGCAATTGGTGGTTCATGGATTGCCAAACAGGATTTGATTAGGGGCGAACAATGGGCAGCCATAACTCAAAATGCACATGAAATAAGTCAGTTGATTAAAGATATTAGAAGATTTTAAAGATTAAGAGATAATTGAGAGGTGAGCAATGAGTGAAATGACAGGAATATGAAATTGTTTTATCTCGTACTCATTTCATTAATTCTCACTACTCATGCTAGAATTATGAAAACAATAGTAACATTTGGCGAGATAATGGGGCGCATGGCCTCACCAGATAATTTAAGATTACGTCAGACTCGAGAGTTTGAAGTTACCTATGCGGGTGCTGAAGCCAGTGTGGCTGCTTCGATATGTAATTTTGGTGGAAAAGCACGTTATGTGACGGCTTTACCTAAGCATGCATTAGCTGAAGCAACAATGGATTCAGTTAGAGCCGTTGGTGTTGACGTAAGCTATGTGTTGCGTACCGACAATGGACGTTTAGGACTCTATTTTTTGGAAACCGGTGCCAATCAGCGTCCAAGCAATGTTATATACGATCGAGAGGATTCAGCGTTGGCTATTACAGCAGCTGACCAATATGACTGGGACGGTATTTTCGATGGAGCACAATGGTTACATCTAAGTGGCATCACGCCTGCACTATCAAAAAATGCTGCAGAAGCCACGTTGGTAGCAGCTCAAAAAGCCAAAGAAGCAGGCGCTATTGTGTCTGTTGATTTGAATTTCCGTGGCAAATTGTGGAAGTGGGATGCTGCCAAATCAGCACGAGAACTGGCTCAGCTTACCATGCGTGAGATATTACCATTTATCGATGTGGTGATTGCCAATGAGGAAGACTGCCACGATGTGTTAAGTATTCAGGCTGGTGATACTGATGTACACTCAGGATCATTGGATACTTCTCGTTATCCGGATGTGGCACGCCAGGTGGTTCAACAGTTCCCAAATGTGAGCAAGGTGGCCATTACATTGCGCGAGAGCCTGTCTGCTACGCACAACAACTGGGGTGCTATGCTTTACGATGCCAAGTCAGATACTTCATTCTTTGCACCTGTAGATGCTGATGGAAATTATCAATCATATGAAATAAAGAATATCGTTGATCGGGTAGGCGGTGGTGATTCCTTTGCAGGTGGATTGATCTTTGCATTAACAACACCTGAATTGTCTGAGCCACAAGAAGCCATTAAATATGCTGTTGCTGCATCCTGTTTAAAGCATTCAATCAAAGGAGACTTTAATTTTTTAACCAGATCAGAAGTGGAAGCCTTGATGGGCGGTAGTGCTTCCGGTAGGGTGGTACGATAAGATTTAAGAATAATAGTTTAAAGCCATTTTCACTCACTGAAAGTGGCTTTTGCTTTTATTAATATTACTGCCTTGATCCTTAATACTCAATAGTTACGTAAAAGACATAAAAAAAACTAAGAAATGGGTAGGGTAAACTTAAACTTATGCGGTTAAGGGGTAAATGGGGTTATCATAGTAAGTTATGAATGTATACGAAAACACAGTAATAGAGATAATAAATTGATTGATATGAATAAAATAGTTTACGTAACGATTTTGACTGTCTTACTGTTTACAGCTTGTGATAAAGAAGAATCAATTAAGCCGGATAATGTAATACCTGTGGTTAAATCTGAATCTTCATATACAGTTTTGACAGATGAAGATATTACTTATGCAGATGGGCTTGGTCATAATAGCACAAGTACTTCTCCTATGGCAATACCTCAAAAACTAGATGTGTACTACCCCGATAATAATTCCGACAACAGACCTGTTTTTATGTTTATTCATGGTGGTGGATTTAAAGGCGGAACAAAGACTAAGCCTGAAATTGTAGAGATGGGGAAGTACTACGCTTCAAGAGGATGGGTGTTTGTTTCGATAGATTATAGAACTGTTGAGGAATTAGGTTCAATAAATGGAATGTCAAGGGAAGAAGTATTAATGTTTTATAAAGGAATTGCACCGCAAGAATGGATGGAGAATGCCTTTCAGGGAGCAGAAACGATAGAGCAGCTTCAACAAAGCATTGCTATGTACACCACCCAAAGAGATGCTAAAGCGGCCCTTCGCTGGATTGTGGCCAATTCGAACACTTATAACATAAATGCTGACTTTATTACGGTTGGTGGTGCTTCAGCTGGATCAATTACTACCATAGCTTTAGGAATTTCAAATCAGGAAGACTTTAGAGACGAAATTTCTATTACTGACGACCCTACACTTTCTACTACAAACCTAAATGAGACTTACACTGTAAGAAGTATGGTTTATTTCTGGGGATCGAATATAAAATTAGATGTGTTTGAATCGGTATATGGATTGAACAGATATGATGCCAACGACCCAGAATTATTTATGGCACATGGCGATCAGTATGATGCTGTTACGCCTTTTGAAGAAGCAATAGAATTGCAGGGTATATATGACAATTTAGGTATTTATAGTAAGCTTGTTACTTTAGAAGGCTTTGGTCATGGAGCCTGGGATGCTACAGTAAACGGAAAAGGCCTATTCGAATTGTCGTATGATTTTATAGTTGAGAGGCAAAGTTTGAGGGTTGAGTAAAAAACTACAATACCAATTATACCTGATACAGATTCAGCACATTTTCTGATATGACAGGTATAGAAACTCTTCGAAGAATATTAAGTAAGAATAGTCCGAAAGAATAAATAAGGGAATAGAATGATTCAGTTAAATTTTTTGATAGTCGCTGTGATGATTATGTTTTTATCATGCAGTAAAAATGATAATACAATACAAGACCCTTCACCACCTGAAGGTTATAATATGCTACTGATAGGCAATAGTTTTTTTAAACCTTATGCGAATAATTTAGAAGTGTTAGCGTTGGATGCCGGTATTGAGAATCACAATGCTACTATAGTTTTCAGGGGAGGTGCAAATGGACAACCAATAAATCTTTGGAACGATTTAGAAAGCAATGAACATAAAGAAATAAAAGCTGTTCTTGATCAAGGCGATGTTGAACTTTTCGGGATGACTTCCGGGCATGATTATGAAAACCCGGATGATCGTATTGAGGGACACCGTGCATGGATTGAATATGCATTACGGAACAATCCTGACATAAGCGTTTTTATAGCTATACCGACAGTTGATTATCCTTCAGAATGGGATGTTTTCGTTCAAGAACATGGATACAATTCGATACAAGAGTTTTATGGTTATTTTGTCAATGAGATGGTTCATCATGAGATGGTAGATCGGTTACGTATTGAATTTCCTTCAACCAATATTTTTACCATTCCTACAGGATGGGCTGCAATTAATTTAGCACAAATGCAGCAACATGATTTATTGTCAGATGATATTACAATGTCAGGTCCCAAAGCAACATCCATATTTACGGATTATAAAGGGCACCAGGGACAAATAGTAATTGAAACAGGTACGCTATTGTGGCTGAATAGTATCTATAATGTAGATCTAAGTACCAATACCTATGAAACCGGATTTAATACTGACTTACATGAAATTGCGAAACAAATAATGGACAGCCATGACCCCAATTACAAACAGTAAATTATTAAAACTATAATGCACAGAATCAGCATATTTTTATTGGTAATACTATTTGCTTGTTGCTCAAAAGATGAGCAGCAAGCAACACCAGATGTTCCTGCAGATGAAGTTCAGACAGGAAAAATGACCAAAGAACTTGTTGTAAACGGAACCACCAGAGAGTATATTATTTACGTTCCTGAAAGTTATATGGGTACAAGCTCACTTCCGCTATTGCTGTCGTTTCATGGCCTGACGAGCAATATGGAGTTTAATTATGCATACACAAAGTTTAATGAACTTGCAGAAAATGAAAATTTTATTGTTGTTCATCCGAATGGTATTGATAATAAATGGACACTAAGCGAAAACAATAACCCGGACATTGATTTTATTGAAGCTATATTAGACCATTTGGAGAAGGATTATAAAATAGAATCTAAGCGAATATACAGTACCGGAATGTCAAACGGGGGTAATTTTAGTTTTACTTTGGCTTGTGGACTCAGTAATAGAATTGCCGCCATTGCCTCAGTAACAGGACTAATGCTTCAAACTGCTATTGGTGATTGCATTCCAACAAGACCTTTGTCTATATTTCATATACATGGCACGGAAGATCCAATAGCGAATTATGCATTTGTGCAAAGAGGTCTGGATTTTTGGATCGAGCATAACAATACCGACAACATTCCCACTGTATCCGCTATTCCGGATATCGATACAGAAGACGGCAGTACAGTGGAACGATTTGAGTATTTGAATGGTGATAATGGCGTAGAAATTCACCACCTGAAAGTTACTGGTGGCGGTCATCAATGGCCGGGATATCAAGGAAATATGGATATTAATGCTTCTGAAGAGGTTTGGAATTTTTTAAAAATCTTTGATCTTGATGGTAAAATCGAATAAATCATATTAATCATTTTTTTTAGAATTATGCCGGGCAAATGTCCGGCATTTTTTGAATATCTGAGGTGGGGCAGGTTAATCCTTATGTAATTTTGTTCATTGCAAAGTTAGTCTACACTTTCTTTACCAATGTTTATATTCAACCAATACCAGGTAATCTCTGTATAGCCTCTTCGCAATCGATTTAGTTTTTTTGTAAGATGAAGAAAAATGTTAATTAAGTGTCATTACCAGACCGATATTTGACCATGCTTCAGAAATGTTAAGCCTAATTTTACTTTTTTAATTAAGCATTATGAGATATCAAATACCATTACTATTTCTTCTTTTATGCTTTTTCAGTAAGAGCTATAGCCAGACTGATAAGCCCAATGTCATACTTATTATGTGCGATGACCTGAACGATTACCAAGGTGTTTTTGGTGGTCATCCGCAGGCGCAAACACCCAATATTGATGCCATGGCAGCTACCGGTGTGCAATTTATCAATGCGCAATCCAATGTGCCGGTTTGCCAACCGTCACGCAACAGCCTCTTCACAGGTGTTTATCCTCATGAATCAAACGATTTTGGCTGGACAGGTCGAACTAAACAGCCGGTATTAAAGCATAATAAGACGTTAATGCAGCTTTTTCAGGAGAATGGCTATTACACGCTTGGAACCGGTAAATTGCTACACGGTAATAACGAACCAAAATCATGGGATGAGTGGGGAATGAATACCAAGCACAATTATGGACCGTTTCCTTTTGATGGTGAGAAAATGGTGGCCCACCCGAAAGTGCCACAGCCCTATCAGTCAATTGGACCTGTTGATGGCTCATATGGCCGTTTATCAACCTGTGATTCATGGGTATATGGAAGGGATAAGAAGCCATTTAATTATGAGAGTGATGATAAGCGTGACCTGATGCAGGATGAGTTGCATGCGCAATGGGCGAGTAATAAGCTGAAAGAACTGGAGGCGAAAGATAGTTCTCAGCCTTTTTTTATGGGTGTTGGATTTGTCAATCCGCATACTCCCATACATGCACCTGATCGTTTCTTTGATATGTTCCCAATTGAGGAACTGGAGCTGGCTCCCTGGTTAGAAAATGATGCTGAAGATACCTTCCTGAAGGATAATATCAATCCTAATAACAAAGGCTTTAGATACTATCGTTCAATGCTTGAGTCTTATAATGGCGACCGTGAGTTAGCATTAAAGCATTTCTTACAGGCTTACCTGGCTTGTGTGGCTTTTGTTGATGAACAGATTGGAAAGGTGTTGGATACCTTGGAAAAAACCAAATTTAAGGATAACACTATAGTGATTCTGACAGCTGACCATGGTTGGCAGATGGGAGAGAAAAATTACCTGTTTAAGAATTCGCCATGGGATGAAAGTGCCCGTGTGCCAATGGTGATAATGGCACCTGATGCCCATGTTGGAGCAAAGGTTGAGCAGCCTGTTTCTTTGGTAGATATATATCCAACCTTATTGGATTACTGTAATTTATCAGGAAGTAACACAATTAATGAAGAAGGTGGGAAATTAGGAGGCTATAGCATGGTGCCCTTGTTAGATAATGATGAGGAAACAATTTGGCGTGGACCGAGGGGAGCATTAACTATTGTTGGAAATATCGGGTCTTCGACTGCTATTGAAGAACAACATTATTCGTACCGTACAAAAGATTGGCGATATATTCGTTATGCAGATGGTACGGAAGAGTTGTACCACCATAAAAATGATCCTCATGAGTGGAAGAACTTAGTTGATGATAATAAGTACAAGATGGTAAAACTTAGCTTGTATAAAGAGGTTTGCGAAATATTAGGTGTAAAACTATAGAAACAGAGATTATGAAAATTATTAATATTGTAGCTATTGTTCTTGCTGTAGTTTATTCATCAGCCATAGATACTTACGCAAAAGTAAAAAAGCTTAAACCCAATTTAATTGTTATCATGGCCGATGACCTTGGCTATGCTGATGTGGGCTTTAATGGTTGTAAAGATATTCCAACACCTAACATTGACCGAATAGCCAGCGAAGGCGTGAAGTTCACTAATGGTTATACTTCTTATTCGGTATGTAGTCCTAGTCGTGCTGGTTTTTTAACAGGTCGTTACCAGCAGCGTTTTGGTTTTGAACGTAACCCGCAATATCGTCCTGATGATCCTGATATGGGACTGACCACCGATGAAATGACCATAGCGGAATCATTGGCTCAGGTAGGTTATCAATCTACTGTCATTGGAAAATGGCACATGGGAGCTCATAAGGCAACACATCATCCCCTTAACAGAGGTTTTGCCGAATTCTTCGGGCACCTGGGCGGAGGACACCGTTATTTTCCTGAGGAATTAACCATCAAAGATAGTTATGCCATATCAGGTGAACATGATAGCTATCGCACCTGGATAATGCGAAATCATACGCCTGTAAAAACAAGTAAATACCTGACGGATGAGTTTTCTGATGAAGCGGTCAGCTTTATTAAACGTCATGCTAATGAACCTTTCTTCCTGTTTCTATCCTACAATGCACCCCACGGACCATTGCAAGCTACGGATGAATACCTTCAGCGCTTTCCTGATATTAAAGATACCAAGCGTAAAACCTATGCCGCCATGGTTAGTGCTCTGGACGATGGTGTTGGTCGCGTGCTTGAAACATTAGAAGAATTAGCCATTGATGATAATACAATCATCTTTTTCTTATCGGATAATGGCGGCCCTGAGACAAAGAATGCATCCGATAATGGGCCTCTGCGTGAAGGAAAAAGCTCACATTATGAGGGTGGATACCGTGTGCCATTTGCTATGCGCTGGAAAAGTCAGGTTGATGCAACGGTTTATGATTTTCCAATATCATCACTCGATATTTTTGCTACTATCTCGGCATTGGCTAAATCGCCCATTAATAAGGATAAACCCTTGGATGGCGTTAACCTCATTCCGTATGTTACTGGAAATAGCAATAAAGCACCACATCAAAATATCTATTTAAGAAAGTTTGATCAGCAACGTTATTGTGTACGAGATGGTGATTACAAATTAGTTATGCATAATAATGGGAAAACAAAGGAATTGTATAACCTCAGTGAGGATATTGGAGAGCAAAATAATTTAGCTGACCAAATGCCTGAGAAAGTGAAAGAATTGGAATTAATACTAAATGAGTGGACCTCTGAATTGATAGATCCTACTTTTCTTGGCCTGATACATTCTGAAGCCTGGAAGAAGCAAGGGCGTAAGGCTAAGTGAAATTAAACTAGGAATTAACAAATTCTCCTGAAGAATCAATAAGGAGTTTGGTTAAAACCTGGTTATTTTTGGATAATAAACGCTCAAACCAATCATCAGTAAACCAGTACTTTTGAATATTGCTCAAACCGGGCTTTTAACCGTTAAAAAAGTAATTTAATATGAGGCGAGTTGTTTTGTTAATATACATGGCTGTAATGACTAGCGGCGTTATGGCACAGACAGTTGTTTTTTCTGATGATTTTGAATCATATGCTCTTAATGATGAGTTAGCAACACTTGGATATGTCTTTATTAAAAAGGCAGATTATCCAGGAACTATTAGCACCTCTGTTCAGAGCAACAATGGCAATCATTACGCTGCCTGTGTAGCCAGCGAAAACGGTCAGACCCTCATGCAGCTGCGTAAGGAAGTTGATGTTACTGCAGGCAAACAATACAAGCTGAGCATTAAAACAACCAGTCCATTTAAACGTCATTTACGCGTTTATCAATCCGATGGCATCACATTATTAAATCAAGGTGAGGATTTTACGCCAACAGAAGAACAGAAGACGCAATGGATAGATCATGAGATGACATTTACAGCAGGAGCCGGTATGAATACGGTGTACGTCGGTGTCTTCCACAATTGGTCGGGCACGCTATTAGTGGATGAAATAAAAGTTGAGGAAGTAGCATTTACCGAGTTAAGCGATTATTACATCAGTAGTTCAGAAGGTGACGATGCCAACGATGGCACCATAGATGCACCTTTCCAATCTTTAGAAAGAATTAGTCAGGCACCACTAAAGCCCGGTAATACCGTTAATTTTAAATGTGGGGATCGTTTCGATGGTCATTTTGTTGTAAATGGTTCAGGTACATTGGAAAATCCCATTACCATAACTTCATACGGAGAAGGTAATAAACCAATTATTACCGGGGAAGTAGGATCTGCAGCCGGTGGCGATTATCAGGAAGCTATTTTAGTGGAGAATCACGATAACCTTATTTTTGATGGTTTGGAGATTAATAATGAACGAACAGTCAACCGAACAGGCGTGGATGAAACCGATGCCTATGGTATTTATGTCTTAAATACCGGAGCAGAAATCATGCGTAATTTTGTCTTCCGAAACATGACTTTCCAGAATGTATATGCGCCAAAGCCCATTTTACAAGGTGAGGGTGAAGATGCTTTTAATGGATTAGAGGTGGCTGCTGTTCGATTCTATACAGCCAAAAACACCGTTGCTGGTCAGGAAAAGAATATCCAGGACGTTCTGATGGAAGACTGTTATTTCACCGACTTACAGCGCTTAGGTGTTCATATGAAGCATGCTGGTGGAACCGACGGAATTGGTGATGAAATAATTAATCGAAATATGAACCTGGTCTTTCGTAATAATGAATTTCATTATACAGGTGGAACATGCATATTACCTACAAAAACATACAATTGCTTAATTGAGGACAACCTGTTTAATCACCCAGGTTCCGATGTTGATCCGCGCATGCCTAACCGTGGCAGCTCGGTTTGGACCTGGCGTTGTTACAATACTGTTATTCAGCGTAACCGTTGCATTAGCACCAGAGGTTACCTTGATTCACACGGTATTCATATCGATCATGAAAACCACAACACCTTTGTACAGTACAACTATATGGAAGATTGTGAAGGTGGTTTTGTTGAGATTCTGGGCGGAAACGTTAATGCTGTCTATCGTTTTAATGTGAGTGTGAACGATGGGTGGCGCGATAACCCCAATTGGAAGAACAGCAATCATACCATTTGGATTAATCAAAATGCACCATCGGGCACACACTATTGCGACTATAGCTACATTTACAATAATACAGTTGTTATCGACCAACCATACGCAACTGCAATTGATGTGAATGCAAAAAACACGCACATCTTTAATAATATATTCTACTCAAGTAATGGTTCGGGCATTGGCACCAAACAGATGGTCATGAATAATAATGGCACAGAGCTGTTTATGGCGAACAATCTGTTCTTTGGAGGTGTGGCGCAAAACTTTATGAGTTTGGATGCTGCCCCAGTTACAGGTGACCCTTTATTCACAACGGAAGAAGACGAAGCTTCTGACAAATACCAGGTAAAATCTAATAGTCCTGCCATTAATGCCGGGGTCGCTAAACTAGGCCCGCCAATTCCCGGAGCTGGTGAAGGTATTTTTAAGGATATACCAGAATATCCTACAGTAGATTTTTATGGTAATCCTATCGATTTTAATAACGAAACACCAAACATAGGAGCCTGTAATGTAAAGGAAACAATATCGGATATTGGCGACTATGCCCATTTACCCAAATTAAATATCTCACCTAACCCATCTACTGGATTGGTGTTCATAAACGGGATTGAAAAGGAAAGTTGTGCAAGGGTATTCGACTTAAGAGGAAGGAAAGTGTTGGAACAAAATGTGATAAAACAAATGAATGTCGGACACATTGATTCTGGCTTGTATGTGCTATTGCTTGACGGTTATCAACCAATGAAATTAATGATTAAATAAATACTACACTACACCAATTTTTATGGGGAGGTCTAATGACTTCCCTTTTTTACACCCAAGGCTTATGAATTTCCAAGTAAATGCATCCTGAGTTAATATGCCTTGGAGCTGGACCTGATAATTATTGCCCATTATCAGATAATATTAGCGCTTTATTGCATTTGTTAATCATGTATTTTTACTTTTCATGTAAAGTGTAAAATTACAAATGGATATGAATTTATTTCAAAGGTGTTTCTCCATAATAATATTAGCCTTGTTAATCGTTACATGTAAACAGGCAGATACGGTATCATTAACAAAGCATCCAAATGTTATCCTAATCATGTGTGACGACCTGAACGACTACCAGGGCGCTTTTGGTGGTCATCCGCAAGCCCACACTCCCAATATTGATAAACTGGCAGCATCAGGTGTGCGCTTTATCAATGCTCAAACCAATATTGGCTTGTGTAACCCTTCACGCAATAGCTTATTTACAGGTGTCTATCCACATCAATCACGTAATTTTGGCTTAGATACTAAATCGACCAAACAGCTATTTAAGAATAATAAAACCATCATGGAGCAATTCTCAGAAAAGGGCTATTACGTCATGGGGAGCGGTAAACTATTGCATTCCAATCAAAAACATCTTTGGGATGAGTGGGGTGTTCAAATTAATAATTATGGCCCTTTCGCTTATGATGGCGAGAAACAGGTCGGTCATCCATCGGTTCCGCAACCATTCCGCAGCATTGGTGATATCGATGGTTCTTATGCACCGTTATCTGATATACCCAAGTTTAAAGACGATGAAGTAAAAGGGGAGAACGTAGGATGGACTTATTCCGGTAAAGACGGAAAAGTGTTTAACTACATTGATGAAACAAACCGTGACTTATTGCCTGATGAACTGCATGCACAATGGGCGGCCAAACGAATCAAAGAAATGGATGTGCAAGAAAATGATCAGCCTTTTTTCATGGGAATTGGTTTTGTTCGTCCCCACACACCACTATATGCGCCCAAGCGCTTCTTCGACATGTTCCCCATTGAAGAGCTGAAATTGCCGGTTATTAAAGAAGGTGATGCAGATGATACCTATTACAAATGCAATTATCCGGTTGAAAGAACCAAGGATGATAAGTGGTATACCAACACTTCAAAAGGGCAGGTGTACTCAAAGATGCTTACTCAGTCGTACGGTAATAATGAGGAGGAAGGCTTAAAACACTTTCTGCAGGCTTACCTGGCATGTGTTGCCTTTGTTGATGAGCAGGTAGGCGTTGTTCTGGATGCTTTGAACGATAGTCAGTTTGCTAAAAATACGATTGTTGTTTTAACCAGTGATCATGGCTGGCAGATGGGGCAAAAGCAATACTTGTTTAAGAACTCACCATGGGAAAACAGCACCCGTATTCCTCTGGTTGTGAATATGCCAGGAGTTAAACCAGGAACATTAGTGGAACAACCTGTTTCATTGGTCGATATTTACCCGAGCTTGATTGATATTTGTAATCTGGGCAATCACAATAGAAAGAATGAAGAGGGTCTGCCATTGGGTGGATATAGTTTTAAGGCTTTGTTAAATGATCCAACTTCTGATGATTGGAATGGACCGAAAGGTGCACTCACGGCCATTGCTACCGATGTTGTTGATTACAACATAGAGGCACAAACATTTACTTATCGTACCCAAGAGTTTCGGTATATTACTTATCCTGATGGTTCAGAGGAATTGTATGATTTAAATAATGATCCGTTTGAATGGCATAATCTGGCAAACGATCCAGCATATGCACCATCATTGAGCGAACTAAAAAAGCAAGTGAATGAGATTATCAATGGCCGGTAGATAAATCAACCATCATGTACGAGTGTATTGTTCTTTGGGAAACACGAAGATGAAGCACATGGAATGACCAACTAACAAAAAAAGTATTGGATAAAAAACTACCATCCTTTATTTCTAAATCAAAACCTATGAGGTAGCTAATAATAAAAGTAATATACCGTCATTGCATCTTGATGAGCATATTAATGACTATTTCCTGTAGACTTTTAACTTTTTATATGTATCAGGTAATCAGGATTCTGTACTTTATGAGTGCATGATAATGCACTTATTGGTAAAAATGAAAAAACACAGAATTAAGCAAAAATGTGCTATTCTTTGGATAAAATAGGCACCTCTTTTTCCTATAAAAACTACATCTTGCCATTGCATATTTAGGCGTGCATTAAGCATTTAATACTCATTGAAAAATCAATCATATAGATGAAGAAGTTAATCATTGCGCACTTATTATTACTTGTCAGTTTAAGTGCATTTTCTGCAAAGAAAGCAGATTGGGACAATGTAAAAGTATTACAGATTAACCGAGAAAAACCGCATGCTACCATGATGGTGTATGGTTCGGAACAGGCGGCTCTTAGTTTCGATAAAAAGCAATCGGCCTATCACCAGTGTTTAAATGGTCAATGGAAGTTTAAGTGGTCGGAGAACCCATCATCGCGCCCGGTTGATTTTTATAAAAGCACATTTAATGATGCAGAGTGGGGAACCATTCCTGTGCCGTCAAACTGGGAACTGGAAGGCCACGGTGTACCAATTTACACCAACATTGAATATCCTTTTGATAAAGAAAATCTGGAAGCTCCTAAAGAATGGAATCCGGTTGGTTCATATCGTCGTAACTTCACATTACCAACTAATTGGGATGGCCGGCAGGTTTACATCAATTTTGATGGTGTTCAATCGGCATTTTACGTTTGGGTCAATGGCAAAAAGGTTGGCTACAGTCAGGGCAGTCGTACGCCAGGCGAGTTTAATATCACTCAATACTTAAAGGTAGGTGATAATCAATTGGCTGTTGAAGTGTATCGCTGGAGCGATGGTTCTTATTTAGAAGATCAGGATTTTTGGCGCTTAAGTGGTATTTTCCGCGATGTGTATTTGTGGTCAACACCATCATCACACATCCGCGATTTTAATATAACAGCCACTCTGGATGAATCAAATACGAATGGTATTTTGCAATTAGAGGGCGAACTTGTTTCAACCGTAGCAAATGCAGTAGTTGTTGAATATCAATTATTAGACTCTGAAGGTCAGGAGCTACTAAAACATTCTATTGATGTAGTTGCAGATAATGGAATAACCACTTTTAAGGCCGACGAGCACACGCTAAAGAATATTACTAGCTGGAACGCTGAGTCGCCAACTTTATACATGCTTTTAATGTCATTGAAAGATAAAAGCGGGAATGTGTTGGAAGTAATTCCACAGAAAGTTGGTTTTCGTCGCATTGAAATTAAAGATGGCAAGTTATTGGTTAACGGTGTTCAGGTATTATTTAAGGGTGTAAACCGTCACGAGCATTCACCTGAAACGGGGCATTATGTTACTACCGATGATATGATGCGCGACATTGTGTTGATGAAACAAAATAACATCAATGCCGTGCGTACAAGTCATTATCCAAATGTACCTGAGTGGTACGACTTATGTGATGAGCATGGCCTTTATCTTATCGATGAAGGAAACATTGAAACCCATGCTTTCGACAACAATAAGAAAAACCGTTTGTCGAATGATCCAGAATGGAGAGAAGTACATCTCGACCGTGTGAAGCGAATGGTATATCGGGATCGTAATCACCCATCTGTTATTATCTGGTCGTTTGGTAACGAAAGTGGCGACGGACCAAATGTAGAGCATGTTTACAAGTGGGTGCAAAAGGCCGACCCTACTCGTCCTTTCCATTACGAGGGAACATCAGCTCATGGTTACAATACAGCTGATATCTTCTCATTAATGTACGGAACGCCTGAGCGTTGTGCCCAGATAATAAAGAAACATGCCGATATGCCATTTATCCTATGCGAGTACACACACGCGATGGGAAATAGTAACGGTAACTTAAAAGAATACTGGGATCAGATTTATGCCGATAATAATTTTCAGGGCGCCTTTGTGTGGGACTGGATGGATCAGGGCTTGAAGCAGCCTGTGCCGGCTAACTACAGAGCCACTGCTCAAGATGACCATTTCTATGCTTATGGTGGATGGTGGGAAACAGCACGTGGTATCTATCACGATGAAACCTTCTGTATGAATGGTTTATTAGCAGCCAATTGGACGCCGCATCCGGGTTTAAATGCCATTAAGTATCATTACCGCAACATCCATGTTGAAGTAATTGATAAAAAGAATAACACTTTTAAAATCACTAACTGGTTCGACTTTTCAAACACCAAGGACCTGGTGACCGGAGCCTGGGAGTTACTTGAGAATGGTGTTGTGATTAAATCTGGTCTGATTCAGGAGCTAGATATTGAAGCTCGGAGCAGTAAAGAATTTACTTTGGAGTTGGTTAATTTCAACGCGAAGCAAAATGCGGAGTACCATGTGAGTTTTAAGTTTGAGGCAAAACATGCTTCACCTTATGCTGCCGCCGGTCATTTATTAGCCTGGGACCAGTTTGAATTGGAACAGAGTCAATTGGCAAACCTATCAGAGCTGAAAACAACTTCAAAACCGAAAATGCGTGTTAACGGACGTAAGGTTTATGTTTGGGGCGATGAGTTTTCTATTGTATTTGATAAATTAACCGGACGACTAGAGAAATATTACATCAACGATGAACAGATTATTAGGCAAGGTGCACATCCTGATTTCTGGAGAGCTTTAACCGATAATGACCGTGGCGGTATTAAAGGCGCATCTGCCAAAGTGCCTAAGTTATATACCTGGGAGAAAGCCAATGCATGGTTAATTAATGAGTTTACCGAGCAAGAAGTAGGCAATACCATTGTGATTACGGCCAAAGGTAACTTACCGGTCATTGATGCTGAATATTCTCAAACTTATACAGTGTATGGCAATGGTGAAGTGGATGTAGCTTGCAGTTACACCGCTGGCGAAACCAGGTTGCCGATGATGATTCGTCAGGGAACAGAGTTGGTATTGGCAGCTGGTTACGATAATGTTGAGTGGTTTGGAACGGAAGGACCAACATACAACGACCGCAACAATGAATTAGTAGGTGTTTATCAATCAACGGTAGATAAACTTTGGGTGGAGTACTCAAGTCCTCAGGAAAATGGCTATCGCTCTAATACTCGTTGGGTAACAATGACGAATGCATCTGGTAAAGGACTTAAAATTACAGGTGATGAGGTCATTGGTTTTGGTGCCACTCATTATCCTAAAGCCGAAATGCACCGTGCCGAATACTCGTTTGAGCTAACAAAGCATGCTGAAGTATTCCTGAATATTGACCATAAACAAATGGGTGTTGGTGGCACAACAAGCTGGATGGATAATGCTTTTCCACGTAAAGAATATCGCTTAAAAAGTGAAGACTATAGTTTTATCTACCGTCTTTCACCAATTAAATAATCATATTTAATAAAGATAGTTAGAGTACCTTTTTTCATATATTTTAGATTTGTATTAAGTATAAATAACCATTATAAGGAGTGGTTATTTATACTTTTACATTTAACCCAAAACACCACCAGATGCTATTAAAAAGTTCTTTGCCTTTAATGCTCATAATGCTTTTTGGGATGTTTACATCATGCCAGACTAAGCCATTAGAACAACCCAATATCCTTTGGATAACCATTGAAGATACTTCGCCACATTTTATCGGCTGTTATGGTAATGATGATGCCCGAACACCAGTTATTGATCATCTGGCCATGGATGGTGTTCGTTTTAACAATGCCTTTTCAACCGGAACCGTTTGTTCGCCAAGCCGCACGGCCATCATTACAGGCGTGAAAACTTACAAAACAGGAACTGGAAATCATCGCAGTGCTATTGCGGTACCAAATTATATGAAAGGTTTTCCATACTACCTTCAACAACAAGGGTATTATACTTCCAACAATAAAAAGACTGATTATAATGTAGGCGACGAAAAAGCCTATACCGCTGAAGCCTGGCACGAGAGTGCTGATACAGCAGGTTGGTGGAACAGGGCAGAGGGGCAACCATTCTTTGCAGTCTTCAATTTTATGGATTCACACCAGTCGCGCACCATGACGCATACTTATTCTTGGTATAAGAAACAGGTACTAAATGAGTTGGCTGCTGAAGAACGTATAGGTGAGAATGACTTTGATATGCCTCCATTTTATAACGATACGCCTGCTATGCGTAAGCAGTTTGCCCGGGTTTATAACTCCCTCAAGCTGACTGATAATAAAATTGGCGCCTTATTGCAACGATTGGAAGCTGATGGATTAAAGGAAAATACCATTATCATTTTCTATGCCGATCATGGTGAAGGTATTCCACGAGGTAAAACCAATGGTATCAACCTGGGCTATCGGGTGCCGTTTATTATTTGGTTTCCTGAAAAATATAAACATTTATCTCCCTGGGGAACCAATGGTGTGGTTACCGATGAGTTGGTTAGTTTTGAAGATTTAGCACCAACTGTTATTAGTTTGGCGGGTGGTGAAATTCCTGAGCACATGACAGGTCGTATTATGATGGGCGATAATCGATCTAAAAGAGCCGAATATTTGGTGTTGTCGTCCGATAGAGCGGATAATGGCATTGACCTGGTTCGAACAGTAACCAATGGAAAGTACATTTATTCGCGTAATTTTATGCCTTTTATCCCTGAAGCCAGGTACATACGTTACATGGAGATAAGCGATATCAAGCAGCAGATGCGTCGCGATTATGAACAAAATCTGCTTAATCCTGTACAAAAACGACTGTTTGAAGCACGTCCTGCCGAGTATCTTTACAACATTGAAGATGATGTGTGGGAGTTGAACAATCTGGTTGACGATGAAAAGCATCAGGAGTTACTCAATGAGATGAGACAACTGCTTAAACAGGAAATGCTGGATGCAAAAGATGTGATGCTGTTGCCCGAATATGAGCTGGAGATTCTTGCTCAAGAACAGGCTCCTTACGAATATCGATTAAGTGATAGTTATGCCATCAATGATATTTTGGCGAGTGCCTGGTTATCCGGCGATAGAAGCAAAGAAGCAGCAACAAAGCAAGTGCAGAATTTATCACATCCTGATAAAATTGTTCGTTATTGGGCGGCAGTAGGTTTGCGGTCTCAATCAAAAGAACAATTGCAGCCTTTTGAAAAAGAGATAAAACAAGCGATGTCTGATGAATATGCACCGGTGGCCATTACAGCTGCAGCCATGGCTTATAATCAGTTTGATAGTAGTGAAGCACAATCAGTATTAAAGAGCTATTTGCTTCACGAAAATGATATGCTGGCCTTATTGACGATTCATTACTTAATGTATGTGGATAATAAGCAGCCTTTTGCAGAAACAGTAAGAGCTTCGCGCGAGATGAAAGGCAGAACCTATAATCCTAAGGCAGCCGCTGTTGATTTTTTAGGTAGTTTAGGTTTAGTTCCTAATAATCCATCGTACCGTCAATAAATTAAATTGGTATTTATGAAGCTGGTTCCATTATTAATAATCATCACATTTGCAACCTCAATTGGCTGTCAGTCATATGCGAAAACGAAGAAAAGGGAAATCGACAAACCCAATATTCTCTATATTATTCTCGACGATTTAGGATATGGCGATGTGGGCTTTAATGGTCAGGATAAGATATTAACGCCGCGCATCGATCAGCTAGCAAAGGAAGGCATCGTCTTTACCAATCATTATGCCGGTGCCCCTGTTTGTGGGCCTTCACGTGCTGTACTGATGACCGGTAAACATTTGGGCCATTGCACTGTCCGTGGCAATCCACGTTGGTCCTTATCTGGAAATCCCGTTGATATCGATTTGTCGGATGTAACCATTGCCGAGGAGTTAAAGAGAGCTGGTTACGCAACAGCAATTATCGGCAAATGGGGGCTGGCCGAGAACTTAAGTCATGGCAGACCAAACCAGCAAGGATTTGATTATTTCTATGGGTTTAATCGTCATCTGCCTGCACATCATTATTATCCCGACCAAGTCTATCGTAACGAAGAGTTAATAAGCATTGAGGGCAATGTTACGGTCGAAAAGAAAGGGCAGTACATTACCGATTTATTTACTCAGGAAGCCAAACAGTATATTCGTCAGGTCGCTAAACAGGAACAACCATTTTATCTGCATCTGGCCTATACAACCCCTCACTATGAGTTGACGATTCCAGCAGAACGCAAAGCGTTGTATCAGGATAAAGACTGGCCTCTGCGCGAAATGAAAGCAGGACATTACCTGAATGATAAAAATGGTCATGTTACCTATGCATCCATGGTGAGTGATGTCGATCGTCAGATTGGTGAAGTATTGGATGTATTGGATGAATTAAAGATTGCTGAGAATACATTGGTGGTTTTTACCAGTGATAACGGACACGAATACGACCTTTTAACGGATGAGTTTTTTAACTCAAATGGGGATGGCAGAGGACGAAAGCGCGATTTATACGAAGGAGGCATTAAAGTGCCGTTTGCAGCCCGTTGGCCAAAGCACATTGCGCCAAACACAACTTCGAGCCATGTGAGTGCCTTTTGGGATTTTTTGCCAACGGTATGCGAAATTACCGGTCTGGAACCTAGTGATAAGAGTATTGATGGTCTATCGTTTTTGCCAGCTTTAACAGGTAACGCTAAAGAGCAAGAGCAACACAATTATTTGTATTGGGAGTTTAACGAAAGCAAAGGACCGGTACAGGCGCTTAGAAAAGGTGATTGGAAACTGCTTCGTTTTGTAGCTCAAAACAAGGTGGAATTGTATAAAATCACAACTGATATGTCTGAAATACAAAACGTAGCTGAACAATACCCGGCTAAGTGCAAGGAGCTACTGGTTATATTGAAAGAGGCGCGTACAACCCATCCTCAATTTCCATTAACAAAACGTTCCAATCCATACAAAAAGAAGAAATAGATTAAGAAAACAGTGAAACATAAGCTAATATAAATTATAAGTGATGATAAGAACAAAACTAGCAAGCTTGTTCATGGTGCTAACCATATTTTTTACAGCTTGTCAACCAGAAAAAAAAGCAACAAAAAGTGAATCTCCAAAACCAAATATTGTGGTTGTTTACCTCGATGATCTGGGTTACGGCGATTTAAGTTCATATGGTGCTACAGAATTGCAAACGCCTAACATTGATGCTTTGGCAAACGGAGGAGTTAAGTTCACCAATGGTTATGCATCGTCGGCCACATGTACGCCAAGTCGCTACGCTTTGTTAACGGGTGTTTACCCATGGAAAAATAAAAATGCAAAGATACTACCCGGTACAGCTCCTTTAATTATTGATACGGCACAGGTTACTTTGCCTAAAATGCTAAAGACACAAGGTTACCGAACAGCACTGGTTGGAAAGTGGCACTTAGGTTTGGGCACAGGTCATGTTAACTGGAACGAAGCCGTATCACCAGGTCCAAACGAAGTAGGTTTCGATTATGCCTATTATATGGCAGCCACACAGGATCGTGTGCCAACTGTCTATCTTGAAAATGGCATGGTTGAAGGACTGGATCCCAATGATCCGATTGAAGTGGATTACAATAACAACTTTGAAGGTCAGCCAACAGGCAAGGACAATCCGGAGCTATGCGACATGATGTGGCACCATGGGCACAATGCAACCATTGTGAATGGGGTACCGCGCATTGGCTATATGAAAGGGGGCGAAGCAGCCAAGTGGAGCGATATTGATATGGCCGACCATTTTCTGGATAAAGCGCAGGACTATGTGAAGACGCATAAGGACCAACCGTTCTTCTTATACTATGCCATGCAACAACCGCATGTGCCACGTACGCCTCACCCTCGATTCGAAGGCAAATCAGGCATGGGACCTCGTGGCGATGTCATCCTGGAGGCTGATTGGTGTATCGGTGAGTTCATGAAAACACTTAAAGAAGAAGGCATCCTTGAAAATACATTAATCGTGTTCTCAAGTGATAACGGCCCAGTACTAAACGATGGTTATTACGACGACGCGGTTGAGAAACTAGGTAAGCACACTCCGGCCGGTCCATTACGTGGCGGCAAATACAGCCTGTTTGAAGCTGGTACACGTGTACCATTTATTACATATTGGAAAGGTACCATTCAGCCAGGTGTATCAGACGCCTTAGTTTGCCAGATGGATTTATTGGCCTCATTGGCTAAGTTAACCGGAACTGAGGAAACAAGTACCGATAGTGAAGAGCTAATGGATGTGTTGATGGGCAAAAGTGCTGATGGCCGTGAAGAATTAGTGATTGAAGCCACCACCCGCACCGCATTGCGAAAAGGTGACTGGTTAATGATCCCGCCATACAAAGGAGCTAAAAAGAATAATCATGTGAATATTGAGTTGGGTAACGACGAAGTGTTCCAGCTGTATAATTTGAAGGAGGATATCGGTCAGCAAAATAATGTGGCTGATAGTAACCCGGAAAAATTAGCTGAAATGGTAGATGCCTTTAAAGCTATACGTGGCGAAAACTACTCTAAGACCCAGAAGTTAGAGTTGAAGTAAGCGACAATTAGTTTAATAAAAAGTCTGATCAATTGATTTGATCAGACTTTTTATTTGAAATAGAATGGATATGGCAGTTTAGCACTCATTCGTAATCGTTGATGAGTAGAAAAATAAAAATCTGTTAATAATCGTTCGATATGTGGTCAGCTACGTGATAAGACGAGTGTATCTTCGAACAATTAATTATCGATACAAATGAAGAATTTAGTATTAATATTCACCTTAGTAGTGGCATGTACCTGTCAAGTGTATGCCAAGAGTAATAATAAGCAACGACCAAATCTGGTAATCATCCACACCGATGAGCATAACCTGCGTACATTAGGTTGTTACCGCGAAACCATGAGTGATGAACAAGCTTTGATGTGGGGCCAAAAGACCATTGTTGAAACACCAAATTTGGATAAAATTGCCAGCGAGGGTGTTTTATGCAAAAATTGGTATGCCACCTCACCAGTTTGTACACCTTCTCGTGCCTCAATGATTAGTGGTTTGTATCCCATTGCAACGGGTTCGTACCGTAATGATTTGCCCTTAAAAGATGAGCTGGTTACTTTTGCACAAATATTAAAAGACAATGGGTATGCCACATCCTACGTCGGTAAGTGGCATCTCGATGGTGATGATAAACCTGGTTTTGCACCAAAGCGTCAGTTTGGCTTTTCAGATAATCGATACATGTTTAACCGGGGACACTGGAAGGCATTGGCAGAAGATGACAAAGGATTACGCGTAGACCAGGCTATTACAAAAAAGGGAGTGGCTTTCGATGTAGAAAAGGTTACTGAAGAGTCTTTCACAACTGATTTCCTTGTTGATCGCTCCTTGGAAATTATCAAACGAGATATGGATCAACCCTTTGCTTTGATGCTATCCATCCCAGATCCGCATGGACCTAATCAGGTAAGAGCTCCCTATGACACTATGTTTGATCATATGCACTTCGAAGATCCACGAACCATGCATCCCGATCCGGAAATGTCGCCCAAATGGTTGAATTTACAAGGGAAAAAGAATCGGGCATTGTCATTAAAGCAAGACCAAATGGCTGATTACTTCGGCATGGTAAAATGCATTGATGACAATGTAGGACGCATCCTCAATTTTTTGGAAATGGAAGGATTGAGTGAAAATACCATCGTTGTTTTTACATCCGATCATGGCGACCTGATGGGCGAGCACGGTAAGCATAATAAAGGCTTACCATATGAGATGTCGGCTCGTGTGCCTTTTATCCTTAAATACCCAGGAACAGTCAAACCTGGTAAAACCATTCAAAAAGCATTCACAATGGCAGATTTTACACCAACAATTCTTGGTTTAATGAATGTGGATCATTCTGCCTATAATTTTCATGGTGAGGATTTATCACAGGGTTTCACGAATAAATCTATATTGGTAAATGATGATCGTATCGTTTATATTACCAATGCATTTGCTCGTTGGGTGGCAGCGGTTGATAATCGTTATAAATTGGTATTATCACCTGTTGATAAACCTTGGTTATTTGATTTGGAAAAAGATCCGGATGAGTTAGTTAATTTTTATGATCAGCCCGAATATAAGGAGATTGGGGAGCGATTGAAGAATGAATTATACAAGCAAATGGAGGACTTTGATGAGCCATTATTAAATGAAGGGACCATTATTCGATAGTAATTGAATAATAATATATTATACCACTCAGACTAAAGTTCATAAGGGGAAGGTTTTGCAACATTTTATTTATTTTGAAGGAGAAATACCACGACGTTGGTAGGTGGTTATTTTAAGAATATAACTGCCTTAGTCATTTATGAAAAGCTATTCAACTGTAGTTATGAAGCTAATAATAACAATATCGCTACTGCTGCTAATCACTTCATCAGCATGTGTTACTGCATCTAATAAAAAGAAATCGGCCGAAAAAGCACCCAATATTCTTTTCATCGCCATTGATGATATGAATGACTGGACAGGCTTCCTTGGCGGACACCCTCAGGCCATAACACCTAACATGGATAAACTTGCCGCTAAAGGTGTTAATTTTACAAATGCCCATTGTTCAGCACCAGGTTGTTCACCTAGTCGTAATGCATTGTTATATGGAGTGGAGCCTTTTAACTCTGGTTTATATCCCTTTTATGAACATGATATTCATGAGCAGTTGATGGATCGCTACATCACATTGCCACGTCTGTTAAAAGAAAATGGCTACAATACCTATGGTGCCGGTAAGATACACCATGGTTTGAAGAATGATAAGCGCGAGTGGACAGGCTACTTTGAATTGAAATATTCCAACAAAGAATTTAAAGCAGGAGCAGGCTATCAGGTTGGGAATAGTAAAAAGAATTCCTTTCGGCCAACAGTGAATGCTGATGATGAACATGTTGATTACCAGGTGGCATCCTACGGAGTTGATATTCTACAAAGCGAACATGATAAGCCATTTTTTCTGGCTGTTGGAATTGTAAAACCTCATTTACCTTTTGATTGTCCTGAGCGATTCTTCAATGCATTGCCTGATGAGATAGTGGCCCCAGCGCTTTGGGCAGACGATTTGAAAGATATACCTGTCGAGGGTAATAGTTTCAGAAGAGCGGGTGATGACACGCGTTTTAAAAAGGATAAAGCCTGGGAAGAGGTTCGACGTGCTTACTTAGCCTGTATTTCCTGGACCGATTACAATGTTGGCCGTGTATTAGATGCTTTGGAGCAAAGTCCTTACGCTGATAATACCATTGTGGTGCTGTGGTCTGACCATGGTTTTCATTTGGGTGAGAAGATGAGCTTTAAAAAGTTTACCCTTTGGGAAGAAGCCACTCGTGTGCCTTTTATTATATACGATGCGCGAAATAAAACACATCAAGGTGGTCAAATCTACACACCGGCTGTTTCATTAATAAATATCTATCGTACCCTGGCCGACATGGCAGGAATAGAAGCTCCCGCTTATGTCGATGGTGAAAGTTTAGTGTCAGTTTTGGAAAATACAGATACTGAATTGACTAAACCGACTATTACATCGTGGGGTAGAGGCAACTATGCTATTAGAACTGGAGAATGGCGTTATATCCGTTACTTCGATGGCACTGAGGAGTTATATAATCACCAGTCAGATGCCAATGAGTGGCATAACCTGGCCAATGATAGTCAATACCAAAAGGTTAAAGAAATGTTGGCTGCCAGGCTGCCCAAACAAGATGCTGAAACTATCCAGGAGTATATTTCTCCCTGGAGTGTATATGGCGTTGATAAAGAAAAAGGGAAAACAAAGAAGAAATAGTATTAGATAGTAAGTACTTAACCGTTATTTATAATGGTATAAATAGAATAGGATGATTAAAAAACTAAGCATAGTTCTCATAGCTTTATTAATAAGCTTACCTCTTTGGGCCAGTACGTATTATGTTGACGCCAATAATGGAAGTGATTCCAATAATGGATTATCAAAAGATGCAGCCATTAAAAGCCTAAAACGTGCCAGTGCATTGCCTTTAAAAGCGGGTGATAATCTATTGTTGGCTAATGGGCAGGTCTTTTTGGGAAGCTTGGAACTAAAGAATGTTAGCGGTAGCAAAAGTCACCCAATTATCGTGTCCAATTATTCACTCAGTAAAAATGACCTGGACAACTTACCAATTATTGATGCAAAAGGTTATCGTAACGGACTGTTATTGATGAACTGTAGCCATATCCATGTGAGTAATCTGCAGATAACCGCTGATGCAGGTGGAGTACCTGGCGGAACATCTATAAAGGACGATATGCGCTGTGGCGTACTGATTACTTGTGATAATGCCGCAGAATACGAAAATGTCAGATTATCACTGTTAAATGTTATAGATATATTCTACGCCGATAAAAGTGTGGTTCGCAGTAAGAAAGAAACCAATTCGGCCAACGGAACGCAGGCTTATGGTTGGGGCATCCGGTTGATTAATCGTACCAAAGGAGCGCTTTTGAAAGATATGATGGTAGAAAATTGTCATGTTGAGAATGTTGGGCATACCGGTATTAAAGCCACAGGAGGAAAGCACAGCATAAAGGGTTTAAAGTTGTATGATAATACGGTTAAACATACCGGAGGACCTGGTATGCAGATGAGTGGTATATTAGATGGACACGTCAAAGGCAATACCATCACTTACTCTGGTAGCACAACCGATACACGCAAATGGGGCAGAGGTAGCGGTTTGTGGACCTGGGGATGTTCACGCGTATTGATTGAGCACAACTCATTTCGATTCGCTAACGGTCCTGCCGATTCTGCAGGTTGTCACATTGATTTTAACTGTGACAATGTTATCGTTCAATATAATGTGAGTGAAGGAAACGCTGGTGGTTTCTGCGAAATTTTGGGAAATAATTATAATTGTGCCTACCGTTATAATATTAGTATTAATGATGGACACCGGGTTAAAAAGGTAAACGGTGCTTTTCAGGAAGGTAAAATATTTTGGCTGAGTGGTTTCAATGGTAAGGGAAAAGAACATAATGGGCCATTTAACTCGTATTTTTATAATAATACTATATACGTGAAAAATGATATTGTGGCAAAAATGGCCGTAACGCGAACTGCGCAAGGCGCTTTATTGGCCAATAATATCTTTTACATCGAAGGGGAGAGTGAACTGGTATTGGGCGATCAGTATAAACCTGCTACCACTGGCAAATCCCTCATTAAGAATGTATTTTTTAAGAATAACCTGTTTCTGAAAGCGGATAACTGGCCTGTAGATGTATTAATTCAGGATGAGGCACCGATAATAGGTAATCCTATGTTCACAAACGTTAATGGTAATACAGCTGAAGATTTTGTTCCTAAGCATGTGCTTTTAATAAAGGATAAAGGAATTCAGATTGTTAATATACCTGATGATAAAGAGGGTTTATTCGTAGGATTAAAAGTTGAAAAAGATATTCTTGGTAATAAAATTAATGGACGGCCAGATATAGGTGCAATTGAAATAGAATAACGGTCTACAACTTCAACAATTGAAAAAGTGAATTCTTAAGAAGGTAATAAATAGAAAGTATACCTCTTAATGGATTCACTTTTTTTATTATGACTATCTGCGGTTTAAGGGATATGAATGATGGTTAATCAAATATATTGTTTGTGCCCGTAAACTTGCTTATTGCGTGATTTGAAAAATGACGAGGTGTTTAAGAATAAACCCGATAGTATTACAATCCGATCAATTAAATTTTAAAGTGAGTATTCTTCCCGATTTGTCCCTGATAGTTAATGTGGCAATATGTGGTCAGTATTGGATAATTAATGAAGAATTTTAGTATTGGCTTCCTCCTATATTTGAAATGTAAATAACTGTTAAAAACTCATCCTAAAACATCAGTTTTATAGATAGTATACCGACAATTATATATATAAAATTAGCATTGTACCACAGGGTTTTAAATTTTCTAATAGACTGAAAAGCAGTGGTTGGAGTTGGTTTTTGACGCAAAAACAACAAATAATAACAAATAATGGACATGTCTTAATTACTGTCAATGTAAATGTGAAAATGTGTTAATGTAATATGTGTTGTAGAGGTAGTTTTGAGTGTAATTTTTCTCAGAAAGGGAGAACAAAATAACGAAGAGAGAGTAAATAGTAATATTAATTCAAAGTGTATGAAAAGATTCTTTAAAACATTCATTTTTGTCTGCACCTTGCTGTCAATAGCCATATCGGCTTCTGCTCAGCAAAATGTAACTGGTGTTGTGACCGATGATAAAGGTGATCCCATAGTCGGGGCCACGGTTGTAATCGACGGAACAACAACTGGAACCATTACAGACTTTAACGGAGTGTACAACCTGCGGGTTGAAACGGGACAAACATTAAGCATTAGCTTTATTGGATTTACAACCCAGCAGGTTCAGGTTGGGAGTGAAACCACAATTAATGTTCAACTGGTCAGTGAGGATATAGGTTTGGACGAGGTTGTAGTTATTGGTTTTGGAGAGAAAAAGAAAGTGACAGTAACAGGGTCCGTATCGACAATCAACAGTGAGGAATTACTAAAATCACCAACAGCTAACGTGACGAATGCGCTGGCTGGTAAAATTTCTGGTATTTCGGCAGTACAGAATACTGGTCAGCCGGGAGCGGACGAAGCAGCATTGGCCATTCGTGGTAACCGAAATATTTTAACGATTGTGGATGGTGTTGAAAGACCATTTTCGCAGATAGATCCTGAAGAAATTGAAAGTATATCTGTACTCAAAGATGCATCCGCAACGGCCGTTTATGGTATACGTGGGGGTAATGGTGTTTTAATTGTTACTACAAAACGTGGTGAAAAAGGTCGTGCAAAGATTTCGGTTTCTTCATCAATAGGTTTTCAGCAGCCAACCATGTTAGCTGAGAAATCGAATAGTTATACCTACGCCATGGCGCATAACGAACGAGCTGCCAATGATGGTACACCTGAGGAGAATTTTGTCTTTGGGCCTGAGGCTCTTGAGGCTTTTGCCAATGGGGGAAATCTCTTATATCCTGATATGGATTGGAATGAATACTTATTTAGAGACAAGGCATTTCAGAGCAAAACAAACTTCACCATGAGAGGTGGAACTGACCGTGTTCGGTACTTTGTGGCTTTAGGTTATTTAACACAGGATGGTTTATTGAAAAACCTGGACCCACGATTTGATGAGAACTTTACCTTCGATCGATACAACTATCGAACTAACCTGGACATTGATGTAACAAAATCAACCTTGCTAAAATTGAGTTTGGGTGGTCGTACAGAAGTGCGCAATCAACCAAGAGCTAAAGATGCAGAAGAGGGTATCTGGAAAGAGGCCAGCTGGGCGCAACCAATGTCGGGTTCAGGTATTGTTGAGGGAAAGTGGGTCACCACTTCTGCTGACAATGTATCTATTGAAATGAAAGATCCATTGAATGCCTTTTATGGTCGTGGTAACGAAAATCAGACAAGGGCTGTGTTAAATATGGACCTGGATGTTATTCAAAAGTTAGACTTCGTGACACGTGGTTTGAAATTACGATTAAAAGGATCGTACAATACAACATATACGCATTCTAAAACGCGCAGTTCTTCCCCTGACCGTTATGAAGCCATTAAAGATCCAATGGATCCTGATAATATTGTATTCAGAAAGATCAATGATGAAGGTACTCTGGGCTATAACGAGCCGGATCCAACCAAAGCACGTAACTGGTATGTGGAAGGTGGATTAAACTACAATCGTAAATTTGGTAATCACGATGTTAGCGGTTTATTATTATATAACCAACGTACGGTCTATTATCCTTCACAATTCACTGATATTCCTAACAGAACATTAGGTTTGGTGGCACGTATGACATATAACTATAAGACCAAATACCTGGTAGACTTTAACCTTGGGTATAACGGTTCCGAAAACTTTCCTGAAGGAAAACGTTTTGACTACTTCCCTGCAGTATCATTAGGTTACATTATTACAGAGGAAAGTTTCATGGATAATATAGGCGTTTTTGATTATTTGAAATTACGTGCGTCCTATGGTCTGGTGGGTAATGACCGTATTGGTGGTGGTCGTTTTCTATATCAGCCTGATGCATGGAATTATGATGCTGACGGTTATAGTTTTGGATATGAATCTGATTATATCGATCAGGGTGCTCTTGAAATGCGTATTGGTAACCCAAATGTAACGTGGGAAACAATCACTCAAAAGAATATTGGTTTGGATGCCAAATTCCTGGATGCGCGTTTAAGTGCCAGTCTTGATTTATTCCATGAGAGTAGAGAAGACATGTTGGTAACACGTCAAACAGTACCCAACTATGTAGCTGCCGTATTACCAGCAGTAAACCTCAAAGAGCGTGAAAACAAAGGTTACGAAATTGAATTAGGCTGGGATGATAATGCCGGTGGTTTTAGATATTACATTAATGCCAACCTTTCATTCGCACGTAATAAGATTATTTATATGGACGAGGTGCCTCAGCCATATGCATACCTGGAAAGAACAGGTAAGCCTGAGGGACAGCCTTTTGCATACATCAGTGATGGCTTCTTTACCGAAGAGGTGAATACAGATATTGATCCGAATTATCCAAATCAAGGCTATCGTTTTCCTGGTGATGTGAAGTATAAGGATTTAAATGGAGATGGAAAGATTGATGATTTGGATCAGAAAGCAATCGGATACTCACCTAATGTGCCAGAGTATAACTTTGGTCTGAATACAGGATTTAATTGGAAGAATTTTGATTTCTCGATGACGTGGTCGGGAGTGGCCAATACCTATCGTTTATTACCTAATGTATTGCGCCAACCATTTGCAGGACAAAACCGAGCTTTATACGATCACTTGTATGATGGTAGATGGACACAGGAAAAAGCTGATGCAGGCGCGCACATTGAGTATCCGCGTTTATCATTGGCAAGCAAGGATAATAATTACCAGGTATCCGATTTATATTACCAGGATGCTTCTTTTATTCGATTGAAGAGTGTAGAGCTAGGTTATACTATTAAAGCAAACTTTTTTAAACGCGCTGGACTGCGTGATGTTAGAGTATATGCAAATGGATTTAACCTCTTGACATTTAGTGATTTTGACATCTATGATCCTGAGTCAAATCCGGGATCAAATGGTCTCTACCCTATGGTTAAAATGTATAACATGGGTGTTAAGTTTAATTTCTAAATAGGAGCGATGATGAAACATATAACATATTTAAAATTCGCTTTGCTGGCGATTGTAATTGGCATCTTTTCAGCATCATGCGAAGATATTGGGCCGGGTGCATTAGAGAAGCCTGAAGGACAGGATGTGACCATTGATACCATCTTTTCGTCAACTGAATATGCTGAACGGGTATTATTTAATTCCTACCGTTCATTACGATCAGGAATCCTAAAAAATGGACGAAGTCATGCTATCGGACAAGATCTTCAGGAAGACATTACTGATTTATCGCATACCTTTAAATCATGGGGAACGGCGATGACTACTTATTATGCAGGTGGCTTAAACTCAGCCAACTCGTATGTATCTTCTAATCACCCGGATGCATGGTTAGCACCTATGTGTATTTTGCCATACGGAGACACACCTAATAAAGGGATTACGACGTTTAAAGCAATACGTAATTGTCATATTTTCTTGGACCATGTTCACAAAGTGCCCGATATGTCAGAAGGTTACCGTGAGCAACTAAAGGCGGAAGCAAGAGTGATTATTGCCTATAATATGACGGAGCTATTCCGCAACTATGGTGGAGTTCCAATGATTGGCAAGGTATATACGCCCGATGACGATTTTACAAATCCGCGCATGACAGTAGAAGCGACTGTAGATTCAATTGTTAGCTTATTGGATAAGGCTATACCTAATTTACCATGGCAATTCAGTGAGGCAGATATGAGCTCATTGGCAGGTCGTTTTACACAGGCCGGTGCTATGGCACTTAAAACACGTTTATTATTATTTGCTGCTAGTCCGCTGTTTAACAGTTCAGAACCATATATGCCAGGTGCTAATTCTGAAGAAGAATTGTTATGGTGGTATGGCAACTACGACGACAGCCGTTGGCAGAGAGCTGCTGATGCAGCCAAAGCGTTAATTGATAAAATTGATATAGAAGGTGGTTATGCTCTTGAGATGCCCGAAACAGAAGATGTTTGGGGTTACCGCGATGCGTATCGCCGTGGGTATTATTTTGCTGGTAACTTTAGTACCAGTGCTTCACGTCGTAGTACGGAGGTGTTGATTAGCATCAGAGATGGCTACGAAAGTCAAAAGCGCTGGGGGGGTGGTATGTACGACTCCATGCTTAACTATGGTGGTGGTACCTGTACCAACGAGTTTATGCGTATGTTCCCAATGGCTGATGGTACACCTATTACTGATCCTTCTTCAGGTTGGGATGAATCAGTCGATCCATTGGGAAGTGAAAACCGCACGTTTAGCCGTGATCCTCGTTTATATGAAACTATGCAGTGTTTAAATGATGACTGGGGTGGAGAAAAAGTCCAGAACTGGAAAAACAACCAGGGCGGATGGGCGAAGCATGTTGCAGGGCCACGTCGTACTAATGGTTCAGGAAGTACTGTTATTCGTAAATTTATCCCGGGTTGGGCCGGAAGTTTTTATCCTATAAATGATCATCATTTCCCATACATTCGCTTACCCGAAATTTATTTGTCATATGCAGAGGCCATGGCGCACCTTGGTAATATGGGGGAAGCTTATACCTACATTAATAAGGTACGTAACCGTGTAGGTTTAAAAAATATTGAAGACGTTAAAGCATGGGGACCCGATGAATTAGTTCAACAGATATTGACAGAACGAGCTTGTGAATTCGGTTTTGAGCAGGTGCGTTGGTTTGATATGACCCGTCATAAATTAGAAAGTGCATTTAACCAGACATTGCATAATGTATGGATTACTAAGAATGCCGATGGCACATTTAGTTATTCTTATCCTGAAATTAATGTCAATAGCCGACTGTGGTGGACATTCTTCGAATCTAAATGGTACTTGTTACCATTCCCTATGAATGAAATTCAAAAAGGATATGGACTGGTACAAAATCCTGGATGGTAACCAATGGGAAGAATGTAAAACAGAAAAAAGTTAGAATATGAATATAAAAAATATAATAAGAGCTCTTTTCGTATCCTGCACCAGCTTGCTGACCATTGGGCAAATATCTGCACAAGAATCAGATTCAACGCTTGTGAATCTTGGATATGGCGTGACGCGGGCGGCTAATGAAATAACTTCAGCCACTGGCGTAGCGACCACTGAAAACTTATCAAAGTATTTTGCTATTAACCCGACTAATGCTTTGTATGGACAAATTCCTGGTTTAACCGTTATGCAGAATGGAGGCGACTGGTGGGGCCAGGGTGCAACTCTGTTTGTTCGTGGTCAGGCAAATTTAGATAACACCTCTGCACCATTGGTATTGGTTGACGGATTTGAACGTAATCTGGCCACAATAACTGTTGCCGAGATTGAAAGCGTAACTGTATTAAAAGATGCAGGAGCTACTGCCATTTATGGACAAAGAGGTGCCAATGGCGTAATTCTGGTGACAACCAAACGTGGAAAAGATGAAGGCATGAAGGTGGATTTCTCTTATGAGTACAGTACCAATAAAGCTTTCCGAATGCCGAAGATGCTGGATGCCTATGGTTACGCCAGTGCTATGAATGAAGCGCTTGCTTTGGATGGACAGGACTACCTGTATTCTGCTGAAGAATTGGATGCCTATAAATACGGTACTTACCCTGAGTATTTTCCTAATGTCAACTGGATGGATGAAGTATTGCAGAACACCGGTTTTGTACATGATTTTAATTCAACATTCCAGGGAGGAAAAGGACGTACGCGCTACTTTGTTAGTTTGAACTACATGGACGGTAACGGTCTGTTAAAGCAGGATCGGAATGAGAACAGCTTCTCAACACAGTTAAATTATCGTCGTGCTAATTTGAGAACTAATTTGGATATTGAATTAACCAAAAGTACCTTGATGAAAATTAACCTGGCCGGACGTATTTCTGGTACAAATCGACCAGGTAAAGCAACTTCTGAAAAGTTATTCGGACGTTTGTATGGGACACCGGCCAATGCCTACCCGGTTCAGTATATCAATGGAGTATATGGAGGTTCCCCAACCTACCCATATAACCCAATTGCAGATGTGAATGAAACTGGTTATGCTATTTCACATGAACGTACTTTCTATGGTGATATTACGCTTGAGCAGGATTTAAGTGCATTAACAGAAGGTTTATCAATTTCAGCATCCGTATCTTTTGATAACAATGTTTCTTATTGGGACAACAAATCAAAGTTCTATGCCTACGCTTATAAAACGGCAAAAATTGATGAAGTAAATGGTGAATTATATGATTTTACATCAACATCAGGTGGTGAGAATACCGCATTAGATTTTACAACAAGTGTTGGTGGGCAAGCGCGCCATGCTAACGGAATTGTAAAGTTAAACTACGACAAACAATGGGGTAAGCATAAAGTCAATGCGTTTGGTTTATTTCATGTTGATAGTGAAACAACCTTTGGTCAAAACAACACATTCCACCGCGTAAATTATGCAGCGCAGGTTAATTATGCCTATAACAAAAAGTATCTAGCAGGGTTAACAGCATCTTACAGTGGAAACAACATCCTTTCTGAGGAAAATCGGTTCCAATTCTATCCGGCTGTTTCATTAGGTTGGGTAGTATCAGAAGAAAGCTTCTTAAGTGGTGTTGATGCGATTAACTTATTAAAGTTAAGAGCTTCAGCTGGGTTAGTTGGCTTAGAACAGAATGAACAGCATTTGCACCGTCAGAAGTTCAGCGGTGGTGGTAAATACTGGTATGGTGATAATAATAATCAATTAGGAGGATTACAGGAGAGTCGTCGTGCCAACCCTAATGTATTACCAGAAAAAAGCACACAAGTCAACGTAGGTTTGGATGCCCGTTTCTTTGGAGGCTTAAGCCTTAATGCAGATGTATTCTATGAAGAACGAAGTCAGATTCTGATTTCTGAAGCCAATTCAACATCTAATGTCATAGGTGTTGGTGCCACTATGGTTTCAGATGGTATTGTAGAGAACAAAGGCTTTGAAGTAGGTGCTTTATGGCATGATCAGATAGGTGACTTTAGTTATAGCATTGGTGCGCAATACTCAATGGCACAGAACGAGATTATTGAACAGAATGAAGTATTCCGTGAATGGGATTATCTGAGCAGAACAGGTCATTCAGTTGATCAAGTATTTGGTTTGCAGGATGCTGGTTTCTTTAATGAAGGAGAAGTAAATGAGGTTGACAATATCTATAACGGCGTTGAATATACCTTTACACAGGTATTAAGACCGGGTGATGTGAAGTATGTCGATCAGAATGGTGACAACAGAATTGACGAGTTTGATGTTGTAGCCATTGGTAAGAACTGGTTACCTGAAGTGAATTATGCCTTAACATTGGGTGCAGAATATAAAGGTGCGGGTTTTAGTGCCATTTTTCAGGGAGCCAGCAATGTCTCTGTTATGCTGAATACACCAAGTATATTCTGGCCATTGTATAATAACAACAACATCTCTGAATTCTCAAATGACCGTTGGACACCGGCAACAGCTTCAACAGCCACATTACCACGTTTAACACCTGAGAAGAATGAGAATAACTACCGTGCCAGTACCGTTTGGCAGCGCGATGCTTCCTATCTTAAGTTGCGTACTTTAGAAGTATACTATCACTTACCACAGACATTGGTCGAAAAAGTGAAGTTGAAAAGAGCGAAAGTATTCTTCAGAGGCATGAACTTATTCTCTGTAGATAATATTGAGATTATGGATCCTGAGGAAATAGGAGCCGTTTACCCAACGCTCACATCGTATAATATTGGTTTAAGCGTAGGATTTTAATTTTAAAAAAGGTAGACATGATTAGAAATATTATATTATCAATTTTTCTGGTAACACTCTTCACTGGGTGTGATGATTTCCTGGACTACACAGAACACTCGTTTTACGATGATCCGGAAACCATCTTTAGTACCTATAACCGTACCCGACAATTTCTTGCTGATATTTATAGCACTTTGCCATCGGATTATGATTATGACGGCATTAAAAAGGATGAGGCCAATCAGGCTATGCGATCGGCTGCGACAGACGAAGCTGAGTATGTTAAGCAGAATCATGATGTCCAGAAATTCACTAACGGTCAGTGGTCTGCGTTTAACGCTTTGGACAACAACTGGTCTAAATACTATACCGGTATTCGTTCAGTTAACTTATTTTTGGACCAGATTGATGGACGTACCTTCGACGATTACAAGTACAATGAAGATTATGAAGAAGAGCAGGAGCGTTATGACAAGTTTCAATACGAGGCTCGTTTCCTGAGAGCTTTCTTTTACTTCGAATTGGCTAAGCGTTATGGAGATATTCCAATGCCTGATGGTGTCGTAAACGATGTGGACGCAATCAATAACATTCAGCGTTCAAGCTTTGAGGATGTAATTGATTACATTGTTTCGGAATGTGATGCGATTGGAGAAGAACTGCCTGTTACCTGGAGCAACCAGGTATTTGTAGAAACTGGTCGTGTTACAAGGGGTGCTGTATATGCTCTTAAAGCAAGGGCTTTAATATATGCGGCGAGTCCTCTGCATAATACCTCTGGCGATGTGACAAAGTGGGAAGCGGCAGCAACTGCTGCCAATGCTTTTTTGATTAACCCGGATTTTGCATATGGCTTTGATCCGCAATATTACAACAGTAGTGATATGGCAAAGGGTTCATTTAATAACCGTACCAGTGCTGAACTGATTTTCGAAAGAAGGGAAGCCAATTCAAATGCTTTTGAGAAAGCTAATTTCCCAATGGGTTTTGAAGGTGCCAATGGTAATGCCACCTGTCCAAGTCAGAATCTGGTGGATGCCTATCAAACTGCAGATGGTTATGATGTTATTTTAGACAATGGCGTTTGGTCGGCACCGGGTAGTTCAGTATTTGATCCTGCTAATCCGTATGATAACCGTGATCCTCGTTTAAAACAAACGATTATTGTGAATGGTAGTACATGGAAATCAACCACAGTTGAAACATTTACTGATGGAGCCAATGGTTTACCATTAGCCGATGCCACACCTACAGGTTATTATCTGAAAAAATATGTACGTGAGGATATTACAATTGCTGGTAGTAATACAAATACCAAAGAACATGCATGGGTGATTTTCCGCCTGTCGGAGATGTATTTAAACCTGGCAGAAGCTTTAAATGAAGCTTATGGCCCAACAGGTGCACCTGCTGGTTTTGCCATGGATGCAACAACGGCTTTAAACATGGTACGTACACGTGCTGCGGTAGGTTTACCTGCTTTGTCAGGTTTAACACAAGCCGAATTACGTGCAGCAATCATCCGTGAGCGTCAGGTGGAATTAGCATTTGAAGATCACCGATTCTGGGATGTACGTCGTTGGAGATTATTTGATAGTAGTAATTCGGACAATGTGACGGAAGATATTTATGGTATAGATATTACCAACAATGGTGGTACATTAAGCTATAGCAAAAAGTTGGTGGATGATCGCTTGTGGGATGACAAGATGTATCTATACCCGATTCCTTACAATGAAACGACAATTAATACAAACCTTGGACAAAACCCGGGTTGGTAGGATATGAACATTTAAAATTTTTGAATATGATACGCAAAAATATATTTCTTACCCTGCTGACTGCCACAATGGTTTTTGCAGGTTGTGAAGAACAGTATACAATTGGAGATTTTGAAACAGATGTGACGCTAACACCTGGACCACGAACAGATGGTCCAATAGCACCAGCTGCAATTGTGGCTTCGTACGATGACTTTTGTGACAAAGTTGAAATCAACTGGATGCCAACAGTTCGTACAACAGCTTATGATGTTTACAAAGATGGTGAAGTACTAGCTGCAGGATTAACGGATACATTTTATGTTGATACAGAAGCTATGACTGTTGATACCGAGTACACCGTTTATTCTGTAAATGCCAATGGTGATTCTGAAACATCGGCAATGACGGTTGGTAGAATGGCAGCAACACCTGCTGCACCAACCAACTTTCAAGCTACCGACGGAGCGTATGAATCGAAAGTTGATTTATCATGGGATGCTGTTGATTTTGCTCAGCATTACATTGTTAAACGTGGTGATGTGGTATTAAGCGATGCAGTGATTGGTACAACTTTTTCTGATTCAGATAATGCACCTACTGAAGCAACAGATTATAGTTTGATTGCAGTGAGCGTTTGTGGAGAGTCAACGCCAGTAACAACTACTGGCTATTGCGATCCATTAATTGCTTTCCGTTTCCCTGTTAATGAGAATTTTGATGGGTATGCTACAGGAACAAGTCTAAGTGCAATGGTTTTATTTTATCAGGAAATTCAGTATTCTAATCCAGGTCCTGGTTATCTGAATGTTTCTGAAGATGTTTCAGTGAGTGGTGCAAAATGTGCTAAACTGGCATATGATAACCCGGCTAATAATCTAAATCAGGCTGGTGCTGTAACATTTGGTATTACAAACTTCAATCTGCTAGTTGGAGAACGTTACCGTATTTCTTATAAGATTAAATGTCCGTTACAAACCAGGTTGCACATTGCAGTTGATCAAGATGGTGACGGAATGCTTAAAAATCCTGATAAAGATGGATATCTAACACCTTGTTTCATTAAAAATGGTAAGGCACCTCAAGGTATTTTTGTAGGAGGTTCAGACGATTGGAAAACGGTTTCTTACGAATTCCCAGCTACTGGTGTTGGTAATGAAGATGTAGATCCGGACACTTCAGGTTGGACACCAACAACCATTCAGGAAGGTCAGGAAAATCCAATTATAGCGATTAAATATTGGGTTGCTAAAGGGGGTGCTCCAAATGGAGAAAATCCTCCAATCTATATCGATGATTTAAAAATTGAATTGATTAAGTAATGGATTTATTCAATTATAGTTAATTGACATTTGAATGGCAGATCTCAAAAAGATCTGCCATTCTTTTCTTAAACATTTTGACTATTAAGATTATGAAGATTTCATATTATATATCATTATTAGTGATTGCCATTCTTTGTCTTGGTTGTTATACAAAAGATAATGTCAAACAAGCAGAAAAGGCTTTCATTACTTATTATGTTGATGCCAACGCCGGTGATGATTCTAACAGAGGTACCGGACCTGATCAGGCCTTTGCTTCAATTAAAAAAGTCAATTCACTTACCTTATCAGCGGGTACACATGTGCTATTTAAAAGTGGTACGTCTTATAGTGGACAATTAAAACCTAAAGGGCTTGGGAAGGCTGGTAATCCGATTATTATCTCAAAATACGGCGGTGAAGACAGGCCTAAAATAAACGGTGAGGGCAAACATAAAGCAGCCGTGCATCTTTACAATATGGCTTATGTAGAATTGCGTGATCTTGAGATTACCAATAGCGGAGCAGAGCGTGAGAATGGAAGACGAGGAGTAATTGTTGAAGCGGAGAACTGTGGTGAATGCAAACATATCATCCTCGATAACCTTTTTATTCACGATGTAAATGGCAGTTTGGTTAAAAGTAAAGGTGGCGGTTCTGCCATCCTGTGGCGCAACCATGGCGATAAATATCTTACCAAGTTTGATAGCCTCATAATTCAAAATTGCCATTTAAAGGATTGTGCCCGTAACGGGATTAATGCCCGTGGTTATACGCGGCGAGATAATTGGCATCCATCTACCAATGTAATCATTAGAAATAATCTCCTTGAAGGTATCCCTGGCGATGGCATTGTACCTATAGGAACCGATGGCGCGCTAATTGAATATAATGTAATACGCGATTGCCCGGATATACTATCACATGCAGAAGCAGCTGCAGGTATTTGGCCATGGAGTGCTGATAATACTTTAATACAGTTTAATGAAGTATCAGGCCATACTGCCAAATGGGATGGACAAGGTTTTGATTCAGACTGGAATTGCATTAATACGACTATTCAATACAATTACAGTCACGATAATTACGGTGGTTTCCTATTGATTTGTAACAAAGGCAATACGATCAATACCCCATCCAATGTGGGGACGAAGAACACCATTGTACGCTATAATATAAGTGTCAACGATGGCATCCGCCCATATCAGACAGAGCGTCGTGGTTGGTTCTCGCCTTGTATGCACATTTCAGGTCCAGTTGAGAACAATTACATCCACCATAATGTGTTTGTATTCACAAAGAAAGAAAGTGCTGATATTGACCGAACATTTATACAAATGGATAATTGGGGCGGTCCCTGGGCCAATAAAACATTAGTTGCCAATAACCATATGAAATTCATTGAGCCGTATCGTATGTTCTATGGCGAAAGTAAACAAACTTATTGTATCGATAATACTTTTGAAACTAGTATGATGGATTTAAACAGCAGTACTGAAATTCCTTTTTGGGCAAAGGATTACATGAACGATTATGATGAAAATTGGAAAGAGAAGATGATTGAAGTTTTTTTTAAGAATGATGAGGAGATGAAGAGCATTCTAAATAGATAATTAATAATATAATCAGATAAAATATGTGTGATTATCAAGCTATTTTATCTGATTAAGGCTAATATCATTAAATGGTTCATTAGCTGAATCAAAGAAATTAACAAAATGCTGTCGGGTAAACGAGTTGAGATCAAGCGTACTAATCATAGAAGTGGAATGTTTACTTTGCAGGTTGTCACATTAGGTAAGCAACAGTCAAAACGAATTATTGTGTTGTAAATCAATAAAAAGGCCATAAGGCTTATCGAAAAAGGTGCACAAATTAACACTAAAACTAACACAAAACAGTCTTTGCCATATATCAGATAGCCATTGATTAATCTGTGGACATATTTAACATGCTTTATAGCTAGTTTTAAAATTGATAAAATGTCAAATTTTTAGAACCGGAGATGAAGAAACTATCTTTAATCATATTGAGCCTGCTGCTTATTAGTCTTGTTAGAGCTCAGAATACTAAACCCAATATCGTTATCATTTACGTGGATGATTTAGGGTATGGCGACTTAAGCAGCTACGGTGCTACCGAGGTGCAAACACCCAACGTAGATAAATTAGCCAAGGGAGGTGTTATGTTTACGGATGGACACTGCTCGGCTGCTACCTGCACACCATCTCGTTATTCATTGCTAACCGGACGTTATGCTTTCCGGAAGGATGCAGCAGTATTACCCGGTGATGCCCCCTTATTGATTAGTACCGGCAGACCAACTCTGCCAGGTATGCTAAAACAGAACGGTTATCGCACAGCCGTTATTGGTAAATGGCACCTGGGGTTGGGTAATGGAAATGTAGATTGGAATGGCAAGGTGGCTCCGGGCCCGTTTGAAATCGGCTTTGATTACAGCTACCTGATACCATCAACCGGCGACCGTGTGCCGTCTGTTATGCTTGAGAATCATCACGTGGTGGGCCTTGATCCGGAAGATCCCATTGAAATCAATTACAAAAAAAAGGTGGGAACCGACCCTACAGGGATAGAAAATCCTGAATTATTGCGCTATCCTTCAGATCAATTTCATGGTAAAACCATTGTTAATGGAGTAAGCCGTATAGGCTATATGTCAGGAGGAAATGCCGCTCGATTCAAAGATGAAACGGTGCCTTATCAAATGCTTCATAAAGCACGTACGTTTATCGATGACAATCAGGATCAACCTTTTTTTCTATATTTTGCCTTTCACGATATTCATGTTCCTCGCTTACCGGATGCTCGCTTTCTGGGGATTACCAGTATGGGCGTAAGGGGCGATGCCATTGTACAGATGGACTATATCACCGGTGAGTTGGTGAAACATCTGGACAAGCGTGGTCTGAGTGATAATACCATCATTGTTTTCTCAAGCGATAACGGACCGGTGCTTGATGATGGCTATTCCGATGAAGCGGTTGATTTACAGGGAAAACATCAACCGGCAGGTCCATACAGAGGCAATAAATACAGTGCCTATGAAGCTGGTACACGCGTGCCAACCATCGTGTATTGGCCAGGAACCATTGAAGCAAAAGAAAGTGATGCTTTGGTTACTCAGACAGATTTGTATGCATCCTTCGCTGAATTAATCGGACATGAACTAGCAGCCACAGAAGCGCCCGACAGTGAAGCCATGTGGTCAACTTTTACGGGCCAATCGGATAAAGGACGTGATTTTCTACTGGAGGAATCAGTTACTCTTTCTTTGCGTCATGGTCATTACAAGTACATCCATCCAACCAATAAAAAAGCAGCCTGGATAAAAGAAGAAAAAAACATTGAAGCAGGTACATCCACCGAACCTCAATTATTTGATTTATCAAGCGATGTGGGTGAGCAGGTGAATATAGCGGCAAAGAATAAAAAGCTGGTTAAAATGATGCAGGCCGAAATAGCTCGAATTAAAAACAACGAAGTAACACGTTAAGCGTGTTTAAAACTGTATAAAACATCACATCAATGAAGAATCTGCAATTACTATTGTCAATCTTGATACTTAGCCTGCTTGCCTCATGTGGTAGTCAGACACAAACTCAACAAGAAAATAAACGACCCAACATACTTTTATTGCTGGCGGATGATATGGGCTATGGCGAATTGGGTTGCTACGGTCAGGAGAAGATACAAACACCTGTTTTGGATAGTTTGGCGGAACAAGGCATGCGTTTTACCGATTTTTATGCGGGTAACGCAGTCTGTTCGCCATCACGGGCTGTATTGATGACTGGTCAGTCCTCATCCTATAACACCATACGTGGCAATAGCGGATATTATGGTGATGACCAATGGATGCGGGTAGCACTTAAAAATAGCGATGTAACCATGGCCGAGATGCTGCGTGAAGCAGGTTACCAAACCGGATTTGTAGGTAAGTGGCATTTGTGTGCACCTAACGATTTATCAACCTGGGCTTTTAATCGTGGATTTGATTATGCTGTGCAAGAGCAGTGGAGCTCTCGATTTGGGGGAGAACCTTATGACGAGCAGATGCATTGGGTTAATGGGAAGAAAGATTCGATTTATTATCATGTTAATGAGTGGGAATGTAAGGATGATTTCAGAACTAAACTGGCTTTTAACTGGCTGGATACTATCAATACTGATCAACCATTTTTCTTATTTATGTCGTACCGTGCACCGCATGGGCATGAATATACCATTGGTAATAACACCCTTTATCAGGATAAGGACTGGCCGGAAGCAGAGCGCTTACATGCATCTAAAATCACGCTTTTGGACAAGCAGGTTGGACGTATGTTGGCCAAGCTGGAAGAGATGGGAGAACTGGATAATACATTGATAGTATTCACCAGCGATAATGGTGCGCACAAAGAGGGACGGGGTCACAGTCCTCAATTCTTTAAAAGTAATGGCCGGTTTAAAGGTATTAAACGCGATTTGTATGAAGGGGGCATCCGTGTGCCGATGATAGCCTGCTGGAAAGGTAAAATCCAACCCTCCAGCCTATCAGGTCATATTGGAAGTGCGCAGGATTTGATGCCAACATTTGCTGAATTGGCAGGGGCTTCTCTTCCTGAAAGTTCAAATGGTCTTTCACTTCTACCAGTACTAACCGGAAAGGGGCAAACGGAACATGAATTCCTTAATTGGGAAATACAACTGGATGGCTGGTATCGAATCATGCCTACGGGAGGATTCCGTCAGTCGGCTCGTATTGGCAACTGGAAAGGTGTACGCTATGGCATTGATAGCAAGACTGAGTTGTATAATTTGGAGACCGATGCCGAAGAAAAGCACAATGTCGCCAATGAACATCCTGACTTGGTGAAACAAATGGAAGAAGTCTTTAAAAACCGAACAGAAAACCCGGTTTTTCCTAATGGGGGTGTTATACAGGATTATAAACCTTCAGACCGGTATAAATCGACGGATAAATAATAATACAGAAGAATTATGAAGCATTTTATCATTCAACTAATTTTTCTGGGATTGATAAGTACCAGTTGCATGGAGCAGGCAGGAGGACGAAGGGTGGAGTTATTAGATAACAACTGGCAGTTTATCAATGAGGATATTGACGGAGCTGAACTGTTAGATTGTAATACGGATAATTGGGAAATCGTTACGATTCCACACGATTGGGCTATTAAAGGGCCTTTTGATGAAGACATTGATAAGCAAAGTGGAATTATCAGACAGAATAATGAAAAGATAGCCACTCAAAAGACAGGTAGAACAGGGGCTCTGCCACATGTTGGAGTGGGGTGGTATCGCAAGACCTTTACCGTGCCGGACTATACAGCAAGCAAGAGAGTGCTCTTAACCTTTGACGGAGCCATGAGTCAGCCTCAGGTTTTTATTAATGGGAAAAAGGCTGGAGAATGGAAAAATGGTTATAACTATTTCTATTTCGACATCAGTCAATTTGTTCAGGCGGGTGATAATCTCTTAGCTGTGCGATTGGAGAACCAGCCCTATTCATCGCGCTGGTACCCGGGCGCTGGTTTATACCGAAAAGTGCAATTGATTGTAAAAGATGAGGTGTCGTTTAAGCATTGGGGGCATTTTATAACCACGCCACAAGTCTCTAACGAAAGTGCGACCGTCAATATCAGAAGCAACCTGAACGGCAAAGGTGTTTATGTAAAAACGCTTATTAAAGATGCAGACGGAAATATAGTTGCCAGGCATCAATCCGAGGTATCCGATGGTAATGAAGTAGAGCAAACGATAGTGGTGCAGTATCCAGCTATCTGGGATGTGGATACGCCAAACCTTTACTACGCCGAGCTAAACTTATATAAAAATGGTGTGCTGAAGGACCAGGAGACGGTTCGTTTTGGTATCCGTAAAATAGAATACAATGCTGATAAAGGTGGGTTTTTATTGAATGATAAGGTCACCAAATTTAAAGGGGTGTGCTTGCATCATGATTTAGGGCCCTTGGGTGCAGCAGTCAATAAGGCGGCCTTAAAACGCCAATTGACTATCCTGAAAGATATGGGCTGTAATGCCATTCGTTCATCCCATAACATGCCATCACTTGAGCAATTGGAATTATGCGATGAGATGGGCTTCCTGTTTCTGGCAGAGAGTTTTGATGAATGGAAAAAGCCAAAGATGCAAAACGGCTATAACTTGTTTTTTGATGAGTGGGCTGAAAAAGATGTGGTGAACTTGGTGCACGCAACACGCAATCACCCCTGTATTGTAATGTGGAGTGCAGGTAATGAAGTGCCAGACCAATGGGGCAAAGAAGGTGTGGAGCGAGCAAGATGGTTACAGGATATTTTTCATCGCGAAGATCCGACGCGCCCGGTGACGGTGGGGATGGATCAGGTAGAAGCAACCATGAAAAGTGGCTTTGGAGCTGTGATGGATATACCTGGCTTGAATTACCGCGTTCACCTTTATGATGAAGCTTATGAGAAATTTCCACAAGGCATGCTATTGGGTTCTGAAACAGCTTCGACTGTCAGCTCCAGAGGTTTTTACCGCTTTCCGGTAAAACCAATTAAGGACGATTACAATGCCTCTATAGCACAGAAAGAAGCTATTTATGGAGATACCTATCAATGTTCGTCATACGACCTGGAGTATTGTGGCTGGTCTAATTTACCGGAGGATGACTTCGTGTTGCAGGATGATAAGCCTTGGGTAATTGGTGAGTTTGTATGGACAGGGTTTGATTACCTTGGTGAACCAACACCTTTCGACCAGTTTTGGCCATCGCGCAGTTCCTATTTTGGCATTTGCGATTTAGCAGGCATACCCAAAGATCGTTATTATCTATATCGTAGTCGTTGGAATACCGAGGATGAAACCTTACATATCCTACCACATTGGAATTGGGAAGGCCGCGAAGGCGAAACAACACCAGTATTTGTCTATACTAATTATAACAGTGCTGAGCTATTTGTCAATGGTGTTAGTCAGGGTATTCAAACGAAAGGCAAGGGGAAGACTTTGCAACATCGTTATCGTTTAATGTGGATGGATGTGAAATACGAACCGGGAACCATTAAAGTGGTGGCTTTTGATGATAATGGCAAAGTTGTAGCTGAAAAAGAAGTGCATACAGCAGGCAAACCCCATCACATCGAATTAAGTGCAGACAGGAGGAACATTCATGCCGATGGGCAAGACCTTGCCTATGTGACGGTCTCGGTGGTTGATATAGATGGCAATCTGTGTCCGTATGCCAATCATCAATTGGAATTTGAAGTGTCAGGAGCCGGTCAATTTAAAGCCGTTTGTAATGGCGATGCCACCTCATTGGAAATGTTTCATAAGCCAACCATGAAAGCTTTTAATGGTCAGTTGGTAGTGACAGTTCAATCAATGAACGAGACAGGAGATATTCAGCTGAAAGTTAAGAGCGAAGGTCTGAAAACAGCAAGCATTACAATTAAAACGAAATAACAAAGACATACGGAAGAAAGAGATAAGTATAAGAAGATTAATTTAAAACAAAAATATGGTACGCAACAAGTTGTCAATTATCTCCAGTGTCTTCTTACTGGTTTGCCTGAATTTGAATATTAATGCAAAAGGAAAAACAGATAAACCCAACTTCATTATTATTCTGGCTGATGATTTAGGATACGGTGATGTTGGTTTTACTGGCAGTACCCAAATTAGAACGCCAAATATTGATGCGTTAGCCAACGCCGGCGTAACCTTTACGCAGGGCTACGTATCGGCACCTGTTTGCGGACCATCAAGAGCAGGTTTAATGACAGGTCGTAACCAGGTGAATTTTGGTTTTGATAACAACCCAATCGTTGACCTGCCTCAGTTTGATGAAAATTTCGTTGGTTTACCTGTTAACGAAACCACTATTGCCGATCGCTTAGCTGAATTGGGTTATGTCAATGGTTTGATTGGTAAATGGCATTTGGGGGAAGCAGAGCATTTTCATCCCTTAAAGCGAGGTTTTCACGAGTTTTGGGGTTACCTGGGCGGTGGTCACAATTATGTGCCAACGAATCCGAAAGGTGAACCATACCCGTATAAGATTCTGTGCAACTATAAAGAGCCTCAACCCATCACTTATATTACCGATGATAAGGGTGATGAATGTGTGGATTTTATCCGTCGTCATAAAGATGAACCGTTCTTTTTGTATGCTTCGTTTAATGCACCGCATGCACCCATGCAAGCTACTAAAGAAGATTTAAAATTGTATGCACATATAAAAGATGAAAAGCGCCGTACCTACTGTGCCATGACTCATCGTCTGGATGTAAATGTTGGCCGCATCATGAAGGAGCTTAAAAAGCAAAAGATAGATGAGAATACCGTCGTTGTCTTTTTTAGTGACAATGGCGGTCCTTGCCACCATAATGCATCCTTAAATATGCCCTTACGTGGTGCAAAAGGTACCTTGTTAGAAGGTGGTATCCGTGTGCCATTTACGATGACTTGGCCTAAGCACTTAAAGGCAGGTACTGAGTTTAATCATCCTATATCAAGTCTTGATTTAACACCCACTTTTGTTGCTTTAGCCGGTGGTAGCATTGATGCCAAAGCCAAACTGGATGGCGTAAATATCTTCCCGTATGTTAATGGAGAAGAGGCGGGACGTCCGCATGACGAAATGCTCTGGCGTTTCACCATCAGTGCCAGTATTCGTGAAGGAAACTGGAAACTGGTACGATTGCCGGATCGTTTACCAATGCTTTATGATCTGTCAAAAGATATTGCTGAGCAAAACAATGTAGCTGATGAAAACCGGGAGTTAGTTGAATTGATGCTAAAAAAGCTGGGTGATTGGGATATTTCACGTCCACAGGTATTGTACCTGGAAGGAAACAAATGGAGACGTGAGCAGGTGGATTTGTACGACAGGAAATATCAGTTGGTACAGCCGTAGAATCATAAATAGCGCAACATATGCAAGATTGCCAGCTCACTTTGATAAGCATTATCAAAACACAAACAGAGTTGGCAATCTGGCATTGTCTTTTATATAAGCTTTATGATATTGGGGTGACGTCTATGTATGATCTCTGCAATAAAACAATCAAACAATGAAATTATTTAACGCTTTGCTGTTACTCACCTCAATTCTTTGCGTGGTGAATGCATCAGCTCAAACAGAATTATTAAGCAATAAGATAACCCCCTTAAAAAAATACGATAAAGACCACCTATACCGCATCGCTTTGCCAATGGGTGGCATTGGTACAGGAACCGTTTCGTTGGGAGGTACAGGTCAACTGCAAGACTGGGAAGTAATGAACGTACCGGCAAAAGGCTACAGTACCGTTACTACCGGTAATGATGCACCGTTCTTTGCCATTTATACTAAAAAGAAAGATGAGAAGCCGAATACAAAAGCTCTGTTAGGCCCTATTCATTATGCCGATTATCAGCATTACGAAGGACGCTCGGTTGATCACCATGGTTTTCCCCGTTTCTGTGAAGCTTCGTTCGAAACCACTTATCCCTTTGGTATCGTCAATCTGGCGGATAAAACCATGCCGTTGGATGTGAAAATCGTAGGTTATAATCCATTGGTTCCTGCGGACGCTGATGCCTCAGGTATTCCAATGGCAATATTAAAATACGAGGTAACCAACACCAGCAACGCAGAACTAGAAGTAGCTGTTTCTGGTAATATACGCAATTTTATTGGTAAGGATGGAAGCAAGCACAAATCAGACTGGAAAGGTGACTTTATACCAATAGGAGCTAAGGAGAATAAAAATGAATACAAATCGACTAATAAGCTTCAAGGCATTTACATGTATTCCGAGGGCGTGGATAAGGAAGATGCGGCCTGGGGTACTTTTGCCATTTCAACACCTGCAAATGAGGGAATAACTTCTTATCGAACCAGTTCTGTTGAGAATAAATGGTACAACAGTACACTAGATTTATGGGATGATTTTAGTGCCGATGGTCTCTTAACAGAAAAAGAAAAAGCTGCAGATATTGACCCTCTGGCGTCCTTGGCGGTAAAAAAGACCTTAAAAGCCGGAGAAACTAAAACCTTTACCTTTTACCTAAGCTGGCACTTTCCCAATCGTTATGCCTGGTCATCAGAGAAATTGACAAACCATTATGCAACGCAATACGCTGATGCCTGGAACGTAGTAGAAGAAGAGATTGAGCGCTTACCCGAATTAACAGAGCAGACATTGACTTTTGTAAATGCCTTACAAGAAAGTTCTTACCCGGAAGTTATAAAAGAAGCAGCTCTTTTCAACCTTAGTACTTTGCGTTCTCAAACGGTCTTTCGTACAGCCGATGGCTATCTGTTTGGCTGGGAAGGCGTGATGGACCGCTTTGGTTCGTGTATGGGGTCCTGTACACATGTATGGAATTACGAGCAGGCCACTGCCTTTTTATTTAACGATTTGGCCAAAGGCATGCGCGAAGTGGAGTTTAAATATGCCATGAAAAAAAATGGTCATATGGGATTCAGAACCAAATTGCCTTTAAAAGAAGGAGCTTCAGGAATTGATGTGGCGGCTGCCGATGGGCAAATGGGTACTATCATGAAGTTTTATCGCGACTGGCAATTGTCAGGTGATGATAAATTCCTGAATACCTACTGGCCAAAAGTAAAAACGGCTTTAGCCTTTGCCTGGGTAGAGAATGGCTGGGATGGTGATGTGGATGGTGTAATGGAAGGTGTGCAACACAATACCATGGATGTCGAGTATTTTGGTCCTAATCCACAAATGCAAATATGGTACTTGGGAGCATTGAAAGCCGCCGAAAAAATGGCACTTCATCAAGAGGATAAAGCTTTTGCAAAGAAATGTGATAAACTTTATAAATACGGATCAGCCTGGGCGGATGAACACCTGTTTAATGGCGAGTATTATTTCCATAAAATTCAAATTCCTGTCAGCAAAGAGCACATTGCCAAAGGCTTAATGTCTAGTATGGGAAGTAAAGATATAGTGAATCCGGATTTTCAGTTAGAAACAGGTTGTTTGGTTGATCAACTGGTGGGACAATATATGGCGCACGTATTGGGTCTAGGTTACCTGGTGAAAGAAGAGAATGTAAAGACTGCATTAGAAAGCATCCTGAAGTATAACGGGCGGGAAAATATGTTTGAGCATTTCAACAACATGCGTTCGTATGCTATGGGGGATGAAAAAGCCTTATTAATGGCCAGCTGGCCCAATGGAGGACGGCCAACCGTACCTTTCCCCTATTGGGCGGAAGTAATGACTGGTTTTGAATATACGGCTGCCATCGGAATGCTATATGAAGGCATGGAAGAGGAAGGTTTGGAATGCATTAAGAACATCCGTGATCGTTACGATGGACAGAAGAGAAACCCCTTTGATGAAGCCGAATGTGGGCATCATTATGCGCGAGCTATGGCATCGTGGGCAAGCCTGTTGGCCGAAAGTGGATTTCAGTATTCAGCTGTTGACAAGTCATTCAAATTTACCGATAAGCCTGGAAAATATTTTTGGTCGAATGGTTCGGCATGGGGGATGTGTGAAATAACAAAGGAGGGGAAAGATTATAGGGTTACTTTAGAAGTGCTTTATGGCAGCGTTGAGCTGCAGAGTTTCCAGTTGGAGGAATACAAAGTTCACAATTTTAAGTCAGCGAATGTAATCAGTACAAACGAAAAGCTTGAGTTTAATTATTAAACTCAGTGTCTTTGTGCTTCTGTGTTGAAGCCTTTTTAATCTAATGATATGAACAAAGTAATTACAATCCTTATAGCCATCGTATTCAGTAATTTTCCTGGAAAAGCTGATGTGAAGCTGGCTGATGTGTTTTCGGATAACATGGTACTACAGCGGAACCTGCATGTGAACGTTTGGGGCAGTGCTGAGCCTGGTGAAAAAGTGATGCTGAGTTTCAACGGACAAAAGCTGAGAGCAAAAGCTGATAAAACGGGAGAATGGCAAGTGGTTTTAGAGCCAATGAAAGCTGGCGGACCATTTATAATGATCATCAAAGGAAAAAATGAATTGGTTCTCAAAAATATTTTGATTGGCGATGTGTGGGTATGTTCCGGGCAATCCAATATGCAATGGCCGGTGTCAAAATCAATTAATGCAGAAGAGGAGATCAAAGCGGCCAACTACCCAAGTATCCGCTTGTTTGATGTGCCGCGCAGTGTCAGCAATGTTCCTGTTGATTCTATTCCCAATGCCAAATGGAAGGAATGTAGCCCTGAAATGATTAAGAACTTCTCTGCTGTTGGCTATTATTTTGGCAGGGATTTACAAAAGGAGATAGATCTACCCATTGGTCTGATACATACATCCTGGGGTGGTACTTGTGCAGAGACATGGACATCCAGAGCATTCATCACAAAGCTGCCAAAATATGAGGAATTTGGAGAAAGGATTGATAATTATGATGTAAACACGGTAGCTCAAAAATATGAAGATGACCTAAAGAAAGCGTTAGGTGGATTTCCTGAAAAGGAAGTGGGCATGGCCGAACAATGGATGAAGCCCGATACGGACAGAAGCGAATGGTTGAGTATGACTCTACCAACTTTATGGGAAAATGCGGGGTATAATCGCCTGAATGGCCGCGTGTGGTTTAGCTTTGATTGTAGTTTAACAGAACTAGAATTAGACAGCATTGCCCAATTGCATTTGGGACAAATTCATGATTCGGATATTATATGGGTGAATGGTGTAAAAGTGGGAGGAATGAATTGGGCCAACGAAGTTGAACGTGTTTACCCTGTTCCAGTGCAATTATTAAAAACGGGTCAAAACAATATTACAGTTCGTGTAGAAGACAAGTATTACAAAGGCGGTTTTGCCAGTAAGGCTGACAAGATGTTCTTCCAACTTGGGGAAAAGAAAATACCTTTAAGTGGAGACTGGCAATTTAAAGTTGATACTGTTATACCTGATTTTAACCCGTTTCCAAATGATGCTCCTAGCTTGTTGTACAATGCCATGATTCATCCCCTAATTCCTTATGGTATCAAAGGTGTTATCTGGTACCAGGGCGAGTCTAATACACCTCGGGCGAAAGAGTATGCCCTTACTTTTCCAAACATGATTAACAATTGGCGCGCGGATTGGCAACAGGGTGATTTTCCCTTCTTATTTGTGCAGTTGGCTAACTATCAACAAGCTCAAAAGATGGCCAAAGACGATGCCTGGGCTGAACTGCGCGAAAGCCAGACTAAAACACTTGGTGTAAAAAATACAGGTATGGCTGTTGCTATAGATATTGGAGAGGCTCATGATATCCATCCCAAAAACAAGCAGGATGTTGGTCACCGTTTGATGCTATCAGCTCTTAATGTGGCTTATGCTAAGGATGTAGTTTACTCTGGTCCTTTATTTAAATCCATGCAGATAGATGGCGATAAAGCCATTATTAGCTTTGATCATGTCGGTTCAGGTTTGTTGGTGAAGAGCAAGCATGGTTACGTTAACGAGTTTGAAATGGCAGGTGAGGATAAACAATTCCATTGGGCTCAAGCACAAATAGAAGGCAATAAGGTGATTGTCTGGTCCGATAATGTCGACCAACCAGTAGCTGTGCGCTTTGCATGGTCACGCAATCCGTCTAAATTCAACCTATACAATAAAGAGGGCTTACCGGCTTCTCCTTTCAGAACCGATGATTGGGAGGGAGTGACAGATGGTAAGTCGTTTGATGATTGATAGGAGTTTAACTTCAAGTGCCTTATAAAATGAAAAAAAAACATCTACTAATATTTAGCCTGCTGATTATTGCTATATCCTCCTGCTCGACCAGCAAAAGACCAGCTAAACCTAACTTTATCATCTTCCTGACCGACGATCAGGGCTACAATGATGTTGGATGTTTTGGTTCACCAACAATTAAGACGCCCCACCTTGATGCGATGGCAAATGAAGGTATGAAATTTACGAACTTCTATGCCCAGCCATTGTGTGGGCCTTCCAGGGCAGCTTTGCTCACAGGGAGTTACCCTATTCGTATCGCAGAGCCTCAAAACAATAAAAATTTTCATACTAAGCTGCATCCAAAGGAAATAACCATTGCAGAAGTTCTAAAAACTCAGGGTTACCAGACTGCCTGTATTGGAAAGTGGCATGTGGGTGAGGAACCCGAACAAATGCCGCTAAGCCAGGGTTTCGATTATTATTTTGGTACGCCACAGTATAATGGTAATTCAAAACTGATAGACCAGTCGAAACACCGATGCCGCATATTAAGATATCATGATACGCTAAAGATTATCAATACAGTGGAAGAAATGGGGCAACTCACTACGATGTATACCAATGAGGCGTCTGACTTTATACGGCAAAACAAAGACAACCCCTTCTTTTTATACCTTTCCCACAATATGCCACATGTGCCATTGGGCGCTTCTGAAAATTTCAGAGGAAAGTCGAAAGGTGGTTTTTATGGCGATGTAATTGAAGAGCTGGATTGGAGTATGGGTCAGATTCTCAATGTTCTGAAAGAAGAAGAATTGGAAAAAAATACATTAGTCGTTTTTGTTTCGGATAACGGCCCCTGGATTGAAGAAAAGATTGGCGATCATGGCGGGTGTGCTTATCCTCTAAAAGGAGCCAAGGCACAGACATGGGAAGGGGGCGTACGTGTGCCTTGTATCATGAAATGGAAAGGGCATATTGCTGAAGGAATCACTAATGATGAATTGTTAACTACCATGGATTTCCTGCCCACTTTTTCTGAACTCTCCAATGTTGAGTTACCCCATGCTTTGTCGATTGACGGAAAAAGTTTCAGGGATGTTATTCTGAAAGGAGAAAAAAGTCAACACGATCGATTCTACTATTATGCCTATACTCATTTACAGGCCGTAAGAGACAGAGAGTGGAAATTAGTATTACCACGTGCAGAGAAACCGGGTTATATGAAGTGGAGAGGCAGGAAGATTGATCAGGTAGACGAAATTCAGTTGTATCATTTGTCAACAGACAAGGAAGAACAGCACAACCTTGCAGATAAATATCCTGAGAAGGTCAAGAAGTTAATGAAAATGATTGAAGAAGGTCGCAAAGAATTAGGTGATAACAACCAAATCGGTCAAGGTGCTCGTTTCTTTGATGATGAACCAAAGACTGAACGGATTCAAATATATCATGAATGGGAAAGAAATAATTAAGAATAATTCAACAACTAATAAAGCCTAAATATGAAAATAATTGTCTTTGCCTTCGTCTTACTCCTTGTCGTGTCATGTTCTATAGATAGTAATCAAAAGACATGCATTAAGAATAATACGCAAGTAAAAGATTGGAAAACAGAGCTTGAGCAAACCATAAAAGTTTTTGGTCATCGTAACTGGATAGTGATTGCTGATGCTGCCTATCCCAAACAAAGCAATCCGGCCATAAAAACAATTAACATTAACGCTACACAGTTAGAGGCAGTTGAATTGGTGAATCGCTTAATAGACAAGGCGGGTCATGTGGATGCAAATGTGTTTATAGATGAAGAATTAGCATTTGTTTCGGAGGCAGATTCAAAAGCAATTGGGTTTTATCGAACCAGATTAATGCAATTACTGGACGGAAAGAGTATTAATGTCAAATTGCACGAAGATATTATCCGAGAGTTAGATAACTCAGCAGCCTTATTCAATGTGCTCATTCTTAAAACTAATTTTGCAGTTCCTTATTCTTCCGTCTTTTTTCAGTTGGAATGTGGTTATTGGAATGGTAAAGCAGAAAAGGAACTTAGAAATAAAATGAGTAGTAATGAGTAATTCGATAAAACAACATGGAAGCATTATTGCCATAGTTGGATGTGTTTTAATGGCATGCACGCAATCGAATAAGGTATTTACGCCCGGCGAATTATGGCCCGACAATAAGGGTGTGCACATCAACGCTCACGGTGGAGGAGTATTGTACCACAGTAACAGATACTACTGGTTTGGGGAGCATAAAATTGAAGGCAAGGCTGGTAATAAGGCCTATGTGGGTGTGCACTGTTACTCATCCGGTGATTTATACAACTGGCATGATGAAGGCATTGCGTTGTCAGTTGTTGATGATACAACAAGTCTGCTGGTAAAGGAATGCATTATCGAGCGCCCTAAAGTGATTTACAATGCCAAAAACAAGCAGTTCGTCATGTGGTTTCACCATGAGTTAAAAGGGATGGGCTATAAAGCGGCTATGACAGGTGTGGCTGTGAGCGATAAGGTAACTGGTCCTTATACCTACCTCAAAAGTGTTAACCCAAACAAGGAGTATTGGCCTGTTAATTTTGCCGATTCATTAAAGCGTAAAACGGTGGATATGGACACCATAAAGCAATGGTCAGCGGCATGGCAAAAAGAGGTGGTTGATGGAGCATGGCTAAGGCGAGATAAGGAAAAAGGTCAAATGGCCCGCGACATGACCTTGTTCGTGGATGATGATGGTAAAGCCTATCATATCCATTCATCTGAAGAGAATGCCACACTTCATATTACTCAACTTGCCGACGATTACCTGAGTTTTACAGGATACTTTGCACGTGCTTTAGAGGGTAAGATGAATGAAGCACCAGCTGTATTTAAACGAGGCGACAAGTATTACATGATCACCTCCGGTTGTACCGGCTGGAAACCAAATGCTGCCCGTTCAGCAGTGGCTGATCATCCATTTGGCCCATGGACAGAGTTGGGTAATCCGTGTCGAGGAACCGATGAAGAAGTTAAAACAACTTTTCACTCACAAAGTACTTATGTATTGCCAGTGAAGGGTAAGGAAGATGCCTTTATTTATATGGGTGACAGATGGACACCTGAAAATGCCATCGATGGCAGGTACATTTGGTTGCCCATTGAATTTGAACACGACAAGCCGGTGATTAGTTGGTTTGACGAATGGCGTTTGAAAGAATTACCTGGTCAGTTTTAGGCTTTGATATGCTTGAAATAAGCCTTTGCGTATTTGTTCAGCCGTTTGGTTTCACAGGATGAATGGTTTAATAAAAAATGCTGTAACCCTTTATTCTACTAGATCTGAGGCTGGTCACACCCTTCCCTCGAAACTTTTATATATTCCCCTGTTAGTTAGAGGCTGTCAACTGGCAATTTGTGCCTTCCCTGTATTTGTTTTATGAATTCAATCGGAATTATAACCTGCCAATAGGAAGGATATATTCATCCTTAAGTGATTTGATTCAGTCCATAGGCATATTTGCGCTAAGCATTGTCTAGTTTATGCCCATTAATGCTTCGATGAATATGTACTTTTAGCGTAGTTTAAATCTGTTAATATAGCAGAATATGAACACTTGTAAAAATCTCACGGTTTTTTTACTTCAACTTATTAGACCTGTATCTGTAGCGCAAAATAAGTTGATAGAACAGTATTGTGAATGCATTTCGGAATTTGGAAAGACAACGATTACCCAGGTTTCATTCCAAGGTTTGATTGGTTATCCTGATATTAAGTAAAGATGGTTATTAGAAGTAAAATCAGAAATATGAAACATTATCTTGTAATAGTTATAAGTATCCTTGTCATTAGTCGTTACAGTGTTGCTCAAGAATTTGATACCTGGCGTTTTATCAATATCCCCGATTATCACAATGCTGAAGGCTTATCCAGAAATATACCCGAGCGTGAGCAAAGATTGACTGAGCAAACAGAGCTGTTCAAAGAGATGAAAAAGCGCTATGGCGGTGAATTAATCATTATGCCGGGCGATTGTAACGGCGGACATTGGTACAGACCAAAATACCTGAAGCCATTCAGAACTCATCCTGATTATACCAATTATAGCACCAAGGAGGTTATTTTAGAAGCCTCACGCTTATGTTACAGTGGGTTGTGGGATATGGTTCACGATGGTGGTTATGAGCATTTTTTAATGGCTGTGGGCGACCATGAATTAGGCGATAACCCATGGCAGAAAAGCACTGAGGTAGTTAAGCATATCTCAACTTTCCGACAAGGATTTGTCAATACATTTACCTTAAAAGATGATGGACAGTCACGCTTTACAGAGAAAATCGGTAAGGCACTCCCGAGGCCTGTGGGAACAAAATATGAACACACCTCCAATGCGGTTCAGTATAAAAACTTGCTGTTTGTGACGCTTGATATGTTTCGTTACGATGCCGATGATATTGTATTAGGAAGTGAAGGCGTTGTTACGGGCGATATAGATGGAAAGCATCTGCAATGGTTCGAGTCGGTATTATCAGAAGCTCAAAATATCGCCTCCATTAAACACATTGTGGTGCAATCGCATTTACCCATTATTTATCCGGTACGTAAATATGCGAGTAGTGGTATGCTGGTCGATAAAAAGGAGAGTGAAAAGATTTTAAATGTGCTTCGAAAATATAAGGTGGATTTATACCTGGCCGGTGAAGTGCACATGAATACGGTAACCAAAGATCCTGAATCCGATTTAATCCAGTTAGTGGCCCGAGGCAATAATTTAAGCAATATGACTTTGGTGGATGTGGAGTCGGATAAACTATCGATTAATACTTTTCATTGGAATCACGATCGTTTGGGCAGTTTAACCATTGATAAGTCAAGGGACCAAACTTCTATAGAAGGAAATGGATTGTTAAAGCCCATTCATCCTGAGGGATTACAGATTCATTGGAGCTTTGATGAACAATTGAATGAGCAGCAATATAAAAGTAGTGTTGATGGTACTTTTCCCCAAAAGAGTAAGCACAATGTGTTTTTGTCTGAAATAAGTAATCCTAATGTCTATTCTAATGGTGGTGGATTTAATAAGGATTACTCCCTTATTGGAACCGATGCCAAAATAGTAAAAGGTATTATTGGAAATGCCATTGCCATTTCAGAGTCCAGCAAACTGTTTGTTTTACCTATGGGGCCATTTCATTCATCTTATGCGCGCACTGTTTCGTGCTGGGTAAAAACCAATGCTGATGGTAAGCGCTTGATTCTTAATAGCGGTTCGTTCTGGGGCAAATCAGGGCAGTTTTTTAATCTGGCACTCGATAATGGGAATTTGCAGGTGGCTATTCGACCGGATGCATACATAACAACAAATAAGCAGATAGTTAATGATGATCAATGGCATCACCTGACCGTGGTTATGCCCGAAGATGCCAGGTTGCAGGATTTGATGTTATATGTGGATGGTAGGCGTATTGAAGATGTGCAAATGAAAAAGCCTACAGCCAAAATCTCCACCTCACAAGCCAATTGGGTGGCTATAGCAACTCAAGGAGGCAAATATACAATAGATTACATCAAAGAAATGGGAATGCACAATTATATTGGCTTGCTCGATGATGTGGCAATCTGGACCAGTGCACTAAGTGAAAGTGATGTTAGTAAGCTTTATGGAGAAGGAATGAATGGGACAGGCGCAATGGAGGTGGAATCAATAATCCATAAATAGCAAATTTGCGCTAAGCATTGTTCATTATATGCCCTTTTATTTATTTGTCTGCCTCTATTTTTACATCGTTCAGAAATTGATGTAAACTATGCAAACACGTTTTATATTTCTCTTGTTTGTCCTGATGATTACTCCGGGACTATTAGCAACCAATTATTATATAAGTGCTGAGGGCAATGATAATAATGATGGATTAACGGAATCTACACCATGGCAAACTTTAGCAAAGGTATCAGAAGCGGGTGCCAATGATAAAAATGGCGGGTTTATTCAACCTGGTGATCAGATACTGTTCAGATCAGGTGATACTTTCGAAGGACAATTGGTGATTAACCGTTCAGGTACACACGATAACCCCATTGTAATTAGTAAGTATGGAGATGGTGAGCTGCCAATATTAAGTGGTTCAGGTGATATACCATCCGGCGATTTTATTGAAGCGGTGAAACTGGTCAATACCAGCCATATTGTAATGGATGGGATATGGATTAAAAACGATCGTAAGTACCAGGGCGATATTACATGGGGAACCAATTCATCTTATGGTATAAAGGTTATTGCCAATAAATGGGGAGGCATCAGTAAAGATCTGACCTTTCGAAATCTGAAAATAACGGATGTGTTTGGCTATGATATGATAGACTGGGAAGGAAAGTTCACCCTGGATTACTACAATGCCAAGGGTATCTTTTTTGATTCGGATAAAAATGATGACACCGTAATGCCCGTTAAGGAAGTACGATTCGAAGATGTGTTAATTGAAGATTGCTATTTCTATAATCTGGGAAGTACAGCAATTAGTGCCAGAAACCTGAATCCTCCAAATAATCCGGTTAGTGAAGAAGGGAGGAATTGCAATTTTGTAATCCGAAACAATACCTTCGAACAATTGGGTGGCGATGGCGTTGTGTTTGCTTCGGTGTGCAACGGACTGGTTGAGAATAACGAATTTATTGATTTAGGATGGGGCGATCATACGTCGTCAACCGACCGTTATTACGGAAGAGGTGAAGGGTGCTGGATTTGGGATTCGCATAACATTATTGTACAATACAACAGACAGTACAGAGCAAGAGGTTTTGGCGATACATACGGTGCCGCAGGACATATTGATTTCTTTTGTAAGAATTCTATTTTTCAATATAACTATAGCGAAGATACCGAAGGAGGCTTTGTGGAGATATTGGGTGATTGTGAAAACAGTACGTTCCGCTACAACGTCAGTGTAAACGATGGGCATCGGGCAAATGGTCATCATCGCTACTCCATTTGGTTATCGGGCTGGGTCGGAAAAGATATAACACCGGTTCCTTCGGATGAAAACTACATCCACAACAATACTGTATATCTGGATGATCCAAAGTGTAAACCCGATATTTCTATTTTTGCTGAGGATACCTATATATACAACAATATATTCTACGCCATGAATGGTGCCCAGATAGGCTCAGGTGGTGTGGAGATAGAAATGCAGAATGGTGGAGAACTGAAAGTATCCAACAACCTTTTTTATGGCAATATTGCAACAGCTTTCTCTAATCTGGATACAAGAAAAGTTAGTGGAGACCCTCTTTTTAGTATGCCTGTTTCGTCTAATGGAAGTTACGATAATTTTGATATTCAATCGACCAGTGCTGCTATCGATAAAGGTTTGTCATTTCCGGAACCAACATTTCCAATGGCTGGTCAGGGTATCTTTGCAGATGTGCAGCTTGTTCCTTCGAAGGATGTTTTTGGAAATGCGATAGACATCGAAAACCTTATACCGAATATAGGTGCCAGTAATGCTCATAATTCCGGTGATCAGGTGGGTATTGAAGATCTGAAACAAGTGAGTGATTTATTTAGCATTTATCCTAATCCGGTGCGTAACCTACTAAATGTAAATTTAAGCGAAATAGGTAAACAGCTAAGCTATGAAGTCTACTCAATTCAGGGTCAGCTAGTAACTGCAGGTTATTTGAAAGCCGGATTGAATATCTTGAAATTAAATCTACCTGGAAATGCAAAAAATGGCATTTACTTTATCAGAATGGCCAATGCAGATGTGTTTCAGACAGAGCGTTTTGTATTGTACCGTTAAAAATTACCTCGATTATGAAAATGAGTCTGATTATTAGTCTGTTGTTTGTTTTTTCTTCTGCCATTACCGCTGTTATAAAACCAGATACAATCATTGTGTATAAAACCGTTGATGATGTCGACTTAAGTCTGCACGTGTTCTTTCCTGACGGACATACCAGCCATGATTCAAAACCTGCTATTGTTTTTTTTCATGGTGGTGGCTTTAAGTCAGGCAGTCCTGAGCATTTTTACGGCCAGTGTCAATATCTTGCCTCTAGAGGCATGGTGGCTATTAGTGCCCAGTACAGAACTGAAAAAGCCAATGGAACATCACCAATAGAATGCATCAAAGACGGTAAGTCAGCCATACGTTGGGTATATTCACATGCGACAGTTTTTGGTATTGACAAAGGGCAAATAGTGGCAGGTGGCGGCTCGGCAGGAGGCCATATTGCAGCCTCTACAGCTGTGCTCTCCGGATTTAATGAAGCGGATGAAGATACTTCTGTTTCTTGTGTACCTAAAGCCCTTGTGTTGTTTAATCCAGTTCTAAATAACGGCCCTGACGGTTATGGCTACGAAAGAGTAGGCGACTTTTATAAGCAATTTTCCCCACACCATAATCTGCACATCAATACACCACCAACGCTTATTATGGTGGGCACTGAGGATAAATTATTTACGCCCCCAATGGCCAAGGCTTATAAAAAGAAAATGGAAAACATGGGGCTGCGCTGTGATTTGATATTCTACCAAGGTTATGGACATGCTTTCTTTAACAAGGGGCAAAGTGAAGAGATGTATTATCAGACCATGATTGATGTAGATCGTTTTTTAATTTCGCTTGGGTACTTAGCAGGAGAGCCGTCAACCTTACAGTCATTTAGGGAAGTACATTTCAAAAAAAAGGACAATCCTTTTGTGAAGCACATTTATTCAGCAGATCCTTCAGCACATGTATTCAACGATAAAATGTATGTGTACACCTCACATGATGAAGATACTGCCTCTTATTTTAATATGATAGACTGGCACGTTTTTTCAACTGAAAATATGGTGGACTGGACCGACCATGGAGCTGTTTTTAGTCTTGATGATATTAATTGGGCTGATAAGTGGGCCTGGGCACCGGATTGTGTTGAACGTGATGGAAAGTATTACTTCTATTATCCTGTTGAACGAGCTAAAATAGGAGTAGCAGTCAGTGATTCGCCCATTGGACCATTTAAAGATGTGTTGGGAAAGCCTTTGATTGATAATACAGGTCAGGTTGAACACATAGGCAAGGAACCTATTGATCCTTCTGTCTTAATCGAAAAAGGACAAGCTTATATGTACTTTGGCTGCCGCGAACCCAAAGTGGTAAAGTTGAAAAAGAACATGATGGCCTTAAAAGGAGATGTACAGGAATTAAAAATAAAAGGGATAGAAGGCGATAATGAGCATTTTGGGGGTTTTTATGGTGAAGCGCCCTGGGTATTTAAACGCAAGGATACCTATTACCTGTTATATTCTAATGGTTGGGGTAAAACCAGCACTTTGGTGTATGCCACCAGTAAAAAACCAATGGGTCCTTTTAACTTTCAAGGAGAGGTAATGGATGTAGTGAGTTCCTGGACCTCGCATGGCTCTATTGTTCAATTTAAGGACAAATGGTACGTGTTCTATCACAACATGGATTTATCGAACAATAACTACCGACGTTCCATCTGTTTTGATGAACTCACTTTTGATGAAAATGGGAGGATTAACAAACTAAAACTTTAGGATGAAGCGATTACGTTATGTTTTGGTTTGGACTGCTGTAGCATTTAATGGTATATTAAATGCCCAAAGTGCTTTTCAGCCATACAATACACAAGGTGATAATTTGATTCATATTGCTACTGCTGATTTCGATGGCGTTGGTGCAAAAGATTATGTGGTGGCTATGACGGTAGAGGGAAAGGTAATCGCTTTCAATCGTCCGGACCTAATTACGGATCCTTCAACCGATAATCGTTTGTGGGAATATACAGCTCTTCCAACCATGGGATTGAGAGTTGTTGCTGATGAGGTGTATTCAGAAAATACCGGCGATGAAATTCTCTTGCCAGGTACCGACGGACATCTACGTATACTATCATCAGCAGGCGAATTGCTGCTGGATAAAGAAATCAGCACCGGTGCCTTGTATTCAGCAACCGTTGCCACAGGAGTGGGTGGACAAAAAGTCATTGTAACTTCCGGGGTTGATGGGCTGGTTTATATACTCAATGATGCAGGAGTTTTGTTGAAAAGTTTTCGTCCGGAAACTGGTAAAGCAGCAGGTGTGTCGGGCCTGGTGCGCCATGTGGTGGCCGGTGATTTTGATGGAAACGGAACCGATGAAGTAGTTGCTTTTGTCAATCGCAAGAGTTTTGAAGGCAATAATTTTATTGACATCATCGACCTGGCTACATATGAACGACCGGCATACTGGAATGGTGATGCCGATCCTGTAGCTGATAATGTGGTGTCAGGCCTAGGCTTTACCGATAAACAGTTGCCTCGCGTATTTGATGTGGATGGTGATGGCAGTCCGGAGCTGGTAGCGCATTGGGGTGTTTTTCATCCAGAGGATGGTCCCCGAACCAAAACATTTTCAACGATGTTGGCGGATAATGAAAAAATGCCGCTCAGTGCCTACAGAACTTTTGCAAAGAACTTCTTAATTCAAAACCATGGCTTTCAAAAATCAGATAAGGTAGATCTAACTGCAACAGGTAAATACCTGATGCAACATGGGGTGCCTGGTGATTTTGATGGCGATAGGCAAGCCGAGCTGTTTACTATTTATGGCGATGATTTGTTTCTTTCTCAGTATGACTCCTCCACAAAAACACTAACTATTTCAGCTTACACCTGGGCCCATAGTATGTATCATTTTTCAGATGGTGCTTGTTTGGAGAATAGAAATGGTGGGGCTGATAAAATGGTTTTGTCCGGCCCTATCAATGGAGATGATCATTTTTACGTGGTGGATTTCTCAAACCCGAATTGGAAAATTCAAGCACGAACAATAAACGGTTTAGGTAAATTAGGTGAGGTAGACCGGAATTTAGACCAACTGACAGATCAGATTGATCAGTTTACAGGAACCCTAGCCACAGGTGATGAACCCATCTGGTACCTCGATTATTTTGCCAGTGGCTTATGGTGGGAGATGACGCCAGAAAATAGCGCTGTACAGGCACAAAAGGTGTATGATGCACAGCAAGAGTGGTACGATAAAATTGGGGGGCAGGAAAACTATCGTTCAACAAAAATACGCCTGGCAGCCAGTGTCAATTCCTGTATTTACGGAATGGCTACCGAATGTGATAAAGCAAGTGTCACTGCTGAAGGGGTTAAGAATTTTTGTGCAGCCCTGGCTCAAAAAGGGGCTTATTTCTGTCTGAAAATAGGGCATGGACCTCATATTTTTATCACCCCAGAAGACTTAGCAGATTGTTATGAGGCATCAGTTGTTGATGGCGAATGTTACATGATGGCGCGCACTCGTGAATTAAACGAACATGTTGATTTTGAATCTTATATTCCTCACCTTGATGCTTTATTGGCTCGTGCTGAACAAATTGGTGCAGAGCCACCAATGGTGATGCTATGTGCCAAGGGCGCAACGTTTACCGCTTTAACACAAAATCTGGCTGATAGCTATTTTCCAAAGTATAAAGATATTTTAGTTCCTGGTGTCGAAAATTCAAATGTGACCGAATTGGACATTAGTCTGGCCGAGCGCGTTGGTTTATGGATGAATGGCGATGTAGAGGGCTGGGGGTGTAACGTGATTGGCGACAACCTGTCGGCTAACCGTGTAGCTGAATGGGGTGGTATGCGAAATGCCCACATCGTTTTGCGTCAAATGTTATCGCAATATAGCCTCGGAGCAAAAGTATTCCGTACAACATCAATCACGGCACTCAATAATCCGTTATACGAACGTGGTGATGTCAGCGACGCAGACCAGCAATGGACACAGGTCTTTCAGAAAGGAATTTTAAATTTTCTGAAGCTGGTAGACAAAGGGATTTATCCGAATTCACCTGATGTTGACCAAATAAAAGGCATTTCTCCGGTATCGGTAGGCATTTATAATCGAAGTAACCGTCTCACCGAGCAAAGCATTAATCACGATCATTACCCTTATCAGCCCGAAACAGATAACCATGTTTTCAATCGATTGGCCTGCTGGAATGCCTATACTGATATTCCGGAAACCGATGCAACCGCCTACCTGTATGGAACAAAACGTCGCTGGGAAAATCTGTTTCCTTCTACACCCGGAGGATTTGTAACCATTATACCTTCCACTCAGGCCTCTGATATTGAAGCCAATTCATGGTGTAATGCTGCTTATCAAACCAATGGTGATACCTGGAACGATATGTCACTGTATGAAGCCAAAGAAACGATAAGTACTGAGGTGCTGTCTCAGCGTAATAACCTTGATTTTTATGTGGAGGGAGATTGCTTTTGGCAGTTCACGCAACAAAAGGATGATCCTTATACTTACTTTGCCTTTCTAATGGATAATAACGAATTATCGCCTGTGGAGCGCACTGTGAAATTAAAGGCAGGCACATCCATCAATGGCGATTGTCAGGTCTTCGATCAGGTGGGAGGTTCTGAAGCTATTGGAACTTTATCATCAACTACAGATGAGCTGCGTATCACAATCCCGGCCGGATTAGCCCGATTCTTAAAGATCGAATTAAGCGAATTACCCACCAAGGATGTTGGCATTAACAGGGTGGAAGCAGAGTTAATAAAGGTGTATCCAAATCCTGCCAATAAATTGGTAAATGTGGAAATGAAAGACTTTGCCGGGAGTAAGGCGGATGTGGCCATTTATAATGCAACTGGATCTAAGATACAGCAATTACAGCTAGTGAGCGCGCATCAGCAGATTCCGGTAAATAGCTGGTCACCGGGAGTATATGTTATGCACATTATGCAAGGCAACAAATTCCAGCTGGCCAAATTGGTAATATGTGATTGATAGTTGGTAATAAACCTACAGTGTAATGATGAGTCTTTGACTTTATTTGAATGCTTTATTGATGATTAGTAAAATGAATCTAAGTTATATGAATAAGTGTCTTGTATTGATTGTTTTATTGCTGGTTAATTTGATGGCAAGTGGTCAGGAAAAACCCAATGTTATTGTGATTATGGCCGATGACTTGGGTTATGCCGATGTGGGCTTTAATGGCTCTACTGAAATTCCTACGCCCAACATCGACCGCATTGCCGACAATGGTATTAAATTCACCAGTGCTTATACCACTTATTCCGTTTGTGGTCCGAGTCGGGCTGGTTTTATTACAGGGCGCTACCAACAGCGCTTCGGTTTTGAGCGTAATCCCTTGTATCGGGTTGATGATCCGTATATGGGCTTGCCACTCGATGAAATGACCATTGCTGAATCCGTATCACAGGTAGGCTATAAAACCGGTATTATAGGCAAATGGCACTTGGGAGCCCATATTTCCAACCATCCGTTAAATCGTGGATTCGATGAGTTTTATGGTCATCTGGGTGGGGGGCATCGATATTTCCCGGAAGACCTGACTATTGAAGATAGTTATGCAGCAACCAATGAGGAAGAAAGCTACCTGACATGGATTTTAAGAAACCATAAACCTGAAAAAACAGACGAATATATCACCGATGAATTTTCCAATGAGGCTGTAAATTTTGTCAGTCGTCATAAAGAGCATCCCTTTTTTCTGTTTCTTTCATACAATGCACCACATTCGCCTATGCAGGCTACAGATGCAGATCTGGCTTTATTTCCGTCGTTAACTGATAAACGGAAAATTTATGCGGCTATGGTAAATGCGGTAGACAGAGGTGTTGGTAAAGTGCTTGATAAATTACAGGAGCTAAATATTGAGGAGAATACCATTATCTTTTTCTTGTCTGACAATGGTGGTCCAGAAAGTAAAAATGCCTCTGATAACGGCATTCTTCGCGGTGGCAAAAGCGATGTGTTTGAAGGCGGATACCGGGTGCCCTTTGCCATGCAATGGACAGGTGAGATTGATGGTGGTGTAACTTATGATTACCCGGTTTCTTCACTTGATATCTTTGCTACTTTATCTGCCCTTTCTGATTCTCCCATTAATCTGGAGAAGCCATTGGATGGAGTGAATCTAATCCCATACCTGGTGGGTGAGAATGGTAAGCGGCCGCACGAAACAATTCATATCCGTAAGTTTGATCAGGATCGTCATGCCGTGCGTTACGGCGATATGAAATACATACGGTTTATGGCTGAGAGTCCTAATCCAAGGTTATACAATTTGAATACAAATATCAGTGAAAGCGATGCAGATGGACAGAATCTATACTGGAATGCTGATTATAAGCCCCAGCGAGATGAATTACAAGCCATTCAAGCCGAATGGGAAGAGGGTTTACTTCATCCACGATTTTTAGGTTTGGTACATGATGAGCTGGTGTGGGCAACGGAAGTGACCTTGTCTCGTGAGAATATTGAACTTAATAGCAATGATACATACCAGCTAGAGGCTTCCATCTTGCCCAATGATGCCTTTAATGATGTGATAGAATGGAACAGCAATAACCCTTCTGTGGCATCGGTGAATGAAAGCGGTATGGTCACAGCTCTTAGTGAGGGGTATGCCATTGTTACGGCTCGGGTTGTAGATCGTCGACAAGTATTTAAGCAATGTGTTGTTAAAGTTGGCAGTCCGGATGAAGCCAGTACCATCACACTTTCAGATAATGTGCTGACATTAACCACAGGCAAGCCTGCCAGCCTAACAGCAGAAGTTAATTCCAGCAGCAGTTATGCCATTGAATGGAGCAGCAATAATATGGCTGTTGCAACGGTTAATGAGCATGGACAGATTCTAACACATCATCAGGGGCAGGCAGTTATAACAGCTTGGGTAATTGGCAGTCCAAACATATCTGCTGAGTGTGAAATTAATGTAGAAGACTACCAGGAAGATACCGGAATTTTTGATAATGATTTGGTACAGGCTGATTTCTTTTCGGTTTATCCAAATCCACTGGTGAACGGACAGGCCACTATTTTACTTAAAATGAATGAGCCCAAAGTCTATATGCAGCTTTATGATGTTTCCGGACAGTTGGTTAAGGAAAAGGCTCTGGAAGGAGTTCGTCAGTATATTTTGAATGTGAGCGGCTTAGCGAATGGCTTGTACTTTATCAATATGAATACAGATAAAATGGTGCAGACAAAAAAAATACTGGTCAGGAACTAAAATTGATATAAGATGTTAAGAGGCGTATTTATACTTTTATTGGGACTGATTTGTCTGGGCGGTAATGCACAGGAAAGGATGAATGCCGTGCTAATTGTTCTGGACGATATGAACGACTACATTGGCGTAATGGGAGGTCATCCCCAGGCCAAAACACCCAATATCGACCAATTGGCCAATGAGGGTGTGTTCTTTTCGAATGCACATGCCAATGCTCCAATTTGTGCCCCATCCAGGGCCAGCTTCTTATCCGGTTTATATCCATCAACCACCGGAAATTTTGGATTTGATCATATAGCTGAAAATAATGTGTTGAGTAATTCCAAGTTTATTATGGAATATGCAGCGGAAAACGGCTATGAAACTTATAGTACCGGCAAAATATTTCATCGAAGCGGGGATGATCCATCAAAAGTAAAGGGAGAGAAGCAAGACCAGGGACCCTATGCGTGGGATGGAACCAATGCCATTGGCCACCCGTCAGTACCGGAGCCATTTCGGAATGTAGGTTTATTAAACGGATCGTTTGCTCCGCTCTCGGATGTGCCCCCGGGAGGATGGCGTAATAATACAACGGCCAACTCTGCTTTTAATTATATATCGGCTGATGAACGCGATAAGATGTGTGATGAAAAGAGTGCTGATTTTGTAAAGCAATGGATTGATGATCATGAAACATTAAAAGCTCAGGGCAGTGATAAACCTTTTTTTATTGCCTATGGAGGTGTGAAACCGCATACACCCCACGTGGTCCCGCAACGTTTTTTCGACATGTATCCCTTGGATAAAGTGATGATACCGGAGATATTAAAGAATGATTTAAAGGATACTTACGGTCATCATTTTAGTGCTTCCGGCTTTAACGACTATGATTCCCTGCTGGTATCTTACACTACAGCAGAAGAGGGACTACGTCGTTATGTGCAAAGCAAATTAGCCTGTATCACTTTTGCCGACAGTTTGGTTGGAGTGGTTCATAATGCCATAAAGAACAGCTCCTTTGCCAATAATACAGCCATTATATTGTGTGGTGACAATGGTTTTCATATGGGTGAAAAATTTCGATTGGCAAAAAATACTTTGTGGGAAGAAAGTACACGCATTCCATTTATTCTTAAAGCACCGGGTTTTAATTCTTCGGCAGGTTCGGTCGTTACTCATCCCGTAGGCTTGATTGATATTTATCCAACCTTTAAAGATCTTTGCCAATGGACCGGAGCAACCCCAAAAAATGCACAAGGGGCCGAATTGGATGGCTTTAGTCTTCGTGCTTTTCTGGAAGATCCGAATACTAATAGCTGGGCCGGACCACAGGTGGCTTTAGAATCGGTTGTTAACCCTGCAAGCAAAGAAATTGGAAAACAAAATTATGCAGTGCGGTCCGAAAATTTTCGTTACATCCTTTATCCATCAGGAGAAGAGGAGCTGTATGATCTGTCGACCGATAAGAATGAATGGACCAATGTGATTTTTGATGAACATTATGCATTGATAGCTCAGGATTTGCGCGATCAGCTCAAATACATGGTGCCTGAAATAAGCTTTGAGAAAACAAGTGCGATACCATATCTCTTTTACGATGACTTTGAAAGTTACCAGGAAGGAGATGATTTATTAAGCAAAGGTTATAAACAGAAAAACGGAGAAGCTACCACAACAACTTTGACGCTTGAAGAAGAAAACCAATTTGCATTAAATGTGTCGGTTAACGGGAGTGCCATCAGTATGCGAAAAAACGTTAAAGATCTGACACCTGGCAAAGTTTATTTTTTTGAAGCATCAACACGAACGGAAAGCAGTGTAACAGCCGGTTCGTGGGAAGCCGTTACGCCAAATACCATTACCGGGCATCAGTGTGTTGATTGGCACACTTTTTCAGTGCCGTTAAGGCCCAACAAGGATTCCTGGGCAGAAGGTGTGGCCATGAATTTATTTATTGCTTCGGCACAGAATAAACCCTTGGCAGTTGATAGTTTTACATTTTATGCTGCTGACCTTAAGATAACTGCACAGGGCTTTAATGAAAATGTGCTGATAGCAGGTAATGATTATCAGTTTGAAGCGATGGCTACTCCTGCAAGGGAAGCCTGTAAATGGTCGGTTATTGAAGGCAGCGGTTCAGCTACTATTAATACAAATGGACTATTAAATGCTATTTCTGAAGGAAGTGTTCAGGTGGTGACTACAATGGAAAATTACCCGTCGGTAAATTGCACAACAGATGTGTTTATTTGGGATGAGGCAGTTACTTCAATACTTACAATTTCTGATATTGAGAAGGCTTTAAAGGTTGATGAGCCAACTCAATTAACAGCCACTCTTAATCCTGAAGTAGATATCCCCGTATTATGGAGTGTTGACGATGAGAGCAAGGCCATTATTAGCCAAACAACGGGTTTGTTAATACCTATTGATTATGGGACTATTACTATTACAGCAAGCTTATACAAACATCAGGATGTATTTACTACTGTACAATTAGATATTAAAGAAAATACTTCCGTTGAGGATCTTAAGGCATCCTATTTTAAAATCTATCCCAATCCATCCAATGGTACTTTTTACATTGATGGAGATGGCATTGAGCCATGCTATAAGGTGTATGATTCAATGGGAAGGCTTATTAAAGATACCAAAGGTCCGTTATTAAACTTACAAGGGTATACTAAGGGTATGTATTACCTGGTAATTGATAAAGATAATGTTGAGAAAATCGTATTAAAATAAAACTCATGTTTAAACATCTACTTTTACTATTAATGCCACTTATAGCTATTTCATGCAATATGTCGGCAGATAAAAATGCACCTAAGCAACCCAATCTAATTGTGATTATGACCGATGATATGGGTTATGCCGATGTTGGCTTTAATGGTTGTACCGATATTCCAACGCCCAATATAGATAAAATAGCTGATCAAGGCGTTCGTTTCACTCAGGGCTATGTGACTTTTCCTGTTTGCGGACCAAGTCGTGCCGGTTTCTTAACAGGGCGTTATCAAGATCGATTTGGATTCACAACAAATCCATCAATTGATCCAAATAATCCTATTTCCGGCTTGCCTGTGGAAGAAGAAACCATGGCTCAGGTATTGCGCAAAGCCGGTTATAAAAACGCCATAGTAGGTAAGTGGCATATGGGTACACATCCAAATTTTCATCCTCTGGAACGTGGCTTTGATTATTTCTATGGTTTTCTATCGGGTGGGCACAATTACTTCCACGATGAACTGTATCTGAATGACCTCTCGGAAGTGACAAAAAAATGGGAGTGGTATCGAACTAAGATCATTGAAAACAGAGAAAAGGTTGAAACGGACGATTACCTGACGGATGAGTTGAGCGATGCAGCTGTAAACTTTATCAATCAAAAAGTAGATAAAAGCGAGCACTTTATGCTTTACCTGGCCTATAATGCACCGCATACTCCTTTGCAAGCCACAGAAAAGTACCTGTCACGCTTTCCAAATATCGAGGATAAAAAGCGAAAAACATACGCTGCAATGGTCAGTGCCGTTGACGATGGCGTTGGTAGGGTTTTAAAAGCATTGCAAGACGGAGGCATTAATGATAATACCATTGTTGTATTTCTGTCAGATAATGGTGGCGCACACAATAATGCATCTGATAACGGACCTTTGCGAGGATTAAAAGGCGACTTGTTTGAAGGTGGCATACGGGTGCCTTTTGCCATGTGTTGGCCTGCAGTTATTCCAGCTGGGCAAACTTATGATAAAGCCATTTCTTCAATGGATGTTATGGCAACCATTGTTGCACAAAACAGCATTGAAATAAGTGCTGAGCGCCCTTTGGATGGTGTTGATTTAGTTCCCTATTTGACGGGTGAATCAAAAGAAGAACCGCATGATTATCTATTCTGGCGCAAGTGGGAGCAAAATGCCATGGCTATTCGCCACGGTATGAATAAGCTGGTAGCTAATAATAATCAGGATAGCAGTGCGCCGGAATTGTACAATATAGAGAATGAAATAAATGAGCAGACGAATATAAAAGCCGAAAATGAAGAATTATCAAATCATCTTCTGGAAGAATGGGAAAAGTGGAATGCACAATTGAAAGATCGTGTTTTTACGACACTTGGGGGTGATGAATGGTGGATAGATTAACGCAAAAATAAATATTAGAACCTACTATTATGAAAAAGATTTTGGAAGTCAGTGTATTCTTATTAGTAATGTTTATTGCAGTAGGATGCGGTGGCAGCGGTAGCGAAGTGGAACCGGAGCCAAAGGATGTTATGAATCCTGAAATGACAATAACAAAACCTGTGGAAGGGGCCACTGTATTAAAGGGAAATAGTCTGGATTTATCTGGTACTTTTACTGATGATATGGAACTAGAAGGTCTAACCATAACTTTGAGCTTTAATCAGACTAAATCATCAAATGGTATAACAGATCCATGGGAACCAATCAACAATCCGGAGCTAATTGCTTTAACTGGAAAGGAAGACGAAGTAACCAACCACCAATTGTTTGAAGAATATATTCCTGCCGATTGTAAAGGCGGTCAATACCTTTTGACTCTTGAATTAAAAGATAAGGCAGGAAAGTCAATAAGCAAGCAAATCAATATTGTTATTGAAGGATAATTGTAACATAACAGGGTAAACTGGCAACTGGGGAAACTTGGTTGCCAGTTTTATTTTAGAGTTGTTTTTAATTGAAATAGCGCTTAAAGTCCCCTGTAAAATAATTCATCTACCTGATCAATTCTCCTTGTAACTATCGAATACTAATTCTGTTTTTATACCCAACGGAAATTGCAATATGAATCGAATATGATTGAATATAACTTCTGAATAATAATGTGTGTTTGTGCCTTAGTGTTTGTAAATGTGATGATTGGGTTTGTGTAGTGGGCTTGATGTTTGCATAAATTTGCTAATCGTTGTCAGATATGTGTTAATGTGTATTGTTGGAGATGGATATTTTTGTGACAAAACATATAAGATGATGAAAGGTATATTCATATTGGCAGGCTTAACTTTTTGTTTAGCCTTAACAGCCCAAACAGTGGTATGGCAAGCCCAAGCCGAAGATGGAACATTGAGCGGAGCAACTGAGGTTGTTGAAGGCTGTGCCAATGCGTCGGGTGGTTTCTTTGTTAAGTTATCCAATAAAGCCAGTAATACCCTTAGCTTTAATAATATTGAGCTAAGCAAAGCAGGTAACTACAAACTATCGGTTTATCATTTTAATGCTAGTCCTGTGGATCTAGTAATAGAGGTGAATGGTAATTCGCTGGGAACAAAAGAGTTTCCGGCGGGTGTCTGGTGTTATCAGGGGAGTGCCATCGAAACAGTTTTTGATGTGGAGCTTTCAGTGGGTACAAATTCCATATTGCTCAGGCCCGAGGAAGGTCTTGGCTCGCCATTGCTTGACAGGTTGGTGCTTATTGATCAGTCAGGCGACCTTAAGCCACAGAAGTACTATGTTAGTAGCTCTTTCGGAAACGACACTAATGCAGGAACATCTTCGGAAAATCCATGGGCCAGTCTGGCACGTGCCAGTGATCAACTCTTAAACCCGGGTGATTCGGTTCTGTTTAAATCCGGCGATACTTTTATTGGTCAGTTGCAAATCAATCGCTCCGGAACAAAAGATATGCCATTGTATTTTGGAAAATATGGTGAAGGAGATTTGCCTGTCCTGGACGGTGCATTAGCCGAAGGTGGTGCACATTTAACGACGGTTGCAATCACCAATCAGGATAATATTGAATTGGCGTTTCTCGAAATTACCAATAATCGTCAGACCTCTCGTGCCGGCGTGTCTGATAACCTGGCCTATGGTATTGATGTTCAGAATACAGGTCCTGATACGCTGCGAAATTATCATTTTCATGATCTGACCGTTCGTGATATTTTTGCGCCAACTACAGAAAATCAGGATTTTAACGCTATAAAAGTTTCGGCTATTAACTTTTTCACAAGCAAAAATACGGAAGTAGGTAAAGAACGTAATATTCAGGATGTTTTGGTTGAGAATTGTTATATCGCCCGCACTACCCGTTTAGGCATAAAAACCGGTCATGCCGGAGGAGATGAAGGTGTAGGGAATGATTCCATCAACCGAAATATGAACCTAGTGTTTCGCAACAATCATTTCTACCAAACCGGCGGAACTTGTATTCTTCCTACTAAAACCTACAACTGTCTGATCGAACACAATATTTTTGAAGAGCCAGGGTCAGATGCCGATCCACGCATGGCCAACCGGGGGAGTAGTGTTTGGTTTTTCAGCAGCCGCAATGGCATCTCACAATATAACAAGTGCTATAGTGTTCGCGGATATGCCGACTCATACAGTCAGCATATTGATTTTGGAAATCGCAATATTATTATGCAGTACAATTATAGCGAGGATAGTGAAGGTGGTTTTGTGGAAATATTGGGAGAAAATGTGAATTCAACCTACCGTTTTAATGTGAGTGTGAATGATGGTTTTAGAGATTTTAAAGGGAATACCTTATGGGTATCGGCTTATGCTGGTAAAGATCGTGACATTTTATCTGATAGTAGCTTTATCTATAATAATTCGGTATATGTGGATGCGGCCATTACACCGGATATCTCCTTTGTAGGAAAAAATATTTTCGTTTATAATAATATTTTTCAAGCTACCGGAGCTGCTACTATCGGACAGGAGGTAACAATGGAAATTGAGCCAGGCAGCCAGTTGTACATGTCAAATAACCTATATTACGGCAACATTACTAGTACATTTAAAAATTATGATAGTAGTCCTGTAAATGGCAATCCCTTATATGTGAATGGAGGTGGTTTAACAAGTGAAGACTATAGAGTTACTGATGATAGTCCGGCTATTAATGCAGGAAAACAATTTCCTGAACCTGTTTTTCCAATGGCCGGTAAGGGAATTTTCAAGGATATTGCAATCACACCCAATGTAGATATGTTTGGCAATCCGGTTGGCGTATCAGATTCAGTCCCAAATATAGGTGCCGATAATCGAAATAATTCCTATGTGGGCATACATGATCTTGAGTTAGTTCTAGAAGAGTCGATGACTATCTATCCCAACCCTGTAGAAGATCAGGTGATAGTAACTGTGCATGGCGTAAAAAAAGGAAAAGTATCGCTTGTTTTGTCTGATATAAAAGGAACTTTGTTACAGCAAAAAGAAATGGATATAAACCCTAATTTTAACCAACTGAAGATGACTATTGATCCTGATTTGCGCAACGGAATTTATATCTTAAGTATCGAGGAAAAAGGTAAGTATGTCAGTAAAAAAGTAGTGATCTACCGATAAGATGACCCAATAGCCGCCAACCTGACTTTTTAAGTTCAATTATCTTTTAAAAATGGTATTTTTGAATTATGAGTAAAGGGAAAAAGTGTTTTTACATAGTAAGTTTAAGCTTATTACTTATAGGTTTTTTATCTAAAGCCAATGAAAATGTTCGCTTCGAACACCTGGCTTTGCCACCTGGCATTAATTCTACCGTAAAATGCCTGATAGAAGATTCAGAAGGTTTTATGTGGTTTGGCACTTCCAACGGATTGGCCATGTATGATGCCTATTACCTAAGGCAGGTTGATTTAGTATCTGATGGAATACCAGGGTCATTTGGCTCCATAAATGCTCTGGCTGAAGATAAGATGCAACAAATATGGATTGGTACTGAAAATGGTGTTTTTATATACAATAAAACCACAGAAACTTCAAAACGAATTGATGATGAATACCTAAGGGGAGTTCAGTGTCGCACTATCCATATTGGATCGAATGATGAGATTTTTATCGGCACGGCAGTTGGTTTTTTTATTTACGATCACGAAGGGAGGTATCAGGAGCGTTATCTTCACCAGGCCGAAATGGGAAGTGGTTTAAGTCATAATATGGTACGTTGCTTTTATGAAGATAAAGGTCAGCGTATATGGATCGGAACCTTTGATGGATTGAATTGCCTGGACAGGAAGAAGAAAGAAGTAAAGAAATACAGATTGCAGCCTGAATCAAGTTTAAAAAATAACAACTTGATCCTAAGTATTCAACCGCGTTATCAGGATTCGGATAGTATATTATTGGTTGGAACTGAAACAGGTTTATGTGTTTTCAATACTGTAACTGGTGAGTATTCAAACTTCCGGCATGTTAAAGGCAAAAATTCCCTTAGTAATGATGTGATCAAGTCAATCTGCGTAGATGGAGCTAATGTGTGGATGGGAACTGATCTGGGCCTGAATCTGTTTAATACAACTGAAGAGCGGTTTTATAATTATTTCCACGACTATAGAAATACCTTTTCAATAGCAAATAACGTCATTCACCAGGTATTTGTCGATCGACAGAAAAACCTATGGCTGGCAACTGACAATGGAATTGATAAGATGTACTTGCGCAGTAGTAAGGTATTGCTCAATAGGTTTTATGAGTCGTCGAAAGTGCTGGAAGGAGAATTAAATGTCACAGGCTTATGTGGCACAATTAATGGAGATGTATGGTTAGCCACCAGGGAAGGTTTGATTCAGTATAATAAAAAACATAATGAATATCAAAGATACTTGCCTCCCAAATTACTGCACAATAAAATTAGTGATGTGCTTTGTGACAATAACGGGATGTTTTGGATATCGACTCCAGGAGGTTTAAATACTTATGATAGTCGAATAGCTGACTTTAAAAGTTATGAGGCTGATGTTCATAATGCTAATGCGCTAAAAACAAATTATATTCATGTTCTTGCTCAAAGTAGTTACGCAATATGGATCGGTTCATACGATAAAGGTCTGCATAAAGTAGTAAAAGATGAAAAAGGACAGCTTAAATTTCATAATTTCCGTCACCAGCCTAATAACAGAAATTCGATCAATTCGGACAGGGTAACTGATGTAATTGCCGATCAAAAAGATAATATATGGATATCAACCAGTAAGGGACTTAATAAAATAGATGAATTAAGAGGTGTAGTGGAACGTTTAAATGTTATCCCTAATGCGAATAATCAGTATGTAGGTGATTTGTTTATTGATAAAAGTAATACACTCTGGATTGCTACATATCACGGTTTGTTTTATACTGACACCGATGAGGTAAGGTTCAAAAAAGTTGAAGAGATTACCTTTGATATTCAATCTGTAGCAGTTGTGGGATCAGGAGTGTACTTGGTTTCAAATAATGTCTTCTACTTCTTTGATCTATCAAGTCGCGAACTTTTGCGCATTCCCAATGCAGATTTAGGCCTTAGATCAATTTTAAATGTAGAAATCCTCGAGGATGATAAACTTGTCCTTTATGGGAAAGAGGGATTTGTGACTTTCAATATGAATGATGTTGAAATTGATACAAATATCCCTAAAGTCAACTGGACCAACTTCTCAATACTAAGTGAAGATATTAAACCTTTCAGAATGCGTGATGACCGATATGTGATCAATCGTCGTATCAATGAAATGGAGAATATAGAGCTGAAATACAGTGAGAATACATTCCGTTTAGATTTTTCTTCATTGCAATATAGCCATGGTAAAGATTGCAGTTATATGTTCTTGCTAGATGGTTATGATAAAGAATGGCGAACGACCTTGCCAAACCAGGCCTATGTGTCATATACACAGGTGCGCCCAGGTAAATACACTTTGAAAGTAAAAGCATCGAATAAATATGGATTATTCAATGATGAATGGCGTGAAATAGCTATTAGGATTAAACCTCCTTTATACTTGTCTTTGTGGGCAATAATATTCTATGTTGTTGTTCTAGTTATGTTGTTTGTCATATCCAGAAAGTTGCTTATAGCTAGGGAGAAAGCGAACAGTGATATTCGATTCCAAACGATGCAGCGCCAAAAAAGTGAAGAACTGGTAGAAATAAAAACACGATTTTTTACCAATATCTCACATGAACTAAAAACGCCACTAACACTTATCAGTAGCCCGGTAGATGACTTGTTAGCATCGGAGCCTGATGAACCGATTAAATCGTCATTAATGTTGGTTAAGCGAAATACCGACAGGCTTAAGAATCTTGTCAACCAAATACTTGATATTCGTAAGATAGAAAGGGGTGGAGAGAAGTTATCCGTTCAGGAGTACGATATTATTCGTTTTTGCGATCGTGTTATTGGTCAGTTTAAAGAGGAAGCTGAGCGGCGTAATATGCTACTGCAATACAATACCAGCGAATCATCATTAATGATGTGGTTCGATATGGAGAAACTGGAAAAAGTATTGGTCAATTTACTTTCCAATGCCTTTAAGTTTACGCCTGATGGCGGATTTATCCGAATTGAAGTGAAGGATGCAAGGAAGCTGGCAGGCAAATTGAATGAAGTGCAGATCGCCATCACCGATGATGGCTGTGGCATCAGTAAACATGCTCAATCTGATGTTTTTGATCGATTCAATACTCAGGCTTCCCCTAATTACAGTAATCAACAAGGTACAGGTATTGGCTTGTCACTGGTAAAAGAGTATGTTACTATGCACGGTGGACAAATCAAGCTTGAAAGTGAACTGGATAGTGGTAGTTGTTTTTCTTTTTCCATTCCTCTCGATAGAAATAAGTTTGATAAGTATGAAGAGCAAATTGACTTAATAGAAGCAGAAGCAGAAGAGGTTGAAGCTAAACAGAGCGCCTCCGAAGAGATCGCTAAAGTTAACCTGGAGCAGGAAAGTGGAAAAATACTTATCCTTGTGGTTGAGGATGATAATGATATGCGTGAGTATATTATTTCCGGTTTAAAGAAGCAATATAAGGTAATCTCGGCCGAAAATGGTGTTCAGGGGCAAAAGTTGGCTGTCAAAGAAGTGCCTGACATTATTATTTCCGACTGGATGATGCCCCAAATGAACGGCATTGAATTGTGCAATAAGGTTAAAAATGACCTCAGAACTTGCCATATTCCCCTTATCTTGTTAACAGCAAAAGGTGGATTGGAAAGTAAAACTGAAGGTATTGAAACAGGTGCAGATGACTATATTCAAAAGCCATTCAGTATGGCCTATTTGCAGGTACGTATCAAGAATCTGTGGCAACAGCGAGAACGACTTAAGAAGGTCTATCAAAAGCAAACCAACCTGGAGCCTTCAGAGGTAACAGTAACATCATTGGATGAAAAATTCCTGTCTGATCTGATGAACTTGCTTGAGAAAGATATGGATAACCCTGAACTCAATGTTAAAACAATGAGTGAAATGATGGGAATGAGTCACACAAATCTTTATCGTAAAATCAAGGCGCTGACAGGACAAACTGCTACAGAATTTATTCGTACCATCAGACTGAAAAGAGCAGCCCAGCTTCTTAAAGCAGGTCAGTTAAATGTGAGTGAAGTGATGTATATGGTTGGTTTTTCGCACCGTTCCTATTTTACACAAAGCTTCAAAGCCATGTATGGCGTATCGCCAAAAGAATATAAGTAAACACAACTATTAGTGCCAAAAGAAAGTCCTGAATGTATTACATCCAGAACTTTCTTGTTTTAACTTTTCAGGCTTTTATCTAATAAGCATTTTACGAGTGCAGGTTTGTCCATTGGCAATAAGCTTAACCAATACGATGCCTTTTATATCAGATGGTAATACAATGCTGTTTGTTCCGGCAACCAGCTGGCTCGAATAGAGTTTTTGGCCACTTAATGCAAACACTTCAAGCAGACTGTTGTCTGAATTGGCGATTTTTACTTTAAATGCACCATTATTTGGATTAGGAGTTATCGATACTTCCATTGCTTCTCTTTGAATAGTTGTTGCAGTAGTATATTCAAAGGAACCCATATCAGGTGCGCTACCACGGCTTGTGCCCAGTATATCAGTTGATACAGCAGTTGTGGCATCAGCAGCATCAATGGCAACACTACCTGCTAGCAACGGTAAGGTGTAAACGCCATTTGCGCCTTTTGTAAATGTGCCAAAGCTAATGGCGGCTTCTGTGGCGCTTTCTCCGGCGATGCAGTCTGTTCCAATTGCATTTGCATAGGCATTAGAGATGATATTGTGATGATTGATGCCTCTTCCTTCTATAATATCAAACACTTGTGGATCTGTTCCACCAATATCAAGACCTGTGCCCCATTTATTTTCTAGTGAATTAAACAGGATAGAGTTGGTGAGGGTAAGGGATTTCCCTTTTATAAAACGAATACCTACAGCCATTGGATTATTTGCCGGATTAATAATTTTTGTATAAGCCAACGTTGAGCTATTCATTGTAATTGTGCCTTTAGTAGCATCTGCATTTTCAGAAAAGATTGCTGCTCCCTGATCCTTGTTTGAACCAGTTACAGAATTGTTGTAAATAACAGAATTATTGATCGTGATATCATTAAGCTGGGTATCATTAGAGGATTGTCCAAATATAGCAGCACCTTTTAAACCACCAGATACGTTATTGGCAATGCAACTGTTGGTGATGTTTATGCTGCCCCATGATATAATAGCTCCACCATTTGCACCCGAATAACAATTTAATAGGTTACAGTGATCAATGGTGATCGATTGCCCTGCATATACAGCAATAGCTCCACCTGCCGTGGTACTGTTTCCATATCTGAGAGTCATGTTTTTAATAGTTACTTCGGCTGATGATCCAAGACTTATTATTCGCTTATTTGATTCTGCACCTGTACCAATATAATCAGGTTCGTTAGCCTGAGCCTGAATGATCACAGCATTGGCATCGTCATCCACACCTTTAATGGTAATGCTTTTATCAATCAAGATATTAGGTTGTGTATATGTACCGGCAGCCACTTTTATCATATCATTATCCGATGACTGATCAACTGCGTGGTAGATAGTGGCAAAAGCTGAGGATTCGCTTTGACCGTCATTACCATTGTCTCCACTTGCACCATTAACATACCATGTTGTCTGGGCAAGTGAAACGGTGCTTACTGCAAAAAAAAGAGATAGGAGTAGAAGTTGAAATTGTTTCATAAAGATTGAATTAAGTTAAACTAATTGAATTTTTTGAGTGATCGTAAATATGCGATCGTTCACTTTAAAAATAACTAACTATCAGAAGGTGGGTGTTTTGTATGTTACATATAATTAGCGCATAACGCAATTAAGTAACACAAATACGACAAGATGTAACACATATATAGCATGATGCCTATGTGTTATTAATAGACCTTTATATGAAAAGCTAAACAATAGCAAGTCTGTATGTTTGTTTCTACAGAATTGAAAAAAAATGAAGAAGACCTTAGTGAATAAACATTGGATTGAGGCATTGATTGTCATCCTGCTAATCGGAGGCATGATTTTTTTGCTGCGCATCTTATTCAAGGTGTATTTATAACCGTCTAAATTGTTATTATGAATGATAATAAGAAATATTCTTTCATCTACATTCGTGTCATGTTGATACTCATATTAGCTTTTGTGGCTTGTAGGGAAGGTAATAATAATGTGAGCTTACCACCTGACTCAACAGAAACGATTTACGATATTCTGGTGGATGCCAATTCACCAAAAGGAAGAGTCAGCCCACTCCTCATGGGATTTGGAACGATCTATTCATTTGAGAAGGATGAGATGTGGCAGAATGGACAAGGTCTGATGCCAAGCATGTTAAAGCGTTTTAATACCGGAATCCTACGTTATCCTGGTGGGGCCCTGGTTAACCGTTATCACTGGAATAACTTAAACGGAGAAGGATGGAAAGATAACTGGAATCCAAACTACGATACCGCCAATGATAAGGATCCGCGCGAGTATATGGATGTTGATGAGTACATGATGAATGTGCAGGCAATTGATGCAGAACCAATGCTCGGAATCAATATGGGATCAGGTTTGAAATATGACCGTGTGCAGGATGGAATTGATGAAGCTGTGGCTTTAGTAAAGTATTGTGAAGAACATGGCTATGCTGTCAGGTACTGGTATCTGGATAATGAACCTTATCATGATGGAGCCAACTATAAGATGACGGCCGCAGAATATGCCGAACAGATCAATTTGTATGTGCCTGCAATGAAAGCAATAAATCCGGATATTGAAATTATAGTAAACTGGAAACATAATATTACAAGTGAGAATAATTCGCTGATTACTTTAGTTGAAGCAGCCGGCATACATATCGATATAGTAGAAGTTCACTGGTACTGGCAATGGGGTGAATCAAGTTTTAATCTATGGAAAGATAACAGCCCTATGAGTACTAAAAACAAATGGTATAATGGTGGTTCTTATGCTGATGAAATAATGGCATTTAAACCATTAATGAACTCATTGGGATATCCTCACATCAAGCTGGCAAGTAATGAATGGAATATTGGTCCTTCAGCATCCGAAGCCTCACATCCATCTAAATTTGAATCCGCGTTAATGCAATCAGAAATGTTTTCGCAATACATAGATGCAGGTATGCACATGGCTTGCTTTTGGGGTGCATACTGGCCACTTGCAGAACAAGGAACAAATACTGTGAATCGATATTTGCTTGACCCAACTGATGATTATAGTCAGAATCCTTCAGTTACCATGTTTGAATTGTTTGCCGATGCCATGGGAACGGAACAGGTTGAATGCCGTTCAATGATCAGTGATGTTTATGACATCGCAATTCGTGATGATGTCAATGACCAATTGATCATTTATGTACTGAACAAAAAGGATTCAGGGGAATCGCTGTCGACAGGGATTAAAATAAAGGGCTATGAGATAGGAACAGTCAATGCGATATCTTTTGTAGATACGATGATGTCAGAAAGTCATCTGGCAGGAATCGATGTCAAAGTGGAAGACGATCGTTTGATTCTACATTTGCCTAAAAACTCCCTAACTAAAATCGTTGTAAAAAGATAATAAACATGCGTTATATAAGTTTATTCATAATATGTTTGCTGATCACCATATTCCATTCGTGCTCATCACCTCAGGTTCGTTCGAGAGAATCGTTTAATGAAGATTGGTTGTTTTGCAAAGGCGAAACAGGTCAGGAGCATCAGTGTAAATTTAATGATGCCGATTGGCGAAAGCTGAGTTTACCTCATGATTGGGCCATAGAAGGGCCTTTTGATGAGTCAAATGATGCACGTACCGGGGGATTACCCGTATACGGAACTGCTTGGTATCGCAAGCATTTCATTGTAGACAAAGCGGAGCAAGGTAACTGTATAACCATCGAATTTGATGGCGTTATGAACAATGCAGAAGTGTATTTAAATGGAAACAAAGTTGGCGAACGGCCATTTGGATATATTGGATTTGAAGTCGATTTGACACCCCACATCAAGTTCGGAGAAGAAAATATATTGTCAGTGCGTGTTAATCCAGAAGAGTTATCGGCACGCTGGTATCCAGGAGCTGGCATCTACCGGAATACTTGGCTCGAGATAAAACATCCGGTGCATATCGCGCATTGGGGAACATATATAACGACTCCTGTAGTTGATGGGGAGGAAGCCATTGTTCTAATTGAAACAACCATTGAGAATTGCCAGATGCAGAAAGGCGATTTTGCGTTGGAAACCTTTTTGGTGGATACTTTAGGAAATAAGGTGGCTTATGCAAAAAGTATGGTCTTATTCAAAGAGGGGAAGAAAACTACAGTTGAGCAAACACTATCTGTTAAGAAGCCAATCCTGTGGGATTTGAGTAATCCCTATTTGTATAAGGCACAATTTCAATTGATGAAGGACGGCGAATGCATTGATAATTACAATAACTCGTTCGGAATTCGGACAATTGCCTTCAAAAAAGATAAAGGCTTCTTGTTAAATGGTAAGCAAGTACGCTTTAAAGGTGTTTGCCTGCATCACGATTTGGGCCCTTTGGGAGCAGCGGTTAACTACAGGGCCACAGAACGTCAGTTGGAGATTATGAAAGAGATAGGCGTCAATGCTATTCGCACTGCCCATAACCCCCCATCTCCTGAACAATTGGAGTTGTGTGATAAGATGGGGGTTTTAGTGCAGGTAGAAGCTTTTGATGAATGGAAGCTGGCAAAAGTAGAGAATGGATATAATAAACACTGGGATGAATGGCATGAAAGAGACTTACGAGATATGATTAAACGCGATCGTAACCATCCTTCAGTAGTGATGTGGAGCATTGGAAACGAGATAAAGGAGCAGCGAAAAAAGAACGGCGGAAAATTGGCTAAACATCTGGTTGATATCTGTCATGATGAAGATCCTACGCGTCCTGTGACCGCAGGTCTTAGTCAGTATCCGCAATGCATTTCAAACGGATTGGCCGATGCTGTTGATGTGGTTGGCTTAAATTATAAGCCCACTCAGTATACGAATATCCTCCAGTATAACCCGGACTATATTGTGTATGGCTCTGAGACTTCCTCTGTAGTGAGTTCGAGAGGTGTTTACCATTTGCCAAATGAAGCCTATGAAAAGCATGAATCACTGCAGGTAACCAGCTACGATATTGTAAGTCCGCCGTGGGCATACCCGCCAGATTTTGAGACTTATGCTCAGGAAACGATGTCAAACTCATTGGGGGAATTTGTATGGACAGGATTTGATTACCTGGGCGAGCCAACTCCATATAATGGCAAAGACAATATGACACACGGCAAATGGACTGGAGATTGGCCATCGCGCAGTTCTTACTTTGGTATTGTTGACCTATGTGGCTTTCCAAAGGATCGCTACTATTACTACCAAAGTATCTGGACTGAGAAACCAATGGTGCATATTCTGCCACACTGGAACTGGGAAGGTTCACCTCACAAAACAATACCGGTGTACTGTTATACCAATTGTGATGAAGCTGAACTGTTTTTAAATGGTAAGTCACTTGGTAAAAAAGTGATGGGAGAGGATAAAACAACCATCCCTGCGGATTTCGTGTGGTGGAAAAAGCCGGAAACAACATGGGATTCGCCTTACCGTTTGAATTGGAATGTTGCCTATGAGCCGGGCGAACTAAAAGTTGTGGCATACATTAATGGGAAAGCAGTAGCTGAAAAAACGATTGTTACTGCTGGAAAACCGTATCAAATAAGGCTCTTGCCAGATAGAGAAGTAATTAGTGCAGATGGTTATGATTTGTCTTTTGTCACAGTGCGAATAGAAGATGAGAATGGTAATTTATGCTCTTTAGCTGATAATATGGTTAAATTTGATGTGGAAGGTCCAGCAAGTATTGCTGCGGTAGGAAATGGAAATGCTGCCACGACAGAACCGTTTCAGGCTGATTATCGCAAAGCGTTTAATGGTTTATGTATGCTTGTTATTAAAAGTGAATCAGGTCAGAGAGGTGTCATAAAAATTAAAGCCACTTCAGAAGGATTAAACTCTGTAATTACCGTAGTTGTCGTAAAGTAAAATGAAGACAGAATCATTAACAGCCTTAATAAGAATAGAAAAACTACAATGAATAAGGTCTATCTTATAATAGTTTCGTTTTGTATGAGTTGCTGTGCAGTAAGCGCACAGAACGATTGGGAAAATGAACAGATTACCCAAATAAATAAAATGGCTCCGCGAGCTTCTTTGTTTTACGACGCAACATCAGATGATGTAGAATCCTTAAACGGACAATGGGATTTTGCATGGTATAGTGATGTTTCGCAAGTACCGAGCAATGCGATTCCCGATAAATGGAATTCAATTGAAGTTCCTGGAGCCTGGCAGATGCAAGGATATGGCAAGCCGATTTATACCAATATTACCTATCCTTTTGATGCAAATCCACCGTATATCAGTGGTGCGAACGGAAATCCGGTGGGAATTTACCAACGTGAGATTGCCATTAAGCAATTTAATGAAAATAAGGTTTACACCATCCGTTTTGAGAGTGTGTCTTCGGCTTTTTATCTGTGGGTTAATGATCAGAAAGTTGGTTACAGCCAGGATAGCTGGTCTCCAGCTGAATTTGATATTACCTCCTATCTGAAGGAAGGTAATAACACCATCCGCATGCAAGTGTTTCGTTGGTGCGACGGCAGTTACCTGGAGGATCAGGATGGGTGGCGTATGTCTGGTATCTTCAGAGATGTCTACCTGATAACAAAGCCAAAGGTCCATCTGTATGATTATTTTGTTACTACACCACAACTTGAAAATGGTGAAACTGCAATTGATATTCAGGTAGAAGTAGCGAACAGAGACAAGGAAAACTTGAAGAGTTATACACTTAGTTATGTACTTAAGGATGCCGCAGGAAATGTTCTGATAGATGCTGATCGATCAGTAGGCTTAAACAATAATAAGTGGAATGTATCAATTCAGGAAACAATTAAGCATGTAAGCCAATGGTCGCATGAGTCACCTTATCTGTATACACTGCATTTACAGCTGAAAAAGAATAATCTGGAAATTGATCGGATCTCTACAGAGGTAGGTTTCCGTCAAATAGATTTCTCGGATAAAAATGAACTGTTACTCAATGGAAAGCCACTAATCATAAAAGGAGTAAATATTGTTGAACATGATCCTGTTTACGGCAAGTATATTCCTAAGGAACGCATCGAAAAAACCGTTAAGCTTCTAAAGCAAAATAATATAAACACCGTTCGTACGGCACATTATCCGGCTTCACCATATTTTTATAAACTTTGCGATGAGTATGGTATATTGGTGATTGATGAAGCTAACGTAGAATCACATGGGATGAAATATGGAGCCAATTCGCCGGCTAAACATGCTAATTGGGAAAAAGCTCATGTTGAGCGTATGGAAGCCATGGTGCATCGCGATAAAAATCACCCGTGCGTAATTATGTGGTCTTTTGGTAATGAGGCCGGTAATGGTGTTAACATGGTAGCCATGCAAAAACGTACCAAAGAAATAGATATATCACGTCCAACTCATTACCATTCGAGTGAAGAACCTATTTCTTATGACACCTATGGAGGAGGCATCTGGAAAGGAGGTAAGAAACATAGCTTTGGTCGCTATCAGTCTGTTGAGGATATGATTCGTATTGGTGAAATGGAATTGGATAAGCCATTTTTACTGAATGAGTATGCCCATGCAATGGGCAATAGTGTTGGCAATTTGCCAGAATATATTGATGTATTTGAAAAGTATCCCCATATAATCGGTGGATGCATTTGGGATTGGGCAGATCAGGGCATAACAAAACATATTGATGGTACTTATGGTAATCAAATCAAAGATGTGGAGGAAGCGCACAAGGCCTGTTTGCAAGCAGAAAGCGACTACTATTGGGCTTATGGAGGCGATTTTGGCGATACACCTAATGATGGTAACTTCTGTATGAATGGCATTATGATGTCAGATCTAACGCCTACTCCTAAAACAATAGAAGTAAAAAAGGCATATCAGAACATTGCATTCAAATTATTAGACAGTAAAAAAGGCTTCCTGGAACTATGTAATAAATTTCATGTGACGGACTTATCAAATTTTTCCTTTGAATGGCAGTTATTAAGGAATGGTTATCCCGTGAATAATGGAAACATGGATGTGAATTTGGCTGGTTTAGAAAAGGGGGTGTTTAAGATGCACAATTGGAATAATATCGAAGATGCTGATGCTGAATACGTACTACAGGTTAAAGCCTTTACTAAAAATAACTCACTATGGGCTAATGCCGGGCATCTGGTAGCTTGGGAAGAGTTCGTTATTCAGCCAGCAAAATTGAACTTACCTGTACCTCAGCTCAGTCAAAAGCTCAAGCTGAAGAAGCGCAATGAGCATTATATTGATATTTTCTTTCAGGATGGTCAATTGGTCTTTGATAAAGCGAAAGGAGAAATTATTCAGTTAACTAAAAATAAGAATGTTATAATTGATGGAGCTTGTGCCATCTCATTCGCACGGGCATACATTGATAATGATAAGATTAACAAAATGCGTTCGCAGTGGGATGCCATTGATCTCCTGAATCTTAAAACTGAAGTCATATCATGTGATGTGAGACATACCAAAACTATGGTTTTGATTGAGGTAGCCAAAAGGCACAAGGCGAAGAATAATCATAGTGGATTTCACACTATTGAAAAGATAACTGTGTATTCTAATGGAACAGTTGATATCAATCTTGAAGTAGACTATTTTGGTGAGATTAAGCCTTTTACTTTACCTCGTATTGGCTATGAGGTAAAATTACCTGCCAATATCACCGAAAGTACGTGGTATGGAAAAGGGCCTGGCAGCTCATATAAGGACCGAAATGCCGGAATGCAGTTGGGTATTTATTCAGCCAATGTAGATGAGCACTTTGTTAATTACGCTCGTCCGCAGGAAAATGGTAATAAATCAGGTATAAGGTGGGTTGAAGCCAAAACCAAAACTTCTGAAGGATTAGCAGTCAAATCAAAAATGCCATTTAATTTTTCAATGCGCAGGTATACGACAAAAGAGTTAGATGATGCTTCACATCCATACGAGCTTAAAAGTAATCCGTTTACTATTTTAAATATCGATTTTGAACACGGAGCACTCGGTAATGGAAGTTGTGGACCAATCCCAATGAAAAAATACTTTACAAATGTGGATGGTGGAAACTTTTATTTGCGTTTAGAGCCGTTGGATTAGCCTGTTAGTTCTCAAGGATTCGAAGGAGCGATGAATTTCGTTGCTTTTAAAATTTGTATCTAAGTAAGTTTTGAACATCTATTGCTATTGAGATAATTTTCATGGCGTTTTAAAGCTAAGGTCTTAAACATTTAAATGCTTGGTTTTAGATGGAGCGCACCACTACCGTTCATTCTAAATAGCCAAGCTGTTCTTGCCAATTCAACAGAAAGACGGATTAGGTGGCTGAGGCCTAATAAAGTTTTTAAGCCATAGCCTTTGATATCGCAATCGCAAAGGTATGACGGGCGGTGTGATTAGCAAAAGCGACGCCTGATTGCTCAATGGATGAGCATGATGTCCTAAGCACACGGGTAAAATACAGCTGTATTTCCTATTGTCTATAAGCCATTTGATTATTCTTTGACGATTTGTGGAAATACAGCCAAGTTTTCCACCTTTAGAGGGCATGCCCATCCATTGTATTACGCTGCCAGTCGCTTCCTTTTGCAAATGACACCAACCCTGTTTAATAGGTGGCTTACGCGATATCAAAAGCCTCAATTTATATCAGAAAAAAAGTTATTACGAAGCTTAGTCGAGTTCGATTTAAGTTTTATTTCAGACATTGAAACTGTGCTAATACAATGGTTAAATTAAACTCTTACGAAGTGGATGCAAGATGTGCTTTTAGGTACCTAAAAACGAAATGCTTGCTCTACGAGAGTCAATGAAAAACCTCACCATTTGTTACCCTAATAACGAGGTGAAAATCCAATCAATTTTTAAAGCAGTGTTCTCAGTTTTTTCATATCCTGACTGATTTTAGAATCAATAATTTTCCCATATATCTGAGTAGTTTTTAATGAGGTGTGACCTAACATCTTACTTACGGTTTCAATAGGTACTCCATTGGCTAACGTAATCGAAGTAGCAAATGTATGTCGAGCCACATGCATAGTTAATTGTTTCTTTATTTGGCAGATATCAGCAATTTCTTTTAGATATGAATTCATCTTTTGATTAGAGTTGATTGGCAATAATTTACCTTTCTGATTGCTTACTGGATGATTTTGATATTTATCTATAATAGCTTTAGCTTTTGGCAGTATTGGGATGCGACAACGTGTACCTGTTTTAATTCTGTCAACAACTATCCATAATTCACCATCATCACCTGAAATTAGGTTGTTCTTTGACAAGCTCGCAATATCAGAATATGAAAGCCCAGTGTAACAAGCGAATATAAAAATATCTCGGACGACACTAACGCGCTCAATATCAAATGTTTTTGTTTCTAAGGTATTAATCTCTTGTAGGGAAAGATAGTCTCGTTTGCCTTTATAATATTTAATTTTAAAGTTTGAATAGGGATTCTTATCCAATTGATTCATAGCCACTGCATCGTTTAAGATTTTTCGTAATTGCTTGTGGTATTTGCTAACAGAATGATCGCTTACGTGATGCTTAACTTTTAGGTATGTATCAAAAGCGTTCAAAAAATTGTAGTCAATTTTGTGCAAAGGGATGTCATCTTTATACTTGGTTTCTTTGAGAAACAATTGTAGTCTTTTTAAGGTCGTTTTATAGTGTTTATATGTACCGTTTGCATAGCCAAAACCAACTTTCTTTTCAATTGTTTGTATAACCAACTTAAATACATCTAATAGATAGTAATAACTAGCACCAATTAGATGCTCTTTTATAGTAGAAATGTCATAATCATCGCCGAGAGCTTCTAGCTTATAATATACCTCATGAATTTTTGAGGTTATTCTATTGAGCTGCTTATTCAATAATCTCGCATCGGGATGTTTACTAATTACAAGCTGTCCATCTTTATCCCAAAATTCAGCCTTAATAAAAATGCCTGTTGAAAGTTCAATTCTTTGACCTGATAAGGTGGCTCTTATATACAATGGGTGAGAGCCATCTTTCTTTTGTTTGGATGCCTTAAAAAGGAAGTTTGTCGTAATTCTCATAACACACAGTTTTAAAAGTTAAAGATTCTGTGTCCTGATGGTCTCTAAGTTATGTAGGTGAATTACTATTTCAAAACCTAAAGAGTATCAAAACACACCAATTTAAATTTCAAAATATCAGAATGTTACAATATGTCGAGACCTATTTTGTCGGTTTTGGAATGGGTCTCGATTTAGTCTCGATTGATACCTTATTTTATGCTATTTTTTGACATTTAGATAAAAACAAAAAGCGCTTAAAATATTGATTTTAAGCGCTTTTTACTGTTTTTGAATATCTTAAAAGTGATCCCGGCGGGATTCGAACCCACGACCCACAGCTTAGAAGGCTGTTGCTCTATCCAGCTGAGCTACGGGACCATCCTTAGTGCTTTTTCTCAAAAGCGATGCAAAGATAGTTATTCCACTCTTCTAATCAAATAAAACAACATGTTTTTGCGAGATTAATTGTCCTGAATGCTGTGCTGCTTGGCTAATTGCCAATGTTTCAGTAGTAAAAAAGAATCGCTTTTTTTCGCAGGGTTAGTTTTTTTATAGCGTCTGATTAAATGATGCTGCGAAATGACCCCATTATTCAGGGATGTACGTTATCGCACGCATTTGTTAATGTTAGTTCGTATCTTTAGTCAAAACCGTAAGAAAGCAGTTGAGGGTGTACGATTACGTACAAAATGTAACGTAAGCGGACATTATTGGACAGGCTGGTTATGCATAACTGACTTAAAGATAAGATACTAGTAGTGATGGTATAATTTTAGTTAATAAGGCAGTTAACCTAAACTCAATAGTTTTGAATATTCAAATACAAGACCTTAGTCAGGTATATAAAAATGACTTTCGGGCACTTAATAAGGTAAATCTGGATATTGAATCTGGGATGTTTGGCTTATTAGGGCCAAATGGAGCAGGTAAATCAACCCTCATGCGAATATTGGTGACACTGCTGAAACCAACGCATGGAGAGGTATTTGTTAATGGTATGCCATTATCAAAGAATCGTGCCGAGGTGCGATCATATCTGGGTTATCTGCCACAGGATTTCCGCTTTTTCTCAAAGTTACGTACTTGGGAGTTCCTTGATTATGCTGCTTCATTGGCGGGTATAAAAAAGAAAAAGGAGCGCTTGGCTGCTGTTGATGAGCTATTGGAGCAAGTAGGCTTATTTGATGTACGAAACCGTTATGCCAATAAGCTATCTGGTGGGATGAAGCGACGATTAGGTATCGCTCAGGCTTTAATTGGTGATCCCAAAATAATTATTGTGGATGAGCCTACTACGGGTCTGGATCCGGAAGAGCGCATCCGTTTCCGGAACATTTTGTCTAATCTAAGTCAAAAGGAGGTTATCATCATATTATCCACTCATATCGTGGGAGATATCTCTTCTACTTGCCGGCAAATGGCTTTACTTAACCGGGGAGAAGTGCATTTCCAAGGCTCACCTGAAGCATTTGTGAAACAGTCATCAGGTCATGTTTTTAAAACCAGTGTTTCCTTTGAGCAGATGAAGCTGATAAGTGAGCAATACCCGGTTATTACTTCGGTGCCAGGTGCCGGAGGCTATGAAATCGAGTTTGTGGCAGATGAAGTGAATGGTTGGGAAACCACACTCATTGAACCCAATCTAGAGCATGCCTACGTGTATTTTATGGAATATGTTGCTAATGAAAAATTCCAGTACCAATGATGTCCTTATTTAATATTAAAACAGTGGCTCGCTTTGAGTCCAAAACACTCTTCAGGAGCTGGTTCTTTCGCATATTTGCATTGATTATTCTGGGATTCATTATCATGTTTAACCTTTTTGGTTTAACAGGTATAGCTGATGGTGGCTGGCCCGGGCGTTTATTGCCTTCGGGCGCACCATACTTTAACATGTGGCTGCTGAATATTGCACAGGCCGTTATTGCTGTTTTTTTATCGGCCGATTTCCTGGGAAGGGATAAAAAGCTGGATACCACAGAGGCTTTTTATGTGCGCAGTATGTCAAACTCAGATTATGTATTGGGCAAAACCATTGGTGTATTAAAGGTGTTTCTGTTGCTCAATTTCCTGGTCATGTTAAGTAGCTTCTTATTTACACTTATTGCCAATGAAGTGAGCATACCATTGTCATCCTATTTCATTTACCCGCTATTGGTGGCATTGCCAACATTGATTTTTATTCTTGGCCTGTCCTTTTTTACCATGACGCTGATACGCAACCAGGCTGTTACCTTTGTTTTGTTACTAGGTTTTCTGGCGCTATCCTTGTTCTATTTGCGCAATAAGTACTACGGTTTGTTCGATGTATTGGGCTTCTACACGCCGTTTATGCGCTCCGATTTTACGGGATTTCCGAACCTTTCTATAACGTTCGCCCAGCGCGCTATGTATTTATGTATGGGTGTTGTTTTAATAATGTCAACCGTATGGCGTTTGCCACGCCTTGAACAACAACGATTTAATAAACCATTTCTGCTGAGTGGTATATTTGTGTTTTTAGTAATAAGTACTGGAAGCGCCTGGCAGGTTATCAATAATTCCTACCAGGCCAATAAGCTCTTGAGTCATGTTCAAACCTTAAATAAAGGATTGAAAAAAGCACACTATCAAATAGATGAATATCACCTGCAATTGAACCATAAAGGGGAAACAATAGCGTGCAAAGCTCAATTGGACCTGAGTTTAGCGAATAGCACTGATACAGAAGTGATATTGGCTCTTAATCCGGGATTGAAAGTGACTACTTGTCATTTAAATGGTCAAAAGCTTGACTATAAGCAGGAAGCTCATCTGATAACTATACAATTGCCGCCATTGTCAGATGATACCATCCGTTTAGCATTAGAATATTCGGGAACAACAACTGATGATGCGGTATATGCAGATATAAGTGAGGAAGTGAAAGCGGCGGACAATCGAAAGGATCCCTTGCTGGCAGGTAAGCAATATAGTTTTGTTCAGTCGGATTATGTGTTGCTTACACGCGAATCAAACTGGTATCCGGTAGTGGCTGATAAACAGTACTGGACCAGCTATCCGTTTACCAATATGGAACTGGAGGTGAGTACTAAGCCTATGCTCACGGTAGTGTCTCAAGGGATGTGCGACAGCCTGTCGAATGGTCAATATCGCTTTCGTTCTGAGCAACCATTAAATGCATATAGTGTCATTATTGGCGATTTTGAAAAATACACTACAACCATTGATAGCATCGAATTTAGTCTATACCACCACAAAAAGCACACCTTCTATAAAGAGTATTTCACCGAACTCAATGATACAATCTCCCATGTGATTAAAAACGTCAAAGGTGATTTTGAGCGTAAACTTGGTCTAAGCTATCCTTACAAACGGTTTTCAGTGGTAGAGGTGCCTGTTAATATGCATTCGTATTTGCGGAACTGGACCCTGGCTACAGAAAATATCATGCCTGAGATGGTGTTGTTCCCAGAAAATGGTGGTGGAGTGTGGCAGAACGATTTAGCCAATATTAAGAACAGAGTAAAGCGTCGAACAGAGTTTTCAAATGAGGAACGATCTGATAAGGAAATGCAAATAGAGGTACTAAAAAGCTATTTGGGCGACAACTTTATTAGTCCATCGCGCTTCTTCTTTGGTCGACGGCAAGAAGGAGAGCGTCATGTTGAAAACTGGGGACGTTACCAGGTATTTCCGATGTATTTTACATATAATAACCGGATTAGCGAGTCAGAATATCCATTGTTGACCATAGCGCTTGAGAACTACCTGCATCAGCGCTTGAGTACAAGCCGAAGACGCGATCTGGGCGGTCTATCCAGCAACGACGAGGTTATTCTGAAATTGCGTGAGAACAGTCTGAGGGAGTTAATTAACAAAGAGGATGTGAATACCCTTGGGAATGTATTTGCATCAAAAGGTCATCAGCTGTTTTCTAACCTGAAAGTAAATGTGGGACAGAGCAACTTTGATAAGCAGCTGGATAAACTACTTGAGTCGACAAGGTTTGAGAATCAATCAGTGAGCGATTTTACGACAGATATTAACCATATTACAAAAGTTGACTTCAAACCTATCTATGACAATTGGCTAAATGCGGCCTATAATCCGGCCTTTTTATTCAGTTCTGTGGATGTTAATGAGGTAAAGGACGGCAATCGTGTTCGCTACTTTTTAAAAGTAACGGTTACCAATAAAGGTGACGCCGACGGAATTATTGCTTTTACCGTTAGGGAAGGCATGCAAGGGGGTGGACGAGGACGTTTTCGTGGTCGCTTCCAAATGGATGCCGAGCAGGATAATGAGCAAAGTTACCTGGTTGAAGCCGGTAAATCTTATGAGATAGGATTTTTGTTGGATGAAGAACCAAGGGACGTTAGTGTTAATACCTTCCTGGCTGAAAATATTCCATCTAATCAAACACTCATCATTAGAGAGGTGAATAGAAATAATAAACGCATTGACTTTTTCGAAGGAGCCAGGGAAACAACTAAGGGGCTTAACTTTCAGTTGTCCAACGAAATTATTGTAGATAATGAGGATGATGGGTTCTCGCTGGTAAATACAGGTGAAAGCCGCACTGTTAAAGATTGGTGGGCCAGTATGCAAAATGAAGAGGAGGATAGTGGAACATACGGGATGGTGCGTTTCTGGAATCCACCTGTGAAATGGGAACCAGTAGCTGGTGATAAATTCTTTGGAGAATACCTCAAATCAGGTGTATATAAGCGCAAAGGTTCGGGTGAAGGGTATGTGAGCTGGAATGCAAAAATACCACAACCAGGTTCGTATGCAGTATATGCCTATGTGCCTAACATTGGCTTCCGTTTTGGTCGAAGAAGAGGGGGTAATGACAACAGAGAAGCCGATTACAAGTTTACCGTGTCGCACGATGACGGTCAGGATGAAGTGACCATTACGGTTGGTAGCAATAACGATGGCTGGCAATACCTGGGCGAATACTATTTTTCAGCAGGCAATGCTCAAGTCTTATTATCAGATGACACCAGTAATGAGTTTGTAATAGGCGATGCTGTAAAGTGGGTTAGAAAGTAATTAATGAAGAGTTGATTACGGCCATGTTTGGATATGAAATAAATACAACTAAGAAACTAAAGAACGAATAATAATAAAGTCACATGAAACGAATATGAATTTTAGTATGCTAAACTACACACTTGAGCATGACTAAAATTCATCGTGAGTTCCATCTGACAAATGAAGATAAATTTTAAACAGATGAAAAAAGTCTTAATTGCATTATGTCTGGTGTTGCTGAGCTCGCTATCGGGCAATGCGCAACGCCTGATGACTCTGCAACAATCGGTTGACGAGGCCTTAAAAAATAGCCCGCAGATTGTGCGGATGAGACTCGGTTTGGAACGAACACGTGAATTACTGACTGCCCAGCGTGCCGCATTACGTTCTAACTTCCGGCTTAATCTCAATCCTTATATATATTCCAATAACCGGCAGTATGACGAGTTCAACCAGCAATGGTTTACTTCTGAGAGTACCCAAAGTAACGGAACATTTAGTGTGAGGCAGCCAGTGATATGGACCGATGGTACTATTTCTTTGGAAAATACTTTTGGATACCGGGATAACTACAGTACTTCATCAGCCAACTCTTTTGAAGGGTTTAGCAATAACCTGCGCCTGAGTATCGATCAGCCTCTTTTTACCTATAATCGTACTAAGATGACGCTGAAAGAATTGGAGTTTGATCATGAAAATGCAAAACTAAACTACGCACTTGAAGCATTAAATGTAGAGAGACAGATTACGCAATACTTTTATCAAATCTATCAAAAGCAGATGGAAATGATCACATCACGTGAGGAATATGCCAATCGCAAGAAAAGTTTTGAGATAATCAGTAACAAGGTGGAAGCCGGGCTTACCGCCAAAGAGGAAATGTTACAGGCCGAACTAGATATGATGACCAGTCAATCAACGGTTCAGAATAATGAGGTTGAGTTGGAGAATATCAAAGATAATTTTAAGCAGATGTTGGGCTTGCCGCTTTCGGAAGAGCTAATGGTGATAGCCGAAGTATCTGTGTTGCCAGTGGATATTGATTTAAGTATGGCCACCAATTTTGCGCTGGCCAACCGCATGGAGATTCGTCAACGACAGATTGATATTGAAACCGGGCAGTTTGAGCTGATAAAAACCAATGCCACCAATGAGTTCAAAGGTAACCTGAATGTGTCGGTGGGTCTGTTTGGTGAGAATGAAAAGATAAAAGGTATTTATGATAATCCCAACGATAATGAGGATATCCGCTTTAGTCTGGAAATACCGCTATTTGACTGGGGTGAGAAAAAAGCTCGTATGCGGGCAGCCGAAGCATCACTGCAAACCAGTGAATATAATTTGCAGGACGAACAAAAGACCATCCGACTGGATATCCGTAAAATAGATCGCAGTATCAAAAATGCATTGATACAGATTGATATTGCCCGCAAGAACGAAGAAAATGCCCAGTTAACCTACGAAATCAACCTGGAGAAATATCGCAATGGTGACTTGACCAGTATGGATCTGAACCTGTTTCAAAACCAGTTAACCCAAAAGAAAAATGCGCTTACAGCCGAACTGATAAGTTATAAGCTGGAGCTGTTGAATATGAAGCTACAAACGCTTTACGACTTTGAACAGCAGCGCAGCATCATTGATGATGTAATGAAATATGAAATGATTCAGTAATACCAACTACTAACTATTGAAAGAATATAATCATGATAACAACTAAATACTTTCCCGTAGCAAACATGTACAAGGCCGTTTTTCTGGTGGTACTATCTGGCCTGTTAATGTCAGCTTGTAAGAATGAAGCCACTAATTTCAATACTGATGTGGCTGTAAACGTTTCTGTACAAGAGGTGGAGAAAAAGCCAATTGAGCAGACTTTAATAACCACTGGTTCTATCAAGCCTGAGCTGGAAATTGCCGTAAAAACAGAGCTGGCAGCTAATTACTATTTGCAGAAAAACCCAAAAACCGGTCAACCTTATAAAATGGGTGATTTTGTAAATAAAGGCCAGTTGATAATTCTGTTGGAAGACAAGGAATACAGTAACAACGCCAATATTGAAGGGGCCGAGCTCGATATGGAAATTTCAGAAATGGAATATGAGAAGCAGCAGGCTCTGTATGAGAAAGGTGGTGTTACCAAACGCGAATTGGTCAATTCAGAAAAAACCTTGCTAACGTCCAAACAGACCTATGAAAATGCTGAGCTTAGCATTGCCAAGTTGAGTATCAGGGCTCCTTTTTCAGGTATAATCACTGACTTGCCTTATTACTCGCCAGGTATACGCATCGAAAACGGGCAGGAAGTGTTAAGCATGATGAACTATTCTACCATGCTGTTGGATTTAAGCATGCCCGAAAACCTGATGGGGCAAGTGCAGATTAATCAGCCAGCCAACATCATGAATTATGCTCTGCCCGATGATACACTTAAAGGTAGAATTACAGAGCTATCACCTGCAATTGATATGGAGGCCCGCACATTTAAAGGGCGTATCAGGGTGATTAATAAGCAGGAATTGTTAAAACCTGGAATGTTTGTTAAGGCCGAGATTGTTGTTGAACAGCGCGATAGTGCATTGGTAATACCCAAAGACGTGGTGTTGACAGAAGGGAACCGAAAAATGGTGTTTATTGCCAAAAATTCAGCTGCCGAAAAACGATATATACGTACCGGGATTGAAACATTAACAGAGATTGAGGTGACGGAAGGATTAAAAGTGAATGAAAGGCTTATTGTTAAAGGTTTTGAGACGCTTAAAGATCGGTCTAAAGTGAAAGTAGTTAAGTAAATAACGCAATGGATTTAAGTTGCATTACGGAACTAACATCACCTAAGTGCAAATCCTAAATCTCTAATTTGAAAATATATGAGAGCAATTTCTCGATTTTCTGTCAACTATCCGGTTACCGTTCTAATGATAGTTTTGGGTATCATCTTATTGGGCGGTATTTCGTTAACGCGGCTGGGTACAGATCTATTTCCCGATTTACAAAATCCAAAAATATATGCCGAGATTGTAGCCGGTGAACGGTCGCCTGAAGAAATAGAAAAGCGTTTTGTTGAGCAGGTTGAAGCCCTTGCGGTGCGCCAAAGTGGTGTGCTGAATGTGTCATCGGTCAGTCGTGTTGGTTCAGCAGTAGTAACTGTTGAATATGACTGGGGAAAAGATATTGATGAGGCATTTCTTGATCTTCAAAAAGCATTGACCCAAATCAGTCAGGATGAAGATGTGGAAGAGTTAAATATCTCGCGCTTCGATCCTAATGCATCACCTGTAATCAAAGCGGCTTTCAGCAATGATGATGTGCAGGATATGAATGCCCTTAGAAAAGTGGCTGAAAACTACATCCGCAATGAGCTGATTCGTATAGAGGGGATTGCTGATATCCGTATTTCAGGTGAAGAAGAGGCTGAAGTGATGGTGGTGGCTGATCCGCAATTGCTGGATGCCAATGGTCTGACGACTGCTTCTGTGTTGACAACCATCAATAATTTTAATCAGAATGTATCGGGTGGTTCCATTGAAGAGATGGGACAACGATATATTATTAAAGGCTTAAGTGCACTCACTGCGCTTAACGATGTGGAAAACCTGGTTGTAAAACTGAACCAGCCAGGTAGTGCTGATAATACTGCTCAACAAGCAGGCTCAGCCAGTCAGTCTTCACCGGTCTTGCTGAAAGATGTAGCCAGAGTGATGCTTCAGAACCGCGAACCCGAAAGTATTGTGCGCTTAAATGGACAGCGCTGTCTGGGCATTTCTATTTATAAGGAAACACGCTTTAATACAGTTGAGGCCGTTGAAAAGCTGGAAGAAGCTTTTGTTAGTATTCAACAGCGTTTACCTGGTTATAAACTACAGGTCATTAATAATCAGGGGGCTTTTATTCAAAGTGCCATTGGTGAGGTGCAGGAAAGTGCGTTGATAGGTATTGTATTGGCCGTATTTATCTTGTTTGTTTTTCTGCGTCGCTTTGGTGTCACCCTCATTGTCAGTCTGGCCATTCCTATATCCATCATAGCCACGTTTAATCTCATGTATTTTAATGGTTTGACATTGAATATAATGACCTTGGGCGGTCTGGCGCTTGGTGCCGGTATGTTGGTTGATAATGCCATTGTGGTGGTGGAAAATATAGTCCGTAAACTGGAAGAAGGCCTATCCGTTAAGGAGGCAGCTGTGCTTGGGACTTCAGAAGTTGGAGGAGCCTTAACAGCTTCTACACTCACTACCATTGTTGTGTTTTTACCCATTGTTTACCTGCATGGTGCATCGGGTGAGTTATTTAAAGATCAGGCCTGGACCGTGGCCTTTTCCTTGCTGTCATCATTGGTGGTGGCCTTATTGGTAATTCCTGTGTTGAGTGTATTGGTATTTAAAACAAAACAGACAGCAAGGCCTGCAATGGCTCCTAAAGAAAAAGGGTTTAAAGCCTATCAACGCTTTTTAGAAAAAGTATTGGAGCGCAGAGCAGCGGTATTGTTTGGTGCCATTGCATTAGTGACTGTCACAGTGTTAATCATGCCCATGGTAGGCAGCGAGTTTATGCCCGAAACACAATCGAACGAGGTAACTGTTGAGGCCATTTTTCCTGCTGGTACATCACTTAACAGGACTGATGCTACCTTGAACCAGATGGAAGAGATGGTCATGTCAGCTTTTGGCGATCAGTTGAAGTGGATATATACACATGCCGGCCCTGAAACAGCTAGTGAGATTGCTTCAACAGGTGAGCAAGGCGAGAATACCGGATTTATTAAACTGGTGCTCAATGAGGATGTACATGCGTCGTTTAGTGAAATAATTGGTGCATTGAATAATCTATTTGCTGATATCGAAGGATTGGAGATGCGTTTTGTTCAGGATCAGTCGGCTTTGCAAACCCTTTTAGGTACTGATGAAGCACCTCTGGTAATAGAAATTGAGGATGATAATAAGGATAACCTGGAGGCTTCAGCACGTCAGCTAACTGATTTTATTCGTCAGCAGCATGAAATATACAATGTGAAGAGTTCACTGGAAGATGGTGCCCCTGAAGTTAATGTGGTCATCGATCGGGTCAGGGCAGGTATTTTTGACCTCAATGTTTCCAGCATCATGAATAACTTATCCGATTACCTATCTAAAAAAGATGCCGGTCGAATGGAAGTGAGAGGTGAATTAACGAATATATCGCTACAAACACCCGATGTACGCCTCGATGAATTGGCCAGTATTAAAATATCAGAAGGTGCTAAAGAAGTATTATTATCCGAGGTGGCCAGCATTACGATAGGTAAAGCGCCACGCGAGGTATTGCGAAATAACCAAAAGCGTGTGATTCGACTGAGTGCTAATGTGACAGATGACCGGCCATTTGATCATTTTGTTACGGAGTTGGAACAAGCCATTGAGCAATTACCATTGGAGGCTACATCCACAGTTAAAGTACTGGGTGAGGAAGAAAAGCGAAAGGATGCCTTTGGAAATCTTCAGTTTGCTTTAATACTATCCATTATTTTGGTTTACATGGTAATGGCCTCACAGTTTGAGTCGCTTTTGCACCCATTTACTATTCTGTTGACTGTGCCATTGGCAGGCGTTGGGGCTGTTTGGGCATTTTTCCTGCTTGGACATACGTTTAACATCATGGCCTACATAGGTATTGTGATGTTGGCGGGTATAGCGGTTAATGATTCTATTATTCTGGTGGATGCCATTAATCAATACAAGCGAAACGGAATGGCGCTTAAGAGCGCGATTGTGGCGGCAGGACAGCAGCGTGTCAGGCCTATTTTAATGACCAGTTTAACCACTATTTTGGCACTCTTGCCTCTTACTTTTGGCTTTGGTGATAGTGCGGCATTACGGGCACCCATGGCCATCGCTGTTATTGGTGGCTTGATGACATCAACCTTGTTAACGCTGGTGGTTATTCCGTGTGTTTATTATGTATTCGATAATTGGTTTAGTCGTTCAAAATAGATTTGACAGGTATGAGAGAATTAATTAACAGAAAAGTACTTGTCAGTATGCTGTTTGTTGCCCTAACCATGTTAGGGGTGATATCCTATCGGCAGTTATCCTTCGAACTAATACCTAATACCGAATACCCTATGTTGTTTGTGCAAGTGGGAGCAACAACAGAGTTGGACCCCAAGCATATGGAGCAGGAGGGCGTGATTCCTATTGAAGGCATCATTGGTACATTGGAGGGTATTGAAAAAATTGAGACGCGAGTGGGACCGCAGCGAGCTATGATATTTGTTTACCTCACGCGCAATGCCGATGTAAAATACAGTTACCTTAAACTGGTAGAAAAAATAGAGGGAGCTGCCAATGTGTTGCCCGAAAACATGATGGCGCAAGTGTTTAAAGCTGATGTTGAGCAGATGAACAGTCAGTTTATGACCGTTCAGGTGAGGGGTGAAGGCGGTGTGGATCGCGTTCGCAATGTTGTTGAGCAAGATATACTGCCAAAGCTGGAAAGTATTGATGGTATTTCATCCATACAAGTGTCAGGTGGTCGGCAGAAGTCGGTTGAAATCATTTTCCAGCAGGATGTGCTCGATAGCTATGGTTTAACCACGGGGCGCATCCGGCAGCTAATCACTTCAGGACAGAACGAGAAGGTATTTGCCGGTAAGGTGGTTAAGGGCCAGATGAAGTATTATGTAACAGCAGAGGCCGACTATAATCATATCAGTGATATCGAAAATATAGTCGTCAAATCGGAAGGGCCTGTGTTGCTTAAAGATGTGGCACAAATCAATTTCAGCGTTAAGGAGGAAGATTCTTATAGCCGTGTTAATGGTCTCGAATCAGTTTCGCTGGCCATCGCTAAAGATGCCCAGGTGAATATGATAGAACTATCGGATAACACCTTGAAGCAGATAGCTCAAATCAACAGGGAATATCAGGAGAAGGGCATTGAACTGGTAGTTGTAACCAACCAGGCCGAAACAATGGAAAGCAACCTAGATTCGATCATTGAGTTGGCTTTTGTTGGCGGTATATTAGCCATTTTTATTTTATGGATTTTCTTGAATAACATCCCCCTTGTTGGCATGGTGATGCTTTCGGTGCCATTATCGGTTTATGGCGCTTTTAATTTCTTTTTTGCTGCCGATATATCCATTAATATGCTCACATTAGTTGGGTTGGCGCTGGCCATTGGTATGTTGCTCGACAACAGTGTGGTGGTCATGGAAAACATTTACCGGGTAGCTTCTGGAGGAGGCGGTGACAGCACCAGTAGTGTAGTAACAGGAACCAAAGAGGTGTGGCGATCCGTGACAGCAGCTACGCTCACCACAGTATCAGTATTTCTGCCCTTCGTGTTTTCGGAGCAAATGCTTTTTCGCGAAATTGCCAAGCACATCAGTGTGTCTATTATTTCAACACTCATGGTGTCCTTGCTGGTGGCTCTCATCTTAATACCTATGCTGACTCACCTGTTTCTATCCGGCATTGTCAAATACCGTATTGAAGCCCTTGAGAAACTGGATTTACACAATAAGCTGGTTCAATATTATATCCTTCTGCTGAAAGCCACGCTTCGAAAACCAGCTGCCACTATTATGGGAGTGTTGCTGGTGTTCTTCGTTGTGCTTATTGTCAGTATTGGATTAAGTATCACTACCCGGCAAGAAGCTGAAACCACTGAATTTAACATTGGTGTGGAGATGCCGTCGGGCTCAATGCTTTCCAATACCGATCAGGTGGTGAGGGAGATAGAGAGTCGATTGGAATCACTGGAAGAGAAAAAGGATGTGGTCTGTCAGGTTTATGAAGATGAAGCCGCCGTGTCTGTCATCCTGCAAGATGATTATAAGCGTATCGCCCGGCGTTCGATACCCGAAATAAAGGCTGACATTCAAAATCGCATCAGTGAGATTGAAGGAGGGGAGATAAGCCTCTCGCAAAGTGCTACAGCTGCAATGGGAGGCGGTGGCGGATTTGGCTCCAACCCAGGCCTGGACATGATGGGGTTTTTGGGGCTGGGTGAACAGGAAGAGAAAGTCGTTATCAAAGGCGAAGATTATGATCAGATGCTGATGGTTGCCAATGATGTTAAATATTGGCTGGAGAATGAAATAGACAACCTTCAGCGCGCCCGGGTATCTTCTGCCAATAAACGACCGGAAATCCATTTGGGCATGGATGCCTATCTCATGGGGCTGTTAAATATTGCTCCTTCAAACGTGGTTTCAGAGTTGTTTACCTTTCGCTCAGAGGTTAGTTCAGGCGGACAATTAAAGGTGAATGATGAGGTCTATGACATTATTATGAAAACGGTTGATAATGATCTGCCTGATGAAGCTCCGCCAAAAACGATGGATGATCTGCAAAAGCTGAATGTGACTAATAATGCAGGGGCCATTGTACCGCTAAGCGACTTCTCTGAAATAAATTATGCATCAGGTCGTACTGAGATATTGCGGGTTAATCAGGAGAAACAGATCGAGGTAAGCTATCAGTTTTCAGATGAAGTTAATGCATCAAAAGCATTGCTGGAAGATGCACGTGCGCAGGTAGATGAGCTGGTGGCTTCTATTCCTGTTTCTTCAAAGGTGTCGTTAAAAGTCATACATGAAGAGGATACTTTTGCCGAGTTTAAGTTTTTAGGCTTGATAGGTTTGTTACTGGTGTTTATGATTCTGGCTTCTGTTTTTGAATCATTAACGGCGCCTGTGGTTATGCTGTTTTCTGTACCATTGGCAGCAATCGGTTCACTTTTAGCGCTGGTCTTAACTGGTAATTCATTATTAAATACGCACACTTTTATTGGGTTTTTAATTCTTCTGGGTGTAGTTGTTAACAATGGTATACTGTTAATCGATTATTCAAGGCAACTTAGAAGACAGGGGTATAACCATGCGCGAGCGCTTATGCAGGCAGGAATTTCGCGTATTCGCCCCATAGCCATTACGGCAATTACTACTATTATTGCTATGATGCCTTTGGCAATGGGCAAATCTGAATACGTGGGCATACTGGGCGCTCCTTTTGCCATTACCGTGGTTGGAGGCTTAAGTTTTAGTACCTTGCTGACACTGGTGTTTATGCCCACTTTTGCATTTGGTCTGGATAGTGCATTAAACTGGTTACGAAGTTTGAACTGGTGGCTGAAGGGGCTTATCTATGCAAGCTGGACAGCAGCATTGACTTTAGTGTATTTCTTCTCCGATGCATCATTTGCGTGGCAGTTACTATACGGTGTGTTGATTATCAGTGGGGTGCCAAGCATTGTGTACTTTGTTAAATCATCGCTGCGCATGGCTAATGCCAATTTAGTGGCTGAGCATGCCGATGTGAATATAACCATTCGTAACCTGGTTAAAGTTTACGACCGGGATACACGATTTGTACGCGAGTTTAAAGCCAGAAACAGCAAGCTAAGCGAGCAATTGTTATTAAAGAAAATGACAGCTTCGTTATTATGGAAGCAACTCATCTGGCAGTTGCCTGTGGTCGGATTTATGGTGTATTTTACCTGGTGGTATCTCGATTCTGCACTTTGGGGTACATTGTTTACTGTTATTAACTATTTTGTCTTCCTTTCTATATACAACAGTATAGCATTGTATTGGAGAAATAAGACTGAAGTGATAGCGGCTCACAAATGGGATAAGCGTGTTTTAAAACTTCTCAAATACATTTACCCTATTGTTGGAGTGGCACTGTTGGTATACCGATGGGATGCTACGGCTTTGGCGATTATACTAGGTGCACTTTGGTATATACTTCTAATGCTGATAGCCTCTGGGAATAAGCTGAAAGCAGATCGGATAAATATAGAGCGGGTAACGGGAAGGTTTGCAGCTTGGCGCCGTACCTACTATCGCATGATAAGAAGTATTCCGCTGATCGGTAAGGAAAAAGTGCCATTTAAGGCACTTAAAGGGATTTCTCTGGAGTTTAAAACCGGCATGATAGGCTTGCTGGGGCCCAATGGAGCAGGTAAAACAACTCTGATGCGTATTATCTGTGGTGTGTTGGAACAAAGCTATGGTAAAGTTTATATCAATGGTTTTGATACCGCCGAACACCGCGAAGAGTTGCAAGGAATAATCGGATATTTACCACAGGAGTTCGGAACCTATGAAAATATGACTGCCTATGAGTTTCTCGATTACCAGGCAATTGTAAGGGGTATAACCGAAGAAGATGTTCGTATAGAGCGTTTGCAGTATGTGTTGCAATCAGTACATATGTGGGAGCGTAAGGATGATAAAATCGGTGCTTTTTCAGGCGGTATGAAACAGCGTATTGGTATCGCCATGATCCTACTACATTTGCCCAAAATACTGGTTGTGGATGAGCCAACTGCTGGTTTAGATCCACGTGAACGTATTCGTTTCCGAAATTTGCTGGTTGAATTGAGCCGTGAACGAATTGTGCTGTTCTCCACACATATTATTGAAGATATTTCCAGTTCATGTAATCAGGTAGCTGTGATGAGTAAAGGCGAGTTGCGTTATTGGGGCGAACCCGGTGAGATGGTCAAGATTGCAGATAACAGGGTCTGGCAATTTGATATCAAAGCAGAAGCATTTGATGAAATGAACCAACAGTTCCTGATTGTGCACCACATGCGTGATGGAGCGAACATAAGAGTACGGTGCATCGCCAATGAACAGCCGGTTGAGGATGCCATAAGCGTGGGAGCCGTGCTTGAGGATGCCTATATCTGGTTATTAAAAAACAAGAGCGAAAACAATGAGTAAAACAAATCTATTCCATCCATCAGGCATCAGTTTGCTGCTAAAGTTTGTCAGGTATAACCTTAAAATTGTATTCGGCAATAAGTTTGTCTACTTTCTGGGTGCTGCCCTGATTTTTTATCTCCTGATAACGTCCATTAGTTTATTTGCGGCCGATTCAGTCAGTGTGCATGGTGTCTATTTCCAATTAATGTTTCCGGCATTTTTGCTGATTTTCTTTCCCACTACGTATGGCATTCAAAATGATGAAGATGCCCGCATCCTTGAAATACTATTTGGTATTCCTAATTATCGCTATAAGATATGGCTCGTGAGGCTGTGTATGGCCATCTTTATGGTATTTTGGTTTATCTTCTTAATGGCTAACCTGAGTAGTGTGTTGCTCATTAATGTACCGGTATGGGAAATGACTATGCGATTAATGGTACCGGTTGGTTTGTTTGGTATGCTAGGTTTCTTTTTCAGCACAGTGGTGAAAAATGGTAACGGTACGGCTGTAATTGTAGTTATTTTGGGCCTGCTCGTTTGGTTTTTGAGTGCATTTCTGGAGTCAAGCCCATGGAATGTATTTTTAAACCCTTTTGAGTTGCCATCGGGTATGAGTGAGACCGTATGGGAGAGTGTGGTGGAGAAACATGTTAGGACATGGCTTATAGTGGCTCTTGTATCTGCCTTATGGGGACTCCTCAACCTCCAGCGAAGAGAAAAATTCATCAAATAGATACACATAAAAAAAAGCGCCAAATGGCGCTTTTTTCTATGGAGAATATGATTGCACTAACTCTGAACTTGCGGCTTCTTGCCTTTTAGAATTTCGCGGGCCATTTCCAGGATTGTCGTATCATCTAGTTCCACAATACCTCCATCGGGGCCTTGCTCAAGATGTATCCCTACACTTTTCCCTCGATCGTAGTTGGCACCGCCAAAGTAATTTCTTACTGTTTCTACGTCGAGGTTCAACTCTTCTGCTATTGTGCGGATGCTTCCATCAGGCAGACTATCTTTAATCTTCCTGAGTTGATTAAATGTGATTGTTGTTGTACTCATATTGAAAAGGTTTAATAGTAAATATAAGTCTGTCTTAAAATTAAAAAAAATAATGGAAAATTAAAATTTGCTTGACGCTAATTACATCTGTAACCATTCAGAAATGAGTTTTAAGTAGACGAATCTGAATTAAGAATAAATGGAGCAGGCAAGTAGTAAGTATTAAATAGGCATCATTGGCACTAGTGTATAAAAAGTATTATTTTAAAGCATTCTAAATAAAAATATTTTGCTATGGCAACAATTAATCCTTACGTCAATTTCAACGGAAGCTGTGAAGACGCTTTCAATTTTTATCGAAACGTATTTGGTGGCGATTTCGAATATGTGGGACGATACAAAGATATGCCCTCAGAAAAACCCATATCCGAAGCGGATGCCAATAAAATAATGCATATCTCATTGCGAATTAGTAAGGAAACTGTATTGATGGGCAGTGATACTCATGAAGCCTTTGGCCAACCATGCGTACCTGGCACTAATATATCCATCTCAGTTAATACAGATTCAGAAAAGGAAGCTGAAAACATATTTAATAGCTTATCAGCAGATGGGCAAATAATTATGCCGCTTGGCAAAACCTTTTGGGGCTCCTACTTTGGCATGTTTACCGATAAGTTTGGTATTAACTGGATGGTGAGCTACGATTACGAGCAGGAGGCATAATCAGGCTTCATTGCTCATCAACTGCAGCGAGTTTTAATGCCGTTTTTGCGATAAAGCCTTAGCTTTTGCAAAGTAAATATTAGTTTTCCCAATAAACACATTACTTTTGCAGAAATTAAATTTTTGATGTTTTGAAGTTTACGGAATTAAATATTAATAAAGTGCTGATTAATGCACTGGAGGATATTGGGTTAGAAGAAGCGACGCCGATACAGGAGCAATCATTTCCTGTAATCATGTCAGGCAGAGATGTGGTTGGAATTGCCCAAACAGGTACAGGGAAAACCTTTGCTTATATCTTACCGATATTACGTCAGTTGAAGTTTTCTCAGCAACGCCATCCGCGAATCCTGGTACTGGTGCCAACGCGTGAACTGGTTGAGCAGGTAGCGGGTGAGTTTCGTAAACTGACAGAATACATGAGCGTTCGTATTGGTGGTGTATATGGCGGCACCAATATCAATACCCAAAAAGAACTGGTTTACGATGGCCTGGATGTGTTGGTGGCTACGCCGGGCAGGTTAATCGATTTAAGCCTGACTGGCGTGTTGCGTTTGAAGAATATCCAGAAACTGGTGGTTGATGAAGTGGATGAAATGCTTAATCTGGGGTTCAGGTCACAGCTGGAGCAGATACAAGAGCTTTTGCCGGATAAGCGTCAGAACCTGATGTTTTCGGCTACCGTAACTGAAGATGTGGAACAGCTGATTAAGCAATGGTTCTACGACCCGGTGCGGGTAGAAGTAGCAGCTACTGGTACACCGTTAGAGAAGATATTCCAATCGGGCTTTATTGTTCCAAATTTCTATACCAAACTGAATTTGCTTAAGCATCTTTTATCCACCAACGAGTCGATGGATAAGGTACTGGTGTTTGTGCAAAGTAAAAGTCTGGCTGACCTGCTTTTTAATGAGTTAGAAAAGGATTTCCCAGAACAGATTGGGGTGATTCATTCCAATAAATCGCAGAATTTCCGTTTCAGGATGGTGGAAGAATTCCTGGAAGGAAAGAGGCGGATATTGTTGGCCACCGACCTTATTGCCAGGGGGATGGATATTAACCAGGTGAGCCACGTTATTAACTATGATTTACCAGAAACAGCAGAATCCTACATTCACCGCATTGGTCGTACTGGTCGTGCCGATACCGACGGTATTGCCATTGCTTTCGTGGAAGAAAAAGATGAAGATATTTGGGCATCTATCCAAAAACTGATGAAAAAGCAAGTGCAGCTGGAGCCTGTACCGGCTGATGTGAAAGTCAGTGAAAAGCTATTGGAATCAGAGAAGGAGGTATTACCTGGCATGATGGTGAACAAAGCACCTAAACCAATTAGCCAAAGGGGTGCTGCTTTTCATGAAAAGAAAGATAAGAATAAAAAGACTAACCAAGGAGGATCGTATCGACGGAAGCTAGCCGCCAAATATAAGAAACCTAAAACAAGAGGACAGAAACGAAAGTAATTACTATCTTAACTCAGCTATTTCTTTTGCAATGAAAAAACATCGTGTCCTATTTCTTATTAATCCCATATCGGGTATTGGTAAACAGCGAACAGTTGAGAAAGCTGTTGGAGATGAGATTGACCATGAAAAGATTGAGTTTGATATTGCTTACACCGAATATGCCGGTCATGCACGTGAATTAGCCAGGAATGCGGTGGGTAAATACGATGTGGTGGTGGCTGTAGGCGGAGATGGAACAGTCAATGAAGTAGGATCGTCATTGATTAATACCACCACAGCTTTGGCCATCATCCCAACAGGTTCGGGCAACGGACTGGCTCGTTATCTGGATATTCCTTTACGCGTTAACAGGGCTTTGCAGGTTATCAACCATTTGGTAAAAAAGGATATCGATACGCTTCGCGTGAATGAGCAGGTATCATTAAATGTGGCAGGTATTGGCTTTGACGGACATATCAGTCACCAGTTTGCCAAAGAGAAGAATAGGGGACCCGCAGGTTATGTAAAGCTCATTACAAAGGAATATGCCAAGTATAAATCATCGGTGTATCGTATTTCTATAGATAATAAGACCTATGAACTGCCCGCCTTCATGCTTACTTTTGCCAACTCATCGCAGTGGGGAAACAACATTCATATTGCGCCCCAGGCAAAAATTGACGATGGACTTATTGATGTATGTATTATTAAGGAGTTTCCAATCTACGATGGGCCATCCTTGTTAATTAGTATCTTGGATCAGAGTGTTGACCAGCGAAGGTATGATGTTGTAACCAGGGCTAAGCATATTACCATTGAAAGTGATGAAAAGTTAGTAGGACATTTGGATGGAGAGCCGGTAGAGTTGGGGCACAGGGCCGAAATTAGAATTCACCCTTTATCACTCCGGGTAATTATTCCTCCTAAAGATTTCAGGAAAAACCTGCTGGATCCACTTATGGAATTAAAAGAGTTTTTACCGCCAATTCCTCAACTAACAAACTTACCCAAAGGCTTTAGACATGGTAAGAAGTAAGTGTTCATTTTAAAGTCATGTTAGGATACTAAAAAAGCCGCTCAGTTTCTGGAGCGGCTTTTCAATTACATATGGTAACTAATTATTTCTTTTTACCTTTTTTGGCTGCTTGCGTCTGCTGACGTTGCATGTCCTCCAGGCGTTGCTGAAATTTCGACTTCTTAACTGGCTTCTTTTTGTTGGCATTCAGCTTCGCTAATAAAGCCTCTTCATCAACAAAACGACGAATTAATAGCGTTTGACCAATGGTTATCAGGGTAGAGATGAAGTAATAGTAACTCAAACCTGATGCGTAGTTGTTAAAGAAGAACAGGAACATCACCGGCATCATGTACATCATTCCTTTCATACCAGGCATTTGCTGACTGCTTTGTGTCATCTCCTGATTAATCTTGGTATACACAATATTGGTAATGGCCATTAACAAACAGAAAAGACTCACATGATCACCATAGAACGGAATAGTAAATGGTAATTCAAAGATTGAGTCGTATGATGATAAATCCTGCGCCCATAGGAAAGCTTCTCCACGCAGCTCAATAGAGGCGGGGAAAAACTGGAACATGGCAAACAGGATTGGCATTTGTAACAGCATTGGCAAACAGCCACCCATTGGGTTTACACCGGCCTTGCGGTACAATGCCATGGTAGCCTGCTGGCGTTCCATTGCTTTCTCCTTTGGAATCTTGTTGTTGATCTCTTCAATTTGTGGCTTTAACACCTTCATTTTAGCCGTTGATACATAAGATTTATAGGTCAGCGGGAAAAGAATCAGTTTAATAAGGATAGTTAGCAACAGGATAATGATACCATAATTGCTGATAAAGCCCTCGAAGAAGTGGAATACCTCAATTACACCCAGGTTGATATAACGAAGAAATCCCCATCCTAAATAAACCAACTCACGCAAGTCGTAAGCCTCATCGTAGGGTTTCAGAGCTTTAAAATCATTTGGTCCGAAGTAGAAATGAAAATCCAGGTTATCATTACCTGTATAAGGTACATTTACCAATGCACTGGCGTTCATAATTAAACGCTCATTTTTATCTTCTGGTGCTTCTGTAGCTACTTCTCCACTTACAAAATCATCCTTGGCAATAAATACCGATGAAAAGAACTGATCTTTAAACGCTACCCACTGTACTTTTGTACTTAATTTTTCTGACTTAGAACTTGTGGCTACAATGTGATCAACATCTTCCTGGGCAAACTTGAAATAAACACCTGCTCGCTGGCGCTCAAAGTCCGGTGCTTTTTCCTGAGCGTCCATTCGCATATTCCATTCAATACCTAGTGAGCCTGTGTTCGTAGACATGATGCTACCCATATTGTTGGTGGTGATATTAAAATCAGCCATGTAGCTGTCATCAGGCAATGCATATGAAAACACCAGTTTTCCTTCTGCCGCGTTAATTACAAAATCGGCTTTGTTGCCAGATGTTGAAGCCACATCAAAAAACAGGTCATTGGTGTGGAAGTTACGATTGCTATGTGTAAAGTAGAAGCCAAATTTATTCTGGTCGCCATTCATTAGTACTAAAGGCTGGCCATCATGCGTTTTATAGTCTTTAAGTTCAACCGAGTAGATGCGGGCACCTTTGGTTGAAATCTTCATCTTTACCAGGTTGTTTTCTAAGGTCACAAATGATTGCTCCCCTTCTGCGGCACTGGCAAATAAGCCGTAGCGATCTGATTTTTCCTGTGCAATTATTGAAGAATCCTTTTGAGCTTCAGCTTCCTGGGTTTGTTGAGCTTTAACTGCAGCAGCCTGAGCTTCGGCTTCGGATCTTAATTGCTCAACCATGGCAATTGAGTCTCTGCGGCGTTGCTGTTGTGCCAGCTGCTCCTCAGATGGCTTGTTAATCCACCAGAAGAAACCCAGAATAATCGTGATTAGTATAATTCCGGTTATCGAATTTCTATCCATTTTATTACTTTGTGTGTTAAGTTTACTCTTTTATTGCGGCCTTGATAAATGCCATAAATATAGGATGTGGTTTTAAAACGGTACTGCTATACTCAGGGTGAAACTGTACGCCTACAAACCATTTGTGCTTAGGTAATTCCATAATCTCAACAAGACCGGTGTCCGGGTTGCAGCCAGCAGCTTTCATACCAGCTTGCTCAAATGCTTCCAGGTACTCATTGTTGAACTCATAGCGGTGGCGGTGACGCTCCTGAACAGCTTCTTTTCCATATGCTTCAAATGCATTGGTGCCTTTTTTAAGATTACAGTCGTAGGCTCCCAAACGCATGGTTCCACCCATATCTGTCACATTCTTTTGATCTTCCATCAGGTCGATAACGGCATCAGGAGTGCGGTTATTCATCTCTCTGGAATTCGCTTCTTTAAGATTGAGTACGTTGCGGGCGAACTCAATAACTGCACATTGCATACCCAAACAAATTCCCAGGAATGGAATGTTGTTCTCACGTACATATTTTATGGCTGATAATTTTCCTTCAATACCTCTGTGTCCGAAACCAGGCGCAACTAATACGCCATCAAGCCCTTTAAGCATGTCGGCAGCATTTTCGTTGTTAAGCTCTTCCGAGTGAATCAGCTCAATTTTAACTTTTCGATCATTGTAGGTAGCCGCATGTATTAGTGCTTCAATGATTGATTTGTATGCATCAGCCAACTCCACATATTTGCCAACCAAACCAATTTTTACTGTCTTTTTGGCTCCATGCAGTTTACTTAAGAAACCTTTCCATTCTTTTAATGCAGGTTTCTCTTCAATAGGTAAGTCCAGTTTTTTCAGAACAATTTCATCTAAGCCTTCTTCCTGCATTTTAACAGGTACTTCGTAGATGGTGCTCACATCAATTGACTGAATAACAGCTTTGCTGTCGACATTACAGAACAGGGCTACTTTTCTGCGGATATCCTGAGAAAGCTCATGTTCTGTTCTCAATACCAATACATCTGGTTGTATACCGTTTTCAAGCAACTGCTTAACGGAGTGTTGAGTTGGCTTTGTTTTTAACTCACCTGATGCATTCAAATAAGGAACCAGCGTCAGATGAACCACTGCAGCATGATTTCCTAATTCCCATTTTAACTGACGCACCGCTTCAACATACGGTAGTGATTCAATATCACCAACAGTACCACCAATTTCGGTAATCACAAAATCATACTTGTGCTTAGTGCCAAGCAGTTTGATGTTGCGCTTAATTTCATCTGTAATATGAGGAATAATCTGAACGGTTTTTCCTAAGTAATCACCTTTACGCTCTTTATTAATCACATTCTGATAAATACGACCGGTGGTTACATTATTGGCCTGCGATGTTGGTACATTTAGGAAACGCTCGTAGTGTCCCAAATCCAAATCTGTTTCAGCACCATCCTCTGTCACATAACATTCACCATGCTCATATGGGTTGAGTGTCCCAGGATCAACATTTAAGTATGGATCAAGCTTTTGAATGGTTACTTTATAACCTCTGGATTGTAATAATTTTGCTAATGAGGCTGATATAATTCCTTTTCCCAACGAGGAGGCAACTCCTCCGGTTACAAATACGTATCTTGTTTCCGGCACAATTATAGTTTTATAAGTTTTCCTAATGACTCTTACGAGCGAAAATTACAAGCTACAAAGGTAGAAAAATACCTAAAATAACCGTTAACTTCCTTTTAAATAATGCTGCTTTGTTTAATTCGTTTAGTCAATTTCTACGTAGCTTAATAGGCGCCTCACATCTTATTTAAAATAGCAAATGGACTGATTTAGTGATGTAATTCAAAGTATTACGATGAACTTATAAAAAAGTCGTAAAATATAATAGTATTACTCTTACAAACATCTTATCTTTGCATTTGTTATTTATAAGGTAAGTTTACTTACAGTTGAAGTATCATTGCCCTATAAATAATATCAATACACAAAATAAGTAAAAGAATGAACCAAATTGAGAAGTCGTATCGCGAACTGGTGGAATTGAAATACCAGTTGTATAACAGCTTGTTTCTCACTCTGCCACTTCATGCTGTTCAGCAAACAGGGCTTTTATTACCATTGTTGAACGAAGCGTGCGTAAAAGGGTTGGAGAATGGCGAATCGCCAACAACTATTGTCAATAATTTTTTCAAAGAACATAAGCCTGAGTTAACGGAGCGTGAACGTATCTCGTTCTTATTTAAGATTATACAATATGTTGAGCGTCAAATAGTATTGATAGATGCACTGGAGGAAGCTGCTTATACCAAAATTCACCGTATGAATGATTCAGATTCATGGGGACGCATTAAGCAAAAGGTAGAGAATCGCAAGCTAGAGCAGCAGATGGATGAATTGTTGGATAGCTTTGGTATCAGGGTTGTACTAACTGCTCACCCAACTCAATTCTATCCGGGACGAGTGCTGGCAATATCAACTGATTTAACTGAGGCTATCACCAACGATGAAGTTGGTTACGCGCGAGATCTGCTTCAACAACTTGGAAAAACACCGTTTTATCGTAAGCAAAAACCTTCGGCCTACGATGAAGCCATTGCATTAACGTGGTATCTGGGTAATATTTTCTATCCGGCCGTGGGTCAGTTGCTCGATCGCATTGATGAGTTTTTTCCTGGTAAAATCGATCATAATAAAGAATTAATTACCATGGGGTTCTGGCCCGGTGGCGATAGAGACGGTAATCCGTTTGTAAAAGTTGATACCACTTTAAAAGTAGCTCGAAAGCTGCGCTTTACCTTATCTACGTGTTACCACACTGAATTGAAGGCGATCAAACGGCGTATGAGTTTTCCTGGTGTTTACGATATTATTCATGAGCTGGATGAACTATTTGTTGAAGAGCTCACCAATGCATCAGGTGAAAGAAATGTAGACTTAAACCATCTGCTGAATCAACTAGATAAAGTTGAGAAGTTGCTGGAAGAAGAGCACCAGGGACTGTTTGTTGACAAGATAAAATCCTTTAGACGTAAAATTAAGCAGTTTGGCTTTTTCTTTGCGAGTATTGATGTACGTCAGGATAGCCGGGTGATAGGAAAAGCATTTAATGAAGTAATGCGTGTGAATCCCGGTCTGTTCCCTGAAGATTTGTGGGAGCGAACGGAGGCTGAACAATTAGATTTATTGTTAAAGGCAAAAGGCCGCATTGATACAAGTGTTTTTGAAGATGAACTGGTGCGTGACACGCTCGAATCAATGAAGGCGATTAAAAGTATTCAAAAAGAAAATGGTGAGAGAGCTGCCCATCGATACATTATAAGTAACTGTCGTGGAGTGGTCGATATTGCAAAAGTTTTTGCATTGGCGCGCTTGTGCAGCTGGGGTGATGAGCCTTTATCAATTGACATTGTTCCTCTGTTTGAAACAGTTGACGATCTGAAAGGAGCTGGACAGTCAATGAAGACGCTTTATAATCATCCAAAATATAAAACACATCTGGCCAACCGCAAGAATAGACAAACGGTGATGCTTGGTTTTTCTGATGGTACAAAGGATGGTGGCTACCTGATGGCTAACTGGGGTATTTATCGTGCTAAAGAAGATATTACCTTGATTTCGCGAGAGAGTGATGTTGAAGTAGTGTTTTTTGACGGGCGCGGCGGACCGCCGGCGCGAGGTGGTGGTAATACACATCTGTTTTATTCTGCACTGGGTAAAACCATCGATAGTCATCAAATACAACTCACGATACAAGGGCAAACGATTAGCTCACATTATGGCATTAAAGAGGCAGCTGCGCACAACCTTGGGCATTTGTTAACAGCAGGATTTGAAAACAACCTGTTTAACCGTGCTGATTCTGATTTAAGTGCTGGTCAGCGCGAGTTGATTGAACAAATGTCAGTGGTTGGTTATGAAAAGTATGCTGCGCTTAAGGCTCATCCCTTATTTATTCCGTTTTTGGAAGAAAGAAGTACTTTAAAGTATTATGGTTTAGCGAATATTGGTAGTCGCCCCTCAAAACGGGGAGGTAGTGATAAACTGGAGTTTGATGATTTAAGGGCTATTCCTTTTGTGGGCGCCTGGAGTCAGTTGAAGCAGAATGTGCCAGGCTTTTATGGGTTGGGAACTGCTCTGAAAGAGCAGGAAGATGCGGGAAACCTCGAAGCTTGTCAGGAGCTGTATAATTCATCTATCTTCTTCAGAGCTTTAATATCAAATAGTATGCAGAGTATGAGTAAGACCAACTTTGCATTGACGAAGTACATGGAGCAGGATAAGAAATTCGGTGAATTCTGGAAGATTATCTACAATGAATACTTGTTAACAAAAGAGATGGTATTGAAGGTGTCTGGCGATGCTGAGTTACTGCAGGACAATGCCCGTAGCCGCAATAGTATTCGATTGCGTGAAAGTGTTGTGCTGCCATTACTGGCCATTCAGCAGTATGCGCTTATAGAGATTCAGAAATTACAGGATAAACCAGAAGATGAGCATCTGGCGCTCTATGAGCGGATGGTTATGCGTTCGCTGTTCGGAAATATTAATGCCAGTCGTAATTCTGTCTGATATAAAAGAACACGCTTAGATATAACAAGAGGCTCAGTCATAATGATTGAGCCTCTTGTTATATCAAACTAGTGATTTAGTCTTTTTTTGTTTCAAATAATGTAGGCTTAAAGGTTAATTGAACCCATGCCCAACTATTGCCTGTGCTATTTTCTTCAACACCTTTGATGGCATATAGAGCATCTTTAGCAAACATATGCGAGTAACCAAAATCTAACTGTACCTGACCTTTATGAGAATATCCGCACCATAAATCAATTTCTGTACCTAAGCCTTGGTCAAAGTTATCAAGTTTGCCATCAGCGCTAAAGAAGTGAATGGCTCCATTGAATTTAACTTTACTCGGTTTAAAATCACCTTTGATGTAAATATCGTTCAGTCCAACATTGTTTCCATGATTTCCTACGTAGAAATAATCCATAAAACCATTGAACTTATGGTTTGTGCCGTATAATGGAGCGAAAGAGTTTAATTTATCAGCACCGGATTGATCAGTTCCAGAAAGAAGTTCGTAACCAGCACCGATGTTTGCTTTCTCATTTAATCCCATGATGGCGTCAATCGAAAAGTTAAATGCCGAAAGGTCTACTTTGTCATCTGGTGTTCCGAAATTATTTTTAAGAACTTCTTCTCCGAATTGATAGTACAGATTACCAGCTAACTTGATACCGCTTATTTCAGTTTTAATATGAGTTCCTAAAGTGCGACTGCAAATAATATCTTGTTTTGTAACTGCGTTATTAGCAAATTCAAGATTTTGAGCTTTTCCGTTATTAAGGAATAATATACTGGCAGAATAAGAGTCACCTTTTCGATTTAACCATAAAAATTGCATGCGTTTATAAGCATCAGGACCTGTGTAAATGTTGTTATTCAGGTTTTGGTTGTGATATGCAAATCCCAGGTGGATATTAATGTTTCCTTGGTATTTTAATAAAGCCAAATCATGCGAACGAGCTTGTTGAGCCCATCCTACACTACCAAGAATGCGGTGGTCATCATAAACCAGTTGTTGACGACCAGCTTTCAAAGATAGCTTCTTATTCATAAACCATTCAGCCCATGCTTGATGCAGATAAACAACATTGTTGCCATTTGTAGTGAGTTGCCTTTCAGCTCCCCATTGACGAACATCTTGCATGACAACCCCTATTGCGAAATCATCATTTTTAAAATCTAAATTAAGACGGGTTCTTTGTGTAGTAATTACTGAAGCATCTTGTCCTTCAAATGCTGGAGTTTTAACCCCATGGTTATATTCTGTTCGCGGTCTTACTTCTGCAGATATTTTAACCTGCGCATATAGCGTGCTTCCTGCCAGCAATAAGCCAGCAAGAGCAAATATGTATTTCAGTTTCATAAAATTTGATTTAGGTGAATGTACAAAGCTCTTTTCGAAACATTTTATTGCTTCGAAAAGAGCTTGAGCATTTATTTCATAGAAACAGTATAACCTGCTTCACGTTTTTTGCCTTCTTCTTTCCATTGAGGCAACACATTTTTCAGGAATTCATTCTTTTCAGATTGAAGCTTTTCAACTGGTAGGCCAATAAACTCCTGTGCTTTGGCTTTTGTTGCGATATCAGGATATGGCACCTCTTCATTATGTCCTAAGTCGGCCAGCAGGCGCGCCAGTTTAATGCGACCTTCCTGAGCAACAGTAATACCTGTAGAGATAACTCTTCCGGTTTCAACAGGTGAGTGGAATGAGCCACCATGACTTGCTGCAGCGTAATCCCAGCGCCACTGAGCATGGCGGATGTCGGTTAAGATACCTTTCATCTGCTCTTCGGTTGCTCCCAAGTCCCAGGCTGTTTTAGCTTCAACGTGCATGCGAACAATCAGCTCTTCTAATTTATCACGGTTTTCGATAATACGATCCTGACGCTCATAAACATCCTGCACCAGGCTGGCTGTTTCTTCACGGTGACAAACCTGACATGAATTAGCTACATTGTTAAGAGGGCTTTGGATATGGTGATCGGTGAATTTCACACCACCTTCACTCTTATATGGCATATGGCAATCGGCACATGATACACCGCGTTTAGCATGAACACCAGTTAAATATACTTCATAGCCAGGGTGCTGAGCTTTAAGCATTGGTGCACGGCTTAGTTTATGTGTCCAGTCAGAAAATTCTATTTCATCATAGTATTCTTCCATTGCTTCAACGCTCATACCTTTATCCCACGGGAATGTTAGATATGGTGAGCCAGGATGACTTTTTTTATCAAAATAGTACTCAACGTGACATTGGGCACATACCAATGAGCGCATTTCCTGATGGCTTGCTTCGTTAATATCTTTACCCATTCTTTCGAAGGCTTCAACAAGTGCCGGACGGGTTATTTTCAGATTCATGGTTTTTGAGTCATGACAATCGGCACAGCCAATAGCATTCATTACCTCAGGTCCTTTTTGCTCCCATGTGCCTTTGTAAAATTCGGCAGGTCCCATTTCTGCCATTAAACGAGGTACGTCCGGACTTTTACAAGTCCAGCATGTGTTTGGCATCGGGCTTTTCTTTTCGTCAGAAGGAGCACCTGTACGCAGTGTGTTGTGAATATCCTCAACAGCATACATGTGGCCACGGCCTTGATTATAATCTTTCGCGAAACCGTAACCAGCCCACAGAACTACCAGTCGAGGATCTACTTCCAGCATATCAATCATGGCAGCACCATTGTATTTGCTGGCAAAGGTAGTGTCTTTCGTTTTCATGTAGGATTGGTATTCCTTAGGGAAGTTCTGGCCCCATACCTCATTGCGAGGTTCTGTAGGCTCGTGCTGAACTTTAGGAGTGTATGCAAAAACAGCTTCAGCTCTGCGTTCCATAACTGAAGAAGCCAGTAATCCAAGTAAGAAAACTGCAACTATGGTTACTAAGAATATTGCCCAGCCTAGCCAGGGTTTGTCTTTTATTTGTTCACGTATAGGTTTCATATTCGTTTTTGATTTAGGTTATTTCTCATTTAATTCTTTAAGCCAATCGGGGAGAGGACTCTCCGGAACCGGTACACGGGCATGAGGTACGCTTGATAAGCTATTGACCCTACCGTGAGGTGTTTCGCGATGACATTCCCAACAAAAGCGGTCGCTAATGTTTTGATGAACATCTGGCTTATAGGCCAATAGTTTGTCATCGGTAATGAGTTGCTCATGGCATCTGACACAGTTTTGCTGAACGACGTGCTGCCCCTCTTCTTTAATAAAGATAACTTGCGGTTCGGCACGCATAGTGAAGACAGAAGCATGACGCATACCATCTTTAGCTTTAAAAAAATAGGTGTTCAACACATTGTCGTGTGGTACATGACAATCATTACAAGTGGCGACTTCTCTGTGCGCGCTATGGCTCCATGTGGCAAACTGAGGTGCCATAATATGGCAATTGACACAGGTTTTGGGATCGTCTGAAAGGTACGAGTGTGCCCGTGAGACATAAAAAACATAGAAGCCCAAACCAACAAAAACACCTGCTGCCAGTATTACAGGCACTTTCCAGTGTTCCGGAGGTTTAAGAAAATCGTAGAATTTTTTTGGCATACACTTTTAGATTTAGATTAGTGAATAAAAATTAATGTATTTAAAAATGGTAATCAATCATACGGGTATCTAAACGCCTATTAATAATTATTCTAAATAATTCTATGTTAAGATGATAGAATATACAAAAGCCTGCATGCTTGTGAAAGATGCAGGTTCTTGTAAATTATTATTTGATAAGTCCAATTGTTGCTTTAATTAATCCATTTTTCAATATCCTCCTGAGGCGTACTGATTGTTCCTATGCCGAAAGTGTCAACTAATATTTTTGCCACATTTGGAGATAAGAAGGCTGGTAAAGTTGGCCCAAGGTTGATGTTTTTAACCCCCAGGTGAAGGAGTGCCAATAAGACTATTACGGCTTTCTGCTCGTACCAGGCAATGTTGTAAACGATTGGTAAATCATTGATGTCCTCAAGGCCAAATACCTCCTTAAGTTTAAGGGCTGTCACAGCTAAGCTGTATGAGTCGTTACACTGACCGGCATCCAATACGCGAGGAATACCACCAATATCACCTAAAGGCAATTTGTTATATCTGTATTTAGCACATCCGGCAGTTAATATTACAGTGTCTTGAGGCAATTCGCTGGCAAAATCAGTATAATAGTTGCGATCTTTCATGCGGCCATCACAACCTGCCATGACCACAAACTTTTTAATAGCGCCTCCTTTTACAGCTTCAACTACCTTATCGGCCAATTGTAATACCTGATTGTGAGCAAATCCTCCAATTATTTCTCCGGTCTCAATTTCGGTTGGTGCAGCACATTTTTTGGCATGTTCAATAACGGCAGAGAAATCTTTTGCCTGACCATTAACTCTGTCGGCAATGTGTGTACAACCATCAAAGCCAGAAGCACCAGTCGTATATACACGGTCTTTGTATGAAGCTTTAGGCGGTGCAATGCAGTTGGTGGTGAATAGGATAGGGCCGTTGAATGTTTCAAATTCTTCGGTTTGTTTCCACCAGGCACTACCATAGTTACCAACAAAATTCTCATATTTCTTGAATTTTGGATAGTAGTGAGCTGGTAGCATTTCGCTATGCGTATATACATCTACACCTGTGCCTTGCGTTTGTTCAAGCAATTCCTCTAAATCCTTTAAGTCATGACCGCTGATAAGGATACCAGGCTTATCGCCAACGCCAATGTTTACTGATGTTATTTCAGGATTACCAAATGATTCGGTATTGGCCTTATCCAATAAAGCCATTACATCCACACCAAACTTTCCGCATTCCAATACCAATCCAACTAATCCATCAGCTGAGATATCTTCAGATAGTGTGGCCACTAAAGCTTTTTTGGCAAAGGTGTAGATTTCCTCATTCTCATATCCCAGGTTCCAGGCGTGTTCACCATAGGCAGCCATTCCCTTTAAACCATAGGTTAGTAATTCTTTTAATGAGCGGATATCCTCATTCTCGATGGATAAAATACCAATTAATAAAGCTTTTGATTCCATGGCATTTTCGTCATCGGATCTATAAGTAGCACAATCATGCAGTGTGTCTGGTGTGTCAATCTGTGCTTTAATTTCATCCTGAATGGTGTATCCTTCTTTGATTTTAGATACAATCTTATTGCGATCAAAATTCGCATTGGTAATAGTAATGAATAGTGAATCGATGATGAATTTATTGGCTTTCGCACTGTCGATTCCTTTTTCGTCGGCCAACTGGCTCAAAAGGGCAATGCCCTTAGTAGTGTATAATAATAGATCCTGAAGGTTCGCAACATCAGAAGTTTTACCACAAACTCCTTTGATTTCGCAGCCTGTACCTTTAGCTGCTTCCTGACATTGGTAACAAAACATACTCATGATTATCTGATTTTAGTTATTGATTGTGTTATTAATTTTAATTGTTGACAGAAAGTGAGAAATGCCTTATTGAGTTTTCAGCTCTTATTAGACGGTTGAGGCACTTCTCACTTCTCACCTAACCCATATTTTAATAGAAGTAAATATTGTTTTCGAAAGCAGGGGCTTTTGCAGCCCGCTGCTTGTTTCCCTTTGCCCAATTTACACCCACTCTTCTTTTAATATTTCACCTTCTATTGAAACCACTGCCAGTTTAAGCGGGATCTTTCTGGAAGCCTGTTCGATTGCCATTTTGGCTTGTTGCAGCAGACCACCACAGCATGGTACCTGCATAATCGCAACTGTTAATGTGTTTATTTTGGCCTGGTCAATCATTTGTACCAGCTTATCTACATAAATATCCTGGTTGCTGTCAAGTTTTGGACAAGCAATGCCAACACTTCGACCTTTTAAAAACTTACTGTGGAAATTACCCATCGCAAAAGCTACGCAGTCAGCTGCCAGTACCATATCAGAATCTCTGAAGTAAGGTGCCATTGGGTTGACTAAATGCATCTGCACCGGCCACTGTCGAAGTTCAGAAGGTGCATCACCTGTATTTTCTGAAGCATTTGGTGCTGCAGTTGGTCGTTCAATAGCGCGTGCTGCCGATCCCGGGCAACCGCCACTTGCATGTCCTTGTTGCATAACTGATGTTTTGGGTTTATGAACCTGGCGGATAACTTCATCAACTTTGAAGCTTAGTTGTGCTTCGTTCTCTTTGAGCCAGTTAACAGCCTGTTTTAAAAATGTTACTTCGTTATGATCTTTTAAGTGCTTTAAATGAGCTACTACAGTATTAATGCCTTTGTCAACCATTATCTCCATTACCTTAATTTCATCATAAGGCTCAGCTTCACGTTTTTCTATGGTCATGGCATCTTGTGGACAATGATTCAAACAAGCACCTAATCCATCACACATCAGATCGCTGATTAATCGGGCTTTACCGTCAATAATCTGTAAGGCGCCTTCGTGACATGAAGGAATACATACACCGCAACCATTGCATTTATCTTCATCTATTTTAACTACGTCTCGTATCATTGTATGTGCTTTTATCATTTTACATCAGCAAAAGTAGTATGTGCGCACCACCAAGGCTGTAACAAATGTTACAAAATCGAAAATAATTTATAATTTGGTACAAAATTACTTAAACTATGGAGCTACTAACTAAATGCCCTTTATTTAAAGGTATTGATTATGAGGTTATAAGTCAATTGCTAAATCAAATACCTTATCAGGTGAAAAAATATGAGAAGGACCATATGATTGCCCAAAGTGGGGAGGAGTGTCGATCGTTAATGATTGTATTAAAAGGTAGCGTAAAAGGTGAAATGATTGACTATTCGGGCAAAGCCATTAAAATTGAGGATATAGAACCGCCCCGGCCGCTTGCAATCGCTTTTCTATTTGGTGCAAATAACACCTGTCCGGTGAATATTGTGGCCAATCAGTCAGTTGAGATACTTCATATACCTAAAAAGTCGGTTGTTTCGATGATGCAACTTAACTCAACTGTGCTGAATAATTTTATGAATATCATATCCAGCAAAACCCAATTCCTTTCTGATAAAATTAGGTTTCTGTCATTTCAAACGATTAGAGGGAAGATTGCACATTATTTATTGCAGTTAGCCGGCCCCGTTGATGGCGAAATTATACTTTCGAAAAGTCAGGAGGAATTGGCCAATATGTTTGGCGTGACTCGCCCGTCATTAGGAAGAGCTTTGCGAGAATTACACAATGAGGGTATTATTGAAGCAAAAGGTAAAAGCATTAAAATTGCCAATAGAGAAGCATTAATAAAACAGCTGAAAAAATAATGAATGGGATTGACGAAGTAGTGGTGCTAAGTTGCGAACATGGAGGTAACACAATTCCTGCAGCCTATGAAAAGCTGTTTGTTAATGCCGGCAAGTCCCTAAGTTCGCATCGTGGATATGATATTGGAGCACTTGAGCTGTTTCATTTGATTAAAAACGATTATGTGGTTTATAAGCAGTGTGCTACGGTTAGTCGTTTGCTTGTTGATCTAAACCGTTCGCTGCATCGGCGAACACTTTTTTCGGAATATACCAAAGGCTTGTCAAAAGGGGAAAGGGAAACGATTCTCGACAACTATTATTATGCTTTTAGAAAGCCATTTGAGCAGCAGATAGCTATGTTATGGCAACAAAATAAGACAGTTTTACACCTCTCTGTTCACTCGTTTACACCTGTTTTAAATGGCGAAGTGCGTCAAACCGACTTTGGCATCTTATATAACCCGGAGCGAAAACAAGAAAAGCAATTTGCCCAGCTTTGGAAAACTGAGTTAAATCGCCTGCTGCCTGATTACCGTGTGAGGTTTAATTATCCGTTTCGGGGTAAGCCCGATGGTCATGTGCGTTACTTCAGAGATCGGGCGGAGGAAAAATATTTGGGCATTGAGTTTGAAATGAATCAGAAATATGCCGGTGATACAAAAATGAAAATGCTTATTGCAGAGGCTTTTTATTGTGCTGTAGCTATTTGGAGAAATTCATGATGCTTTTGTATTTACCATCGTTTTATGCCGCTTAAGGCAGGTAATTTGGTTCAAGTTATTTCAGTCTTTTTCTGCGCTATCTGCGTGAGCTTTTTCTATTTTTGTGCATCAAAATCTTTATTAATGAATTCAGAACAGATCTTTTATATCATTATAGGTATTGTTAGTGCCCAGTTTATTTTTGAGCAATGGCTCGATTATTTGAATCATAAACACGTGAGTGCAGTTATTCCTAAAGAGTTGGAGGGTATATACAATGAGGAGCAGTATGCTAAGCAGCAAAATTATAAAAAAGCTAATTACAGCTTTGGTCTGATAAGTGATGTGCTTAGTTTTATTGTTATGTTGGCGATGCTATTTTTAGGTGGTTTTGCACTTATTCATCGTTGGGTAGAGGCTCTTAGTGATAGTGTTATCATGCAATCATTGTTGTTCTTTGCCATCATTGGCCTGGGTTCGTCAATCATCAGCTTGCCATTCAGTATTTATGGCACTTTTGTTATTGAAGAGCGCTTTGGTTTTAATAAAACAACACCTATAACCTTTGTGCTTGATTTAATTAAGTCAATGTTATTGTCGGTGGCAATTGGTGGTCCATTAATGGCGCTTGTTATATGGTTGTATACCATTGCAGGTGATTCTTTTTGGCTATATGCGTGGATGGTTATCAGCGGGTTTACGGTGTTTATGACCATGTTTTATACTTCTGTGATACTACCACTTTTTAATAAACAAACTCCACTGGAAGCTGGCGAACTGCGTGAAGCAATAGAGGCGTTTTCCAATAAAGCAGGTTTTAAACTGGATAATATTTTTGTGATGGATGGTTCAAAACGGAGCACTAAAGCCAATGCCTTCTTTAGTGGCCTGGGTAGTCGTAAACGCATCGTATTATATGATACACTGATTAATGATTTGAGCACAGAAGAGATAGTGGCAGTATTGGCACATGAAGTTGGGCATTATAAATTGAAACACACATTATGGGGAACTATCATTGGTGTTTTACAAATGGGTATTATACTCTTTGTTTTTGGTTTGGTGGTTGGCAATCCATTGCTTTCGCAGGCCTTAGGCGTTACAGAGCCTAACTTTCACATGGGCTTACTGGTGTTTGGTATATTGTATACGCCTGTTTCGTTTTTAACTGGCATAATTATGAGTGTGCTATCGCGCAAGAATGAATATGCTGCTGATGCATTTGCCAATAGCTTTGGCTTGGGTAAGGCCTTGATTAATGGTTTGAAAACGATCTCGTCGAATGCTTTAAGTAATTTAACGCCACACCGCTTGTACGTGTTTTTTCACTATTCGCATCCGCCTTTACTGCAGCGTATAAGAGCAATAAATGAAAAATAATTGGTCAACCTTTGAACTCCTCAACTTTTAAACTTATCAACTACAAAGAAATGCAAGTAGAAATAATAACCATTGGTAATGAGCTGCTGATAGGGCAGGTGGTGGACACCAATTCGGCCTGGATGGGGCAGCAATTGAACGAGGAGGGGTTTGATGTGGTCCGGATTACTTCGATACAAGACACGGCCGAAGAAATAACAACAGTGTTGAGTGAAGCAGTTAAGCGTGTTGATGTGGTAATGCTTACCGGCGGTTTGGGACCAACTAAAGACGATATTACCAAGGATACTCTAGCGGCTTTTTTTAACTCAAAACTGGTATTTAATCAGCATGCCTACGATAATATGGCCTCTTATCTGAAAGGAAGAGTTAAGGGAATCAATAAACTAAATGAAAGTCAGGCGTATGTGCCCGAATGCTGCGAAGTAATCAATAATCCGGTTGGTACAGCTCCGGTTATGTGGTTTGATGAGAATGATAAAATAGTGGTGTCAATGCCAGGTGTTCCATCGGAGATGAAGTTGGCCATGACCAAGGAAATAATACCACGGCTTCAACAGCGATTCAAAACAGGACACATTATGCACAAAACCATTCAGGTTTGTAATATCCCGGAGGCTGTTTTAGCTGAGCAATTGGAGGCTTGGGAGGCGACTATTCCTAATTATATGAGTTTGGCCTATTTGCCAAGTCCTGGGAAGATACGCCTGCGTTTAACCGCTAAAACTGCCAATGATGAGCAGGCGAATACGGATTTTGAGCGATTGACCAGTGAATTGTATCAACTTGTTGGGGAAAATATTTACGCAGAAGAAGACAGTCCCATTGAGGTGTTGCTAGGAGCTAGTTTAAAAGAGTCTTCAAGAACCTTAGCTGTTGCGGAGAGCTGCACTGGTGGTAATATAGCTCACCTGGTAACTAGAATACCTGGCAGTTCGGCCTACTTCAAAGGAGGTGTAGTGGCATACGAAAATATGGTCAAGCAAAAGGTGTTAGGTGTTGAGGAGCAGGCGCTGTTAAATTATGGAGCAGTAAGCCAGCAAGTAGTTGAACAGATGGCCATAGGTGTGAAGGAGTTATTGCAAAGTGATTATGCTATTGCAACATCAGGTATTGCTGGGCCCGATGGAGGAACTGATGAGAAGCCGGTTGGAACTGTTTGGATAGCGATTGCGGGTGATTTTGGTGTAGTGAGTGCCTGTTATCAATTTGGTCGAATTCGGGAGCGAAATATTCAGCGAGCTTCAGAAACGGGCATGATTATGCTTTTGCAGCAACTGAAAAGAAGGTCTCCGGATGTGTAAATGCGGTGAAAATTGTTGTAAGAAAGGGAATATTTGCTGAGATATGAGAAAAAATGAAAAAACATTCGAATTATTATTGCAAGTATTTGTAAAATCCGATAAAAATGCCGTATTTTGCGCTCTGTTTGAAAAATGTATCCGAAAAAACTGTTGAGCGATGTCAAGAGTATGTCAAATAACTGGTAAATCATTTATGGTGGGAAATAATGTTTCTCACTCGAAGAGAAGAACCAAGAGAAGATTCGATATCAATCTTTTCAAGAAGAAATTCTATTTACCTGAAGAAGATCGTTGGGTAAATATCAGAGTATCTGCCGCTGGTTTGCGTATGATCAACAAAGTTGGTTTGTTAGCAGCCCTTAAGCAGGCGAAAGAAAAAGGATTTATTGCTAACTATTAATAAGGAGTAGAAATGGCAAAGAAAGCAAAAGGTAATCGCGTTCAGGTGATTTTGGAGTGCACTGAGCACAAAGAAAGCGGACAACCAGGAACAAGCCGATATATTACCGTTAAGAACAGAAAAAATACTCCTGACCGCATGGAGTTGAAAAAGTATAATCCGATTTTGAAGCGTGTTACTTTACACCGCGAAATCAAATAAAACTGATTAACCATGGCAAAGAAAGCAGTAGCATCATTGCAAAAAGGTGAAGGTAAAGGTCACACCAAAGTGATTAAAATGGTGAAATCTCCAAAAACGGGAGCTTATACTTTCCGCGAAGAGATTGTACCTAACGAAATGGCTAAAGAATACTTCAAAAAGTAATTTTTGAGGATCAACCTATAAGAAAAAGCTTCCTTGTTTTCAGGGGAGCTTTTTTATTAATCAATTTTTCAGATGTGAGATGAAGGTTGAAAGCGATAGGCATGATGAAATTCTGCTTAAAATCAAGCTTGATACCTAATTCTTTTATCTTGCGTCTTACATCTTTTTTATATCTTTAAGCCCTTAAAAATTAAGATTCATGGGTTTATTCGGGAGCTTTACAAAAGCGAAGAAAGAAAGTCTGGATAAAGGACTGGCCAAAACAAAAGAAAGTGTACTTAAAAAGCTGACACGCGCCGTAGTTGGTAAAACCAGGGTAGATGATGATGTACTTGATGAACTGGAAGAAGTATTGATTACATCAGATGTGGGCGTTGACACGACCTTAAAAATTATAGAACGAATTGAAGGGCGCGTAGCGAAAGATAAATTTCTGAGTACCTCAGAACTGAATGATATACTTCGAGAAGAAATTGCACAACTTTTGGCAGAGAACCGAAGTGGTGATGTTAGTCAGTTTGAATTACCTAAAAGCGAGCATCCATATGTGATTATGGTGGTTGGGGTTAATGGCGTGGGAAAAACCACAACCATTGGTAAACTGGCTAATAAGTTCAAGCAGGCAGGTAAGAAAGTGGTGCTGGGTGCTGCTGATACATTCCGTGCGGCTGCTATTGATCAGCTGGTGGTCTGGGCCGATAGAGTAGATGTGCCGATTGTGAAGCAAAGTATGGGTTCAGATCCCGCTTCTGTGGCATTTGATACACTTGAGTCAGCTAAACGTCAAGGGGCAGATGTGGTGATTATTGATACGGCCGGACGCCTTCATAATAAAGTGAACCTGATGAGTGAGTTGACCAAGGTGAAGCGTGTGATGCAAAAAATAGTGCCTGATGCGCCAAATGAAGTGTTATTGGTGCTTGACGGCTCTACCGGACAAAATGCCTTTGAACAGGCTAAGCAATTTACTAAAGCTACCGAAGTATCAGCATTGGCGATAACTAAGTTGGATGGAACGGCTAAAGGTGGTGTGGTGATTGGCGTATCTGATCAGTTCAGTATTCCGGTTAAATACATAGGTATTGGTGAAGGAATTGAGGATTTGCAGGTGTTTGACCGCGATGAATTTGTTGATTCTTTATTCAAATAATAGTAGAATACACTTAAAAGCTGTTTGTAAGAGACAGCTTTTTTTGAGCAATAATTAAATATTGAAGTACTTAAAAAGATGATATGACAGTGCCTAAAGGAAAGAAAGTAGATGTTGTAACTCTTGGTTGTTCAAAAAACCTGGTGGATAGTGAGTTTTTAATTCGCCAGTTTAAAGCCAATGGAATTGAGGTAGCGCACGATGCAGAAACACCAGATGGAGAAGTGGCCATCATTAATACTTGTGGTTTTATTGCGGATGCCAAAGAAGAATCGATTGATACTATACTTGAATTTGCCGAAGCTAAGAAACGGGGCGATATCAAGCAGCTTTATGTCATGGGATGTTTGTCAGAACGCTATCCCGGACAGCTTAAAAAGGAGTTGCCGGAAGTGGATAAATTCTATGGTAAATTTGATTGGAAAGACATTGTGAGTGAGATTGGTGCTACGTATCGTCGTGATTTGATGAATGAGCGATCGTTAACAACCCCCGATCATTATGCCTATTTGAAAATATCAGAAGGTTGTAACCGAACCTGCAGCTATTGTGCCATTCCTATCATTACTGGCAAGCATGTGAGCCGTCCTATGGATGATTTGTTGGAGGAAGCCAGGCGTCTGCGTGATTCAGGGGTTAAAGAGTTACAGGTGATTGCGCAGGATTTGTCTTTCTATGGCTATGACCTTTACAAGTCTTATAAATTACCAAATCTGGTTGATGAACTGGCTAAAATTGATGGCATCGAATGGATTCGCTTACATTATGCCTATCCGGCCGGTTTCCCGCTTGATGTGCTGAAGGTGATGCATGATAACCCTAAGGTATGTAACTACCTGGATATTGCTTTGCAGCACATCAGTGATAATATGCTGGAGCTTATGCGCCGTGGTGTTCGTAAAAATCAAACCTATCGCCTGATAGAAGAGATGCGTAAGCAGGTGCCGGATATTCATCTCAGAACAACATTTATAACAGGGCATCCGGGTGAAACAGAAAAAGATTTTGCCGAGATGGAACAGTTTGTAAAAGATATCCGTTTTGAGCGATTGGGAGTATTTCCTTATTCGCATGAGGATGATACCTATGCGCACAAAAAATATAAAGACGATGTACCGGATGAAGTGAAGCAGGAGCGGGCTGATCGTATTATGGAAATACAAAATGGCATTGCTAAGGAAATAAACCAGGCCAAGATTGGTAAAACCTTAAAGGTGATTATAGACCGGGAAGAAGGTGATTATTTTATAGGTAGAACTGAATACGATTCGCCTGAGGTTGACCAGGAAGTATTGCTTCATAAAGAAGAAAACAGAGAGTTGCAGAAAGGTGAGTTTTATAATGTAGAAATTACCGACTCAGAAGATTACGACCTATTTGGTATTGCAAAATAACACTAAATAAACCCGCTTTTTACAGCGGGTTTATTATTTCATCCATTTTAATATCGTGTGTTTCTATCGGAACACTCTCTACCATTTGAAAGTCAAATGCAAGGCCAATTTTACGGGCGCCGGGGATGCGTTTAAGAATTCGGTCATAGTAACCAGCTCCGCGTCCCATACGATTGTTTGAAGCATCAAAAGCTACACCAGGCACAATCACTAACTCAATTTCTTTCTCGTCACTAATGGCTTCACCACTGGGCTCAGGGATGCCATATTTGTCGCCGGCTACTAATGATTTCTCACCTTCATAGCGGACGATTTTTAAATCATCACCATTGATAACCGGTAAGTAGATTTTCTTCTGAGTGTACCATTTATTAACTACTTGCTGAGTAGGTACTTCATCGCTCATGGCCCAATATAACAAGATGGAGCTGGCAGCCTGAAAGATACTGCTTTCCTCCAGCTTTCGTTGGATAATATTGCCTTGCGCCGTTCGCTGGCTATCTGATAATTCTGCCTTTCGTTGTTTGACGATTCGCCTAAGCTCCTTTTTTTCAATCATTTGCCTCCAAATTGCCATAAACATCCGGACGTCTGTCTTTAAATACGTCATTCAGTTCGGTGATATACTTGTTATTGGCCAAACTTAAGTCAATTTCTGCACTTAAAACTTGACTTTTATCCGATGTTCCTCTTAAAATCGTTTCGCCATTGGGAGTAGCCAGTATTGATTGACCCGAAAATGTCAGGTTCCCCTCTGTTCCAATTCGATTGGCTGTAGCTATATAACAGCGGTTAACAAGAGCATAAGACGGTACTACACCTTGACAATAGGGTAATACCAGGTTGGATGGATGAGCAATGAGCTGGGCACCCTTCAACGCCAGTTTTCGCCACACTTCCGGAAACATCCAGTCGAAGCACACGAGCATGGCTATTTTACCAAGCTCCGTATCAAATACAGGTAAGCCCAGGTTGCCGGCATTAAAAATATTTTTCTCATTCAGGAACAAGTGCAACTTGCGATAGATACCAATTACACCTTTGGGGGCTATTAAAACCGATGAATTATAGAGCTTATGCCTGTCGCGCTCGCAAAAACCTGTAACGATATGGGTATTTTTGATCTTCGCCAGTCCGTGCACAGCCTCAATGAAAACACTTTTCTCAAGTTTTTCAGAAGCGTCAAAGGCTGCCTGCTGGTTTTGAAAATTGTAACCCGAATTGGCTAATTCAGGCAATATAAACAAATCGCTATCTGATTGTTCGATAAGGGATGATATAGTCTCAATATTAGCTCTTAAATGGCCTAATTGTGGCGCCATCTGGATGATGCTTACTTTCATGATAATTATTTAAGGACGATACCTGGATTCTCTCAATATCTGATGTGCATCCGTGTTATTTAATAAATCATTCAGGTTTGTTTCCGGATGATTCTTCATGTATGCATCAATAATCCGGTAAGCAATGAATACGGCGGCTTTACCCGGCGAATCCTGACCGAAATAGTAGGTAAAAGGACTGTCACCCACATACTTTTGTATTACCATGCGCTCAGTGTTATACAAGTGTTTTTGTTCCACCATACTGGCCCATATATCACCCTCATGCCTGTAGCACCATTTTATTTGTTTCTTCGAATAATCAAAGAGTAAAGTATCCTGGATAGAAGGCATCATTTGCTTCACAAAATAGTTTAATTTTCCCTGCGCGATCATTCGGCTTAATACATCCTCATTTTTCATTTGTAAAGAGAAGTTACCAAGCGCCATTGCTTTCATAATATCTGGTACTATTTTCTCAGGCACCATTTTTCGCCTTAAATAGAACGGGATGGATAGCCATTCATAGAATTGACAATCAGCCCCCAGGTACTTTTCAACGCTCACAGATATCCAGGTGGAGTCCATGGCAATGGATTGATTAAAATAGGAAGTGTGGAAATATACCTGGGGTATGGTTGCATCCGGAAAGTAATATTTGTAATGCTTGAAAGCCTTGGTAAGATCGCTGCTTAATTTGTTGGTTTTACCAAATTGCTTTTTGCAGGCTTCATATACATCCCTGTTATCTTCGTAGTCAAGAAAGCTTTTAATAAAATCGGGATATTCAGGATTTGATGGGCTACCAATTTTAATAATCTGCTGGCTATAAGCATCCAGGTAACTGCCGTACTTTTTTGAGATAGCATCAATGGCCTCAGGTAACTCATCCTCGTTCATTTCAAACAGGTCAATAAAAAAGAGCTGAGGTTCCACGTTAACATCAATATGGCTCACATCAGGTCCTTTCGAAGTCAAATTACATCCGGTAGTTAAAAGTGTAATTACGCTTAGATAACACAAGAATTTCTTCATCATTAAATATCATTTATCATGTAAAAATACGAAAGCTTCTAAAATATGCAGTTAGCGTTAAAAAAAAGTGGATGAAAACCATGTTTTAACTATGTTTGTACTGATTTTTCAACCTAAATGTGTACATGATGAAGCATACATCCTTACTAATCTTATTGGCATTATTCTTAACAGCCGGATTAAAAGCTCAAGACAGCAAACGCACCCGACTGGCTTTTGTACTAAGCCCACAAATCTCGTGGTTAAATTCTGACGAAGCCTCGGTAGACGGGAATGGTAATCTATTCGGTTATAATTTTGGAGTAGTGATGGATCGCTTCTTTGATACTAATTATGCATTTTCAACAGGTTTAACCATTAACACAACAGGTGGTAAACTAAAGTATCCCGGATTACCGGAGGTTGAACCTTTTGTGGAGGATTATACATCGACATACCGCTTGAAATATATCGAAGTGCCATTATCGCTTAAGTTGATAACCAATGAGTTTCATCGTTCGCGTTACTATGGACAGTTTGGTTTATACACGCAATACAATATTAAAACCAATGATGGCAATGGCAATTCAATCAGTAAAGAAGTTAACTTTTTTGATATGGGCTACCAGATTGGCGGTGGTATGGAATATTCATTGGGGGGTAGCACCTATTTAATGCTTGGTCTCATTTACAGTGGAGGTTTTATGGATGTAACAGATCATGTAATTGAAGACAAGGCTACTTTAAACCGTTTTACATTCCAGTTTGGAATCATTTTTTAATTCCGTAAGTTTTTAAAGACAAAACTATTAGAGGACGATATTAGCGATGAAGATTGTATTAGCGCAGTTAAATTATCACATTGGCAATTTTGAGCTCAATGCGGATAAAATGATTAAAAGTATTGAACAGGCGAAAGAGGATGTTGCCGATTTAGTGGTCTTCTCTGAATTAGCTGTATGTGGTTATCCGCCTTATGATTTTCTCGAGCGAAAAGAGTTTATCCAGAATTGTACCGATACAATTGAGCAGATTGCTAAAGGGTGTAAGGGTATTGCTGCCATAGTTGGCGGGCCCGAAATTAATCCGGAGCCACAGGGGAAGAACCTGTTTAATGCAGCGTATTTCCTCGAAGATGGCCAGGTGAAGCAAGTTGTTCGAAAAACACTGTTGCCCAACTATGATGTATTTGATGAATATCGTTATTTCCAGCCCAATATTGTATTTGACCTGATAAAGTTTAAAGGGAAGAAAATCGCATTAACTATTTGTGAGGATATCTGGGATGATCAACCGGTGGCTAATGCCTTTGCCAGAGATAAGCTGTATACATTGTCTCCAATGGATAAGCTCATTCAGCAGAAGCCTGATTTTGCCATTAATATTGCAGCCTCTCCTTTTTCATATACACAAGTAGATATTCGCCGTGATATTGTGCGTAATAAGGCACGTCAGTATAAAATTCCGTTTATTTACGTTAACCAGGTGGGAGCCAATACCGAACTGATTTTTGATGGTAACAGCATGGTTGTTAATGGCCGTGGTGACATTACGCACCAGGCAAAAGCATTTGAAGAAGATACTGTTCAGATCGACATGAATGCTTTGTCAGACAAGCCAGCAATATCCCCAAAAGTGACTAAGCCAATACAGCTGATTTATGATGCTTTGGTAGCAGGCGTACGCGATTATTTTGCAAAGATGGGCTTTAAAAGCGCGACCTTAGGTCTGTCAGGTGGTATTGATTCTGCAGTCACAGTAGCTATAGCAGCTGAGGCTCTTGGTAAAGAAAATGTACGTGTGTTGTTGTTGCCTTCTCAATATTCATCCGACCATTCTATAAAAGATGCGGTTGATTTAGCTAATAACTTAGATATACAATATGATATTGTGCCTATTAAGGAGATTTTCAATAGCTACAATTTCTTGATGAGTCCGATTTTTGCGGGTAAAGAGGCGGATGTAACAGAAGAGAATATTCAGGCGCGTATCAGAGGCACATTGTTAATGGCTCTTTCCAATAAGTTTGGACACATTCTTTTAAATACTTCCAATAAAAGTGAAGCGGCGGTGGGGTATGGCACCCTGTATGGCGATATGAATGGTGGATTATCAGTACTTGGTGATGTATATAAAACCGATGTTTTTAAACTGGCCAGGTACATTAACAGAGACACAGAAATCATCCCGGAAAATACAATTGTTAAGCCACCGTCAGCAGAGTTACGTCCTGATCAGAAAGATTCAGATTCGCTGCCGGACTACGATGTCTTAGATGCCATTCTTTTCCGCTACATTGAAAAAAATCAGTCACCGGCTGAAATTGTAAATGATGGTTTTGAGGAAGCTACGGTGAAGAAAGCAGTTAGGCTGGTGAATATGAACGAGTATAAGCGTTTTCAAACGCCGCCTACCTTGCGCATTTCAAGTAAAGCATTTGGTATTGGCAGACGAATACCGCTAGTAGCTAAACATTAGATATTGTAAGTGCTGATTTAATTGAGCCTGTAGCTAGTTAAATCAGCTTTTTTTATAAATTTGTATGTTATATAACATAGTTTTATAACACCCTTGTAATGCCTGCTAAAAAAAATAATACCCCTGTAGAGCCCACTATTAAAGATATTCCGAAGCTTTACAATATTCTAACTGACGAGGAGAAAGAATACCTGCTCGATAATCATACGACCATTCACTATAAAAAGAATGACATTATATATCAGGAGGGCGAGAAGCCTACCGGTTTATTATGTCTTGGCGAAGGGAAGGTAAAGATATTTAAAGAGGGGGTTAGCCGTCGTGATCAGATCATCAGGATGGCTACAGCACCTGATTTTATTGGTTACAGAGCCTTATTTGCAGAAGAAATGCATATTGCCAGTTCTGAGGTGATAGAGCCCAGCACTATATTTCATGTGCCTAAAAAGGTTATTTATAATCTCATGAAGACCAATCCGGCACTTTCAATGGCGTTTATTAAATCCTTTGCCAGTGAGTTAGGATTTGCCCGTTACAGAACAGTTACTTTAACACAAAAGCATATTCGCGGGCGTTTGGCTGAGAGCCTTTGTGTATTGAAAGATATTTATGGCTTTGAAGAAGATCAGCAAACCCTGGCAGTTTACCTTTCGCGGGAGGATTTGGCTAACTTCTCAAATATGACTACCTCCAATGCGATTCGTACTTTAAGTTCATTTGTTAATGAGAAGGTATTGGCAGTAAATGGCCGCGTAATTAAAATATTGGATTCAGATACCCTTCACCGGATTTCGCGATTAGGATAGAGCTAAAAACGATTATATCAGATACAAAAAAGCCCCATTAAAATGGGGCTTAGTTATTTTTTCGCTTCTGCATAGCTTATGCAGGGTGAATAGCCTCAGTTGGGCAAACATCTGCACAAGTACCACAGTCAGTACAAGCTTCAGCGTCAATTTTATAGATATCTCCTTCCGAGATAGCTTCTACTGGACATTCGTCAACACAAGTACCACAAGCAATGCAGTCTTCATTAATTACGTAAGCCATTTTTTTTTCTTTATTGGTTATTATTACAGAAACAAAATTATTGGCTTTTTTAATTAAAAAAAAGAATTCCTATCCAAAGTGCTTTATTTTTAAACGATATAAATAAGGCTTTAAGGTCTTTTATTATTCAAAGCATTGCTAGCTAAGTTCTTTCTACGTGTTTAGACCTTTTCTAATTAATCATCACTCATAAAACGATAAGCCATGTAGGCCATCAGGCCGGCTGCTGTTTCTAATGAATCTTCGTTTAAATTGAACTGTGGTGTGTGCAAACTGCCTGTTTCACCATTGTTCTGAGCTACGCCAAAGCGATAAAAAGAGCATGGGTACTTTTGTGAATAATAGCCAAAATCTTCAGCAGTCATTCGTATGTCCATTATTTCGGTAGCCTCTTGTCCAAGGTATTCTTTAGAAAAGCAGATGGCCTGTTCGGTAATAAACTCATTGTTATGTACCACCGGGTAGCCATCCTTTATATCTATGTCACATTCTGCGCCCATAGATTGGGCAATGCCAGTTGCTATTTCGCGTATTTTCCCTTTAATAATGGTTCTCCATTCCTCATTCATTGTTCGCAGGGTACCTGCTATTTCTACTTTTTCAGGGATAATATTGGTAGCACCATTGGCTATGACTTTACCAAACGAAAGAACCGTGGGTATTTGTGCAGGCACTATACGGCTTACTACCTGCTGCAGAGATACGATGATATGAGAAGCAATCAGCACATTATCAGTTAAGGCATGTGGCATAGCTGAATGTCCGCCTTTACCTTTGATAGTGATGTAAACTTCATCACCCGACGCCATGTACATGCCGCTTTTAAAGCCTGCATGACCAGTTTTCATGTTAGGCAGCACATGTTGGCCCAATATAATTTCTGGCTCATATCCATCAAAACAGCCTTCTTCCATCATCAACTTGGCCCCACCTGGAAATACCTCTTCGGCTGGCTGAAACAGGAGTAATATGGTACCTTCCCATTCATCCTTAAGTTCATTTAAGACCATGGCTGCACCCAACAAGGCCGCTGTATGCGCATCGTGTCCGCAGGCATGCATTATACCCTCGTTTCTTGATGTAAACTCTAGCTGACTGGCTTCTGCGATTGGTAAAGCATCCATGTCGGCTCTTAAGGCAATGGTTCTTTTTTCAGGATGTTTGCCTTTTAGGTATCCAATAATACCCGTTTTTACGAAACCGGCTTTAAAGGGGATTCCAAGTTCTGTTAGCTTGTTCTGTATATAAGCTGAGGTTTGATGTTCTTCAAAGGATAGCTCCGGGTGCTCATGAAGATGCCTTCTAATGGCAATTATTTCATTGAGGAATTGTTGTGTGAGTGCTTTTATTCGAGCTTGCATTGACCTTGGTTTTTATGTAATGAAAGATTACGTGTTAATATTTTAAACTTTCGTTACAAAGATAACACAAGTAGGCACAATGCCTTGATGGTAATAGATATTTCGGCCTGTTCTCTTTTTTTAGTAATAAAAATCTTTAGGCTTAAGTGACTGTGTGGTATTATCTGGCCACTTTACGTTCAAACGGCATTGGCTATATCCGGTCGTTTGAAAATAAAGTATTGTTATTGGGTAGAGTCCTTTTTTTAGGGCAATGGCTCCCTTCTCAGCTTTACTGCCATGGATGCCGTCGTTGTTGACCACCAGTTCATTACCAATATATAAGGCGCTACCGTCATCGGAATTAAGCTCAAACTCATAAATACCTTTCTCACTCGATTCAAAATAGCCTTTTAATATCAGGCCGAAGCTTTCGCGGTATACCGAGTCAGGTATAAATGAATCAGTAACTATTAACTGCTTATCAATATTGGTATTTCTTATTTCTTTGACTGTTTTAAACCGACCTTTATAGACGGCGCAACTTAAACCCTTATTGCTTACTTTTAGCTTGGCGGGTTTTTGATATTGAAGCTGGTTAAGGTTGAAAATTTCCGTTTTGCTCTGTTGTCCAGTGCGTTTGTCAATGGTTATGGCTTTAATGGTGCCTGAAGTGTTTACTGGAATTGCCTCGGTGTATTCCTTCGAATTAGTATTTGGTTCTGAGCCATCGGTGGTGTAGCGGATTGCGTAATTATCAGATATTTCCTGTAGCCTTAATGATGTTGGATGTGTAAAATGAAGCTGTTCGTTACTTGATATAGGCTTTGGTACTTCGTAGAAGAAGTTAACATTGCGATGTGACAGACGTTCCAGATGTGTTTCTAGTTTGCGGCGAAATTCAGGCCAGTTCTTTTGTTGCTGCTTACTCCAGGCAACTTCTGCAAATGCGCACAGGCGGGGATACAACATAAACTCAAACTTTTCTTCATCTGGCATATATTCGGTCCAGCAATTAGCTTGAATGCCAATGAAATTCTGCTGTTCATTGGTATCAATGTCTGCAGGTAAAGGCTGATAGTGATAGACATCAGATAACGGCGTATAACCACCTATTGCCAATGGATGGTCCTGCGGAGAAGCCTGGTAGTGATCAAAGTACAAGTAATTGGCCGATGACCTTATAAAATAGTTATTGTTTTTAATGGCTTGTTTAATATCAATATCATCTTGCCACATCACAATAGTAGCGTCAGTCAGTGTTGGGTCGGTCATTATTTCATTCCACCCAACCATTTGTTTACCGAGTGTTTTTACAATGCTTTGAACACGTTTTATAAAATAGTTTTCTAAAGCATTTTCATCTTTAAGTTCGTTAGCTTTCATTCGGGTCTGGCAGTGCTTGCAGTTGCGCCATCTCATTTTGCTGCATTCATCACCACCTATATGTATATATTGGCCGGGGAATAAGTCTGCTACTTCTGTTAAAATATCTTCTATTATTGCATAGCTTGATTCTTTTCCCGGGCATATGACATCCTCAAAAACACCCCACCTGGTGGCAACCTCATAAGGCCCACCAGTACAACCTAATTGCGGATAGGCTGCTAAGGCCGCCAAAGAATGCCCTGGTAATTCAATTTCTGGTATAACGGTGATGTGTCGCTCTTTTGCATATTCAACAATTGACTTTACATCATCTTGTGTATAATAACCACCATACGGTTTGTTATCGTATTGGAAAGGAGGGTTGGCACCATGGCCGATAAGCGTCATAGCTCTTCGGCTGCCAACAGCTGTTAGTCTTGGGTATTTCTTAATTTCTAAACGCCACCCTTGATCATCAGTCAGGTGCCAGTGAAAGGTATTAATTTTATACGATGCCAAAATATCCAGTTGCTTTTTAATAAATTCTACCGGGAAATAATGGCGCGCAACATCTATATTTAATCCACGATAGGCGAATTGGGGATAGTCAATGATTTGCAGGCAAGGAATGGTCCAGTTCACACCATCAGTAATCAACTGGCTTTCTATCGAAGGTGGTAATAACTGTTTAACTGTCTGAATAGCATAAAATAAACCTTTGCCGGATGAAGCATTAATATGAATATGATTTGGCTCAATTTTTATTTCATAACCTTCGGCATTATCATTTGATTGTTTACTTAGTTGAAATATAATATAATTGTCAGTTGGAGTCTGGTCGCTTAGTTCGAGTTCTATTCCTGAACTTAATGCGAATTGTTTTTTAAACCTATTGATTGAACTTGTAATATTCTTATCAAGCCCTTTATAAACTAATCGGGTTTGAGCGTTAATCTGAAACTCACCCTCTTCATAAGTAATGCTGTTTGGTTGAGGAATTATGTTGAAAGGCTGAATGACGTCTTCAGAGGCTATGCGGCAACCTGGTAATGCAGTCAGTATTAAGGTAAACAGGATAAGTATAGCAATTCGCATGTTGAACTCAGGATTTTGTGTGTTGACTGATGGTTTCGAAATTGAACCAAACAAAAATAATTGAATTTATTTCATAAGCTAAAAAAAGCGTATTGAAACGTATTAAAATAGCTTGCAGGTCTGATAAGCAATTGTAAAGAAGTCTAATATGCCAATGAATCTGTTAACTTTGTAACTAACCATTTAAAAACCATAAATAATGGGAGAGCATCATCATCATGATCCAAAGGGTAAAAGCCTTGTAATTACAATTGTTTTAAATGTAGCCATTACAGTAGTGCAGCTCATTGGTGCACTGATAAGTCATAGTTTATCATTACTAACAGACGCATTGCACAACTTTTCAGATGTAATGGCATTAGTGATAAGTTACATCGCCAACAAATTAAGTCTACGTGACTATTCGCCAGAAAAGTCATATGGATATAAACGTGCTGAAATAATGGCGGCTTTTATCAATGCAGCTACTCTTCTAATCATCTCTGGCTATTTAATATATGAAGCGATTGAGCGCCTTGTTACACCGATAGAAACACCGGTAAATGGTGTATTGGTCGCATGGTTGGCCGGATTTAGCATTGTGGCTAATGGATTAAGCGTACTTTTAGTTAAAAAGCACTCAGAAAATAACATGAACATGCGGTCAGCCTATTTGCATCTGTTTTCTGATATGCTTTCGTCTATAGCTGTTCTTGTTGGCGGTATACTGATGTATTTCTTTCAATTAGCCTGGATAGATGCGCTTTTATCTATTGTGATTGCGATTTATTTGATTCTTGCAAGTTGGAAATTGCTGGTAAAAACCATGCGCGTTTTAATGCAGTTTACGCCCCCAACAATCAATATTGAAAAAATGTCGGATGGGGTTAGTAGGCTGGAAGGTATTGAGAATATGCACCATGTACATCTGTGGCAACTGAATGATTCTGAATTACATTTGGAAGCTCATCTGGATTTGTCAGAAGATGTAACGGTTAGTCAGTCAAATTTGCTGTTAAATAAGGTTAGGGAGTATGTTCAATCCAGTTTTGGTATAGAGCACTGTACTTTTCAGGTAGAGTATAAAGTGGGCGATGATAAAAGTTTGATAGTTAACGAAAGAAAAAATGCAGAGTATTAAAGGCTTGTTAAAATGTACTATTTCTCACCAAAACAATATAATTATTTATAGATTTGTGTGACTTTCGCGGGAGTGAAGCAGCGGATTGTAACACCGCTCTTGCTTTTGCGTATCAAATGAAGGTATATCAAATACAACTTTGTAATCTAATAAAAACTCAAACTAAAGATGAAGAAGTTAATCGTACTAACAGTGCTAATAAGCACATGCTTGTTCTCAGGTAATGCACAACACTCAAAACCTAATCTCGCCTTTGATAAAGTGATACATGACTTTGGAGAAGTAAAAGAAGATGGCGGTACCAAAACGTATGAATTCAAATTTAAAAACACTGGCGGGCAGCCATTAGTAATTCATAATGTAAAAGCCTCTTGTGGATGCACAACGCCGCAATGGACCAGGCAACCAATACCACCAGGAGGTGAGGGATTTGTAAAAGCTATTTTTGATCCGCGTAATCGTCCGGGTAATTTTAATAAGACTATAACAGTAACATCTAATGCCCAGAATGCAACAATAGTATTGCGTATCAATGGTAAGGTGTTGCCTCGCGAAATGACTGTTGAGGATATATACCCGCGTAACATGCAGGAAATCCGCTTGGAAACATCGCACCTGGCCTTCACCAAGATGACTCCTGAACAGGTAAAAGAGGAAAACATCAAAATCATCAGTACCTCGGATAAACCGGTTAAATTAGGGTTTCTGAATGTGCCGCCGCACATAAAAATCAAGTGTATCCCCGAGGTAGTGGAACCGGGTAAAGCAGCAGTCATTACAGCGTCATATGATGCCAAAGCCAAAAATGATTGGGGCTTTGTTACTGATAATATTTTTATAATTTTTAATGATGTGCGTAATTATAGCAATCGACTGACGGTTAGTGCTTCTATTGAAGAAGACTTTTCGGCCTGGGATGCTGAAAAGATGCAAAATGCACCTGTTGCTACATTTGCTGAGAAAAACTGGAATTTCGGTGAAATTAAACAAGGCGATGTGGTGAAACATGAGTTTGAAGTCAAGAATACAGGCAAAAGTGAGTTAATCATCAGAAAGGTAAAAGCTTCATGTGGTTGTACGGCTATTAAACCGGTCAAAACAATTCTTGCTCCTGGCGAAACGACTATGATTGCCGCTGAATTTAATTCAAGGGGTAAAAACGGACGACAAACAAAAACTGTTCGCATTGTATCAAATGATCCTAAAAATACCTCAATTACCTTATTGATTACAGGTAATGTAACAATGGAATAAACAATATTTGAACTCAAAGAATGGAGAGTTAACGGTGTTTAACTCTCCTTTTCTTTATTATATAATTATTTGAATGACAACTAAGGACGACCATCATCATATAGAAAACGACCCCTCTTATAAAGGTTTGAAAGTGAATAAAGGTGTGGAAAATGCTCCATCAATTAATCCCAATGCCAGCAAACGAATTATTAAGCGTAAGCGGCAGTTGTCGGTGGATGAGTATGTTAAAGGTATTCTGGAAGGTAATATTACCATATTAAGCAGGGCTGTAACAATGGTTGAGAGCTCATTGCCAGAACATCAACAGGTAGCGCAGCAGATTATTGAGCGTTGTTTGCCGTATGCCGGTAAAAGCATTCGACTGGGCATTACCGGAGTACCAGGTGCCGGGAAAAGTACGTTTATCGAATCGATGGGAATGCACATTATACGTAATGGCGGGAAGTTAGCTGTTTTGGCTATTGATCCGTCCAGCGAGCGTTCAAAGGGCAGTATACTGGGCGATAAAACGCGCATGGAAAAATTGTCGGGTGAAGAAAATGCCTATATCCGCCCATCGCCTTCAGCAGGTTCGCTGGGAGGTGTTGCTCGCAAGACGCGTGAAACAATCATTTTATGTGAAGCTGCCGGTTTTGATACTATTTTTATTGAAACGGTTGGAGTAGGGCAGTCGGAAACAGCGGTTCATTCAATGGTGGATTTCTTCTTGTTACTTATGCTGGCAGGTGCCGGTGATGAGCTACAAGGCATTAAGCGAGGGATTATGGAGATGGCCGATGCGATAACCATTAATAAAGCTGATGGGCAAAATGTTGAGCGAGCCAAATTAGCGCAAGCCGAATACCGGAGTGCTCTGCATTTGTTTCCACCAACTAAGTCAGGATGGACGCCAGAAGTTAAAACCTGCTCGTCGTTATACCACAAAGACGTGGATAAGATCTGGGATATGGTTTTGGAGTATGTTACTCTTACCAAGCAGAATGGCTATTTTAATTCTAACCGTCGCTCGCAGGCCAAATATTGGATGTATGAAAGTATAAACGAGCAATTGAGAAATAATTTTTACCATCATCCGTTAATTAAACAAGCATTACTAACCAATGAAGAACAGGTGCTTAATGATGAGAAAAGCTCCTTTATGGCTGCTAAAGATTTATTAGATACCTACTTTGAGCGTAAATAAGCCCGTTAGTTGAGTTTGATAAGCGAATAAATAAACATGAATCGGCTGTGTATTTCAATGGTTGATGAATAAATGCTTTCTTTGCAATGCTATACATTGCGATGATTTAAGACACGAAATTAAATTGAATATATATGAAAAATGTTTTGTTAGCAATCTTTGGTGTTGCGTTGCTGGTTGGTTGCCAGCCAAAATCGTATGAAGTAACCGGAACACTCGAAGGTGCTACATCAGAAAGAGTTATTCTTAAAAAACTAAGAAAAGGTCAACCTGTTGACGTGGACACAGTTGAGATGGTAAATGGGGTGTTTACTTTCACCGGTAGTGTGGAAGCACCTGAATTGTATTTTGCTGTTATCGATGGAAAGCAGCAGCCAGCAGTTTTCTTTGTTTCTAATAGTAAAATTTCAATCACTGGTAACGTTGATAAATTAGCGGACATTGAGGTGAAAGGATCTGAAATGACGGATTTGTTTATGCAGTTTAATGATGACGTACCAGGACATGAACGCACACAGCAGCTGCAGCAAGAATACCAGATGGCTTACATGAATCAGGATCAGGATAAGCTAAAGATTTTACAGGAAGAAATGGAGTCAATTTTGGAAGATCAACGTGCTTACTTTAAGAACTTTGTTGATCAAAACACCAATAATGCATGCGGCTTGTTTATTGCTGCACAGATGGCTCCTTCATTAGACTTGGAAGAGTTACGTGAGTTAATTGCTAAATTTGAACCAGCTATGGCTGGTCATGTTTATTTGGCAGAAGTGAAAGAACTGCTGGAACCATTAGAGGAGTTTGAAAAAGCTCAGGCAGCCACTGCCGATGGTGCTGTTGCTCCTGATTTTACATTAAAAAGTGATAAGGGTGAAGAGGTATCTCTAAGCGATTTTAGAGGTAAATACGTTTTAGTAGATTTCTGGGCCAGCTGGTGCAAGCCTTGTCGCATGGAGAACCCTAACGTGGTAAAAGCTTACAATGCCTTTAATAGCAAAGGATTTGATGTAGTAAGTGTATCTGTAGATAGAGATCAGGAAGCCTGGAAAAAAGCCATCGAAGAAGATGGTTTAACCTGGACACAAGTTCATGCCGATGAGGCATCGGGTGTTGCTGAGATTTATGGTATTCAGAGCATTCCAAGCACATTCCTGCTTGATAAGGAAGGAAAAATTATAGCCAAAAACCTAAGAGGTGAAGCTTTAGAAGCTAAATTGGCGGAATTAATGAACTAAAATACTCTAGAAAAGTATGCCTTAGCCACCTCATATGAGGTGGCTTTTTATTTGGCATATTTTGATATGTACTATCTCACAATTATATTTGTTCAACTTATAAAAACAACCCTGCCCTTTGTTTTTAATATTTGAAGGGCATAAACATTCATCAAATGAAAAATCTATTATTTGTTGCGGTTACTGTAATTGCTGTTTTAGCATCGTGTCAGCCGCAAGCTCCTGCTTTTAAGTTAACGGGTAAAATTGATGGCGCTGCCGATAAGGTGGTAACCATCAGTGTGTATGACAAGGATGGTGTAAATGTAAAAGATACATTGACTATTACTGACGGTCTTGTAAACTACTCAACAGAGCTGGCCGAGCCCGTTTTTGTAATGGTTGGTGAAGCAGGTACACGTAATACCGTTAACTTTTTTGCTGAAAATGTAGACTATACCATTAACGGCTCTCTAGATGCTATAAAAGATGCTGAAGTAACTGGTGGTGCTGTATTTAATGTCTACAAGTCAGTTAGCGACATGTCAAAAGAAATTAATGCCAAAAGTGATGAGCTGAAAAAAGCATATGGCGAAGCTGGACAAGCTGGTGATACAGCTAAGCAACGTGTAATTTATGAAGAGTATCAGGCTAATCAGGAGAAATTTGAAACTGCACAGATTGATGTGGTTAAGGCTAATCCTGCGTCACCTGCTTCTGCATTTATTATTTCTAATGTATATGGTTATGGTGCTATTGAAGAAATGAAAGAAGGTTTGGCAATGCTGGATGCATCTTTGGCTAACTCAACTTATTACATCTCATTGAGTGAAAAAATTGATAAGCTGGAAGCCGTTGCAGTTGGTAAAATGGCACCAGACTTTACGATGAACGATCCTGAAGGCAATCCTGTTTCTTTATCATCGTTCAAAGGCAAATATCTGTTGGTTGACTTCTGGGCTAGCTGGTGTGGACCTTGTCGTCGTGAGAATCCTCATGTGGTGGAGCTTTATGCCGAATTTAAGGATAAAGGATTTGACATCTTAGGTGTATCATTAGATCAGAAAGAAGATGCGTGGTTAAAAGCCATTGAAGATGATAAGTTAACCTGGAATCATGTTTCTGACCTGAAAGGTTGGGGTAATGAGGCTGCTAAATTATATGCCGTATCAGGTATTCCTCACACGGTATTACTGGATAAAGAAGGTAAAATCATTGCTAAAAACTTAAGAGGCGATGAATTACGCGCTAAAGTAGCCGAACTATTGAACTAATATAATTTATTAAGAATAAATAACTAAGGAGGCTGCTAAGCCTCCTTTTTTGTTATAATACTTGATATTTGTCGTTTTATTTCAAACTCTCTGACTCTAATTTTGTTTAAGTAATTGATGTGTCATTTTGAAGACATTGGTTTTTTATACATTTGCTATTTGAAATTTGTCTAAATAAGAATAAAACAAAATAAAAATGAATTACGATTTATTAGTTATAGGTAGTGGTCCGGGTGGATACGTTGCAGCCATCAGAGCTTCGCAATTAGGTTTAAAAGTAGCTGTTGTTGAGCGCTCAGAGTTGGGTGGAATTTGTCTTAACTGGGGATGTATTCCTACCAAATCCCTATTAAAAAGTGCCAATGTATTTGAGTACCTGAAGCATGCTGAAGAATATGGGGTTACCATCAGCGGTGAGGCCAATGCTGATTTTGAAGCAATGGTTAAGCGTAGTCGTGGTGTGGCCGATGGTATGAGTAAAGGAATTCAGTATTTATTCAAGAAGAATAAAATTGAAGTGATTCAGGGTACCGGAAAATTAATGGGGAATAAGCAGGTGGAAGTAACAAACGATGCCGGCGAAAAGTCAGTTTACACAGCCGAGCATATTTTATTGGCTACAGGCGCACGTAGCCGTCAGTTACCAAATCTTCCGCAAGATGGTGAAAAAGTAATTGGATACCGCAAAGCACTTACTCTGGATAAGCAGCCAGATTCAATGATTGTAGTTGGTTCTGGTGCTATTGGTAGCGAGTTTGCCTATTTCTACAATGCAATTGGTACAAAAGTAACATTGGTTGAATACATGCCAAATATTGTCCCTGTTGAAGACGAAGAAGTGTCTAAGCAGTTAGGACGTTCGTTCAAAAAGGCCGGCATTAAAGTGATGACTGGTGCAGAAGTTACTCAGGTGGATACTTCGGCCGATAAGGTGAAAGTGGTGATTAAAACTAAGAAAGGTGAAGAAAGCCATGAAGCAGATATCGTATTGTCTGCGGTTGGTATCTCACCAAACCTCGAAAATCTTGGACTTGAAGAAGTAGGTGTACAAGTAGAGAATGGTCGTGTAAAAGTAGATGAGTTCTACCAAACTACGGTTGCAGGTGTATATGCCATTGGTGATATTGTTCCCGGGCAGGCTTTAGCTCACGTAGCCTCGGCTGAAGGTATTATTTGTGTTGAGAAAATCGCAGGTCATTCACCAGAACCTTTGGATTATGGTAATATTCCTGGTTGTACATATACATCTCCTGAAGTAGCATCGGTAGGAATGACAGAGAAAGCTGCCAAAGAAGCCGGGTATGAGCTTAAAGTGGGTAAATTCCCATTCTCAGCATCGGGCAAGGCAAGTGCTGCAGGTCACAAAGATGGTTTTGTAAAACTTATTTTTGATGCTAAATATGGTGAATTGCTGGGCGCACACCTGATTGGTGCTAATGTAACTGAGATGATTGCCGAGTTAGTGACAGCTCGTAAACTAGAAACTACCGGACATGAAATCATTAAAGCGGTGCATCCACACCCAACCATGTCGGAAGCAGTGATGGAAGCGGCAGCTGCTGCTTATGACGAAGTGATACATATTTAGTATCAGCTAAACAATATTAAAGTAGAAAGGCTATCATTTGATGATAGCCTTTCTTTATTGCTTATTTTCAAGTTGTTTGACCGTGTCTACTTTTGGAAAAACAATCGTGAAAGTACTTCCTTTACCTATCTGACTTTCAACCAATATTTGTGCATTGTTTCTTTCTGCCAATTCTTTGCACAGCAGCAGACCAAGCCCTGTGCCAGGTTCATTATTGGTACCAGGTGTTGAGATGTTATTTTCAATGTTGAACAGGCGATTGATCTGTTCTTCCGTCATGCCAATTCCTGTATCACTTATCTTCAGGAAATCATTGCGTTCATCAGTATCAGTAGATATGCTGATTCTACCTTCATTATTGGTGTACTTTATAGCATTGGAAATGATGTTACGCAGTATTGTTTTGATCATATTGCTATCAGCGCAGACAGTGGTCTTTGGATCAACGTCGTTTATTAAGGAAATCTGTTTATGTGCCAGATTATGGGCCAACAGCGCCTGGGCTTCCTGCACTAGTGAAGCTAATCGAACAGGAGCAACCTGCTGTTTAATCAGGTTATTTTGTTGTTTGGACCAATCCAGTAAATTGCCCAGTAAGTCTAAACCCTGATGAGCCGAGTGCTGAATGGTCTTTAAGATTTCCTTTATATCTTCCTTCTCATAATGCTTATAGTCGGCAAGTATCAGCTCAATAATAGAGGTTTGAGCAGCAAAGGGCGACTTTAAATCGTGACCAATTATACTGAATAATTTGTCTTTAGTGGCGTTAGCTTGCTGTAATTCTTCCTTCTGTTGCTCAATCAATGCTTTTTGGTCGGCTAATTGCTTATTCAAGCGCTTCTCTTTTCGGAGTTGAATAGTAGCCAGCTCATTTTTTTGTTTCTCAAGTGCCAGGTTTAGTTCAGAACTCTTTCGTAGATTAAATGTGATCAAATGTTTTTCATTCAGTCGGTTGATCATCTTTGGTATGCTGTATAAGAAGTATCCCATCACCAAAAAATAAGCACTCTTGTAAATTTGCCCTGCCCAGTTAGCTGACGCCACTTTTTCCAGCAATTCGGGTTCGATAAATGGGTATCGTATCAGATATATGGTATTGAAGCAAATCACCGAATAAACCGTTGTAAATACAACCAGGCGTTTATCGTACCTTAAAACGGACAGGAGGATTAAAACTGGGTACAAAAATGTTGAAGCAGCTGTTGTAACTGCAATGGGTTTAAATAGAAACGAATAATTAAAAACATGAATGGATAAAATGCTCACATCAATGGTGGAAGATAAGAAACGTATCCATGTAGCACTTCCGTACTTGCGTAATAGTATATTTAGTATGGCATTGTATAAGATATAAATAGAGGCCAGAAGTAATGAGGTTAAAGCTCGGTCTGTATCACCTGAATAGTAAATATAGCCTATAAAGACCAGGATGACGCCAATGAGAATCCACCTGAACTTAATGACTTCATGTTCGCCCCATACAGCATCTTCTCTAAAGAGCTTAACAAATTGTTCGGAGTTAGGTTTTTGCATATTTCTATGTTAGATAAACAAAAATAACGGATTTTTTAGATTACCCAAGTACCAAATGAGCTAAAGGTTTTTACGTCACTAATATGAAAAGGTTTTTGCTTGCTACTCTTCAAAAAAATTTGGTTTTATCATACTCAAACCCAATATTTGCTATGAAAATCTACAAAAACATTAATTCTTATTACAAAATCTATGCAGGCATTAAATGATTTATTGCTATTGATTGATTCGTATATCGGTAGCCACCTTTGGTTTGTATTGCTGCTTCTTGGCACCGGTATCTTTTTTACTATCTACCTTAAATTTCCTCAAATAAGATATTTCAAATACGCTATTCGCATTGTTCAGGGTAAATTTGACAAGGATGATGATGAAGGTGATACATCTCATTTTCAGGCATTAACAACCGCACTATCAGGAACTGTTGGTACTGGTAATATAGCCGGTGTAGCGTTCGCCGTGCACTTGGGTGGCCCGGCAGCTCTCTTCTGGATGCTGGTGACGGCAATGTTTGGTATGACCACCAAGTTTGTTGAAGTAACCCTATCTCATAAATACCGTGAAAAAGCTGCGGACGGATCTATTGCTGGAGGACCGATGTATTTTATGCAGAAGCGATTAAATATTAAAACGTCTTCCGGTAAAACCATAAAAACAGGCTATTGGATTGCAGCCATTTTTGCATTGGCTACCATTCTCTCATCATTTGGTACCGGTAGCTTACCTCAAATAAATAGTATCTCCAATTCTTTATTTTCAACATTTGGTATTCCGCATATGATTACCGGCTTGGTATTGGCTATACTGCTTGGGTTTGTAATTATTGGTGGCATAAAGCGCATTGCCAAGGTAACATCAAGGTTGGTGCCGGCCATGGCACTCATCTATTTCATAGGCGCATTGGCAGTTATTATTTTTAATTATCAAAATGTCTGGCCTTCATTGCAGGCCATAGTGGGAGATATCTTTACAGGCTCATCGGCTACCGGAGGTTTCTTGGGTGCCACCATTGCATTTGCGTTTAATCGGGGAGTTAACCGCGGCTTATTTTCCAATGAAGCAGGTCAGGGTTCAGCGCCAATTGCCCACGCCGCTGCCAAAGCCCATGAGCCCGTTTCTGAAGGCCTTGTGGCATTGTTAGAGCCTTTTATCGATACCATTATTATTTGTACGCTGACAGGTTTTGTCTTATTGTCTTCAGGTGTTTGGAAAGATAAACAGGATAATCGTTTTCAGTTGGCCGATTTGCAAGTGGTTAATACCATTGCCGTTAGTGATCAAACAGAAGAGGGACGTCAGCAGTTGGCAGCGCACATCAATGGCGAAGCACCCCTGCCACTATTTGATGGCGAGCTAACCATCAAGGATGGTAAGGTTGGTTCTCCTGTTATTTTTATTCATGCGCGTTCGCTTGCAGAAGATGTGCTTGTTAAGCAAGGTGGAAAACTTTACAACGGAAAGCTGCAGGTTGATAATGGTGATGTTGTTGTGAAAGATCAGAAGCTGACGCTGTTTGAAAGGATTAAATCTCAGTTTTCGCACTCAGGCAATAATAAAATTGTCATTGAGGGTAAGTCATTAATTCATAGTGCGCCTCTAACAGCAGTGGCCTTTACAAAAAGCTGGTTTGGCGATTTTGGCAAATACATTGTCTCTATAGGATTACTGTTATTCGCATTTTCAACGGCTATCTCCTGGTCATATTATGGCGATAGAGCAGTCACTTACCTGTGGGGCTCAAAGTATGTTATCTGGTATCATTTTATTTATGTTATTGGATTTTTTATAGCTTCTTTTGTCGATACAACCATTATCTGGACACTTTCGGGGATAACAATTGCTTTGATGACTATTCCAAACCTGTTTGGTTTATTAGTTTTGCATAAAGAGATGAAAACAGATGTAAAGCTGTTTTGGAAAGAGTACCAGGAACGATTCCCGGAAGAGGAGGGGGTGCCAAAGAATTAATTTCATGCAGGAAACAAAGCAGATACAAACTAAAAAGGAATTCGAGCATTTCTTTAATACACATCATGCCGATATGGTGCGCTATGCCTATAAATTTGTTCAGCGCACCGATGTGGCATCTGATATTGTGCAGGAAGCGTTTGTAAAGCTTTGGGAGGGAAGACGCCATATTTTAGCCAACATTTCCTTAAAAGCGTATTTATATAAGGTGGTCTATAATTTATCCTTAAATCACATTGAGCAGCTTAAGCTGCGAGCCAGGCACCATGACTCTATTTATACAGACTTGATGGAGATGGAAATGGACTACTACAAAGATGAAAAGAGTTTGTTACAGGATGAGCGACTTGAATCCTTGCGCAGCATGTTGAATGAACTGCCCAAAGGATGCTATGAGGTTATTGATTTGAGTCGGTTTCAGGGTTTAAAAAACAAAGAAATAGCCCAAAAACTCGATGTGCCTGTTCGTACAATAGAAACGCGTATCTATCGCTGTATTAGTAAATTGAAGGAGCTAGTAAAAAGGGCAGTGTAATTTTTCGCAATTTTTTTTGAAATAGTTGACGTAGTTTCTGAAATTCATCTGTCATTGATACAGAAGACAGACGGATGAAACAATTAAACGATATAGAGACCATAATAATTCGAAGCCTTGATAAAACAGCTACAGAACAAGAGTTGGCAGTTTTGTATGATTGGTTGAAGGCTTCGACAGAGAATAAGGCGCAATACTATCAAATAAAAGATACCTGGGATGCTGCAGGCATCATTACTCCCGATACCGCTAGTGCCTGGAGACAACTGAATAAGCAGGTTGATGCAAATAAAAAAATGCCACGGTGGATAATCGAAACGATTAAAATAGCTGCCGTTGCGGTGCTTGTTGCCGTGGCCACCTACACCGTATTTAAAATCCCTCAAAAGCCCCCTGTTGAACCAGCAATGGCCAAAGTGGTTGTGCCAAATGGTTCGCAAAGCACAGTGGTATTGGCCGATGGTACCACTGTCAGACTCAACTCTGGTTCAGAGTTAGTGTATCCCTCCCAATTTAATAGCGATGTAAGAAAGGTCGAATTGACAGGTGAAGGGTATTTTAAAGTGAAACACAACACGGCCCATCCTTTTATTGTGTCAGCTGGCGAGATAGATGTTAAGGTACTAGGTACTGAATTTAATGTAATGGCCTATCCGGATTTGGAACGAATTGAAACAACATTAGTGGAAGGAAGTGTGGCGCTTAATAAAAGAGGGACGGCTAATGGCCATATTGTTTTAAAGCCAGGCGAGAAAGCAGTTTTTGAAAACGATGAGCTTGTTGTTACTCCGGCTGATATAGAACTCGAAACCACCTGGACACAGAAAGGCTTTTATTTTCAGAGTACAAGCTTTGAAGAGTTAGTCAGTCGATTAGAACGATGGTATGATGTTGACATCATTATAGATGATGAAGATTTTATAGACATCACCTTTACTGGCAAGTTCAGAAATAAAGAAAGCATATGGCAAGTGTTGGATGTAATAAAAATGACAACACCAATTGATTATAAAACCAAAGAAGGAAAAATTTACATAACACTCATAAATCAGTAGCCTATGAGATAGGAGCATAAACCAAAACGACCGGTATGATGCGGCAACATCACCCCGGTCTGATAAATTTAAAACAAGTTTAAAAGTAAATCACTCAAAAGTATGAAAAAAAAATTGAATGACATGATACCTGTCGTGTCATGTCTAAATCCAAAACTTTGGAAGATTATGAAACTAACAATAGTTTTTATGATTTTCGGAATGGTTCAGCTCTCTGCAACAAGCTATTCGCAGAATGTAAAGCTTAACCTGAAACGTGGTCAAAACACCCTAAAGCATGTATTTGACCAAATCGAAAAACAATCATCATTCACAATTTTTTACCAGGATGAGCAGGTCAACCTTGATAAGCAGATAACCAATAGCCTGCAGGGCGGACAACTCTCTGAGGTGTTAGATAAAGCCCTCGAAGGTACAGGACTGACATATAAGATCAATGATCAGGTTATCATCATTCTTGAAAAGCACCCTGAGGTGGCAATAGAGCAAGATGTGCAACGCACTGTAAAAGGACGTGTTATTGGCGTTGATGGCGAACCCTTGCCCGGCGTAAATGTATTTATAGAAGGTACAACACAGGGAACCATCACCAATATTGATGGTGAATACGAGCTGGAAATTGAAGAGGATAATCAAAGTATTGTATTCTCATTTATTGGTTTCCAAACGCAAACGATTGCAGTAAGTGGCCGTAATCAAATCAACATCACGCTTGTAGAAGAATCGATTGGTTTAGATGAAGTGGTAGCAGTTGGTTATGGTGTGCAGAAGAAAAGTGACCTTACCGGAGCTGTAGCAAAAGTAAAAAGTGAGGAATTGAATAAAGTGGCTGCTGCCAACCCTGCCGAAGGTTTGCAAGGACGTATAGCAGGTGTAAATATTACCAAGGGCGACGGTTCCCCAGGTGGTTCGGGCGTTAGCATCAAGATTAGAGGAGTAGGTACGCTAGGCGGAAATACACCATTAATTGTGGTTGATGGCTTTATTGGTGGTAATCTGAATGATATTAACCCCAATGATATTGAGTCGATGGAAGTGCTAAAAGATGGCGCAGCAGCTGCTATCTATGGTTCACGAGCGGCTAACGGGGTCATTTTAGTAACCACCAAGAAAGGAAAAAAAGGTGAAGTAAAGGTGGATATTACATCCAATGTAAGTGTGGTTAACTCCATCAATAACTTCGATTTGCTAAACGCAGAAGAATACATCACTGTACACAAAATGATGTATGAGAATGCCGGCGATGCGCTGCCTGAGTATGTATCAAATGGCTTTGTACCAAAGGCTGATACAGATTGGCAAGACCAGGTGTTTAGAACAGGATTGCTTCAAAACCATGACGTACGTTTAAGTGGCGGTGGTGAAAACATCACATACAGTCTTTCAGGTGGAATTTCAGATGAAAAAGGTACGCTGATAGGTTCTGACTTTAGAAGAAATAACTGGCGGGCGCGCATTGGCTTGACAAAAGGTATTTTAGATGTCGATGCTAACCTTGCCTACTCGGGTAAGAAAACGCATACGCCTTTTTACAGCATGACCGAGACCTATAAAATCTCACCTCTCATTCCTGTTTACGACGAGGAATCGGAATGGGGCTATGGAATGTCATATGCCGGCATGCCAGATCACCGTAACCCAATTGCCCGACAAAATTACCGTCAGGGAGGTTACGAAGAAGAATATGTAACAGCCAACGTTTCGGGTACATTAAACCTGTTGAAATGGTTGAAATACAAAGTTAATGCAGGGTATAAAACATCCTCAGAGTATAAGACCTTCCATGTAACACCTCACCAGGATCGTGTGCAAGACGAGGTTTTATTTACTTCAGTGGACGAATCAAGAGCTAAATACACCGAATCATTGCTCGAAAACTTATTGATTTTTAACAAGCAAATTAATGAGCACAGTTTTGATGCCGTTTTGGGGTATGCCTATCAGGAGGAGAACTATGCCTGGACAGGTGCCACTGCTTTGGGTTATCTCAATGAACACAGTGTGGAAGATGGTAGTCTGGTAACAGTGACCAATCCTGCTGGTTTTGTTGACAATAGCTATAATACAATCGATGCTGGTATTGGTGGTGAATTCAGTGCTTCAGGCAGTAATTGGAATTACACACGTATATCATTATTTGGTCGAATAAACTATTCGTTTGCAAGTAAATATTTAGTTCAGCTATCGGTTCGTCGTGATGGCTCATCAAAATTTGGTACTCAAAACCAATATGGTACATTCCCATCAGCAGCTATTGGCTGGCGTTTAACCGAAGAAGGCTTCCTGAAGGATAATGGTTTTATCAGTAACCTGAAGTTACGTGCCTCATGGGGACAATTGGGTAGCGAAGGTAACCTGAATCCATACATGTGGCAGGCTTTAATAACTACAGCTAATGATTACAGTTTAGGCTATGTGCGTGGTAATGGTCAAAGTCCATGGCCGGGTAGTGCTGCTAAGCAAATCCCGGATAATGCCCTTAAATGGGAGGTGGCTGAATCATTAAACATGGGATTGGACTATGGTTTTATCAATAATCGCATTACCGGTACCATCAACTATTACATTAATGATACCAAAGACCTGTTGATGAACTACCAGCTAGCATCATCAGCTGGATCAGAAGCACGTATTATGAATACTGCAGCTATGCGTAACCAGGGTTTGGAGCTGGAGTTGTCTTATCATAGTCAGAAGCGTCCGTTTACCTATGATATCACTGGAACACTGTCCACACTGAAGAATGAAGTGACGGCCCTGGATAATCCGGATCAGTCAATATATGGATACGGGCTATTCCTGGGGGATTCACACTTCCCTAACCAAACACGCATTGGTTCACCTGTTGGTGCCTTCTATCTTTACAAGACCGATGGTATCTTCCAGGATCAAAGTGAAGTGGATGCACATGTGAATGCCGATGGCAAACCGCTTCAGGCTGCCGCAGCTCCTGGGGATATTCGTTTTGTGGATACTAACAATGATGGTAGCATTGGCGAAGATGATAAAGTATATATGGGCACAGGTTTGCCAAAAGTGGAATATTCATTATCATTCAGTGCTTACTATAAAAACTTTGATTTCTCAATGCTACTTTATGGTGTAGCTGGTAATAAGATTTATAACGGCATTGGTTACAATTTGTCCAACATGTCGGGTGGTTCTAATTACTTGTCATCTACCTTGGATGCCTGGACACCTGAAAATACCAATACATCAGTGCCTCGTGCCGTATTAGGCGATCCTAATGGTAATGCTAAAGTGGCTTCAGATCGTTATCTGGAAGATGGCGGGTATCTTAAACTAAAGAACCTGCAGATTGGTTATACGCTGCCAAAATCGCTTTTGGATAAAGTGTCAATTGACAAGCTTCGCGTTTTTGTTGGTGGTCAGAATTTATTCACCATCACCAACTACTCTGGCTTGGATCCTGAGATATCTCGCGATGTATTTAATACGGGTACCGACCGTTCTGTTTATCCGCAAACCCGAATGATAACAACAGGTGTTCAATTAAGCTTCTAACATTTAAAATTTTCACAATGAAAAAATTAAATTACATAAAATATATAGCGCTGGCTTTACTGCTTGTTAACACGCTGGTTGCTTGTGATGCAGACAAGCTGTTGCAGGAGTCACCGGATGATTTAACAACAGATGACTTTTACCGTAATCAGGAAGATGCTGAAGGTGCTGTTGCAGCAGCATATTCGCAATTGGAATGTGCCACTGAGTACTGGTCATTTGCCGAAGTCAAATTTGTAGTGGATAATTACCGCAGTGATTTAACGCAATATGGTAAAGATGCCGCTAATTATCCAAACTGGACCGATATTGCCAACTTTACAAATGAATTTGGTAATACGCAGGTGACTACCTACTGGGACAGACATTATAAGGGGGTGAACTTCGCTAACCAGGTGATAACCTTTGTGGGGGCCATGGAAGATGAAAAAATTGACCCTAAGGTTAGAGAAGAACTAGTGGCTGAAGCACGTTTTTTAAGAGGCTTTTATCATTTCAAACTATTGATGAATTTTGAAGAAATCATCTTACGTGATAAAGTGGCCACATCTGTTGAGGACGCCGCACAAGGTCTTAACCCGAGAACAGAAGCATGGGAACATATTATTGAAGATTTTAAAGGCGCTGCCGGGAAGTTGCCAGTGAGTCGTAATGCAGAAAACATTGGACGCGTGACTAAAGGAGCAGCGGTAGCAATGGCGGCTAAATGTTTATTATTCAGATCAGGTGAAGAGCCAAATAACAAGGCAGACTATTTGAATGAAGCAAAAACATTGTTTCATAGTGTGGTTGAAGGTGGTGAATACAGCTATCAACTGGTAGATGATTTTCCAAGCATGTTTGATGGCACCAATGAAAACAGTAGTGAAAGTTTGTTTGAGCTACAATTGTCACCTGTAACTGCCGGTGGAGCATATTATAAGTTTCCATCACACCGTTGGTTGCGTGTAGGCGACCTGGGTGGCTGGGATGAGATACGTGCTGCCGATAATTTATTTGGTATTATGACGAAGGAGGGCATGACTGCCAGTGATGGTGGTTATGACCATCGTGTATTAGGTTCATTAATTTTTGATCATCCATATTACAACGATGAAAATAATCCTCCATTCTTCGAATATACCTGGAATACATTATGTGGCTGGTACCAGGCTGGTGAGTGGACGAATGAACAAGTGCCAGGTGTGGATTACAGTGATGTAGCATTTAGAAAGTACTTACCAGCTAATGGCGAATTCTGGGAAAATCAGTCATCAGTAAATATTCCTTTGCTGCGCTATGCCGATGTATTATTGATGTATGCTGAGGTGTTAAACGAACTGAATGAACCAGAGACTGCATTAACTTATATCAATGAGGTAAGAGCCGTTCATGGTAAAATGCCGGCAGTGACTGGATTAAACCAGGAGGCTGTGCGCGAACAGATAGAATTTGAGCGTATTATGGAATTTACAATGGAAGGAGCCAGGTTCTTTGATTTACGCCGATGGGGTAAATTAGAAGAGGCAATGGCAGCAGCGGGCAGACAGTATTTTAAATTAGATCAGCATGCCTTCTTCCCAATTCCACAGAAAGAGGTTATCTCAAATAATGCGCTTAACTAAAGTTATTAGTGTGTGATTTGGATTTAGATCGATTCGGGCCCGCTTTGGCGGGCTCGTTTCACATTAGCTAATTAATAACTACTTTTGAAGCATGACTTCATACATTGTTATTGCCTTGTTTGCCGTTGGCATCGCCATTGGCTGGTTATTACGCGATAAAGATAAGACCCGAAAAGGGGTTGATACGGCCGTTACCTGGTCGGTATATCTACTATTGTTTCTCTTAGGAATCTCGGTAGGTATCAACAAAGAAATAGTCAATAATTTTTCCAGAATCGGTTATCAGGCTTTCTGGCTGACTTTTGGTGCAGTAGCCGGAAGTGTATTAATTGCCTGGTTGGTGTATCATTTCTTTTTTAAAACAGATAACGAAGAGTAATAATGAAAGGAAGTTTAATTATTCTGGCCTTTTTTGCAGTGGGCCTTTTAGGCGGTATTTATGGTTTATTTCCAGACTGGTTACTAAATGAAGACCTAACTACCTATGCTTTATTTGTGCTGATGTTTTTGGTTGGTATTAGTATTGGCAGTGATAAAAATGCCTTTTACATCCTTCGCAAGTTAAACTTCAAAGTGGTATTGGTGCCGTTAACGGTGATTATTGGCAGCTTATTGGGCACCGCCATTATATCGTTGATGCTTGCCGACATCGATATTAAGGAAGCCACTGCAGTAGGAGCAGGGTTTGGATACTACTCCTTGTCAAGTATCTTTATCAGTCAGCTACATAGTCAGGAGCTGGGTGTCATCGCCTTACTGTCAAATATATTCAGAGAAATCATTACCCTGTTAGGGGTACCTATATTGGTTAAATATTTTGGTAAGCTGGCGGGTATTGCCACTGGTGGAGCTACAGCCATGGATACGACTTTACCTGTGATAGTTAAGTTTACAGGTAAGGAATATGGCATCATAGCCATATTTAGCGGCATCATACTGACTATTTTAGTGCCAATCCTGGTGACAGTAATTCTGGAGTTCTCGTAACAGAATAAGCTTTAGCTTCTGATAACAACCATAGAAATTCAATTCATTAGGCCAGTTTGTGTGCTGTTGAATCTTGCAGCTTCAGTATCGGGGATATGGCCCGCTATAAAAAGATTGCATCCGCTCTGGATAATCATTTATCAAACAAAGCGGACGCAAATTTATGGATTTAATAATACGGTATTATGTACAGTTTTTCCGTTGATATGCTTATTCAGCACTCTCATCCTTTAGTTTAAACTCCATTATAACCTGACCATCTTTTGTCAGCTGAAGTACTTCACCCTTAATAGTATAATTCAGCGTCTGTTGCAGCATCTGAAAGAATTCTATTTCAGGGACGCCATCACAATACATTTTAGTAGAAAAAACCTTATCAATAGTAAGGGTACTACCTTCAACTATCGCTTCTCCTCCAAAGGAGTTACAGCCACTATTACCACCAGCTTTGTTTTCAGCCATATTTATTACCAAAGTGGGTGTTTTTAGTGTAAATCCGGCCTCTTTGGCAGCTTGGCCATTAAATGAAATGAGCTCCCACTGATTAGCCTCAACAAAAAGCTCACTTATATTTTGTTTATTCGATGCTTTTTCCTGACTGGTACCTTGTGTGCTTTTGCAACTTACTAATGCTGCTACAGCCATAAGCGCTACAAATAATTTCTTCATCTTATTAAGTTTTTGTTTTGTTTAGCTAATTTAGGCAATAAAAATCATGCCAAAGAAATAAGTAACTTAAATACTTTTTAAAATGGATACAATCGATATAAAAGTTGGTACACGTGTTGAACATCCCAGATATGGTGAGGGTATAATTGCCAGGATTAATCTTGGTGCCTACATTGTCTTTTTTGAAGATGGCGGCAAGATGGAAATACCAAAAACAAGTACAAACCTAACGATCATTGAGAGTCCGGATGAAGGCAAGCCGGAAACTGTGACTGCCCGTGATTTAAGGCAAGCCATTGCTTCTGTGCTGGATGAGTATGGAACATTGCCGGCAGAAGTAGAGTTAGGTCAAAAATGGCTGGGAGGTAAGTTATTGCTTCAGCCAGCCAATGAGTCATTGCAAGCTAAGGAAATACCAATTGAAACGTTCTTTAAAAAGATTGTAATGTTGCGTGATCGATTGCGCGTACTAGAGCAAAATATCAATTCATCAGCTACACTGAATGATGAGGAAAAAGTACACATGCAGCAATACATTACCAGGGCCTATGGCAGCCTAACCACTTTTAATGTATTGTTTGCCGATAAAGAGGACTATTTTGTTGGTAGCGGCAAGAAATAGAATTGAATAGAAAAGCATCGCATTGAACACTAAAATGTGGTGCATTTTTTATCCTCCTGATATGCAGCTTTTTAATCCTTAGTAGATGTTTTTACGCATTTAAAATGTAGTCGGTCAGATTATCTTCCGCAGTAAGTCCAAGTTTTTTGCGCAGGCGATACCTGTGGTTTTCAACTCCTCTGACAGTAATACCAAGCAATGGCGCGATATCTTTTGATGTCAGATTGATTCTTAAATACGCGCAGAGGCGCAAATCACTTGGGGTAAGTTCCGGATGTTTTTTCTTCATGGTTTTCAGAAAGGCTTCGTGTGCTTGCTCAAAATTTGCTTCAAACAATTGCCAGTCATCCTGACCACTGATGTTTTCATCAATTTTATCAATGACTTCCTGGTAATACTTGTCCGGATAGCGATTGCCAAGATATTCTTTATGCTTCTTCATCTTAGCTTTTAGTGATAACAGGAATTCGTTTTTCTTAATAATGCTCATGGCCGAACTCGCCAGTTTCTGACTTTTATAGGATAATTCTGAACTTAGTTTCTCATTTTTCAGTTGAATCAGTTCTTTCTCTTTCTCTTCACGCTTCCGTTTTTCTTTCAGTTTAATTTTACGACTGGTTATATACTTTAATCCCAACATCAGGCCAATCATTAATAATGAATAACCGGTAATGGCGTACGTAGTCTGATACCATGGCGCATTTACAATCAGTTTTAGTTGGTGTATTTTAGATGACTTTAGCCAATTATTTACAGCTTTTACTTCAATAGTGTATGTGCCAGAAGGTATTCGGCTTAATTCAATGGTCGGATGAGCAGATAAGGCCGACCATTGAGCATACAGACCAGGTATTTTATATTGAAATCTAACCTTTTCACCATTCAACAAGGGGAAGGAGTATCGAAGTGTCAGATTGTTTAGGCTATGAGGTAAGCTAATCGTGTTGTTTTTAATGCGTAATGGGAATTGGTCGCCCTTTTTATTTGCTGCATTTACTTGTCTAAGCTGTATCTCGTGAAGTTCGATTTCAGTGCCTTCATAGTGGTTATTCAAATTAAGCAACATATAGCCATTTTCAAGGCAAACCATCGCCGTTGTATCATTTAGCTGCACAATATTTTCATGATCAGGAATTAAATGATTCTCGAATAACTGCTTAGGGTAAAAATTGATCCTGGAGACATCGTTAGCATAAATCTTAAAATAGGCAATGCCTTTATCGCTAACAAACCAGTAGTGGTGATTAGGGCCAGGAACCATGCGGTTAGCGGCTTTAAAATCACCCACGGCACCATTTAAAAAACTAAATGGAACAATGGTGTTCCTGAGCACGTCATAGGTATATAGCTGGTGTCCGGTGGTGATAACTATCTGGTTTTCTATTTTAAATACATTCAAGTGACCAAGCTGTTCAGGTCCATCTTCAAACTTATCGTATTTAATGACCGATTCTACATTATCAAGCTCATCATTTAAGCGAATTTTATACAGGCCATTGTAGAAATGGCTGGCCCATAGATTGCCCAGGTGATCTACCTCAATAAAACGTGTTAAGTTATTAAAGCCACTGATGGTATTGGACATCTTCCACCCATCCTGTGTTTTTCGGTAGACAATTAGGTCATTATAGGTACCTTGCAGCAGCACATCTTGCTGGCGGGGATGGCGTTTGATATTATAGGCACCCGAATAGTCAGAAAGCAGAGAAAAGTTATTGCCGCTGCTAATGAATGTGCCCTTGTTATGTCCTATGAACAGATGATTGTCGATGATTTCACAGTCCCACACCTGACCTTGAGTTCCATCAACCAATGAGAATTTGCTATTGGGTTCGTCCCATCGCTTTACATACAAACCTTGGTTAGTGCCAAGAAAGAGGTCCCCATTATAAAGAGCGCCGCTGTATACGGCACCAATATCTTTTTCTATGTAGTTTTTATAACAATTGACCGGGGTGTTTGCTAAATATTCAATTCCGGCATCAAGTGCCAGCCAAATATTATTAAAACGATCAAAGCTGATGCCTAATACCGTATTACTTTGCAGACCATTCTCATTATTATAATGGTATTTTATTTCACCTTGCTCCGAGAAGGCAATAATGCCATTTAAGATAGTTCCAATAATAATATTTCCTTCATTAGTAAGTGCGCCATGATTAATTTTATTGGTTTTGAAGAATGATTGAAGGTTGGCTGCTATTGTACTAAACTGGCCGTTATTACTATTATAGCTGAATAAACCATCTGATTCTGTACCAATATACAGCATCCCGGTTAAGGCATTTTTGGCTATAAATCTTACGTATTTGTCTTTTAGGAATTCATCTTCAATAACAGGCACGAGCTGCTTATTTTCAACGCGATAAATACCTTCATTATAAATAGACACGTATAATGTATCTTTTATGAGCGTTGTGAAATTTATAAAACCACCTGTCTTTATTATTGAAAAATGCTCATTCTCGTATAAGTATATGCCTGCAAATGAATGAAATATTGTTTGGTTTTTAGTTGTGAAGATACTCCAGAACTCTTCATTGGTACCAAATTGTGACTTTACACTGTCGGCGAGTGAAAAATATTGTAGCTTATTATTATCTGATCTTTCCCAAAAGCCTAACTCACGATAACCTCCTGTATATACTCTTGCCGAATCAACGGCAACGGTCCTTATAATTGAAGCATTTGGAGATGGATAGAGCTGCCAGCTTATTCCATCAAACTCAAGTAATCCGCTACTATTACCAAAGTACATATGCCCCGAATTACCGCAAGATACTGACCAGTTTTGACTAGCGGCCTTATAATCGTTTTTTGAGAAACTTATTAAAGGTTGCGCATCAAGGTTTACAAAACCTATAATGGTATGGAGAGAGATAAACAATATGAGTATTGTAGGATGCTTCATATGCTGATTAGACAATATCTGTATGTAGTTAGATAATATAACGCCAGTAAAAATAGATTATTCTCTTTTTAAGACATTAAATCTTATTAACAATCTTTTGTAATTCATGGTAGCTTGTGTCTTTTTTGCCCTGTTTTGCCTCAAATACATCAGAAAATAGCTCATCGTGATGTGAAAAAATAGCAATTGTAAGGATGTCTTATGTGAGATTTGCAATTCTTCAATGGGTTAATAATTAAATATGTATGGACTTAGATTTGTGATGAGTGAGGTAATTGTGAAATGCCATATTAAGACTTTTTAACAAAGAGAGCTTATAGTGTGGCACTTTTTTTCTGTTGCAGTGGTGTACTCAATACATTTGACCAAGCGAACTTAAAAAAACACAGACATGAAAAAAATCTTTTATTCGATTCTTCTATTGTTCGTATCTACACTTATTATGGCACAAAATCCTATAAAGGTTGCCGGAAAAGTGACAGGTACTGATAATATAGGGATACCGGGTGTTTCTGTTGTTATAAAAGGAACAACAACCGGTACAATTACCGATTTTGACGGTAATTACACTATTTCAGCAACATCCGATAATACTATTGAATTTAGTTTTATTGGTTATGAGAATCAGAATGTGGTAGTTGGTAATCAAACGACTATTAATATTGTTTTGCAGGAGTCAAACGAGTTGGTCGATGAAGTAGTGGTAGTTGGTTACGGTACTCAAAAAGTAAAAGACCTAACTTCGGCTATTACAACAGTGAAATCTGAAGAGTTAGTAAAAACACCTGCAGCTAATGTTACTCAGGCGCTCCAGGGTAAAGTAGGGGGGGTGCAGGTTGTTAGTTCCGGCCAACCAGGTAACCAGTCAACAGTAAGGGTACGTGGTATTGGTTCATATTTAAATGCAGCAGCCAACCCACTTTATGTTGTTGACGGTATGTTCTATGACAACATTGATTTCTTGAATATGAATGACGTTGAGTCTGTTTCGGTATTAAAAGATGCATCTGCAGCAGCTATCTATGGAGTAAAGGCTGCTAATGGTGTTATTTTGATTAGCACGAAAGCTGGACGCAAAGGAATGACAGAGTTTGAGTACGATGGGTATTATGGTTATCAGGTAGCTCAAAATGTACTTCAGATGGCTAATTCAGAACAGTTCACTACCATGGCCCTGGAATCAGGATCTGATGCTGATTACTCATTTATTTTAAATAGTATGCAAAAATATGGCCGTAGCCGTGTTAATCCCAATGTACCTGACGTGAATACTGACTGGTATAAGGAGATACTGCGTCCTGCTCCAATTCAAAATCATAGCATCAGTGCCCGGGGAGGTTCAGAGAATATAACCTATGCCTTAGGAACCAGCTATTTTAAGCAGGATGGTATTATGGATGTTGAAAACTATTATGAACGTTTTAACCTGACTGCTAAAATTGATGCAAAAGCTAATAAGTGGTTATCATATGGTGGTAATATGGTTTTTAGTAACGCTACTAAAGTAAATCCTCCAAATGGTGCATGGAAACAGGCATACCTGGCTGTACCTGTTTTACCGGTTCATGATCCGGATTATGAGGGCATTTCATACCCGGAGAATTTCGCAGATGCTAATATACTTGGATATCGTGGGCATCAAAATCCTTTTCCATCAATGCTTTATGATGATAATAAGCTTGATATAATGAAGGCTAATGTTAATTTTTATGCACAGGTAGACTTAATTCCTTCAAAACTTAACTTCCGGACAGCATATAATCACGCTTATACTAGTCTAAATTCACGTAATGTGAATTTTCCGTATGAGATTAATAGTAACTGGACAAGGGATTATTATTCCGAACCTGAAGAGCAAGAACTTTTAGAGGAGGAATTATCCCAATTAAGAAGAGCTAATATTAAGGTTGCAAAGAGTAATCAAACCTTCTCTGATCAAATTTGGGATAATGTTCTAACATACACTGATAGTTTTGCGGATCATAATGTTTCTGTTATGCTTGGATCATCATATATTCAAAAAACTGCTAATAATTTTTGGGCTTCATCATTAGATATACCTAATGGCCCAGAGCAATATTGGTATCTGAACCTAAGGGATAAAGCTCCTGAATCTCATGATGTAGGTGATGGAGGTTCTAAGACTTACACCCAATCTTATTTTAGCCGTTTATCGTACAACTTTGCCGGTAAATACCTGGTATATGCCACCATGCGGGCTGATGGAAGTAGCAAGTTTGAAGATAAATGGGGCTACTTTCCTGCAATTGGTGCAGGATGGGTCATCTCTGAAGAGAGTTTTCTTCAGGACAATGATTTTATTGACTTCTTAAAAATACGCGTTGGTTGGGGCCAGTTAGGTAACGAAAATATACCATACTCACACGGTTCAAAGGCATCTTACGTAAACTATGTAGCTTTGGATGATGTGCGTACTTCCGGAACGGTAATAACCAATACATTTAATTACCTGGAATGGGAAGTATCAGAAGAAACCAATATAGGTTTCAGCGCCAATGTCTTAAACAATCGTTTAGATATTGAAGCAGACTATTATGTGCGCGATACAAAAAATGCAGCGATTGAAGTAATAGCTCCGGTTATACAAACTAGTAGCATTAGAAATGCAGGTGTTATCCGTAATACCGGTTTTGAGCTGGCTTTAAATTGGAATGATAACATTACAAGTGATTTAAGTTATTGGGTTGGTGCCAATGTTTCTACCAACAAAAACGAAGTGCGAGAGCTCTATGGGCAGGAGTATATCCTGAATGGTTCTGCCGAATTCAGGCAATTGACCAAAGTAGGTGAGCCATTATATGCCTTCTATGGATGGGAAGTGGCTGGTGTTTACCAAAATCAGGCGGAGATTGATGCTGATCCCGTAGCTGTTGCAAACGGACTGCAGCCCGGAGATTTTAAGTATGTTGATCAGAATGGTGATGAGGAAATTACAGCCGAAGATCGCGAGGTCTTAGGCTCTTATTTCCCAACCGTAATGTATGGGGCTAATCTGGGAATTAAATATAAAAACCTGCAATTAACCACAAATATAATGGGACAGGCCGGTAATAAAATCTTAAACCGTAAGCGTGGTGAAATAATTTGGACCAACGATACTAATATGGATGCTGATTTAGCCACAAATCGCTGGCATGGCGAAGGTTCTTCTAATAAGTATCCATCAGTCAGTGGATTAAGAAGAGCATGGAATCAAAAGATGAGTGATTACCTGGTTGAAGATGGCTCATTCTTCAGAATACAAAATATTCAGTTAGCGTATACGCTTTCCAATAAGCAATTAATGGGAATAGATATGCCGGCAACCCGTATTTCTTTCACTGCTGAACGTCCACTTACCGTATTTAATTATAATGGATTTAATCCTGAAGTGGCTAACGGAATTGATAACCAGACACACCCTGTTCCGGCTGTTTACACGATCGGATTAAATGTTAAATTTTAATTGCATAATCAGAAGGATATGAAAATCATTAACAATTATATAGCAAAAACACTGGCATTGGTATTGATGACCTTTGCTGTTGCCTCTTGCCATGACTTATTGGATGAACCATTAGAAAATAGAGTGCCGGCATCTGATGTTGATTATACCATTGCACAGGATATGATACTACCCTTATACGGAGCTTATGCTGAGTTTTACAATGGTCGCGGCTGGGAAGGTATACCTCTCTTATCTGTGAGAGGCGATGATGTCAACGCAGGTGGATATGGTGACCAGCAACCATTTTTTATGACTGACCGCTATGTCTATGATAATAACTATTGGATGTATAATTCATTGTGGAAAGTAGAATATACCACCATATTCCGCATGTTTGATGCTGTTGAACAGATCGGTTTATACCGTGAGCATTCTGGTAATCCTAATGCTGATCAGTATATTGCTGAAACCATGGTGATGAAAGGCTGGTTATTGCGTAACCTGGCACTAACATGGGGCGATATTATTATCCCTGAATCAGGTAGCCCTGAGGATATGTTGGTTGGAGAAGTATCCACTTATAACGAAGTGATGCAATACATTTCTGATTTGATGGATGAAGCTCTGCCATATTTACCAGACATGCTCCCTGGCGATCGTAGCGATGTTCCCGGTGGTATTACTAAATATACAGCCTTAGCTATTAAAGCGATGGTCAACCTGGAAATGAAGAACTTTCAGACTGTTGCAGATGCCACATCTGAAATAATCAAATCAAGAAAATTTGCGCTCTATAGTGATTTTTATGAGTTGTTTAAAAAAGACGGAGAATTATCTTCAGAAAACTTATTGGAATTACAATTCTCAGATTATGGCGAAAGTACCGGCCCTGCAGAAACATACTTGTACGCTTTTTATGGAACTCAAAACTGGACACCTAAAGTGGAAGGAGCTAAAAGTGGATGGGGGTTTTATGAGCCAAGCTTAAAATGGGTGAAGTTTATGTTGGATAGAGGAGAAACCTCTCGTCTACAAACCAGTGTACTATTTACCAATAACGGGATTAATAAGATAACAGAAGATCCTGGGTATGCTGATTTACCGGCATGGATTTCGAATACTACACCTTCGGGTGATATCATTAACGATTACGCCAGGGCTATCTTTGGCAGTGGAAAGCATTATTTACCATCTGATCAGTTAACCTCTGGACGTACTAATTATGGAACCGGTAAAAACTATACATTATTACGCTATGCTGAAATATTGCTAATTCATGCCGAAGCATTGGTACAAGGCGCTACAAGTTCAACCATGTCAGCCGACATGGCTGTAAATGAGGTACGCAGACGTGCAGGCTTAAACGATATCAGTGGCGTTGGCCTTCAGGAAGTGTTAGACGAAAAATTTGCCGAATTAGCTATGGAATGTGGTTCACGCTATTATGATATGGTCAGGTATGCTAAGTATGATGAATTAAGCTATGGTGACCGTTATGATGAGTCTGACGGAGTTCGTCAATTCACGGCAGATAAAGTATTCCTCCCATATCCTTTGGCTCAGTTAGATCAATTGCCGAACCTTAGAGAATATGCCAATACTAAGTAATTAAACTAAACTTGGAAAAATGAAAATATACACTAAAATAATATTATTGGCATTAATAGTTGTGTTTAATGCCTGTAAAGACGGATTTATTGATGATATATCAAAAGTAGATCCTGGTTCTGATGAATTAGCTCCGACAATATCAATTAGTTCTCCTCAGGAGAATAAGCAATTGATTGTTCCGACAGGCGCAGGGATACCTGTTTTCCTTGAGGCGATTGATGATATTGAATTAGATAATGTATCTTTTCTGATTGATGGGGAGGAACTGGATTTTATAAATGAATTCACGGATTATCGCAGATATGCCCCAATAAATGGACATGTATTAGCTCTTACCGAAGGTGCATATACTTTGCAAATAAAAGTTGAAGATAAAACAGGAAAGAATGTTACATCTGATATTGTCAACTTCAGTGTGGTTGAGATGGGTGATTTTGAACCATTATATGGCGAAACTTTTTATATGAGCTTTCAAAATCACTTTCTGGATCATAAATCGGTTAATAGCGCCAACATAATCGGTTTCCCAGGTTTCGAAGCCAATGGTGTTATTGGAGCTGCTTACCAGGGAGCTGAAGGTGCCAGTCTTTCATTTCCTGTGGCTGATGTATTGTCGGGCACCGAAATGAGTGCTACATTCTGGTACAATATTGCACAGCAGGGCCGTTCAGGTATCTTATCTGCCAGCCCATCGGGCAGTAATAATAACCGCGTGGCTGGATTCAGACTATTCCGCGAAGGAGGTGATGACGCTCAGATCATCAAGCTGAATGTAGGCAATGGCTCGGGAGATCAATGGTTTGATGGTGGTGCTGCGGCTACTGTTAATCCGCAGACAACTGATTGGGTGCATATTGCCATAACCATATCCGAATCATCGGCAGCCGTTTATATCAATGGCGAGGTGGTTTCTGAGGGTGCTTTGACTGGTCCAATGAGCCTGGATAATTGCGAAGACCTTTACATCGCTTCAGGTGGTCCTTATTTCAGTGGTTGGGGCCATGCCGAGGATTTAAGTCAGTACGATGAATTACGTATATTCCAAAAGGCGCTTAGTCAGGATGAAATCAAGGCCATTATAGCTGCTGAGGAATAAAGGCACTATACGCAAGTATAATAAACAGATAAAGGATGCCGATGGTCTTTGACTTATTAATAAGATAGGTATAAATGACCAGAGGAAAGCATAATAAATTATGCTTTCCCGGCATTCTTTTATAAAACATATTTATGATGATCCGAGTACACTATATAATACTGCTTCTAGGGCTGTTGGTCCTGTCATGCAAAAAAGACGATCCGGCTGCGCCACTGATGCTTAATAAAATCTATATCAATTCAGATGAGATAGACATTAATGCAGGAATAGTTCAGGATGTGAATGTGAATCCTATTATCAGGTTGATTTTTTCTGAACCAATTGACCAGGAGTCACTTAATGAGGGAGTAAGGTTACTTGATAATAGTCAAACAGTTGCTGTTAATACCAGTTTGGCTGCTGAAGACAAAACGATCAATCTGGTTCCGCAGAATAAGCTTGAAAACTTCACTGTTTATACTTTACAAATAACCAATGAATTAAGAAGTAAAGCAGGTAGTAATATTGGTGCTGTGGAGTTTACATTTAAGACCGTTGCCGGAGCTTTACAGCTTGAAAGTCTGATTGTCAATGAATCAGAGGTGTTAAACCTGGACATTGTTCCCAATGTGCCGCTAACACTTGAAATGGAGCTGAATTTTACAGAACCGGTTAAACGAAGTACGCTTGAAAGTGCCGTTAGTTTAACTGGATTAAATGTACCCGCTTTATCATTTGCATATGCCAATAATGATCAAACAGTAAAAGTATCGGCCACATCTAACCTGAGCTATCTGAGTAAATACAGTTTTAAAATATCAAGAAACCTTGAAAGTGTTGATGGGGCTAATTTTGGTGGTTTTTCAAATCACCTATTCACATTGTTAGATTCCACCTATAAATTTCCCGAATTAAGTGACGAGGAATTATTAACTCTGGTTCAGCAACAAACCTTTAAGTATTTCTGGGATTTTGGTCATCCGGTTAGTGGTTTATCACGAGAGCGTAATACATCGGGCCACACAGTTGCTTCAGGAGCCAGCGGATTTGGACTGATGACCATACCAGTAGGAATTGAGCGCGGGTTTATTACCCGTTCCGAAGGAGTTGAACGTTTATCGACGATGATCAACTTTCTGGGTGATAAGGCAGAACGTTTTCATGGAGCCTGGTCTCACTGGTTACATGGTGAGACTGGTAAGGCCAAGCCATTTAGTCAAAAAGATGATGGCGGTGACTTGGTGGAGACATCATTTGTTGCCATGGGGCTAATGACTGTTCGTCAATATCTTAACGAAATGGAAGCCAGTGAGAAAAGCTTAATTGATAAAATTAATACCATTTTGGATGGTATTGAATGGGATTGGTACCGTCAGGGGGGGCAAAACCAGTTGTACTGGCATTGGTCGCCTAACTATGGTTGGGATAAAAACATGAAAATAAGTGGTTGGAATGAGGCCATGATTACCTATTTTATGGCTGCTACATCTACTAGCCATGCTATACCTAAAGAAGTATATGAAGAAGGCTGGACCCGATCGGGTAACTTCTTAAATGGAAACGAATATTACGGTATTACGCTTCCGATGGGGCATAATTATGGTGGGCCGCTGTTTTTTGAGCAGTATACTTTTCTGGGAATTGATCCTCATAATTTAGTTGGTAGTCATGGTGAAAGCTATTGGGAGCAAGTGGTCAATCATACCCTGATCAACAGGGAGCATTGTGTAAGAAATCCTAAAGGATATGTTGGCTATAGCAAAGATTGCTGGGGGTTAACGGCCAGCGATGGTTACGAAGGCTATTCAGCACATTCACCAACCAACGACAGGGGTGTTATTACGCCAACAGCTGCTTTGTCATCTTTCCCTTTTACACCTGTTGAATCCATGGAGGCGCTGAAGCATTTTTACTATCGCCTGGGCGATCGTCTCTGGGGACCATATGGCTTTTATGATGCTTTCAGCATTCAGGATGAGTGGTATGCCACTTCCAACATTGGCATTGATCAGGGACCGATTGTCATCATGATTGAGAACCACCGCACTGGTTTATTATGGGATTTGTTTATGTCAGCCCCCGAAGTACAAAGCGCGATGAATCTTTTGGGATTTACCAATTAATACAATAACCAATTATTCAAAATCTAATGAAATCAATATATCTGTTAATTATGCTGATAGCATTACTTAGCTGTGGGCATAAAAGCACTCAAACGACAACCGTTTCGGACAAGAATTGGACCGACGAGCAATTGTTGGATACGGTTCAATATCAAACATTCCAGTATTTTTGGGACGGAGCCGAACCAAACAGCGGTATGGCCTGCGAACGCATTCACACAGATGGCGATTATCCGAAGAACGATTCACGAATTGTTACACTGGGCGGTTCAGGGTTTGGTGTTATGGCCATCCTGGTTGGTATCGAGAGAGGATTTATTACCCGTCAGGAAGCCTTGGAACGTTACCAGAAAATCGTCAGTTTCCTTAAGCAGGCTGATCGTTTTCATGGCGCCTGGCCTCACTGGCTGGATGGAGAAACAGGAAAAGTGGCGCCCTTCAGTAAAAAAGATGATGGCGGCGATTTGGTTGAAACAGCTTTTATGGTACAAGGACTGTTGACAGTAGCCGAATATTTTAAGGAAGGAACGCAGGAGGAGCAACAGTTGGCGGCCGATATTAATCAGCTGTGGCACGAAGTGGAGTGGGACTGGTACACCAAAGGTGGTGAAGGTGTGCTTTACTGGCACTGGTCACCTAATTACGGGTGGGACATGAATTTTGCTGTTGGCGGCTATAATGAGTGCCTGATTATGTACATCCTGGCGGCTTCATCACCTACCCATCCAATTAAACCAGCGGTATATCACAAAGGGTGGACAGTTAACGGCAATATCGCCAATGACACCGTTTATTACGACTTACCCACTGTACTGAATTATTACGAGCATAGTGATGATCCTATAGGACCGCTGTTTTGGGCGCATTATTCGTACCTTGGACTTAACCCCAAAGGGTTAAAAGATACCTATGCCGATTATTGGGAATTAACCACCAACCACGCCAAAATTCACCACCGCTATTGTGTCGATAATCCGAAAGGTTATAAGGGGTACGGCAGCAAGCAGTGGGGTCTAACATCCAGCTATTCAATGAAGGGGTATGCAGGGCACCACCCGGGAGATGCTGATTTGGGCGTTATCTCGCCAACGGCAGCATTAAGTTCATTTCCATACACACCTGCTGAATCAATGGAATTCCTGAAGTACCTGTACACTGAGGCAGATTCACTGGTGGGTATTTATGGGCCTTATGATGCCTACAGTCAAACAGCTTCTTGGTACAAACCTCACTACCTGGCTATTGATCAGGGTCCGATACCTGTGATGATTGAAAATCACCGAAGCGGATTATTGTGGAAGTTATTTATGGCCAATGAGGATGTCAACAGAGGTCTCAACTTATTAGGTTTTAGTATTGAATAGAGAATGAATCATCCTTCAGTGGCCATGTGTCACTGGAGGATGTATTACAGACTATCATCCTTAAATCAACTACCATGCATTTATACACAAAACAATGGCAAGGGTTTGTTGGCTGCCTTATGCTCGGATTACTGATGAATCTGGGCATGGCGAAAGCACAAACTCCTGGCAAGCGTCCCAATATCATTGTTATTCTGGCCGATGATCTGGGTTACAACGATGTAGGTTATATGGGCAGCGATGCCAATGCAACACCCAATATTGATGCTATTGCTGCCAATGGAATTCGTTTCACCGATGCCTATACAACATGCCCGGTATGCGGACCAAGCAGGGCTGGATTATTAACCGGCCGCTACCAGAATCGTTTCGGCTTTGAAGATAATCCCGGTCCATTCAGACGAACAGAAGAAACCATCCCGGGTATTCCATTAAGGGAGACCACCATGGGAGAGTATTTTAAAGAGTTGGGATACAATACAGCCCTGATAGGTAAGTGGCACGAAGAGAATGTGCCGCTGCGTAACCCTTCTGCAAGAGGATTTGATAAGTTCTTTGGCTTTATTGATGGAGCCAGCGGCTATTATATAAATGACAATAGCCAGGGTAAGCTGCTAAATGGCTTAAGGCCTGTGGAGTCGGAAGATGAATACCTGACCAATGCCTTTGGGCGCGAAGCTTGTTTGTTTATTGAGCGGAATGCAGATCGTAATAAGCCCTTTTTATTATACGTGCCATTCAACGCACCGCACGGCCCATTTGAAGTACCTGATGAATACAAAAGCAAGTTCAGCGATGTGAAGGATGAAAAGCGTCAAACATTTCTGGCAATGATCAACTGTATGGACGAAAATGTAGGTAAGATCATGACTACCCTGAAAAACAAGGGGATTGAAGAGGAAACACTGATATTCTTCTACAGTGATAACGGAGGAGAGTGTGAACGAGCCGATAACACACCCTTACGGGCGTGCAAAGGAAGTATCTATGAAGGTGGTATCAGGGTGCCGTTTTGCATGCAATGGAAAGGGGTGCTGACTGCCAATCATGTGGTGAATCATCCGGTGATTGCACTGGATATTTTACCTACTGCCATTGCTGCAACAGGTGCAAGTGTCAGCGGGGAGTGGTTTCTCGATGGTGTTAATCTGCTGCCGTACCTGAAAGGTGAAAAACAAGGTGAGCCTCATCAATTTCTTTACTGGCGATTTTTATGGCACCACGCTGTACGCAAAGGCGACTGGAAGCTGGTGAAGCATCGTGATCAGTCCGATTGGGAGCTCTATAACCTCGCCTCCGATATAAGCGAACAAACCAATCTAAGTCAGCAATTCCCAGATAAAGTAAAGGAACTGCTGGATATCTACACAGACATGTCTGATCAGATGTTACCGGCTCAGTGGGGCTGGCAACCAGACTACTGTGGAACTTACAATATCAATAACATTAAGAACTAAGCTATGCGAAATAAACTAGGTATATTATTAGTACTTTTACTGGGTTTGACATCCGTATTATTTAGTCAGCAAAAACCCAATATCATCATCATACTGGCCGACGATCTTGGCAATGCCGACGTGGGTTATAACAATCAGCAAAGTGAAATAGCCACACCCAATATCGACGCATTGGTGAATAATGGCGTGAAGTTCACAGCCGGCTATGTTACGGCTCCTGTTTGCGGACCATCAAGGGCCGGGTTACTGACCGGTGTATACCAGCAACGTTTCGGCTTTGATGATAATCCGGGCCCCTTCAGGGCTGCACCAAACGTTATTCCGGGTATTCCCACAACTCAGAAAACGATTGCCGAATATTTAAAACCTTTGGGCTACACTACATCATGTATTGGTAAATGGCATGTGGGAGGAGAAGAAAGTGATGCTCTTTTGCCTACCAACAGGGGATTTGATGAGTTTTTTGGATTTTTAGGTGGTGCATCCAGCTATTTTCCGGGGAGTAATGATAAAGAAACGTTATTGCGAGGCACGGTTCCGGTTGATAATGAACCTGATTATCTGACTGATGCCATTGCCAGGGAAGCTAATGATTTTATTATCAGAAATCAGGACAATCCATTCATGATGTATATAGCGTTTAATGCTGTACATGGTCCTTTACAGGCACCACAGGAACTGATTGATTTGTATGCTCATATTGAACCGGAAGGGCGACGTTTGCTATGCGCCATGCAGCATTCTATGGACCTTAACATCGGAAAGATTTTGGCTAAATTAAATGAACTGAACCTTGATGAGAATACCCTGGTGTTCTTCCTGAGTGATAATGGAGGGATTCCTTCCGGCAATTTCTCATACAATGCCCCTTACAAAGGCGAAAAAGGCACCGTATATGAAGGTGGTATTCGTATTCCTTTTGCCATTAAATGGCCCGGAAGCGCATATTTGGGAATGTCATATGATAAAGCAGTTACAGCACTTGATATTATTCCTACAGCTTTGGCGGCAGCCGGTGAGGATTTGAGTAATTATCCGGACCTGGATGGCGTTGATTTGCTGCCATTTATCTCAGGGCTAAATTCAACTAACCCTCATGAGCAGATTTTCTGGCGTATTAATGCCACAAAATGGGCAGTCAGAGATGCAGATTATAAGTTGGTTAATAACGGGGATACGGCCGATCCTATGTTATTCAAAATATCAGAAGATATTAGTTCGGAGAATGATCTTTATGCAACGATGCCTGAGAAGGCTGCTGAGTTAAAAGCCGGGTTTGATGAATGGGAGAGTGGCGTAATGGACCCGCAATGGGGCTGGCAGCCAAGTGTTGGTGATTATGTGAAGCATGCCGATGAAGATTTTGAAAAAGTTGTCAAGCTCTTTTTTAATAATATGGGTGGAGGTACTTGCGAATATGCGGCAAATCCGAATCCTTCAGGTATCAATACCAGTGCTAATGTGCTGAAGGTGACAGTAGCCGATCAGGCCCAGGACTGGTCGGGCGGATGGGCCAGTGTACCACGTTTTCAGAAGAAATACCGCTATGTGCACATGAAAGTGCTTAAGGAACGAACTTCACCCGTACGTTTCAAAGTCGAGGGAGACAACAACACCGGTGTTACCAGCTTAAATATAAATCAATACACAAATGTTGGTGAGTGGCAGGATCTGGTTTTTGATCTGGACTTCTACAATGCCGTTGTAAAAATCAATATTCAGCCTGACTTTGTGGTGGGGTCAGAAACGGTTGTGTACATCGATGATATATGGTTTAGCGATGACCCGACACCAAGGGGTGCACCCTTTTCGGAAACTATACCAGTTGGACTTTCTGCTACCGATATTACCAATAATACTGCCACGTTTAGCTGGAACCCTGTGTCGGAGGCTGTAGCCTATCGAGTTTACATGGATGGAGAACTTTATCAGGAGGTAAATACCAATACCATTGCTTTAACTAATCTGCAAAGTAACGGCTCATATGAGCTGTATGTGGTAGCCGTGAACAGCCAGAATGAATTATCGGCAAGCAGTGATGCTTTTTCACTGATGATGCCTGAGTATAGCTACATTATTTGCGACTTTGACACTAAAACAGGTGATTTCAGAGAATTGGGCCAGCTGCCATTTGAGATAACAAGTAATCCTGATAAGACCGGTATTAACACTAGTAACAATGTACTGAAGATTCAGCGCTTATCTGGTAATACCACTAACTGGGCCGGTGTGTGGGGACCTGTTAATGAATTTAACTGCCAATTGCGGTATGTTCACATGATGGTGTATAAAGAACGGATTACGCCGGTAAAAGTAAAGTTTGAGGGCAGTGCAACCATGGTACAGGAGAGCATGAGTCCGCAAACCGTAACGGGGCAATGGGAAGACCTGGTGTTTGACTTTGGTGCACATAATGCAAGCGTAAACAAAGTGATTTTGCAGCCCGATTTTATTGCTGACGGCATAGAGCAGGTAATGTATGTGGATGAAATAATCATGAGCAACGATCCAGAGCCGCGACAGGGCATAAGTACTTCCATTAGTCAGGATGCAGAAAAACAAGCTGATTTCCTTGTTTATCCATTACCTGTTGAAAGCACTCTATATTTTAAAAATGCTGGCATGATAGAAAGTGATGTGATGATATATAACATCAACGGTGTACCGATTTTAAAAGCTAATCAAAACTCCTTAAACGGAGGTGTTGATACACAATCGCTGCCGGCAGGAATATATATACTAAGCTGTCAATACAATGGACAACAGATAAGTCGCAAAATTGTCAAGACAGGTAAAGGATTCTAGAACTTACTGTTCCCTTATTCATAAAACTAATCAGGCAGAGTGCATAGTACCTTCAAGCAAGGTGCTATGCACCGCTTAAAGGAAGGGAATGGAACAATCAGCTACACTGACATTACCAAATGAATTTGAGTAATCAAACCCATCAATGATCATTGACAACCAGTAATCAAGTACATGAAAAATAAGACCATTTTACTATACTTTGTTTTTTGCTCCTTTCTTCTTCAGGCGCAAAACAAACCGAATATTGTCATTATTTACGCAGATGACATGGGCTGGGGCGATGTGGGCTACCATGGCGTTGATGATATATTAACACCAAATATTGATGCCCTGGCGGCGAGTGGCGTTTACTTTACCCAGGCATATGTTTCGTCTTCCATTTGTTCGCCATCACGCTGTGGCCTGCTAACAGGTGTTTATCAGCAGCGCTTTACCAACGGGCAAAACTCCAGGGATGAGGATCCGAATGTTGAGCTATTTAAGCAGCAACAAATGCTGCCGGACATTCTTAAACAGGCGGGCTACTATTCAGGAGTGATTGGTAAATGGCACCTTGGAGCCGATGAAGCACTTCGACCTAACGCACGAGGCTGGGATGAGTTCTATGGCTTTTTAAATGGATCTCATTCGTTTTATAAAGCCGAAAAGAAATTTACGCGCATTCGAGAATACTGGCCCATCTTCCGCAATAACGAAATGGTGGACTACGAAGGGTATACTACGGAGGTATTTACCGATGAGGCTATTGATTTTATAACGCGTAATCATCCATCAAAAACAGGTGAACCATTCTGTCTGTACCTGGCTTATAATGCCGTGCATTTCCCATGGGAGGTGCCGGATAAATATATCCAGCGTGTATCACATATCAAAAGCCGACAGCGTCGCCTGTTTGCTGGCATGGTATTGGCCATGGACGATGGTGTTGGTAAAGTAATTGATGAGTTGGATAAACAGGGCTTATCGGACAATACCATTGTGTTCTTCATCAGCGATAATGGCTCACCACAAGGACAGATGGGCAATATGTCTTCAACAGGTCCATTTCGTGGCTGGAAAGGAGATTGCCTGGAAGGTGGTATCCGGGTGCCATACATCATTAAGTGGCCGGGACAAATTAAGCCGGGTTCACGTTATGATTATCCGGTGATTAATCTGGATGTGTTGCCAACCATCGCGTCATTTATCAAGCTGAAAAAGATATCTAAATACCAGTTCGATGGCGTTGATCTTTTGCCTTATGTAAAAGGTGAAAAAAGTACGGAAGAACGGCCTCATGAAACCTTGTACTGGAGACGTGGCAAGGACATGGCCATCAGACACGGTGACTGGAAACTGGTGGTAGAGGATAAAAACGCCACAACTGATACCATGCTCTTTAACATGGCTATTGATAAAGGAGAGCGCCGAAACCTTTATAATGATACACCAATGAAAGTAACAGAACTGAAACAGCTATTTGAAGAGTGGGAGAAGGGCTTGGCACCTCAGCAGTAGAAAGAGCTTGATTGAATCAATTGAGAAAAACACTATACAATGAAGTACTCCATAACACTTTTGCTCATCACTCTTTTTTACCTGAGCTTAACAGGCCAGGAAAGGCAGTATGACTATACTTTTTTTGAAAACAGCAGCCTATCAGGGCCTTACTTCTTTTCGCATGTCAGCTATGAGAAAGGTAGTTATATCAGGAATATCAGGCATAAATTACCAGTATCTGAAACGCATTGTTTTACGCCACCCAATTCATTAGAGCTGAATTACAGCAACGGTAATGGCTCCTGGGAGGCTGCAGTAGAGTTTGAACAGCTGCGTGGACAGGATTATTTCAAAGAGGCTACTTATTTGACTTTCTGGCTATTTACCGGAGACACAAGTAATGAGTTATTGCCGCAGGTGCAACTGTGTTATCAGGAGAAAGAACGCAGAACCGGTGCTTTGCATTCTGAAATTCGCTCCGCAAAGGTAGCGATTGGTAATTATCTAAACGGGGAAGATAAAGCAGGCTGGACTTGGGTAAAAATTCCTTTATCTGCTTTTGCACCTTTTAAGCAACTTCCAAATAGTATTATTTTTTCGAATAGCACACAGCAGGGACAAGCGCTGATATTTATTGACCAACTGGAGTTAATTACGCCTGTTCAGGCAAATAAGGTAGCAAAGACTCCAGAGATGACAGCTAAAGCATTTGAACGACATGTTGATATTCATTGGGATGCATCGGCTGTAGTTGGTGCCAAATATGTCAAGGTCTATCGTTCTGATGATAATTTGGGATTTAAGCCAGTTGGTATTCAGGCACCTTGGTACGGTATCTATACCGATTTCACTGGCGAGAGTGGTAAAACTTACGCATACAAAATGACCTTACTGGACGACAACTATCAGGAATCGGATTTTTCAAACACAGTCAATGTTTCAACCCGTTCCTTCTCTGATGAAGAACTATTGGATATGGTTCAGGAAGCTTCCTTCCGGTATTATTGGAAAGGTGCTGAGGCCAACAGTGGATTGGCTCTAGAGAATATACCAGGACGGAAAGATATGATTGCAACAGGTGCTTCCGGCTTCGGAATCATGGCCATTATTGTTGGTACCGAGCGTGGTTTTATATCCCGTGAACAGGCAGCTGAGCGGCTGCTTAAAATATGTCATTTCCTGAAAGGTTGTGATACATTTCATGGTGCTGTATCACACTTTATCGATGGCCCAAGTGGTAAAGCAGAGCCCTTTTTTGGTGAGCGCGATAACGGAGGCGATTTGGTGGAAACATCCTTCTTGTTTCAGGGCTTGCTCACTGCTCGAAGCTATTTCGATGAAAAAAATACTCGGGAAAAGGAAATTCGAAAGATAATCACCCAACTGTGGGAAGCTGTAGAGTGGGATTGGTATGATCAGCACAAGAAGGGCGATTTTTTAACCTGGCACTGGTCGCCTGATAAAGGATGGTTAATCGATCATCAGCTCATAGGATGGAACGAAACCCTGATAACCTACCTGTTGGCCATTGCATCACCAACTCATCCGGTGCCAGCCAGCATGTATTACAAAGGATGGGCCAGTCAGTCTCAAAAAGCGGCCGAATATCGCAAGGACTGGGGCCAAACAGATGATGGGGCCAATTATACGAATGGCCACTATTACCATGGTATTCAACTACCGGTTGGGGTGTCCAACGGCGGACCATTGTTTTTTATTCATTACTCTTTCCTTGGACTCAATCCGCATTTCGTTGATGATTGTTATACTAACTACTTTGAGAATAACCGCAACATCGCTTTAATCAACTGGCGCTATTGCTCCGAAAATCCAAAAAATCACCGGGGTTTTGGTCCTGATTTTTGGGGATTAACTGCCAGCGACGGCCCCTGGGGCTATAGAGCCATTGAGCCAAATATTGAGAACGATAATGGTACACTGGCACCTACGGGGGCTTTGGCTTCATTCCCTTATACGCCTGAACAGTCGATGGCTGCCCTTAAAAACATGTACAGGGAGCATGGTCGTTACCTCTGGGGTGAGTATGGCTTTAAAGATGCAGTGAATCTTCAGGAAAACTGGTGTGCAAAGATTTACATGGGACTTAACCAGGCACCGGTCGCGGTGATGATTGAAAACTACCGTAGTGGCCTGTTGTGGAACCTCTTTATGAAGAACGAAGAGATTACCAATGCATTATATAAAATTAAAAAACTTAGTCATGAGCATACAATTGCTGAATAATAAGGGTTTAATATGGTTAGTTCTGGGGCTTTTAATGGGGGCTTGCCAATCACAAACGAATGAACCTGCATTACCTAATGTGGTGTTTATCCTGGCTGATGACATTGGTTATGGTGATTTGGGATGCTATGGCGGAAAAATTCCGACACCCCACCTTGATGCATTAGCAGCTAATGGAATTCGCTTCACCGATGCCCATTCTCCGGCTGCTCTTTGTGCGCCATCGCGCTTTAGCATGCTGACCGGCAGCTATCCTTACCGTTCGTATAGTGCAGGCGGTGCCTGGAATACCAATAGCCCATCCATCTTTTCTGATCCTTATCAACATACCAAGGCAGGAAGAAAGGTGACAGTCGCTGAAATATTACAAAAGGCCGGCTACAGAACGGCATTCTTTGGTAAATCACACCTAGGAGGCGACATCAGGGATAAGGAAGGTCAACTTATTAGGGAGCAAAATGATATCTGTAAAATGGACTTTGCGCAAGGGGTACACAACTCCATCAACGAGTATGGTTTTGATTATTCTTATTCATTACCTAGCGGGATACAGCACGAACCCTTTGCCTTCTTCGAAAATGGACATTTCGCACCTTTTGACCCGGATAAACCGGCGGATAACAGCTCAACCCATTTATGGAATAATGGTCGCTATGAAATGGAAAATGGCACATCAGAGATTGTGGAGCATCAAAAACACGCAGGAATAGGGGATGTCGATTATAATTCCAGCCAGACTGGCATCATGATGATTAACAAAGCCAAAGCGTTTATTGATGAGCATATTCTGTTGAATAAGCAAAGTAATGAAGCTAAGCCCTTCCTGATCTATTTTGCATCACAGGCCATTCATGTGCCGCACACGCCTCCCAATGATTTTGATGGGGATGACGATGAGCTCAATGAGCAGGTAAAAGGCATTACAGGTGGCGCTACCGGTGATTTCGTATATGAGTTGGATGTGCAGGTTGGCCACCTGATTGACAAATTGAAGCAGGAGGGTATATACGAAAACACAATCGTTTTCTTTACGAGTGATAACGGGGCTTTATGGCCGGGAGTATGTGATTTTGGCAATCCTGAGCATGATAATAACGGACCTTTACGAGGGTATAAAGCATCTGTTTACGAAGGAGGCCACCGGGTGCCATTCATCATCAGCTGGCCCGGGCAAATCAAATCAGGCTCTGTATCTGATGAACCGGTATTGACACAAGATTGGGTGGCCACCATGTACGAGATAACCAATCAACCCATGGAAGAAGATCAGGCGATGGATTGCACTTCATTACTTCCCATACTACTTGATACTAAAGAAAATGATAAACCGCTTCATCCTTTTATTATTTACCAGGCGGGATATGCCTATGAAGGAGCCATCAGGGAAGGAAACTGGGTGTTGCTGGTCAACAGGGATCAGGAAGCAACTGAACTGTATAACCTGGAGTTAGATCTGGCACAGGCAATTAATCTTATAGCTGAGACTGAGCACCAGCATCTTATAGAACGACTGCTTAAAAAGTTCATCACCTATAATGATCATGATAATACAACCATGGAACCAAGAACGACTGAGGTATATCAAACAAAACAGTAGTAAATCAATAAACCGATACGATTATGAAAAAAATCTTATTATACACGTTCTTATTAATAGCTTGTAACTTAAGGTTGAAAGCTGAAGATAAACCTTTATATAAAGATGCATCAGTACCTGTTGAAGAACGGATTTCCGATTTGTTAAGTCGCATGACCATAGAGGAAAAGTTACTACAGATATCAGCAAGTGTTTTAAGCAAAAATGATATGGATTCATTGGGACAATTCAACCCACAGGTATCACATCAGTCATTAATAGAAAAGGGGTTAGGGCAACTTGGCAAACCTTGTGTGGCTTTTGATCTGGATGCCAAACAAACGGCCGAAATATCCAATGAAATACAGAAATATATAATTGAAAAAGGAAGATTAGGCATTCCGACGATTTTTCATGAAGAGGCGTTACATGGGTTATGGGCAAGAAATTCTACAGTATATCCGCAGGCATTAGGTTTATCATGTAGCTGGGAACCTGAACTGGTAAAGGAAATATTTGAACAAGTTGCTATAGAAACCCGCAGCAGGGGCAGTCACCAGGTGAATACACCAATGCTTGATGTGTGCCGCGATCCGCGTTGGGGTCGTATTGAAGAATCCTATGGTGAGGATCCATATCTAATATCTTGCTTCGCAAAGGCCATTGTTGAAGGACTTCAGGGCACGAAAGAGCATGTAGCAAAAAATGGTATTGACAGTGAACATGTTATTGCCACAATCAAACATTTTGCCGGTTATGGGGTATCGGAAAGAGCCACAAATAAAGGTACTGTCAACTATGGAGAGAGAGCCATGAGAGAGGTCGTTCTTCCTCCTTTTAAAGTAGCCGTTGAAGATGCAGGGGCCTTAAGTGTCATGCCAGGTTATCATGCTGTTGATGGAGTGCCGAGTCATGCCAATCATTGGTTGTTGACTGAAATATTACGTGATGAATGGAATTTTAAAGGTTATGTTGTTTCAGATTATGGGGGCATAGATGGTATTAAAAACGACCATCGTTTGGCTTCATCAACTGCAGATGCGGCTGCCAAAGCACTAATGGCGGGTGTTGACCTTGAATTGGCAAGCCCTAACTGTTTCCGTAATCTTAAGAGCTTATGTGAGACCAACAGTACACTAGCTTTGGCTTTAGACACGGCTGTTGCCCGGGTTCTTAGGATGAAATTTAAACTTGGACTTTTTGAACGTCCTTACGTTGATCCAAAGCATGCTGATAAAGTATGTCATACGAAGAGACAACAGGATTTAGCCTTAGAAGCTGCTGAAAAATCAGTTGTATTACTTAAAAATGAGCGTGAGATGCTGCCTTTGAATAAAAATAAGATAAAGACGCTGGCCGTGATTGGTCCAAATGCCCGGGTGTGTCGTTTTGGTGGCTATTCTCATCGTGATGAAGCAAGAGGGATTTCGATTTATGATGGCCTTATGGATAAACTAGGCGATGAGATGGAGATACACTATGCTGAGGGCTGCAAAATACATCAGAATCATGGCTATTGGCTCGATTTTAAAGTTGATAGTGTCGATCAAACTGAAGATTTAGAACGAATTAATGAGGCTGTTGAAGTTGCCCAACAGGCCGACATGGTAATATTGGCTTTAGGCGGAACAGCTATGACCTGTGGTGAGTTTTTGGGGTACCGCAGCTCACTGGATTTATTTGGTAATCAAAACCAATTGTTTGAGGCTATCAAAGCAACAGGCAAACCAGTTGTCGTATGTTTAATTAATGGCCGGCCGCTAACCATCAATGCGATTGATGAGTCAGCAGATGCCATACTGGAGTGTTGGTACCTGGGCGAAAAAACCGGTGAAGCCGTAGCTAATATTTTAACAGGCGAAGTTGTTCCTTCGGGCAAATTAACCCTTACTTTTCCGCGCAGTGTTGGCCATTTGCCACAATATTACAATGCACTGTTCAAACCTAAACATGGGTATTTAGCAGTGGATAATTCGCCACTTTATCCTTTTGGTTACGGCCTTAGCTATACATCGTTCGACTATTCAAACCTGACTTTATCGAAGAGGGTTATATCGGCCGACGAGAGAATAGAGGTCAGGGTACAGGTCAAAAACACAGGTAAATATGCTGCTGATGAAATCGTACAACTATACATTCAGGATGAAATAAGCTCTGTGGCCAGACCTCTAAAAGAACTAAAAAAGTTCAAAAAAATAAGCTTGCAACCTGGTGAATCCAAATCTGTTTCTTTTCATCTGACCGTTGAAGACTTGATGTTTCACAATATTAGCAATGAGTATGTATGGGAGCCGGGAAGCTTTAAGGTTATGGTAGGAACACATTCTGAAAAATTGCTGGATGCCAGATTTACAATGAAATAAAGACTTTGCTCTCACTGTTAATTGAAAGTGATAGCTAAAGACTGATAATATCTCTGATATCAGAATGAGAAGTAAGGGGTTGACCATTCAATAACCTAATATAAATGAAGATTGAATTACTTAAGACAAATAGAAATCGCAAACCTTAAAATATAAACATGTACAAAATGAATAAACTAATAGGCTTATCTATAATATTGTCATTAGTGTTTGCCTGCAGTACAGAAAAGCATTCGAGTCAGTGGCAAAGCTATAGTGGTGATCCTGTCATAGAATACAAAGTAGATTCAGTGTTGAGCCTAATGACCCTGGATGAGAAAATAGGTCAGATGAACCAATACTCGGGTAATTTTGCTTCAACAGGTGCTGTCAGTGATAACCAATCGGGCAAATACCTCAAAAAAGGAATGATCGGCAGTACCTTCAATGTGTTTGGAGCGGATCACCTGCGCATGCTACAGGAGCAAAACCTTAAATATTCGCGACTGAAGATACCTATGCTCTTTGCAGCTGATGTCATTCACGGACTGGAAACCACCTTTCCCATTCCTTTGGCAGAGGCCTGCTCATGGGATCTGGAGCTGATGGAACAAACGGCCAGGGCAGCAGCCGAAGAAGCCACAGCAAGCGGTGTGGCCTGGAATTTTGCTCCCATGATTGATATTGCTCGTGACCCGCGTTGGGGCCGTGTGATGGAAGGCGCTGGTGAAGATGTATTTCTGGCTACTCAAGTGGCTCGGGCCCGTGTAAGGGGTTTTCAGGGCATCAGTAATTACCGTGACCTGTCGAAACCCAATACCATGATGGCCTGTGCCAAACATTTCGTTGGTTATGGTGCTGCACAGGGTGGTCGTGATTATCACTCCGTTGATGTGTCTGAGCAAAGCCTTTATGATACTTATTTCCCTCCATTTGAAGCAGCCATTGATGAAGGGGTTACCTCTTTTATGACAGCTTTTAATGATTTAAATGGAGTGCCCTGTACAGCCAATAACTATTTATATAAGGATGTCTTAAGAGATGCATGGGGATTTAAAGGAATGGTAGTAACTGATTACACTGCCATTATGGAGCTGATGCATCATGGTTTTGCAAGGGATCTGAAGCAGGGTGCCCAATTAAGCCTTGATGCAGGCATTGATATGGACATGATTAGCGAAGCCTTTGTAACGCATCTCAAAGAATTAGTGGAAGAAGGTAAAGTGAGTGAAAAACAGATTGATGTAGCTGTATCACGTATTTTGGAGATGAAATTTCTGCTGGGACTGTTCGATGATCCCTATCGCTATTTTGATGCTGAAAGGCAAAAACAAGTAGTGATGAGTGAAGCCAACCAGTCATTAGCTCTGCTGGCTGCGCAACAATCCATCGTACTGCTTAAAAATGAAGGCAAGGTGTTGCCTCTTTCAACAGAAATTGCCAAGAAAGTGGCGTTGATTGGACCATTTGTTGATGAGCGTGAAAGCTTAAACGGGGAATGGGCTATCAAAGGTGACAGAAGTCAATCGGTGACATTACGTGAGGGGCTGGAGGCCAGGTATAAGGACTCCAAGGTACAATTCGCCTATGCTGAAGGTACTGAACTGCCTTTACTTGATCGTAGCACCATGAAGGCTGAAAAAGATAATCAGGATGCTGAGCGCGGATTTGCAGAGGCAGTTAAGGTGGCGAAAGCCAGTGATATTATCCTGGTAGCCATGGGCGAGAATTTCCATTGGTCGGGAGAAGCAGCTTGTCGTACCGACATCACTTTACCCGGTAATCAGCGCGAACTGCTTAAGGCTTTAAAGCAAACGGGTAAGCCAATTATACTTGTGCTGTTTAATGGCAGACCCCTAGACCTGTCATGGGAAGCAGAGCATGTAGATGCCATTGTGGAAGCCTGGTATCCGGGATTAATGGCAGGCCATGCAGTGGCTGATGTGCTGTCGGGTAAGGTTAATCCTTCGGCTAAACTGGTGATGACCTTCCCGCGTAACGTGGGACAGATTCCTATCTATTACAATGCTAAAAACACCGGGCGCCCCTTTGATGCCAAAGCTCCATCTGACTATAAATCGTCTTATATTGATGTGGATAATACGCCACTTTATCCATTTGGTCATGGCCTAAGCTATACCTCTTTTGAATACACTAATATCATGCTCAATGCCGAAAGCTTTGGAAAAGGCGAAGCCGTGAAGTTAAAAGCGGATATAGTGAATAGCGGTGACTGTGATGGGGCCGAAATCGTCCAATTGTATATCCGCGACAGGGTTGCATCGCTTACAAGGCCTGTAAAAGAGCTTAAAGATTTCAGGAAGGTAGTATTGCGGAAAGGAGAAACAAAAACCATTGAGTTTACCATTGATGAAGCAATGCTTAGCTTCAGGGATAAGAACAGGAAACAAATAACAGAACCGGGGGAGTTTGATATTTGGTTAGGTGCCAGCTCCGATGATGAAAGTAACCGTTTTGTTATCAGCTTCAAATAAACTATCAATACACAAACAGAACTATATGCTTTAATAAGCATATCTGCACATTTTTTCATAGAATCTGATGCATGATTAAGTGCAAAGGCGATAATGCGAAAAGCAGTAAGTCTTTGCACTTTTTTATGGTATATCTAAGTATCGCATCTTGAAGTAAATGATGCCAATAAGATGTGCTCCTTGATTAAATGGTGAGTGCGTGGGAATTGTTCTGGTTACTTTTGTATGATAGATAGGCTTGTTAATAACTTATCGGCATTCTAATTGGGAAGGCCTTAAAGAAATTATATATTTGTCATCGCAATTTCATATTGCTTAAAATAGTTAATGGTTGAAGATGAAAGGTAGGGCATAAGACCTATGCGATTTAACTACTGTTTTCTGACTTTTAAACTACTGATTAATAATTATGGAATACATTGTTTCGGCTAGAAAATACAGACCGGCAACGTTTCGCTCGGTAGTAGGGCAGGGCAACATTACCACCACGCTAAAGAATGCCATTAAAAGCAATCATTTGGCGCATGCGTATCTGTTCTGTGGCTCGCGAGGTGTGGGTAAAACCACCTGTGCGCGTATTTTTGCCAAAACCATTAACTGTTCCAATATTTCCGATGATTTTGAAGCTTGCAACGAATGCGAATCCTGTCAGTCATTCAACGATAACCGCTCCTACAATATCCATGAGCTGGATGCGGCGAGTAATAACTCGGTGGACGATATTCGGAGTTTAATTGACAAAGTGCGCGTTCCTCCTCAGTTAGGCAGCTATTCTGTTTATATCATTGACGAGGTGCACATGTTATCTCAGGCGGCTTTCAATGCGTTTTTGAAAACACTGGAAGAGCCACCGCGCCATGCCATATTTATACTCGCAACCACTGAGAAGCATAAAATCCTGCCAACAATTTTATCAAGGTGTCAGATTTTTGATTTCAACCGTATTACCATAGCCGATGCTGTAGGGCATTTAAAATATGTGTCGGAAAGTGAAGGTGTACAGGTGGAAGAAGAAGGCCTGGCGGTGATTGCCCAAAAAGCAGATGGCGCCATGCGTGATGCCTTATCTATCTTTGATCAGATAGTGGCTTTCTCAGGTAAGCAAATCAGTTATCAGCAGGTAATTGATAACCTTAACGTGCTGGATTATGACTACTATTTCAAGCTGACGGATGCATTCCTGGCAGAAGACTATAAGCAGGGACTGCTGACCTTCAATGAGATTTTACTGAAGGGCTTCGATGCACAGCATTTTATGGCCGGTTTGAACAGTCATATGCGCGATTTGCTGATGTGTCGTGATGCATCAACCGCAGGCTTGCTTGAAGTTGGCCAGACTACAAAGGAAAAATATGTTCAGCAGGCAGCCAACTGTTCTGTTGATTTTTTATACGAAGCATTAAAGATTATCAACGACAGTGAGCAACAATACCGTGCCGCAAAAAATAAGCGTTTGCACATTGAGTTTGCGCTCATTCGTCTGGCACGCATAGTTACCGAAAAAAAAAAGTAGAGCCGTCTGATGAAATACCCATCATCACGGTAGGTAAGGTGCAGCCTGTCCCCCAATCAACATCATCTCCCCGGCAGACAACCGGCAGTAAAAGTGCAGCAAGACCCATTCCGCCACCTCCTGGCATGAACGGAGGAAGTGCAGCTGGCATTAAATCTGTGTCGCTTAAAAATCTGGCACAAAAAGTGCAACAGCCAGTCGCAGCTAAAACATCCGACAAGGAAGAAGTAAAGGAGGAGGCACCTATTGATCCTACATGGAATGAATCATTTGACCAGGAAAAGCTGAATGAAGTATGGCGCAAATTCACCCGTCAGTACGACAGCCAGCCGCGGATTCATACCATTTATAAGAATCATCCGCCTCAGTTGCTTCAGGCTAACACATTGCTTATCAAACTGCGTAACAACACTCAGGAACATGAATTAAATAAGGAGCGTAGTACTATTCTTTCTTATTTACGACGACACCTGAAAAATGCCGGTATAAGTCTCAATCTTGAAATATCACAGGAAGAGGATAAGACTGCTCAAAAAGCCTTCACGGTAGCTGATAAGTATAAAGCAATGGCCGAAAAGAATCCGGCTTTGGCGATGTTCAGAAAGCAATTTAACCTCGATCTGGAATAAAAATAAGGGTTTAAATCCAAATTTGGCTGACAAAAAACCAGTTGAAGCATGAGATAAATCAGCTGGTAATTTATTAAATACAGTAGATTTGTGTTAACAATAAACCTTTAATTGAAAACAGTAAAATGGAATCCTTCTATGTTGGTTAAACACATTGACGGATGAAACGTTACTTAATGCATGATCCATTTAATAAGTAATTAAAATGAGCACAAAAACCCCTAAGATCATTTACACCAAAACGGACGAAGCGCCAGCATTGGCTACCTACTCGTTATTGCCTATTGTAGAGGCCTATACCAAGACTGCAGGCGTTGAAGTTGAAACACGAGATATTTCATTAGCAGGACGTATCATCGCTAATTTTCCGGATTTTCTGAAGGAAGAGCAACGAATTGGCGATGCTTTGGCCGAATTAGGTGAATTAGCAAAAACACCTGAGGCTAATATTATTAAACTGCCAAACATCAGTGCATCCATACCGCAGATGCAAGCGGCTATTAAGGAGCTGCAAAGTAAAGGATATGCTTTGCCTGATTACCCAGAAGAGCCGCAGAATGCAGAAGAGGAAGCGATAAAGGCCCGTTATGACAAAGTGAAGGGTAGTGCGGTAAATCCGGTATTACGCGAAGGTAACTCCGACAGACGTGCGCCAAGGGCTGTTAAGAACTATGCCAAGAAAAATCCACATTCGATGGGCGCCTGGAGTGCCAATTCCAAATCCAATGTGGTGAGCATGCCTGGTGGCGATTTCTTTGGCAGTGAGCAATCCGTAACCACTGAGAAAGCAGGTCATGTACGCATCGAATTTACCGCTGAAAACGGAGAAGTAACTGTTTTGAAACCACAAGTGGCACTGCAGGATGGCGAGATTATTGATGCTTCGGTCATGAGTAAGAAAGCTTTACGCAGCTTCCTGGAAGAAGCCATTGAACGTGCCAAAAATGAGGATGTTCTGTTCTCGGTACACCTGAAGGCGACCATGATGAAAGTGTCCGATCCGATTATTTTTGGTCAGGTGGTGGAAGTATTCTTCAAGGAAGTGTTTGAAAAGTATGGTGCTGTATTTCAGGAACTGGGTATATCTGCCAATAATGGACTGGGCGACTTACATGCTAAGCTGGCCAAATTACCGGCACCTCAGAAAGAAGAAATTGAAGCAGCCATTAAGGCTTGTTACGATAAACGACCTCCTCTGGCGATGGTGAACTCCGATAAGGGTATCACTAATCTTCATGTGCCCAGTGATGTGATTATTGATGCCTCAATGCCGGCAGCTATTCGCACATCGGGACAGATGTGGGGACCAGACGGGCAACCAAAAGATACGTTGTTTACCATTCCTGATCGTTCTTATGCTGGCGTCTATCAGGCAACTATTGATTTCTGTAAGAAACATGGCGCCTTTGATCCGGCAACGATGGGCAGCGTTTCCAATGTGGGGCTGATGGCTCAGAAAGCCGAAGAATATGGTTCGCACGATAAAACATTCCAGCTGCCGGCCAGTGGTATTGTACGCGTGATTGATCAGGATGACAAGGTGTTAATGGAGCATCAGGTGGAGCAAGGTGATATCTGGCGCATGTGCCAGGTAAAAGATGCCCCGATTCAGGATTGGGTGAAGCTGGCTGTTAACAGGGCGAAAGCTACCGGTGTACCTGCTGTTTTTTGGTTGAATGAGGATCGTGCTCACGATAACCAGCTGATTAAAAAGGTACATAAATACTTGCCAGACCATGATACAACCGGTCTGGAGATACATATTATGCCGCCGGTGGATGCGACGCAATTCTCATTAGACCGCATTATTAAAGGGGAAGATACTATTTCAGTAACAGGTAATGTGTTACGGGACTATCTGACTGACTTATTTCCGATTCTGGAGGTAGGCACCAGTGCCAAAATGCTGTCAATTGTGCCATTGATGAATGGTGGTGGTTTATTTGAGACCGGAGCAGGGGGATCAGCCCCTAAACATGTGCAGCAGTTTGAGCAGGAAGGTCACTTGCGTTGGGATTCACTGGGTGAGTTTTTGGCCCTGGCTGTTTCATTGGAGCATTTAAGCAACACCAGCGATAATACTAAGGCAAAAGTGTTGGCCGAAACACTGGATGAAGCAACCGGTTTGCTGCTGGATAACCGCAAGTCGCCCTCTCGTAAGGTGAATGAACTGGATAACCGTGGCAGTCATTTCTACCTGGCTATGTACTGGGCACAGGCGTTGGCAGCACAGGATAAGGATGCGGAACTAAAAGAACAGTTTACAGCCTTAGCCAAAGCGCTGACGGAGAATGAATCAGTGATAGTGGATGAGCTGAATGCCGCTCAGGGTCAGGCGATGGATGTGGGTGGTTATTATGCACCTGTATTTGAACTGGCAGCTAAAGCAATGCGCCCAAGCACTACATTTAACAGCATTATAGAGAAGTTGTAAAATATATTATAACAAGCTGTGAGAGCCCTGGATGTGAAGTCCGGGGCTTTTTTGAACCAACACTAAAGCAATCTGTTACATCATTATACAAATTGAATAATAATATCATATAGGCAATATTATCAAGGCCTTTTTTACGCGACAGACCTTGGCTGGTGAGCATGAAAACCAGTTTATTATGACGTAAAATCGTTTCTGTTTGAGACCTCGAGGATAGGAGAGGTTGAGTTTAACGATTTAGTTATAAGAAATGTTGTTTTTATAGCGAAGCAGGCATAGTCTTGATTTTCTTTGCTTACTTTCTTTTATCAAGAAAAGAAAAGTAAGTCAGGGTTAAAGGGATGAAATCCCTTTTTTGATTATGAAACTAACTTACAGTCTTGGCATAAATATTAATTAAATAATTATGAAGAAAATCGCTATTGAACTTAAGTGGGGTATCATCTTTTTTGCAGCTGTTTTGTTATGGGCTGTTTTCGAAAAATCCATCGGATTGCATGATGAACGTATTGATAAGCATTACTTTCTGACTAACTTCTTTGCTATACCGGCCATCATCATCTATGTATTGGCCTTGCTCGATAAGCGTAAGTGGCTGGGTGGTAAAATGACCTGGTCGCAAGGCTTTCTCAGTGGCCTTATTATAGCAGTGATTGTTTCTTTACTCAGTCCGATTGGGCAATACCTGACGCATGAGTACCTATCGCCCGACTATTTTGCCAATATCATTGAGTATTCGGTAAGCGAAGGAAAGGACCGTGAGCAGATGGAAGCCTTCTTTAATCTTGGCTCGTATATTAAACAGAGCATGATAGGTGCCGTTATGATGGGTGCCATCACATCAGCCATTGTTGCCTTTTTTACAAAGAAAAGTTAGTAACGCTTCGCTGTAGCTTATTGGAGACGTCTTCGGCTTTAGCAAAAAGCTCATTAGCTAGTAATTAGTGTAATCCTATAAGTCTAATAAATTGAAATAAAATTAGCTATGTAGTTGTCTTCCCATCGGGGAAGTGACTGAAAGACGATGGGGGCTATGCGTGTTTAAATCCCTCTCAATCCTGCGCAGGCACCACAATGGGGCATTGATTGACAGCTATAAGGTAATATGGAAGCTGCAGGTTGTAGGCTTGTCACAATAATAGCCCGGGGTAAGCGAAGCAACACCCCGGGACACACCACGCCAACCAAAAAACCGGTGCAAGCGTAAATTAATACATGTAGGAGGTAATTTGCACCGGATTAACCAGCTATTTAATGCCTCCTCAACCAGCTCAGGAGAAAGTTCTCCTGGACGTGTCTCAATTAACAGCTCATAAGGTTTTATGAAAGATGCACATAGCAGGCCGTAGGTCTGCAACAATAATAACCCCGGGTAAACGCAGTGCCACCCGGGGATA
>NZ_JAGUCN010000080.1 GCF_018271975.1 Carboxylicivirga mesophila
GCTCAGCTCACTTTGGGTGGGCAGATTCCCGCCTCGATAGTCTCGTCCTCTCGGACGGACAATCTCAACGCAAATCTGCTACAGCGCCATGCGGCCAACCGTTAGCGGCAAGCAAAAAAACACCATACTACACAATTAAAATAAAACGAGTTAGATTGACGTTCATAATAATGAGTAAATTAAATAAATCAGCAATTTAAATACCAAGGAACATGAAAACTAAAGCTCTAAAGACATTATTAAAGTATTGGCAAGAAATTATATTTATAGTTTCAATTGGATTATTACTATTGGAAGTCACAAGATTTAACCTGATTCAAAATTCAATTGATAGATGGGATATAGCTCTTCTTTCTTTTATTCTGCCATTATTTGTTTGTCTTATAGGCCAATTCTACTGGAATAATAAAACTTTATCCATCATTTTA
>NZ_JAGUCN010000081.1 GCF_018271975.1 Carboxylicivirga mesophila
GTAACAGATAACGGAACTTATGGTGTTACTGTTGAAGATTCAAATGGATGTACAAGTACAGAAGTAACAGTAGTAGTTACCATTCAGGCCTTACCTGTGCCGACCATTAATGGTGATGCTACTGTGACTACTACCGAATGGTGCGAAGGCGAAGATATTACACTGACCGGTGGCGGAGGCGCTCCAGGAGCGACCTACTCGTGGTTGCTGCCTGATGGCAGTACTCAAAATACCGCTGTTCTGACCATTAATAATTCTGACAAGGCTACTTACGAAGGTACCTACACGCTTACAGTAACTGAAGGCACCTGTGTGAGTGCGCTTGATCATAATGTAGTGATTCATACTAACCCGGTTGCATTACCAGCCAACGGAGGAGACGTTTGTTTAGGTGATGACATCTCATTATTAGGAAA
>NZ_JAGUCN010000082.1 GCF_018271975.1 Carboxylicivirga mesophila
GTTAGAGCGTAATATGGAACGACATGACGACAATTTTCAGTCGGATTTCAGAAAAATGAAACAGGTAAATAAGGAAGACCGGCCCGATGGCATAAACAAGGAAATAATTTCATTGACTTCAAAGTCGAGACGGAGATTCCGTGAAAAGCAGCCTTTTCAAACGCAAGCGACGTTTCATCGACTTTGGTGAGAGAAGTTATCAGAAATACAAGACAAAGTCAAGTCATTAAACCCTTGAATTTCTTTTACTTCACGGGTTTATAACATCGGACCAGGTCAACATATAATATAGTTTCATTTTTTTGCAGTATTCCATCGCTGCATATCCGCTGGATGATAAATCAATGGGAATACTTAAAAGGACTGAAAAAATGGATTTACAAACGTGTACAATTGAAGGA
>NZ_JAGUCN010000083.1 GCF_018271975.1 Carboxylicivirga mesophila
TCATGACTATTAGCGTGGTAAGACAAACCAATGTCATTGGGCCCAAACATCGTTCTAATAATCAACATTCAACCCATTTCAGGGTTGCATACTTTCCTTTTTCAGTACCCCGCGCTTCGCACGGGGCTATTATAGTTAATGTCCTGCAGACATTATTTATCCTGAAAGGATTATACACAAATAACCATGGGTGAAACCCATGGGATAAGGGTAAATCACAAAATGAACCCCGAGCGGGTTCAACTAAGGATTAGCAAAAATATATAGTAATTGATTCATTCCTTGAAAAGCCATTAGCTCATGACTATTAGCGTGGTAAGACAAACCAATGTCATTGGGCCCAAACATCGTTCTAATAATCAACATTCAACCCATTTCAGGGTTGCATACT
>NZ_JAGUCN010000084.1 GCF_018271975.1 Carboxylicivirga mesophila
AGGTTATCGTATACCTCATCATCGGCTTTGTGGTGCTCTGTATCGTGCCCCACTGTGGCAATGGCTTTTTCAACAGCATCCACTGTAGCCTTACCTCCATAATTCAGGTGCAGCATTTTGGTGTCCTTATCCCATTTGGCCGATGTCACACCTTCCACCGAAAGAGCAGCTTCTTCTATGCGTTCCTGACACATACCGCAGTTACCAGCTACTTTAACCATGGCATGCTTTGACTGCGCTGCAGGCATTTCTTTAATTGCAGGTTCTCCCAATCTTTCATACTTACAACAGCCGTGCAGGTTATCGTATACCTCATCATCGGCTTTGTGGTGCTCTGTATCGTGCCCCACTGTGGCAATGGCTTTTTCAACAGCATCCACTGTAGCCTT
>NZ_JAGUCN010000085.1 GCF_018271975.1 Carboxylicivirga mesophila
ATGTCATCACCTAAACAAACGTCTCCTCCGTTGGCTGGTAATGCAACCGGGTTAGTATGAATCACTACATTATGATCAAGAGCACTCACACAGGTGCCTTCAGTTACTGTAAGCGTGTAGCTACCTTCGTAAGTAGCCTTGTCAGCATTATTAATGGTCAGAACTGCAGTATTTTGAGTACTGCCATCGGGCAGCAACCACGAGTAGGTCGCTCCTGGAGCGCCTCCGCCACCGGTCAGTGTAATATCTTCGCCTTCGCACCATTCGGTGGTAGTCTCAGCGGCATCGCCATTAATGGTCGGCACCGGTAAGGCCTGAATGGTAACTACTACTGTTACTTCTGTACTTGTACATCCATTTGA
>NZ_JAGUCN010000086.1 GCF_018271975.1 Carboxylicivirga mesophila
ATGTCATCACCTAAACAAACGTCTCCTCCGTTGGCTGGTAATGCAACCGGGTTAGTATGAATCACTACATTATGATCAAGAGCACTCACACAGGTACCTTCAGTTACTGTAAGCGTGTAGGTACCTTCGTAAGTAGCCTTGTCAGAATTATTAATGGTCAGAACTGCAGTATTTTGAGTACTGCCATCGGGCAGCAACCACAAGTAGGTCGCTCCTGGAGCGCCTCCGCCACCGGTCAGTGTAATATCTTCGCCTTCGCACCATTCAGTGGTAGTCTCAGCGGCATCGCCATTAATGGTCGGCACCGGTAAGGCCTGAATGGTAACTACTACTGTTACTTCTGTACTTGTACATCCATTTGA
>NZ_JAGUCN010000087.1 GCF_018271975.1 Carboxylicivirga mesophila
CTAGCAGCTAAATGAAATGGGGGATTAGCTCAGCTGGCTAGAGCGCCTGCCTTGCACGCAGGAGGTCATCGGTTCGACTCCGATATTCTCCACCAAAAAAGCTTATAGCTATTAGCCAATAGCTACTGGCAAAAAAAAGAAAAAACACCAGACAATGGTCAGTGTTAAGAATCAACATCATGAAAATAAGCTAACAGCCATCAGCTAAAGGCTAGAAGCTTAAAAAGAAAGATATAATGGTTTAAAGTTGGTTCGATTCCAACGATATCACAAGCTAAGAGCCATCAGCTATGAGCTGTAAGCAAAAGCAAAAGA
>NZ_JAGUCN010000008.1 GCF_018271975.1 Carboxylicivirga mesophila
GGCCTCCTCTTCCAAAGCGTGACGCCAATCTTGCCAGGTTGATGACCAGCCGGCGGTTTACTTCGCAACATTTGTCATAAAAATAGCTTTCTTAAGTAATTAGTTAACATTTGATGTGGAATAGTTTGTTAAACTATCTCTAGTATTTGATGAATGATTTTATTTTTATGATGAATGAAAAGTTTCGTTGGTTATTGTCTGTCAGTGTATTTGAGTTTGAATAAAGGGGCGATTGGTGGTTAGATTCAAGGGTAGGAGTATTGCTGCTGTTATTCATAAGAGTTAGTAAATGTACTGGCGTTTTAGTCCAGACTTTCTAATGCTACTTACAAACCTACCCTGTGCTGCTATTCTCTGTACAGGGTAGGTTTGTTAGCTTAATAAACTTCTTCCTCTTCCTCGTCGTCTCCCATGTTAAGCAGTGCGTCCAGCTCGTTGTATTCAGCCAGTAACCCGGGGCTGCCCGATACCTTTTTGATAAAAGCCGGATCGGCCATTAGCTTCATAAGGTCCTGGTACAGGGGTTTACTCATTGTTTTTTCCATAAACCTGGCATCTTCCTCCTCCGTTAGCTCGGGCAGGGCATTGAGTTTAGGGAATAGTGTTGCTGATTGCTTTATCAGCCTGGCTTTTATCACCGCTACCTCTTTAAGGGCGGTTGCTTCAGGTTTGGTATTCATAATCTGAAAAGCCTTCAGAATCTCACCGTTAAAGGCGTCATATTCCTTTTCCAGGGCAGGAGGCAGTTGAGCAAAGGCATTCAGGCAAAACAGGGAAAACAGGATGGTGAACAGGCTCACGAGCCGTTTGTAAGTGTAGGTGTTAGTGTTCTTTTTCATATTGGTATCATTAAGTTTATTATAAATTCATTCGGTCTGCTATTGTGGTGTTTGTGTTTCAATGCATAACTACTCTCCTTTTATATTGATGTACCAGTAGCAATTATGCGCCGGGTGTGTTTCGTAAGGTATGTCTTGTGGTGCGGTACCATCCGGGTGTTGTTCCTCACGGACTCTTATCCATGTTTCACCCCTGCGGCAATAGTGCGTTTTCAGCAGGCTTATTTTATCATTGTGCTGTATCTCGGTGTCGGATTCATAGCGTATGGCACAATCCTTAACGCCCAACACCCAGTAATCAGCATCGGGTTCGTTGGTTCCGGTATTGTTGTAATGGTGTCTTATGCCCAATCCGTGTCCCACTTCATGAATAACGGTTGAGGTCAGCAGCTCAGAAAAAAGACGTTGTTTGCGGGCCTGGTTAGTGATGCCACTCAAGGCATTCAGAATACCCTGCTGGGTTATTTTTACCATGTAGATGCATTTCAATGGGGTATCACCGGGATAGTCAGGGCCACAGCTGCTTTTCATCGGGCTTTCGCCGGCACTTACGGGGGTGTTGCCTCCAACCGGCCAGTAGCGCACCCACATGGCATATTGTTTCTGATTAGAGTAGGTGTCACTGGTTCGGTAATTGACCCATCTGTTCAGGTCATCTTCCACATTACCGGTGTACTTCATCAGTGTATTATCGATGTAGTGCCAGTTTAAATTGGCCGGATTGTAAGGGGCATAATGCTCCCTGAACAGGCCGTCCTGATCATACACGAAAACATCTTTATGCATCGGGTCGGTTCGCACATGCTTTCCCTTCACCTGCTCGTGCCTGCTATCTTTAAACAAATGCCCTTGCTCAAAAAAGCCGCGGTACTCTTCATAATTGCTGTAGCCGTCACCATTATTTTTTTGATGCTCGGGGTAAGGATCAAAATCCCAGCTGGCAGATAAGTTCCTGTCAAATATCCCCACGTCCTTCTCCCATTTATCAGCTATGTGATTTTCATTCTCATCATAGGGCAGGTGCAATGCCCGGCCATTCTGTTCCTTCACCCTGGCATCATACCATTTGTCGCCTGCTTTTATCCGGGCTTTTATAGTGGCATAAGCGCCAAAATCAAGCGAACTGATAACGATTATTGCTTCTTTTTGATCAGAGGATTCTGTTTGACTGACAGCGATAATCTGCCTATCACGTTTCTCAATAGTATAGTCGACTGCTTGCCTATCGTCCACTATGTCCATGTCCGGGTCGGTATTGTCATCTGCACTATTCAGGCAGGTGCCTGGTTCGGCCGATATATCGGAGAGGGTAAATTCTATTTCAGATGGCTGGATATTGTCCCATGATAATTTTACTTCCACCGTATTATCATCTTCCGGCAGCCAGTCTTTATCCATTATCTCCACATATATTTCCGGCATTTTCATGCCCGATGGATAAAGCTTCCATCGTTTTGTCAGGTTTGGCCCGCTGTATAACCCACTCAGGGTTGTGCCGTTTGGGGGGAGCGGGTAGTCTTTGGGTTCATCAAAGTCGGGCATCAGGTTTGCAGCAAACACCGTGACGGGCATTACACTTTCGGCCTCTTCCAGTGGTCCGCTGTAGGTAGCCCATTCTTCCGCTTTTTCGCCAAGTGGCACAAATATCTCTCGCAGTCCGGCAGGCAATTGCGACAAGGCAGAGTAATCTGTTGGTAAGCCCTCTACTGTGCGTGTAAGGTTTGATTCGCTGTTGGCAGGATGGCCATTAAAGCCTACACCATAGGAGTTGGTACTGATATCAATGGATAAATAGCCTCCCCAGAATTCGCCATATTCATTAAGTGCCGGATTGCCAATTTGCCCGCTGCCTTTGGTTTCTGTTGTCTCCGTAATAACAATTCGTCCATCGGAGCTTTCACTAATCATTTTTACAACCTTAACTTCGTGCATGGAACCGCTGCCATAGCCATACCATTCGCCAAAAGAATAGCCATCTGTCTCCACCGATTCATTCAATACATAGCGCCCGCTGATGGTCGTGTTTACCTCAAAGGTGTAGGTCACTTCAGGAGTTGATGCCCATTGCTTACTGGAGCGGTAGGTTTCTTCATATTCGGCATTCCAGCTTTTAACGCTTAACCAGTTTGTTGGACTGTTTGGTGTATGCTGGCCATCACCATCGTTTGTGTAACAGATTTTATAAGATGTAGTGGTGCATAATACCAAAAAGCTTAAGCCTATCTGTTTAATACAATGCCGGAAGTTCATATTAATAGGATTTGTCAACAGGCCACCACCTGCAGGATACTGATTCGCGTTGTCAGGGCCATCACCCTGGCGATGGCCTTATCTGCGCTCTATAGCTTTATATTTTTATAAATTCCACTCTGCGGTTGTTGGCTTTACCTTCAGGGGTGTTGTTGGTATCAATGGGTTGGCTTTCGCCTAATCCGCTTGTGCTAAGCCGGTCGGCAGCAATGCCTTTTTCAACAAGCGCCTTTTTAACTGACGCAGCCCGTTCTTCCGACAGTTTCTGATTGGCTGCCTCATTGCCATCACTGTCCGTATGGCCTTCAACGCTGAAACTCAGATCGGCGTGCTCGCTCATCAACTTATAGATCTGATTAATGACACCCATGGATTCGGGGCGGAGCGTGGCTTTGCCCACGTCGAAGCGGATGCCGTTGGTGATGAATTTGCCATCGGTCATCACCCGGTCGTACAGGTTCATGCTGCCTTTGGCAATGCGTATGTTCTTGATCAGGGCGGCATTGCCTTCATGGCATTGAGACGCCAAAATTGAAAAACCGGATGGATTGCCTCCCAGGTTGGGGATGTTGGTGATGCGTTCTTCACCAAAATAAATTTTTAGTGAGCGTATATTAAATGAGATGGCTATGTGCTGCCAGTAGGGGTAGTTTTTGTTTTCATCAAAGGTGGTTTTCCCTTTATTGTAAATGAAAATATCTTTGGGACTGATGATGATGCGTGGCAGGTCCGGATTTTTTTGTTGGTTCACCACATCGTATAGCTTAATTTCAAATTTTGTACAGAACTCAGTGAAGTAGGCATCAAACTCGATGGTGAATTTCTCAGGCAGGTAATCGCCTTTTTCCTTCATCAGCGGCACTATCTCGGAGTTTTTAGTAGACGGAAAGTTGATGACGCTCTCACCGTTCAGTTCGGCTATTTCCACATTGCCGGTTTTTAAATCCCATTTAGAAGGAAACTCCCCATTTTGTTCGTTTGCCAGCAGGTCTTCGAAAATCACCGTGTCGCCGGGTACAAAATCATATTTGGTCCATAGCTCCTGCGTTGCTCCTGTGTTTGCTGTTGCCGTGGATGCAGTTTCATTTACCTTGTCATTATTCGTCTGTGCTTGGTCACCCGATTTATTAAAGGCATCATCTATTGTTTTATTAACTTGTTGTTCGGCCTCTTTGCTTGTTGTTTGTTTTAGTTTGTTGCCCATTTTTTTCAGAGATTGTGATTCAGCTGGGATGGCCATCAGAAGTATGATGCTCAAAATAAAAATAATACGTTTCATATTAGTTTATTTTATAAGTTGATGATTAGCGATTGAGGCGGGAATAGCCCAATATACAACAGAAGTGCTGCTTTGTAAAGGGTAAGCGGTACTGAACCCTATGGTAATAGGATAGCTGCCGGGGCAATGTCATTAAGTTAAGGGTTTTTCGTGTCGCTATACAACCTCCAGATACTACCCCAAACCCCTAAAGGGGCTTACCCCGCGCGCTGTGCCCTTTAGGGAAGCAAAGGGTGAGTGTGAGGGATGCTACTAACTTAATGACATTGGCTGCCGGTGGGCTGGTTTTAGATTACTTAAAGTCATGTTTACAACCAGGGTATCTATTCATTGTTTAACCCGATTGGTGCTGTGTATTCTTCAGTGCTGCTGGCTGAGAACCAAACTTGTCATCCGTCTGTTATTTTTTTCATGGTATTATAGTTAAATTTCGACATTATTAAATCGATACATATGCAAGTGACCACCTTGGGGGAAGCCCTTTATCCATCACCACTCAGGTATTTTGTTAGCGATAGTCTGCGCTTGGCCGAGCGCATTATTCAGCGGCCCGATGAAAAGATGACGGATAATATCGCGTTTGAGCTGGCCGGACCGCGCGAGAAATTGTTCTTTGATGCCAAAAACACCCGGGCTGGTATTGTCACCTGCGGTGGCTTAAGTCCTGGCCTCAATGACGTTATACGCTCGTTGTTTCTCGAATTGCATCATGCCTATGGCGTGTCGCATGTGTATGGCTTTCAGGGTGGTTACCGGGGCCTGGATCCGCATTTGGGTAAGGAGCCCCTGCTGCTGACCCCCGAATTGGTGGACGATGTGCATAAAAAAGGCGGTACCTTCCTGGGTACTTCACGTGGCCCGGTTGATACAGCGGTGGCCGTTCAAAACCTGATTGATAAACAAATAAATATCCTGTTTGTGGTAGGAGGCGATGGCACGCAGCGTGGCGGCTATGAACTGTACAAAGAAGCCAAACGACAAAACTACCCGCTGGCGGTGGTGGGTGTGCCCAAAACCATTGATAACGATATTCCGTTTGTATCGCAAACATTCGGTTACCTAACGGCCATTGAGGAAGCTGCCAAAGCCCTGGACAGGGCGCATGTGGAAGCGCGCTGTGTCAATAACGGCATATCGCTGGTGAAGCTAATGGGGCGAAATGCGGGTTTTATAGCTGCCGGTGCCACGCTGGCCAGTCAGGAAGTGAATTTTATATTGGTGCCTGAGGTGCCCTTTAAGCTGGAAGGACCCAACGGGTTTTTAGCCGCCCTGAAAAAACGTATTCAGGACAGGGGACATGCACTGGTGGTAGTGGCGGAGGGAGCAGGGCAGGAGCTGCTCCAGAATAACACGCAACTCAAAGATGCCTCTGGTAACATCATACTCAATGATATTGGGCAATACCTGAGCACACGTATAAAGACATTTTTTGAAGATGAAGATATACCGGTTCATTTGAGGTATATGGACCCCAGTTACCTGATACGCAGTACACGGGCCAATGCAGTGGATTCGGTGCTGTGCGACCTGTTTGCACGCAATGCGGTGCATGCTGCCATGGCCGGTAAAACAGGCCTCATTATAGGTAAGATGCACGATAAATATATTCATGTACCAAGCGAACTGCTGGCCAGCCGCAAGCGCGTGATGGAAACCGACGGCATGCTTTGGCATGGTGTATTGGCCTCCACCGGGCAGCCAGCAAGCTTTTATTAGGCTGCGTGCAATAGCCAATAAGCTAATGGATATCGTATGCTGGCGCGAGTGTGTAACTCGTGCCATTTAATATCCCGCCGTGGAACGTCAATTAAACAGCATCAGATACAAATTGGCGCTGGCGGTGGGAGAACTTCTTTCTTTTTTAAGTTCACCTCTTTCAATCAGATTTTGCATCCTTTTTAAAAAGGATGTGCCTGCCCGGCACCGAGGGCTAAAGATATCTAAGTTGCATTTTAATATTTAACAATAAAGCGTTTAAAGGGAAGATAGGCTTTGGGCTCTGCAATGCCTTTCATTTCATTGAATGATTTGAAGCACCTGTTCTGACCTGTCAATTGAAGCCACACGATACCCCCAGACTTAAAGAATTCATCGCCCAATAATTCGCTGATTGAATTGTTTCCCATGCTATTGATTAAAATGGCATATTGACAAAAGTATGATACTGGTGGATATTTGCGTCTTAGTAGATTATTAGAAACGCAAAGCCATGAAAACAACTACGAATAAAATTTGGGCAGTGGCAATTATCACAGTGTTATTCCTGGTAAATGCCGGGGCTCAAACAAACTGGGATGTTACAGTTACTAACTTCTCTTTTACCCCTGCAAGTCTGACCATTGACCAGGGCGATGTTGTTACCTGGAATAATACGCTTGGTACCCATAATGTTAATGGTACAACGGCTACGTTTTCTAATAACCCTGCTTCGTTTGGAAATAGTTTGCAGAATGCACCCTGGCAATATAGTTTTACTTTTGATATTGCAGGTGAATACAGTTATCAATGTGATCAGCACCCAGGAAGTATGCAGGGCACCATAACGGTGAATACAGCCACTTCCATTACTGGTGATAACGATAAAGATGGTATAAAGATATATCCATCACCGGTGAGGGAATATCTCTTTATTGAATTCAATGATAATAGGGCTACTACCTATTCCAGCATCCAAATCTTTGATTTGACCGGGCAAATGGTATTTTCACAACCCATCGGGAGTAATGATAAGCTTACAATTAATATGGGGCACTTGCCACCTTCATTATACTTCTACAGATTACAGAATACAAACGGATCCAATGATACGGGTAAGGTACTAAAAAAGTGATGAGAAGCTATCTTGAAAGTAGTTCTCATTAATAACCTGATTTCAAAATCATGCCTCGAACTCAGGTTGGTCTGTGAATCATTTAAAAGTTCAGAATTATTTGATGAAAACGGTATGCAAAAGTCTCACAAAACCCATTATATATAGAGAGTATAGTCTATTCTTCTTTTTAGCAAAGTCATTGGCACAATGGTTTATTGTATCTCAACCAATTTATGGCTTGTCTGTTTGTTTGGTGTATAAACACACATAAAACAGTTGGTGATGAAAACAGCATCCTTAACCGATACCATTGAATATAAAGAAGACAAGCCAAATATTCAGAAATTACTCGAAACACCATTTAGTAAGGAAATTCGCATTCTGCTTAAAGCCGGACAGATAATGAAAGAACACACGGCGCCGGGTGCCATTGTAGTTGAAATATTTGAGGGGGCAGTTGATTTTGGAGTCAGGGGAGTTGTTCACCATGTTAAGAAAGGAGATCTTTTAACACTGGATGCAAAAGTGCCTCATGACCTGAAAGCCACTGAAGACAGTATCATCAGATTAACGCTGGCAAAAACAGATGATATTAAACGTGTTTTTAGCGTTATTCGAGAGTAGCTGTTGTTCTTTGCTCGTCTGCAAAGTATTGGCGGGTTTGAGACATAGTCGTTTCTTCTATGTAAGAATACTCACTGCTGCCAAAATACGAGCCGTCTTCCACATCACTTCTTCGCTAATATCGAAGTGAGGCTGGTGGTGAGTGCCTGCATTGTTCGAGGCGCCTACGCCCATAAAAACTGCTTGCCCGCCCGATTGTTGAACGTGGTTCATCAGGGTGCAGAAATCTTCACTATAGGTGTTGTGCAATTCTTCTTCTATGCAATTGGCAAATAAGCTTGCGGATGTCACGGTTTGTTTCACCTTTTTAACCAACTCTGTTGAACTGGCGGCACTTTCAGCCTCACCAACCAGGCTCACCTTGCAACTGCAATCATACTTCCTGGTAATTTTTTCGATGGTTCTGATGGCCGCATCGTATAGTTTATCACGGGTAATTGTATCACCAGCCCTGGTTTCTATCTTTAAAATGGCTTCAGGGCAGATAATATTACGTGCCGTGCCTGCCTGCATCTGGCCAATATTCAAACGTATGTGCGAGGGGAATTCGGCTTTTAGCTGTTCTAATCTTAATATAATCTCAGCAGCGGGGAGGATGGCGTTAATGCCTTTTTCAGGAGCCAATGCTGCGTGAGAGGCTTTGCCGGTTATTTTCACATCGAACTTTTTACTGGCCAGCTGGCCATACGTTCCGCAAATAAAATCCTGGGGGTCTCTGTTGGCCCACACATGAAATCCATATGCTTCATCCACTTTGCTGAAAAGGGGGTGTTTCACCACAGCAGCCATGCCACCCAAACCTTCCTCGGCAGGTTGAAACAGGATAATGATTTTTCCCTGGATCTGCTCCTTGTGTTCCGAGATGTATTTGGCCAATCCCAGGCCTATGGCTGTATGGGCATCGTGCCCGCAGGCATGCATAAAGCCCTCATGAGCAGATGCAAATTTGTTTATATAAGGGCGATGTTCATTTAACTGACTTTCGGTAATGGGGAGCGCATCCATATCCACACGAAATACTTTTACAGGTCCATCACCATACTCCAGTACTCCCGCAACAGCTGTGTAACCTCCCTTGGTTTTTGCCAGCAATTCCTTGTCCAGGTCTGGCCTTTCCGAGGCTTGCTTATAGAAGCTATCCAGACTATCCTGAGCTGGCAGGTTCATGCGTTCTTCACAAATCAAATCTTTGCCCATGTGTATTTCGAAGCCCCATTTCTTCAGCGATTGAGCAATAAATGTAGCGGTTCCAAACTCACACCAGGCGGGCTCAGGGTGTTTATGAACCAGGCGGCGCCACTGAATCATCTCTTCTTGTAAATCCTGAAAATACGAGGAAAGGCTACTCATCATATTCAATTATTTTGTGCAAAGATAAAGAGAAAACAAAGGAAGCTCTTTTGCGTGGGGGATTATTTGTGGCTACTTATGTTCGAGGGAATAGGTACCTGTTGTTGCACTGCTGTTTGCTGTGGGCGATTGTACAGGAAAAAATAGCATTAACCAATGCACTGACAATACGGGCTAACGATAAAAAAGCTCCCGGCTGAATAATCAACCGGGAGCTTTTGTGCCCAGAACAGGACTCATAATATCTTTTTAATACGCTTAATAACAGCATCTTGTGATTGTCAAAAACAATGGGTCTCGTTAGGGTCTCACTAATATTATTTGACTATAATCAAAGGTAAAAAAAAGAATTCATTTAGCATTTCTTTAAAGCATTTTACTGGAAAAATAATTCCATATCTCAACACTTATATTCACATCTTTATTACCCCAAGCTCCAGGCCAGTCATGTCCACCATTGATGACCTTGTAATAAAGCACATCGTTTGAATGAGCCGGCTGATAATAATGCCTGCGAACAATACAACTGCCGTCATCAGCAGAGAGGTTGGGAAGCGTGTCTGTCTCAACCACAGAGCACTTATTGGTTGTTTGCCAATAGTTAATAGTGGCATCAATACTTCTGTATGTACCCCATCCGTCAACATTACTTGTATCGCCCTCAAAGCGGGTAACGTCATCTGCTGTGCCAAAGGTAGCAAATAGCGGTACTTGATGGTTTTGTGCCTGTTCAAAGAAAGTATCCAGCATCATGCCGGCAACAGGTGCCACAGCTTTAAACATGGTGGGTTTTTCACAAGCCATTTTGTAGCACATTTCGCCCCCGTTAGACATGCCAGTCAGAAAGGTGTTCTCTGGAGAGAGTTTATAACGCTTTTGGATAAGCATAGTGAGTTGAACAATGAAATCGACATCATCGGTGTTAATATCTGCGTGAAACGTATATCCAACATTCCAGAAAGTATTGGAATCATTATCTGTTGTGCCTTGTGGATACAGCACAGCAAAACCGCTCTGGTCAGCAAGTTGATTGAAATGTGTGTAATGCATAATCTTTTCAGCACTGCTTGTAAATCCATGCAGCACGACCAGTAAAGGGCTGTCTTCATGCAAATCAGTGGGTTGGTAGTAGATGAAACTTCTTAGTTGGCCCTGATGCGAAAAGGTGTCATAAACTGGTTTTGTGGATTGTTTACACCCAGAAAAAAATAATGGAAGAAGCAGTAATTGCAGGAGTTTCATAGGCATTAATAGCTAATGTGAATCAATCGTTAAAATTTGCTTAATATAAACCTTCAACCCATAACAGGGTTGTTTTCTCACCCTATTTATAACCCCGCGCTTCGAACGGGGCTATTATTGTTAATGTCCTACGGATATTTTTTTATCCTGAAGGGATTTAATCTTAATAACCATGGGTGCAACCCATGGTATATTAATGTATTACAAACAGAACCCCGGAGTGGGTTCAACTATTGATTCGCATAGCTAATTGATGAAAGAGCCATGCAGGTTAAAACCGACACCCAATTGGGTGCCGGTTAACCAAAATTCAAGCGAACTATTGTTTGACGAATTTTATTGGATGGCTTGCACCTTTAATTATTATGAAGTATAAGCCTTTCGCCAGCTTTTCGATATTCACCTTATTGCCAAATCCACTTTGACATTTTAACCCATTGGTATTATAAATGCTGTACTGTGGTGCCGTAGTTCCTGGTGTTTGAATGGTTAACACCGATGTGGCAGGATTGGGGTATATGCTGTATGTTTCTTCTTTTGATAGGCTATTACTAATAGAAGTACTCACCTTCAGCATAGTTGTATTTGCCACTTTTTGCATCTCGGCCTTATCAAAGTAAATGGTGCCATCTACCCCTTCCAGAATCACATTTATTTGCCAGGTGTCTGAGGGTGCCGGATGAGTGGTTATACTTATTTGTTCCCAGCTACCAGCTGCTGTTACATCAACCTGGTCGAGGGAGATGATGTTTTGGCCCTGGCCTCTGAATTCATATTTTAAACGGCCAACACTACCTGCTGTTGCTTTCATCCACACTTTTATCTCAAAAACATCACCTGGCTGGGCATCGTTGGCATGCATGACACCGGATGGATTGGTACAACCCAGGTACCTCTCCCCATCATATGCCCCGGCAGCATCTGTAATCAGTTCGGGATATGACCAGGAGGCGAATGGACGCCAGCCATCGGCATAGCCCGCAACCACACTGCTCTCGAAGCTGCCATTGCCAACATCACTATTCTGGCCAAATGAGGATAGGGTACTTAATGTTGGAGGGGGTAAATCTAAGACATCGGCAATGTGTGTAGCCAGAATATCGGCAAAGCCGGCATGCTCATTAATAACGGCATGGTAATCGCTCCATAGCCATGGGAATTTGACAAATGAGATGTTGGTGTCGCCTCCAGCCATACGCGACTGAACAAACTCATCAACATAGTCGGCCGGTTCATTGAAAGCCCAGCCATAGGAGTTAGCCATCACAATATGCGCATCAGGGTAATGGGTTCTGAGTGCAGACACAAACTGATTCCAGGAACTCATCATGAGCTCTTTGGACGCACCGGCATAATAATCGTTGGCTCCCAGGTTAATGACCACCACATCGGGCGTGAATTGCCAGTAATTATTCTGGAAATCCCATATATTGGAGGCTTTAGCACCTCCGGCAATGTGGATGCGGTTATATAAATCTTTCATATCAAGCTTTCGGGTTAAATCGGTAACTCCGTGCCCACCGGCCGAGAAGTTGGAGTACTCAGCATTAAGCATACGTGCCGTAAGGCCCGGATAGGTGAAGTAACTGCCTGAAAGGTTAGCATGTCCTTCATCACGCACATCCCAGGCCGACCAGCCTGAAGGATTGGAATCACCATAAAATTCAATTTTTAAAGGTGCCCTGGCGGGAGGTTCAAGCAAATTGCCATCTGCTATTTCCAAGCCCCAAAAGGTAATCTGGGTGTCGTATTCATTGAGTTTAACCAGCTGCACCGTATGCTCGCCTGCTGAAAGGTTCTCAGCAATTAAATAGCTGACATTACGCCCACTTAATTCAATAATCTGGCGATTAAACGGATCCGCCTGACCATCAATTATCACATACAAATAGCTGGTGCCTGATGAGGTAAAACGGGCTGAAAGGGCAGTGCCATTAAATTTAACAAGAATGGAACTGCTGGGAATACTAAAGGTGGGAGCACCTGGTTTGGAGAAGTCCATTCGCCCTGCATACTGAATAAGCGGGTTATCAGGTGAAATATTTGTTGTTTGCGCCAATAAGGGCATGAAGCCTAAGAGCAAACAAATCAGTATCTGGATTTTTTTCATAATAGTGTCTTTATCGGATGAGGATTTTAAGGTGCTTTTGGATACCGTCGCCACACACTGTCAAAAGGTAAACGCCCCCTTTGATGGCACCTAAATTAACCGTGGAGCTTTTATTGCCCTGGCCATTGAAAGAGGCAATGCTTTCACCGGTTAGCGACGTCACTTTAATGGCTTTTATCGGAAATGATGACTGAATGTCCAGCATTTCGTCAACAGGATTTGGATAAATGGTAACTTCTTCATCCCTGACCGATGAGATAGAGGTGGCAGCATCGCATGCACCAAACATGACAGCACTGAGTGTCACATCCTCTTCAGCCACTGCTACCTGACGTTCGGGGGCCTCAGCAGTACCCATATTACATTCGCCTGTAATGGATTCTTCACCATCCCAATAGTCCTGTGCACCGTTAACAAAGGTGTAGGGGTAGGTGGTGTTGCCATCCAGCTCAACAGAAGCCGACCAGATACCATTGCCATCATCACTCATTGCTGTCCAAATCCATGGGTTTTTGATCACCACTTGAACACCATCGCCTGAGACGGTTTCGTTACTCATATCCACCTTAAAAATGACTGTTACCTTTGGAATGGCCGTTGCACTGCAGCTACCATAGGCTACTGCATCCAGTACTGTGTTGCTTGCAGGTACCGTTAAGGTGCGCCAACCATTGGCATCGGCACATTCAGCTGGTACTGATTCAACCACATAATCATTCCATTCGTCGGGACCGGTTTGGTATGAATAGCTAAAGGTAATTGCGGTACCTTCGGCATAGGAAACGGTGTAGGAGTAGATACCATCCTGATTATCATCCGTCATGGTATAGTACTCATTCCAGTCAGCATCCATATACACCCAAACAGCACCTCCATTATAGTAATCTGTTCGGGAGCTAATGTCAACCTGAAACGTTACATCGACTTGAGCCTGCATGACTGCAGTCCAAAAAATAGCTGAAATTAAAAGTAGAAAATGTTTCATGATAAAGGGTTTTAAGTGAAAAATTGTTTATTGATTAATTAGCTCATAGGTGAGCTTTTGAAATTTCTCATGTATCTGGTGGTTATTGTTAGGGTACATTTGCAGAAGCAATACCGCTGAAATATTGGCTTTTGGATCGGTCCAGCAATAAGTATCGAAAAAGCCACCAAACCCATAGGTACCTTCATTACTTAGACCATTTTGGGCCCCCAAGGCATTGGTTACCCAGGCGGCATATCCCTGGTATGAATCACCTTCACCGAGTGAGGTTTGCTTGCTGAGCATAGCTGCCACTGACTCAGGAGCAAGCACCTGGTGGCCTTGGAAGGTACCATTTGCTGACAGCATCTGTAAAAACGAGTGGTAATCTTTGGCGGTGGAGCATAAATCAGCGCCTCCTGAGAAAAACTGTCTGTTACTCAGGCAAGGGTAGTTTGTATCGGCATATGATGTTATTTGTAACTCATCATTATCCGCTGGCTCATATACATCTGGTAGCCGGTGGCGATGTTGTTCAGGAATAATAAAGTAGCTGTCGTGCATCCCGCATGGCTTCAATATGTGCTCTGTAATATATTCATCGTAACGCTGGCCTGAGACTTCTTCGATGAGCACCCCTAGCACATCAAAACTAAGTCCGTATGTATAGGCAGAGTCGGGTTCATGTAAAAGGGGGAGAGCGGCTATCTTTTGTATGTTCTCCCGAGATGTTCTGGTATCGTGGCCAAAGCCTTCACTAATGTTGTTTTTTAATATCAGGGCATTGTATTGGTCATCCTGAAAACCATAAGCTATGCCCGAAGTGTGTGTCAATAACTGGTGAATGGTAATGTCTGATTGGGCAGGAATAGCTCTAAAGCTCGAATCCGGCAGTACTTTTGTTAATAAGCGGGGGCTTTTAAATTCGGGCAGGTATTGGTAAACGTAATCACTGGTGTTGAGCAGGCCTTTTTCCTGCAATTGCAGGATGGCGACCGCCGTTAAGGCTTTGGTCATGGAAGCCATGCGAAATATATCATTGTTCAGAAGCCTGGTCTGTGCATCAATATTCCGGCAGCCAAAAGCTTTGTGATAGATGATGGTATCCTGGTATGATACTAACGCCACTGCGCCGGGTATTTTGTGGTGTTCGATTGCATGGATAAATAGCGAATCGAGCTGGGCATCATTGTATATTTGATGGTTTTTGCTGGTGTTACAAGCCCAAAGTGTAAGCATAGCAATCCCCATGCAAATTAATGGTAGATTAATTTTCATAAATCAAATTGTCTGTCAGGTGAGCGGAACAGTTTGTGAAATAAAATCAGGCTGCTACATGAGTAGAAGATATTATTTACGAATGTTCCGAAGTAAATGATATAGCAAGTCCACCTGAGTGTATGGTGGACTTGCTGTGATATACTGCACTATTCTTGCCAGATAAGTGCTCGTTTCAGGTAATAATCATAGAGAACAGTATACGTACCGGCCTGATTTTTAAATTTAAGGTCTTTGGTTCCGCTTCCCTCTTTTATTTTCACCCAGTTAACAGGAGCACTCACTTCCTGCTCTGCAACATCAAAGCCTGCATCATAATCCCATCCGGTTGTCTGGCCAATAAATTTAAGACTCACATCATCACTAAATTCCAGCCCTTCAATCAGGAAGATGTGCTCGCCATAGCCATATGGGTTTTGAGTCATTGGAATGGCAGCTTCTGGATTCCAATCCAAATCAGGATAAGCCGGATAACCATTACCAACAATAAACATCTCTGTTCTAGGCGTCACCACATCGGTTATATCCTCCACACTGTATTGCATGGTATAAGGATTAAAACGGACCTTTTTATAGGCCGGGTTGGCACCGTTAGCACCCAGTAAAATAGTGGCGCTGCTTTCGTCATTCAACATGCCTTTTGATGGATCTGCCTGATCAACCAGCCCCCAGTTGTCAGGAGCCCAATCCAGCTGACCAAGGAACTTCAATTCTTCATACTCGCCGTCCCAGCAATGAACCGGTACTTCAAACCACTTATCATCATTCGGGTCAACATCCATTGGGTAGGCCAGGTGAGGACTCCAGGTCCACCATTGAAAGCCACCAGCCACATATATGTTTTCATACACAATATCATCGCCTGAAAGGTTAACTTTCATTGGTAGAGTAGTGGTGCGATTAGCTTTATTGGCAACATCGATAGTTCCATTGTGCACCTTCATCTCCGACACCACAGGAATGGTATAGGTATAACTGAGTTCATAGCTGGTAGGATTATCGGCCAGCTCAATCACATGTTCCAAACCAATGCCGGCATTCACAATCTTAATTTCGGTGAGTCCCTGAGCATCAGTGATTGTACCTTCAAAAGTTATTTCCTCACCCGGTAATGCAACAAAGTCTGTTGTTACATCAACCGAAGGAGGCGTAGCAACATCCACCTTTGTGGTATAGTTTTCAGTTTCTCCCGCCAGCGTCTCTGCCGTTATAGTAATGTCATATATTTTTAATGCGGCTGTTGCTGGAACTATAAATTTATAATCGAGGTAATACTGTGTGACATGATTGGCAAATACAATTTGCTTATCAAGCATTATCTCATTATTAATCAGTGATATTTTTGAAAAGCCATCTTCAGCATTGAAAGTGCCTTCAAATGTAATATTGTCACCAGGCTCAGCTAAAATCACATCGGTTACATTATCAGCGGTTGGCGGAGTGCCCGCTTTGTCGTCATCTTCGCAACCCAATAACAGGATGGCTGCTAAAATCAAAAAGGTAAACGGTATTTTTAGTAATGATTTCATACGATTTGTTTTTCAATGGTCGTAAGAAACTCACTAATGATGTTATCAAGGATATGAACCAAGCAATTACCAAGCTCATTAGTTCGTTTCATAAAACTGTGTTTTTAATGATTTTAGTTAATTGACTTTTTAGCTGATAACAAATGTATAGCATTAGCTGCTTAGCCTTGGGTTACTGAATGTCCAATTGTCAGGGATAAACTGTTCAATTGCTTTATGTGTATATATTGCACAGATAATCAATGTTATATGTATTTTAATTGTATGTCATTTACTAATGGTAAGTCCATCTGAGATGACACATGGAACAGATTACCCCCTTATTTGAACTCGGAAGGATTCTTTCCCAGTTGTTTCTTAAAGCTTTCCCTGAAATACTTTAAATCGTTAAAACCAATGTAGAAAGCAGCCTCTGATACATTCATGCCCTGCGCAATTAATTCGGCGCTTTTTTTGATTTTAACACTTCTGACAAATGCGTTGATAGACAATCCTGTGAGGCTTTTTATTTTGCGATATAAAGTGGTGCGGCTAAAACCCAATTCAGAGGCCAGTTCGAAAACGGATACTTCGCTGGTCAGGTATTTATCCAGCACGTACTGTTCAACCCGGTTCAGAAATTCCATTTCCTTATCGGGCTCACTAGGCTCATCATGTGGTTTTTGCTTGCCCCCGTTATTCGTTGAAAAATAGTTGAATAGTTTAATGCGGTTATCCAGTATTGTTTTAATGCGTGCCTGAAGTACGGCAATTTTAAATGGCTTGGAGATATAGTCATCAGCACCGGCATTAAGTCCTTCAATTTCATCATTTGAAGTGCCTTTAGCCGTTAGCAAAATAATGGGGATGTGACTGGTTTGTTCATCGGCCTTTAGGGTGTTGCAAAGTTCAGTGCCCGATATCCCAGGCATCATAATATCCGAAATTATCAGGTTGGGACTGTATTCTCTGGCAAAATCAATGCCTTCTTGCCCATCAGTAGCGGTTAGTATTTTGTAATCGCTTTTAAGTTTATCACTCAATAATTCCAATATTTCCAGGTTGTCATCTACCAGCAGGATGACCTGTTCGTTATCTTTTATTTCTATTTTCGATGTTCTAAGCTGAGGTTTGGTCTCATTGTTTTCTGCTGTTGCGCTATCATAGAATTGATTGGCTGTAAAATGCTTGTTTCCTTTTAGAAACTTAACTGAGAACACCGAACCTTTGCCTACCATGCTTTCTACAGTAATGGTGGCGTGGTGGAGGTTAATCAATGATTTGGTTAAAGCCAGGCCAATGCCGGTGTTGGTTGATTTATTATCCAGTTTATAGTAGCGTTTAAATATTTTGTTCTGAATGTTACGTGGGATGCCTCTGCCCGAGTCTTCTACTTTAAGCACAATGTATTGATCATCCTCATCCACACTTAATATGATAGTACCTTCTGAAGGAGTGTGTTTAAATGCATTGGATAATAGGTTGTTAAGTATCATTGAAAACTTATCAATATCTACCCATAAAGTCACGTCTGCAATAGGCAGTTGCAACTTGAGGTTGACCGAATTGTGCCTGGCCATCTCACGGAAGCCTTGTAGAAACTCACTTAGGTAACCATTCAGGTGAACCTCACTCACAGCTAGTTTGGAAACACCGGTTTCAACTTGCCTGAATTCGAGTATTTTATTAACCAGTTCAATCAGCCGGTTGGAATTTGTTAAGGCAACATCAATCGATTTCCTGATTTTTGGGTAGGTGTTTTTCAGTACTGCCAATTCTTCCAGAGCTACGTTGATAATGGTTAGCGGTGTGCGCAGTTCATGTGAGATATTAGTAAAGAATTCCAATCGCTCGTCGTGTAATTTACCTTCTTTTAAGCGGAGTTTTTGTTCATATTTTAGCCGGTTTTTAATCTTATATTGTTGAACACGGTATCTGAATATGCCGAAAACAATAAGGATTAGTAACAGCAAATACACACCAAAGGCAATCTTTGTTTTCCAATAGGGTGGAGTCATGAATATTTGGAGTGTGGCTTCATCGCTTATATAACCGGCTTTATCGGTGCTTCTTACCCTGAAGGTGTACTCTCCGGGAGGCAGGTTACGATAGGTGGCTGATTGTTCTAAGCCACAGATGTTCCAAGTTTTATCATAGCCTTCCAATATATACTGATAGACCACATCTGCCGATGAGGGGTATCTTACCAGCTGAAAATCAATAGTAAATATGGTGTGATGATAATTTAGATGGATATCAGGATTAAACTCAATGCTTTGTTGGATTATGTCCTGTGATTCAACGGATACATCCTGGTTCAGCACCTTCAGACTTGTGAATCGCACATTAGAAGGTTTTTGAGCAGGTTTAAAATCTTGAGGATTAAACAGGTTGACACCCTTAATGCCACCAAAAATGAATATGCCGGAATTAGTAATGATGCCAGATCCATTATGAAATTCTTCGGATTGAACACCTTGATTCCAATCGTAGTTAATGAATTTCTCAGATGTAATATCAAATTGTGATATGCCACTGTTGGTACTCATCCATAGGGTGTTGGGTTGGTTGCTTAGTATCTTGTGAATTTTATTGTTGCTTAGACCATCTGAAGTTTTGTAGCTGTGAAATGTTTCCGATTGGATATCAAAGCGGCATAAGCCAGAGTTGGCTGTTCCCATCCAAATGCACTCAGCATTGTTTGAATACAATGAGAAGATGATTGGAGGGCTTTTGTGGTCTGCTACATCGGTGGGAACATCAAATCGCTTGATTTTTTGATTAATCAGGTTTAGACCAATAAGCCCATTACCGTATGTTCCAATCCATAGGGTATTATTTACCTTGATAAGGGCTCTTACATCCTCATTTGTAATTGCAGGGTGTTGAATAAAGCGATCGGTTTTTCGGTTGTAGTAGCATATACCTCCCTGGTTCAGGCCCACCCATAGGGTACGCTCATTATCTTCATAGAGGCACCTGATGTCATTAACCGGAATATCATGAGGTGCTTTATAGGCTTTAAATGAATTTGTTGCAGGTAAGTAGCGGTTGATGCCACCTTCATATGTTCCTAACCAGATAGTGCCCTGGTGGTCAGTACAGGCACTAATAATCGCATCATCTGATAATGAGGAACGATTGTTTTCAATGTGTTTGAAATGTTGAGTAAGGCCTTTGGGGCTTGACCACACATTCACTCCATCGCCGTCGGTTCCCAACCAAATATCCCCATTTTTTGCTTCCGTTATGCCCCACACCTTGTCATACGAAAGTGAGTTGCTAATGCCTGGCTGATGCTGCAGGTGTGAGAACCTGTTTTCACGATTTTCAACATAATTGAGCCCACCTCCATGAGTGCCGACCCACATATCCTGGTTCTTATCCTGATAGATGCTCAGGACCGTTCTGTAGGATAAGCTGCCTTTATCATAACTGGAGGTGTAGCCTGAAAAGCTCGCCGCAGGCCCATGCTGTATAATATCAGAACACTTTGCGATGGATAATCCGCCATCCCGTGTTCCCATCCAAATGTTTTCATTGTGATCAATGTAAAGGGCAATCACATCATTGTCTGGTAAAAAGTTAGGCTTCTTTTTGTTGTAGAAATAGTTACTGACCTGCCTGGTTTCGAGGTTCAGGTATGACAGCCCCTGCTTGCTGCCTATCCATAAGCCACTGTTATTATCCAGCACCATGGTATTAATATTTCTCGGAATGGTTTGTTCATTGGTATAAGCCGAAAAGCTTTGATTTTTCCAATCTGACAGGTTAAAAATATCAATACCATTGTCCCAATATCCAATAATCAATAGTGAGTCCTCATACAATTCCAGGCAGCTGATACGGTCTGATGAAAGGGACGTTTCGATATCAGGATCTTCATACAGATAGCTGAAAGCTTTATCGTGCTTTTTTTTATAACTGATACCAGCATAGTAGGAACTGATATAGATGTCACCGGTATTCGTCTCGACAATATCAGTAGGTGAGGCATCGGCCAAATCACCGTCATCATGGGCCGAAATCCGTGTGATTTTCTGCAGCTTCAGGTCAAAGTAATCCAGCCCATGGGCGGTCATAATATATAAGTTGCCTTTATGATCCAGGAACAGGTTTTGAATGGTATTGTCAGATAAAGAAGCAGAGTCATTGGGTATGGACTTAAATACTTTGAAATTCTCACCATCATAGCGGCAAAGACCATCATTCGTACCAATCCATATGAAGTCCAGCGAATCCTGAATGATCGTGGAAATAGAGCTGCCGGGTAAGCCATCTTTCATTCTCAGGTTTCTAAAGTAGAGACTATCGGTAGATTCTTTGGCAGAAAGGACATGGGTAATGAGTAATATGGAGAGCAGGAATATCTGTTTCACAAGTATTTTTATTTCAAATGTATAAAAACTGAAGGTATTATAGGCTCATCAAAGATTCAGGGGGATAGGGGGTGATTGGTCTTTTGTATGGGTATTCTGTTCATCCTTTTAAAATTTAGATATGATTGGACAAAAGGGCTTTCTAAATGGACAATTTGCCTATTTTGTGTTGCACAGTGTTTGAATAGGTTTGTAGTTGTTGATTGACTAATAGCTAAACAAGATTCAAAAGACTATTTAATAATTAAAAAATTCAAGCAGACTATGAAAAAAATATCCAGGCACTATCAGGTGCTATTATTAGTTCTACTGCTTAATGTGTTGACTATGCCCTATGCTTTGGGGCAGGAATTAACCATAACCGGTAGTGTTAAATCTGGAGATGAGCTTCTGCCGGGTGTCTCTATTAGTATAAAGGGCACCACTGTTGGCACCATCACTAACATGGATGGTGACTATTCGATTCAGGCTAAAGCAGATGATATTCTGGTTTTTAGTTTTATTGGGTTCAAAACGGTTGAAGAGGCAGTGGCCGGCCGAAAAGAAATAAACATCAACCTTGAAGAAGAAGCGACAGAATTAAGTGAGGTGATTGCTATTGGTTATGGCTCAGTTCAGAAGAAAGATCTGACCAGTGCTATTTCAACCGTCAAAGGAGATGAACTGGCTAAGCGTAACGTAGCTAATGTATCCCAAGCTTTACAGGGGCAACTGGCAGGTGTTCAGGTGTCTTCCAATGGTGGTTCGCCAGGTAGTGAAGCCTCTATTTTAATTAGAGGAATATCAACTATCAACAATAACAATCCTTTGTATGTGGTTGATGATGTACCCATGGACGATATCAGTTGGTTAAATCCTAAAGATATTGAGAATGTACAGGTGTTGAAGGATGCTTCAGCCAGTGCTATTTTTGGTTCAAGGGCCTCCAATGGGGTCATTGTTATTGAAACCAAGAAAGCCAAAGATGGACGTACGAATATCTCCATTGATGCAACGTACAGTATACAGGATGCGGCTAAAAAACCGGATATGGCTAATGCTACTGAATATGCTAAAATAGTTAATAAAGCAGCTGCCAATTCAGGTTTAGATGCACCTTTTGCCGATCCTGAGGCTTTTGGAAAGGGGACCAACTGGTGGGATGAAGTAACCCAACTGGCACCGATACAAAACTACTCACTCAGTATAAATAAGGGTACCGAGGATATGAAGATAGCCTCCGGCTTCTCCTACTTCAACCAGGATGGATTGGTAAAAGGCGGTGGATATGAGCGCATCACCATGAAGCTGAATACCGAATATAAACTAGCCAAGTGGTTATCCGTTGGGCAGAATTTAAGCCTGAGTAAGGATAAGACGGATAACGGTCCTAACCTGGTATGGGATGTGCAACGTGTTGAGCCAAATATACCGGTTTATCTGCCCGATTATGAGCAGGAAGGTAAGAACGAGTATAGTATCTATCATCCGACATTGTATACGGATGTGCCCAATCCAATGGGAACGCTGGCTCGCTCTTTCAGCGGAACAGATTATTTACGAACCATTGGTAATGTATTCGCCAATTTTGATATAGGGCACGGAATAACTGCTGAAAGCAAATTTGCTTTTTACCTGAGTGAATGGGAAAATAATGATTTTGGTCCAACTTATTTTATCGAGTCTACAGACTATACAAATGAGAATTGGGTGACACGGAGTCATAATAACCGAACACAATATACCTGGAACAACCTGGTGCACTATAAAACGCAACTGAACGAACATCGCTTAAATTTAACAGCCGGTATGACCATGGAAAGTGATGAAAACCGTTACTTATACGGTGAGGGGTATAATGCACCAAATAATCATCCCGACCTACGCTACATTGATTCAACCGAGGATACCAAACGTTTTGCTTCAGGCAGTAACAATAAAAGTACCCGTCAATCATTTCTGGCACGTGCCAATTATTCATTTGGTGACAAATACTTGTTGACTGCTTCTTTTAGAGCAGATGCTTCATCCAGATTTAATAAAGAGAACCGTTGGGGCTATTTTCCATCAGTATCGGGCGCATGGAACCTGTCAGAAGAGGGATTTATGAGCGATGTTGCCTGGTTGAGTCAGGCCAAATTAAGAGCCGGCTGGGGACAAGTGGGAAATGACAACATTAATAACGATGCCTTATTAACAACTTTAGGAAGAACTGTATATGTATTTGGTACCGAGCGTGAAATTAGCCTGGGCCAGGCACCAGCTTCGGTAGGTAATGCCGATTTGCAATGGGAAACAGTAGAGGATATGAACATTGGAGCCGATCTTGGTTTTTGGAATCAGCGATTAACAGCTTCTGTCGATTACTTTGAACGACGTTCAAAAGATATGCTTTTGGCGACCTCTATTCCATATTATCTGGGCTCGGCCTGGAGCACGCCGTATGCAAATATTGGGACTTTAACTACAAAGGGATTTGAGGTCATTCTTACCTATCGAAAAGAATATGCGTCCGGCTTTAGCATGACTCACTCTTTGAATGTATCAAAAGCCAGTAGTAAAATTACCAAGTTAGTTGAAGGAGAAGCTATTTGGAGTGGAAATCATCAGCGTCTCGAAAATTTAACCCGCACAGTAGAGAATGGTGTTGCCGGTGAATTTTATGGGATGGTGACCGATGGTATTTTCCAGAATGAAAGCGAGGTGATTAACTATACTGATGAGTTTGGTAATGTTTTGCAACCCCATGCTCAACCAGGTGACATGCGTTTCAGGGATGTGAATGGCGATGGAAAAATAAATGCCGATGACCGCGCTGTTATTGGTAATCCGGAAGCTGACTTCACTTTCGGTATCAATATGAATTTCGGATATAAAAACTTTGATCTGAGTATGTTATTTACAGGTTCGTATGGCAATGATGTGTTGAATGCGGTGAAACCATATGCAGGAACAGGAAGTGAGCGTTACAACTCATTTGCCGGGTTGTTAGACAAGGCCTGGGATGGCGAAGGTTCAAGTAATTCGCAACCTCGTCTGGCTGCTATTGACGATAACAACAACTTTATTTATTCCGATTATTACATAGAGGATGGATCACATCTGCGCTTAAAATCTTTGCAGCTGGGGTATAACCTGCCGAAAGATTGGCTGGAGCGTGTTCAAATCAGTAATGCACGTTTATTTATTGGTGGTGAAAACTTGTTTACGCTAACCAAGTTTGATGGCCTGGATGTGGACCTTGGTGGCAGTGCTCTCGAAAGAGGTATTGATTGGGGCCAGTATCCATTGCCTCGCATCTTTATGGTGGGTGCTAACATTTCATTTTAACCTTTTGAATAATAAGAATGATGATACGAAATATTCGAATTTTTATAGTACTAAGTATACTTGCGGTGTTTGGGGCATCATGTAATGATTTTCTGGATCAGCCGATACTGGGAAAGCAGGTGCTGGAAAACTATTTTGCCAACGAAGATGAATGTTTGAAGGCACTCTCAGGATGCTATGCTTCATTAAGCCCCGAAGACTGGTGGGAAAATGATCTTTTCTACCTGGTGGGCGATATTTGTTCTGATGATGCATTTAAGGGTAACTCCCTAGAAGGTGACCAACGTGATTTTGGCGAACTGGCACGTTTTAATATTACTCCTCAAAATGAATGGATTCAATATAAATGGCAATATGCCTACGAGCAGGTGTACCGTTGTAATCTGGTTATCAAAAACGTTCCTGACGCCCCTGTTAGTGATACTTTTAAAGCTCAGGTATTAGCCGAAGCAAAGTTTCTGCGGGCTTTTGCCTATTTTGAACTGGTGAAGAACTTTGGTGATGTGCCTCTTCTGCTAGAGCCATTAACGGTTAATGACCCTAAGCAGGAACGTGTGGCTGCAGCCTTAATCTGGGGACAAATTGAAAAGGACCTGAAGGAAGCAGCAGACGTATTACCGGAGCGTTCAGAACAAACTGCGTCAGCTATAGGCCGCGCAACTAAAGGGGCTGCTTTGGCATACCTGGCGAAGGCCTATGTTTATCAGGAGAAGTGGAGTGATGCGGAGCCATTGGCCAAACAAATCATTGATACAGGTGAGTATAACCTGAACGATCCTTTTACCAATGTTTGGAGTATTCATAATCCCAATGGCAATGGTTCTATTTTTGAAATCCAGACGGTATTTGATAATGTTTTGGATGCAGGTACAGTATTACCAGTCTTCACACGCAGCCGTGCCGATGGCGGATGGGGTTTTGCCACACCATCCAGTCACCTCGATAACTTTATGGCAGGCGATCCGCGCCGTAATGCAACCATTATTAAGCATGGTGATTATGTAGATGAGGATTATCCAAGCTATGATACTCAATTGTCGGAAAATGAAACGGGGCGCATCAACCGAAAATACTGGATAGCCTGGAATGATCGTCCTGCTCAATCGGAACATACGCGTACCCCACTTAACCACATTTTGTTTAGATACGCTGATTTACTATTGCTGCATGCCGAAGCTGCCTGGCACAATGACCATGAGGGTGAAGCCATTGCTTCGGTGAATAAAGTAAGGCAACGCGTAGGGTTGAGTGGTATCAGTTCAACGGGTGAGCAGCTCTTACTTGATATTTATCACGAAAGACGGATGGAGCTGGCATTGGAAGGACATCGTTACTACGACCTGAAACGTCAAAAGGGCCTTAAATACCCTAACTCGCCGCGTCTCAGGGAGGTGATGGAGGAATTTGTGGATTATAATCTGGGTGCTAATTCAGATTATGACGCCGGTAACGCCAAAGGTCAATTGTTTGATGAAGATGTGCATGTATTGTTTCCTATTCCTCAGGCAGAGATTGACTTGTCGGAAGGCACTTTGAAACAGAATAGCGGATATTAATAACGACAAAAGGGACAGCGTTGTCTGTCCCCCTTTTATCTGATTATGGTAGATATAAAATATAGGATTTTTCTGATAATTCTTTTATCAGGTATGACAGCTTTTGCTCAAAACAAATGGGAACAACCAATGGTATTTCGCGAAGGTAAACGTCAGGCTTATGCATGGTCGTTTCCCTATCGTTCAATGGATAAGGCGATAGTGGGTGATAAGACGCAATCTGCTTTTTACAGTTCCCTTAATGGAGAATGGTTTTTCAATTGGGCGGTTAATCCAGCCCAACGCCCCAAGGACTTTTATAAGGTGGACTACCAGGTTAATGATTGGCCAACGATTCCTGTGCCTGCCAACTGGCAGATGGAAGGCTATGGTACACCCATTTATACCAATGTGAAGTATCCGTTTAAAATGGATCCGCCCAATATTCCAACCGAATATAATCCGGTTGGGTCATATGCACGCACCTTTGCAGTGCCAGACAGTTGGGATGGAAACCAAATAATACTGCATTTTGGCGCTGTGAATTCGGCTATGTACGTTTGGGTCAATGGGCAACAAGTGGGCTATTCACAAGACTCCAAAACACCGGCCGAATTTGATATCACCCAATATATCCAAAAAGGTGAGAACAAACTGGCAGTTGAGGTGTATCGCTGGTGTGATGGCAGTTACCTCGAAGATCAGGATATGTGGCGATTGAGTGGTATTGAACGGGATGTGTACTTGTATGCTTTACCTCATACTCATATTCAGGATTTCTTTGTTAAAGGAGGGTTAGATGCCCAATATAAGAATGGTTTGTTTCAGCTTGATGTAGCATTGGAAGGAATAGATAATGCTTCAGTACTTGAAGTTCAACTTCTGGATGCTGCAGGAAAGTTAGTTTATCAGGAAGTTAAGCCGATAACAGTCAACGATATTAGCTTTGAAGCAATCGTGCCTGAGGTGGACAAATGGAGTGCTGAGTTACCCAATCTGTATGATTTATACCTTGTGCTTAAGAACAAAGCGGGTGAGACAATTGATGTCCGCGACTCAAAGGTGGGGTTTCGCACTGTAGAAATTAAGCATAAGCAATTGTTGGTGAATGGTCAGCCTGTTTTGTTAAAGGGCGTCAATCGGCATGAGCACCATGAGTACAATGGCCATGTGGTGTCAGAGGCATCCATGCTGCGTGATATTACATTAATGAAACAGTTTAATATCAATGCAGTACGTTGTAGTCATTATCCGGTTGATCCTTACTGGTACAGCTTATGCGACCAGTATGGCCTGTATGTGATTGATGAAGCCAATATTGAAAGTCATGGCATGGGCTCTTTGTGGAATGATGGTTACACTTTGGATAAAACCCTGGGAAATAATGCGGATTGGAAAGCCGCTCATTTGGATCGTACCATGAATATGGTTGAAAGAGATAAGAATTTTCCGTCTGTAATTATTTGGTCTCTGGGCAATGAGGCAGGCTCAGGTCAAAATTTTGAAGCGACTGCCCGCTGGGTTAAAGAACGTGATAACAGCCGTTTGGTGCAGTATGAGCAAGCCTGGCTGGAGTCATATACCGACATCGTGTGCCCCATGTATTATAAGATTGAGCAGATGGAGGAGTTTCTCTCCTTGAATGATCATCGTCCAATGATACAATGCGAATACAGTCATGCCATGGGTAATAGCAATGGTAACATAATGGATTACTGGCAATTGATTCGTAAAGAACCACAGCTGCAGGGCGGTTTTATTTGGGATTGGATGGATCAGGGAATAGCACAACAATTACCCAATGGCACTAAATATTGGGCTTATGGAGGGGATTTTGGCCCGCAGGATGTTCCATCGGATGGCGACTTTTGTTTAAACGGACTCATTTTTGCTGATCAAACGCCAAAACCGGCTTTGTTTGAGGTGAAAAAGGTATATCAGGATTTCTGGATATCTGCAACGGATTTACAAAAAGGCAAATTTAAGCTCTACAATGAAAGCTTTTTCAGAAACACCGATGCGCTTGAGCTATACTTCGAAATAAAAGCTGAAGGTAAAGTAGTGCAAAACGGGATTGTTGATTTGAAGACTTCTGTGAAACCTCAGGAAAAGAGATCTTTTAGTGTCAAGTATGATTATCAAACAGATGAAGGCGTAGAGTATTTTATCAATTTCTTTGTCCGCACTTCTGATGAGCTTGGTCTTCTGGAAAAAGGGTATACCATAGCTACAGAGCAATTTGAACTAAACAGGTTTACACCAGCTATAAAACAAAGTACTGAGCAAGGTGCTTTAACATTATCTGAAGATGAGGCGAAACACTATGTATTCGGACAGGATTTTACCCTTGTTTTTGACAAGCAAACAGGTAACATAAGCGATTGGAAATACAAAGGTAGGGATTTGCTGCGCAGAGGGTTGCAACCCAACTTTTGGCGCGTGCCGACCAACAACGATCGTGGTAATGGTATGCATAACAGATGCCGCGTATGGTACGATGTGCAATCGAAGCGTACTGTTAACGCACTGAATGTAGAAAAGGCGGATGGACTTGTTAAGGTATCAACTAAATCCATCATCAACGTGGGGCAATCTGTTTTCAATGTCGATTATATAATTTATCCGGATGGAGCAGTGGAGGTAGATGTCTACTTTGAAAAGAGTAAGGGTAAAGTGCCAGAGTTACCTCGTTTGGGGATGAATCTCGTAATGCCTGACGGATATGATTTAGTAGAATGGTATGGTAATGGACCGCATGAGTCTTATAGCGACAGGCAAAATGGTGTTATGGTGGATGTCTATCAGGGTAAAGTGTTGGAGCAGCATACGCCTTACGTGTGGCCACAGGAGAGTGGTAACAAAACACAAGTGCGCTGGATGAAAATTATGAACCAGGCGGGTGAGGGTTTTTTGATTAAAGGAAAGCAGCCACTGGAGATGAGCACGCATCACTTTACTATTGAAGAGCTGAACAACCAGCTGACACATTATTATCAAATACTTCAACGAAATATTACGGAGGTGAATATTGATCTGAAACAGCGTGGTGTGGGAGGTGATAATAGTTGGGGGTATGATACGCACGATGCCTACAAGTTGCTGGATAATAAGTATCATTATACTTTTACTATTTGTCCACTTTAGTCAGGAGAAGTATGAATAACAAGAAGCAACAAAAAATGATTTTAAAGATATATTTAGCATTGTTTATTGCCCTGTCCTCCTGTCAAAAGGAGGCGGGAAGCAAACCTGATGATGGCTCTGTACTAAAGCTGACTATTGAGGCTGCTGCTACGCGTCAGACGGTGCATGGCTTTGGGGCATCCGACGCCTGGAGTTGTCAGTTTGTTGGAAAAAACTGGCCCGAGGACAAAAAGGAACAAATGGCCGATTGGTTATTTAGTACAGAGCTGGATGCAGAAGGGCATCCGAAGGGTATAGGACTGAATACCTGGCGATTTAATATTGGGGCTGGTAGCTCTGAGCAGGGAACTGCCAGCGAGATAGAGGATGAGTGGCGACGGGCTGAATCATTTATGACCGGCAAAGGTATTTATGATTGGAGTAAACACCAGGGCCAGCGTTGGTTTCTAAAAGCAGCTAAGGAAAGAGGTGTGAATCAGTTCATTGGTTTTGTTAACAGCCCTCCTGTTAGTCTCACTAAAAATGGGAAGGCGTTTTCTTCGGATAAAAATAGTTATAACCTGGTGGAAGAAAATTATTCTCTCTTTGCCAATTACCTGGCTGATATTGCTATAAAACTTAACGAGCTGGATGAAGTTAAATTGAAATACATCAGTCCGTTTAATGAGCCACAGTGGGATTGGACCAACAAAAGCCAGGAGGGGACACCTGCCCAGAATACGGAGATTGCCACTGCAACAAGAGTGATTAATACTGTCTTTGAGCAAAAAGGTGTTGATGCCTTGCTTGAGATACCAGAGTCGGCTCAATTAAATTTTATGTATGAGAATGGCGGAAAAGCAGGGAGAGGCTTTCAGGTTTATAGTTTCTTCGATCCTGCTTCATCAGAGTACCTGGGCAATCTTTCTAAAGTGGCACCCAAAATAGCAGCTCATAGCTATTATACTACCTGGCCGTTAACTGATATGACCACAACACGGCGTAAAGTGCAGGACGCTATAAAAAGTAATCCGGAACCAGTCGAATTCTGGATGAGTGAATACTGCGTGTTGGAAAATAATTCGGAAATAGAAGGTAATGGGCGCGACTTAGGCATGAAGACAGCCTTATACACCTCGCGTGTTATTTTTACCGATCTGGCTATAGCTAATGCTTCATCGTGGCAATGGTGGCTGGCCATCAGTCCCTATGATTACAAAGATGGATTGATTTACATTGATTATAATAAAAACGATGGGGCACTGTATGACTCTAAAACACTTTGGGCCTTGGGTAACTATTCGCGTTTTATTAAGGATGGTATGCAGCGGGTGATGCTCACCAGAAGTGATGCAAAAACCGATGAACAATCACTTGCCGGAATTATGTCATGTGCATTTGTTTCAACAGATAAAAGTCAGGCAACTATTGTTCTTACTAATTACCTTAATACGGAGGTTCCTGTGCAGTTTATGTTCAATGATGCCTCATTGAATGGCCCAATGAAAGTATACCTGACAGATGGTAGGAACGAAAATAACCTGGCTTTTCAGCAAGAAATTAATGAGGGAGAGCAGTTGATAATACCATCACGAAGTGTAGTTACCATTAGTAATGTTCAGTAAGGTTTTTTAGTAGCATTATTACAAATAATAAAACGGGCGTTCTGGTAAAATGAATGCCCGTTTTTGTGTTTGTGTATATTAATGAAAACCTAGTATTAGTAGACTAATGTTTGAATACCGTGAGCAGGTATCTCCATTACTGTTTCATATTGGTCAACAATCAACTTATAGTCGATAGCTTCCTCCGTATCATTCATGACTACTGTAACCATTGTCCCGTCAGTATTGATGAATGAGGTGCTGTTAATGTGACTGCGACTAGTTGTCGTGCTCACACGCTTGGCTCCGGGGCGTATAAACTTCGAGAAATGACCAATGTAATAGTACGATGGCGTAAAAATCAATTCATCTGTTCGCGTATCGGCATGTATTGGGGCAAAGCAATAGTTGCCAACGTGGTTTGGTCCGCCTGTGTGATCCAGGAGGATATTCCAGTCGGTCCATCCGGCTGTTCCGCAGTTAAAATCGTTGATCATTGATTTACCATATCGTTCCGCATTTGACCAGCGTTGGTATTGTGTTTCATCAAATGCCTCAATGCACCCTTCTGTAAATAGTAACTGTTTATCGGGGAACGATTCTTTTACATTAACCAGATTGCGCCACATAGATTCGCCGCCAGCCCAGCGCTCATACCAGTGAAAACCTATCCCCCAGGCATATTTAGCCGCATCAGGATCACCAAAAATGGTGTTGGCGCGGTGCGAAATCAAGTCACGATTATGATCCCATACAACAATGTTTTTATCGCTTAAGCCTTCTTTCTCCAAAGTAGGACCAAGGTAGTTTTTCAGGAAGTCCCTTTCTTCTTCAGCTGTATAGACACATGATTCCCATGTTTGTACTGCCATTGGCTCATTCTGGATGGTTAAGCCCCAAACCGGCATACCTTCGGCTTCGTATGCTTTGATAAACCTGGCATAGTAGCTGGCCCATGACTGGTAGAACTCAGGTAAAAGTTTGCCACCTTGTAGCATGTGCTCGCGACCTTTCATAAAGGCAGGTGGGCTCCATGGACTGACATAAAATAGCAATGGCTCTGAGGCTTGTGCCATGGCACGTTTTATCATCGGAATGCGTTCTTTTTTATCACGTTCAATGGAAAATGTCTTCAGCTCTTTGTCACCTTCTTCAATATAGGTGTAGCTTTCGCTGGAAAAATCACAGCTATGAATAGTGGTGCGCAACAGCGTATAGTCATTACCGCTAGGGCCATAGTAGGCATCCATCAGGTTTTTTTGATTGTCAGCCGAGAGCTTATGGAAGACCTCAGCCGAGGCATCGGTGATGGCTCCGCCGATACCAATAAAAGTTTGGAACTGTTTGTTGGGATTAACAAAAACAGCGACCTCTGATTCTAAAGGTTGATTGGCTTCACCAAACTCATTAATTCCTTTGGCAGCCATTCGTTCTGTACCTGCTTTTGATGTCTCGAATACTTGAACTGTCTTTTTTTCGGGACTGTAAGGCAAATTGTTATTTACCACCTCCATGTTAGTTGACTGCTTGGGTGAGCAAGCTATTGCCAAAGCAGCCATTAATACTGGTATGTATAACTTCATAATGGTTGTTTTTTAGTAATTGTTATAAACTTAGCTTTTACAGGCTAATCAAGTCACGGTTTGTTAAGTATGATGAGGTAAAAATGAGGTTAGATGTGGTTAAAATGAGTTTTTGTTACTGTTTCCAAACGTAAGTAGCTACAGCCTTAGCAGCCAGCTTTGTACTGGTGAGTTGTTCACCCAGCTCAATGTTAAATTGCTGTTCGCTATCACTTTCGTTCAATACAATAACAACAATCTTATTGTCGGGTGTTAGGAAGGCCACATTGGGTAAGTTGTTTGGCATATTACTTTCAATACGGACCGAACCCGGACTTACGTATTTTGAGGCATGAGCAATAATATAATAAGCCGGATTGCGCGCCACCTTATCACCATCGATGGTCAAGGCTCCAAGACACTTGGTGCAGCCGCCATCAGTATGAGGCTCCAAAGCAGAGTTGGCTGCCAGGTTCCACTCCAATACATTACGGCACCAATTGCGAGGCGCTCCGATTATTAGGTTACGCGTATGCCAAACCATATCATCACCAAAGCTACCCGGTGCGCCAATCCACTGTTCTGTGAAATATAGATTCTTATCCGGGTGCGCATTGTGTACCTGGCTCAGGTTATCAATGTCGCCACCGTATAAATGGAAGGCAGAACCATCGATGAATTGGCTAGCTTCGACATCGTTCAAGATGGAAATCGGATATTCAGGTTTATCAGCATTATGGTCGTATATAATTATTTTAGTACTGATATTAGCGGCTTCAAAAGCAGGTCCTAAAGCCGTTTTTATAAACTCAGCCTGAGCTGTTGCCGGCATATACAAGCTTGGGTTATTACCGGGGTGCAATGGTTCGTTTTGAACTGTAATAGCATCGATGATAATACCTTCTTTTTGCATTTCCTGAACATACTTAACAAAGTACTTTGCATAAGCCTGGTAATACTCTTTTAGTAGCTCACCGCCTTTGGTGGCACCGTTGTCTTTCATCCAGGTGGGAGGAGACCATGGAGAACCTAAAATTTTGATGTCAGGATTAATCGCTAAAATTTCTTTCAGAACAGGAATCAGGTATTGCTTATCCGGAGCGAGTGAAAATTGCGTCATCTCCTCATCAGTTTGACCTGCGGGCAAGTCGTTATATGAAAATGGAGCAGCATCTAAATCAGAAGCACCAATGCTGATGCGCAAATAGCTCACACCTATATTATCATCTTTAGAATCAAATAATTCGTACAGCAGTTGACTGCGCTTACTGTCGCTCATATTTTTCAAATGCATGGCACTGCCGCCTGTTAAAGTGTATCCAAAACCATCCATCTGCTGGTATTTTGATTCAGCTGTAATGCTTATGGTTGGATTATTATTGGGTTCAATAGCATAAAACTTGATATCCTGCTGACTAAATTTACTTACGCCATCGTAGGTTGATAAGCGCATGGATATATCCAATGCATCGGGCATAACCGGAGGAGGAGGTGTAATACGCTCATCCTTTTGACATCGGGCACCCATTAGGCCCATTACAATGATTAGTAGAATAGGAGTGATTAGTCGAATAATTCTTTGGTTCATCTTCCTGCTTATTATTAGTAAGAGTGGAGTCCAATAACATTAATTGGACTCCACACTCTATTTATTTAGATACAAATTCGAAGGTTCCTGTTGAATAATCAGCTGTAATTGTTAGTGTAAAATCATAAGTGCCAGAGGTAGATATGTTATCTATGTTGGCTGCACCACCATCATTGAGCATGTTTCCACTTAATGCATTTACATCTTCACTTGTTGCTGCTCCAAACAAGATTTCCCATGGCGAGAATACCTTCGAGTGATAACCGGCCTGTAAGTCAGCAGTTGCTGTAAATGTGAAAGGATGCGAATAGCTTAATAAGGTTTCTGTTCGGGTATCCCAACCACCACCAACTTCATCCCAGTGGAAGAGTTTCAGGTTGTAGTAGTGCCACTTTAGTTCGCCTGTTTTAATATCTACCACAAAACTATAAGCTTGATCCACAGCAGGGGAGAAAGGAGTTGTACTTTCAGACATGCTTACGGTCGCCTCCACTTTGTTATCATCACCTTGTCCCATAGCATCGCTGATGCTGTAGCTGATTCCGCTTCCATCTGCCTTGGTGTTAACAAATACATTGTCTGTTGTTTGCAGTGCGATGTAGCTGGTGGTTGCAAAAATGCCATCGCCAACCATGGTTAGCTCATAAGCATCAGTGCCGTTGGCAATAACATACATACGTTGCTCAGGAGCTTTCTCCAGATTCATTGTGTAATTATTACCATCAAGTGTTAATGTAACCGTATATAAACCAGCTTCATTTTGCTGAAAATCTTCAAAAGCAATACCCTGTTCGTTACCAAAATCTTCGCGGACAACATCGTTCACGCTACCGCTTTTGTGTTTGATAATGCCTTCCCAGTTGTTATTGGCACGTATGATGTAGCCACCTGTTCCCGGGAAACTTATATCGCTTTGCCAAACACCCATACCTATATATTCCAGGGCCTCATCAGCTCCCCAACCTCCGGCAAGTGGCGAACCAATCAGTCCCAGGCGATCGACTTTATAGAATGAGATGCTCATGGTCTCGAAATCAATATTGATGCGATACACACCATCAGCATCAACGGTGATAGGTTGACCATCTCGAACTAATTTGCCTTCGTTGTCCACGCCATAGGCAATGGCATTTTCACTACGACCATTAAAAACCAAAAAGCCTTCATTGGCTTTAAGCTCAGTGTATGACTCGTATAACTTCAGCTTTTCACCTGCACCGTTGCTTAGTCGCATCATCTTGATAGCATTCGTTACATTATCACCCACTTCGGTTGCGCTACCTGATAAAAACAGTTTATCATCATCGTAACGGGTAACAGTAACATCGGCTTCATCACTTGTCATCTTTGATAAGCACACGGCTTGAACAGTCCATTGTAATTCCAGCTCCTGCCCGGGGAGGAAGCCTGCCATGTATAAAGCATCGTTCAGCTCCAGATTGGTAATTGAAGCGCTGTTGCTCTTGCCGCCTTCCAGTGACTTGAATTGAATGATTGGTTGATTTGCATCGCTTGCATTCAACGAATCAATTACAACAGTATAATACACCCCATATTTAGCTGATGAAACCGCTGCTTCCCAATTAAAAGTAATTTTACCATGTGGATTCGCTTCATCAAGCACTAATTTATTATCACCATTTAAAGGCATTAACGCTGGAGCACTCAAATCCCAGTTGCCTTCTGGCTGCAGATTGCTTTTCTCCTCGCAGCTCCACAGCGTGAGCATTAGCAAAGCTGCCCACAATATATGTTTCTTAAATGTTTTCATTGTCATCGTATTTAGTTTGATGGATTAGGCGTTAGATTTGGGTTTCGATCCAGTTCCTGCTGCGGGATAGGCAAAAGAATTTTATCACTTGTCATATTGTAATCAATAGCCTGACCATTGCGTAAGTCAATTTCAACCAGATTGTTCATGGTTTCAACCACTACGCCATAGCGTACCAAATCGTCCCAGCGCTGCGCCTCCTGTGCCAGCTCCAGTCGACGTTCATTGAGAATGGTTTGACGCATTACCTCTTTGGAGCTCTTTTGCTCGTCAGTCAAATCATCCAATGAAACACGATTGCGGATGCGATTTACCTCTGCAACAGCTAATGCTAATTCATTCGTTTCATTCAAAGCTTCAGCTTTTAGTAATACGATGTCGCCATAGCGCAACAGATATTGCCGATCGCCACTTGACCATCCATCGGCATGTTTCCATTTGTAACCAAATGCCACACTGTTTGGCATAGAATTACCATCACTTGGTTCATCAATGCCATAGTATTCATCAATCCAGGCAACATTTTCAAAGAGGATGGTTGCATTTTTACGTATCTCATCACCTTCAGCGTCAAAAGCCTCTACCAGGTCTTTTGAAGGAGTTACAAACTTGCGCCACGAATCACCACTTATTGAAGGTGGCAACAATAGCTGTGGCCCCCAATTGCCGTCAGAACCAGCTATCCATTGCACTTCTAAAATTGATTCATCATTGTTATAATGTGCCCCGTCAAACAGATGGGTGTAATCAATCAGTTTATAATTAGCAGCACTCTTCTCAACTTCAGCAATACACTCCAGTACTTTATTATATTCAGGTGATGGTTTTTGAGCATAGGCTTTAGCCATTAATGCCCAGGCAGCACCGGCAGTAGCGCGCGCTTTGTTCACAGCAGCATTATTACCATAGTTATCTGGTAAAAGCTTTCTGGCTTCATCTAAATCCAAAATGATTTGTGCAAATACCTCCTCAGCGCTTGAGCGAGGAATGTTAACGCTACCCGCATCGGTTGATTTTGTTGCTTCCAGAATGAGTGGCACTCCTCCATATAAATTAACCAGGTTGTAGTAGTGATAAGCTCTTAAGAACAAGGCTTCGCCAATGATTTCCTTTTTGCGCTTCTCCGTTAATAATGGATCCGTAACATCATCAACTCGTTCCAGAACAATATTTGCTTTTAATATCGCATTATAGATATTGCCCCAACTTTGATTGACTTTGTCATTGGTAGCAGAAATATCCAGATAATCTACTTCGTAAAAGGATGGATTATCTCCACCTGCATAATGGTTATCAGAGCGTACATCCTGAAATTGTACATTGTTCCATACATAGGCATCTGACTGGAAAGATTCATAGGCACCTGTTAAGGCGGCTTCAATTTGGCTCAGTTTTGTATATGCAGTCGCCGTGGTCTCTTCTGACAAGGGCTTAAGTTCCAGGAAATCATCGCACGACCAGGCAGATAATACGATTAGGCCCCCTATTATATATGTTTTAAAATTCATGATGTTTCGGTTTAAGAATTAAAAAGTAACGTTCAATCCGAAAATGATATTTCGTGTTTGCGGATAGGTTCCATAATCAATGCCCTGCATGGTGTTGGAACCGCCAAATGCATTGACTTCTGGATCAAAGCCCGAATAATCGGTAAAAGTTAGCAGGTTTTCTCCGGTGGCATACACTCGTACATTGGACAAGTTGACTTTAGACAAAATACTTTGGGGTATGTCGTAACTTAGGGTAACAGTTTTAAGACGCAGATACGAACCATCTTCGATAAAGCGTGTTGATATGCGCGAGTTTTCGGTATTGGCCCAGCTTGCTCTTGGGGTATCCGTTGCATCACCAGGCTGCCTCCAACGGTTATTAACGGTTAACAGCTGATTCTTTGGATCAGTCATGCCTTCTGAGTCAATGCGAGTAGCATTCAGCATATCATTGCCATAAGCACCTTCTAAAAATACAGTTAAGCCAATGCCTTTATAGCTAACTGTGTTATCCAATCCATAGAAAAAATCAGGATTAGCATTACCAATAATTTGGCGGTCATCAGCCGTTGGGGTAAAAGTACTTTCTCCGTTGGCATCGATGTAATAGGCATTACCAGTAGCCGGATCAACACCACCCCAAATATATCCATATAAAGTCCCCAGCGACTGGCCTTCCTCTAAAAGAATGGCTTCGCCACGTCCGGCAATATTACCCATTGGCAAACTTTCAACAACCAGGTTGGTTACTTCATTTTGGTTAAATGAGATATTGAAAGTACTGCTCCACTTCACTTCTTTATCGATATTAACTGTATTAAGGCTAAACTCCAGACCTTTATTTTCGAGATTACCAATATTTTGTAACGCAGCCTGGTAGCCTGTACTTATTGGAAGTGGGGCATCCAGCAACAAATCACGTGTTTTGCGATGATAAGCATCTGCCGTTAACTGAATCCGTCCATTTAATACACTAATATCCAATCCAATATTGGTTTGTTCTGATTCTTCCCATTTCAGACTATTGTTATCCATTGCATTGGGATAAGTGCCAGGCATTAGGGTGCCGCCAATTGGGTAATTATTTGAACCAACGGTTCCATAATAGGCATAGTTTCGAATCTGATCATTACCAACAATACCCCATCCAGCGCGTACTTTCAAATCATTAAGGAAGTCAAAATCGTCCATAAAACCTTCGTGCGAGATACGCCAGCCGGCAGAAAATGATGGGAAATATCCCCAACGATTATCGGCTCCAAAGACACTTGATGCATCGGCCCGGAAGTTGGCGGTTAATAAGTATTTATCATCAAATGCATAGTTTAAACGACTAATGTATGAGACATTTGATTTCTCGGCCTTTGTATTACCAGCCGATGTAATAATAGAGCCTCCATTAGTTGTTTTTACTCCATCACTGGCAAAATTCTCTGTAGTTATATAAGCATTCTCCCACAAATACTTTTGTACCACGTTACCTGCCAGAGCTTCAATGGAATGCTTGCCTGTTTTCTTATTGTATGAAAGGATATTTTCTGCCATCCAGTAGCTTGAGCGATCAGTGTTATTTGTACCAATGCCTTTTTTTGCCTGACCATAACTGGTTCTGTAAGGATCGAGAAAGTAATCATAGATACCATTGCTGTAATCAACACCAAAATTTGATTTAATGCTAAAATCCTTCAGAAATTTGATTTTCAGATACAAATTGCCAAGGAAACGCTCCTGGCGATATTCGCGATCGGAACCATCGGTGCTAGCAACCGGGTTTTCCCAGTTTTGAAATGGATTGCTAGTGAAGGTTCCATCTTCATTGTAAATCCCTATGACCGATGGTGTGTTGATAACACCTGTGATAACACCGCCTTGGTTAATCGCATTATTGTCATTGACATCAACATCGCGGTACTTGGTATAGGCAATACGTGTACCAATGCTTAACCAGTCATTAACTTCCTGATCTAGATTAATTTTAAAGTTGGCACGATCCATTTCTGAACTGCGCACTGCACCTACCTGTTGCACCCAACCGCCAGAAACATAGTAGCTAGTTTGCTCACTCTTACCTGATAATGACAACTGGTAGTTTTGAGAGATGCCCCTCTGAAAGATCTCTTTTTGCCAGTCAGTATTTTTGTTGTAGCGGTTCCAATCAGTTGATTGCCCCATCTCTGTCATCAAGTCTCTGTATTGTTCGCCATTCAGTACATTCAGGGTATTCCATACTTCCGAAAAACCAGTATAAGCATCCAGGGTTACTTTAGGCTTACCCGACGTTCCCTGTTTAGTGGTGATAAGCACTACACCATTTGCTCCTTGTGCCCCATAGATAGCAGCGGATGAAGCATCCTTCAATACGGTCATTGTTTCAACATCTGCAGGATTGATTGAACGGGTGTCACTTGTAGGTATGCCATCAACCACATATAGAGGTTCGCTGCCTGCAGTAATTGAATTGGTGCCACGCACACGTATACTTAAACCTTGCGAAGGCTTACCAGAACTGGATGCTACCCGCACACCCGCAGCACGTCCCTGGATTAATGACCCCAACTGAGTATTAGGTCGAGACTCCAGTTCATCCGCTCCGACCAAAGCAACAGAACCAGTAATATCCTTCTTCTCCTGTGTACCATACCCTACAACTACTACTTCTGTCAGACCATGCACATCATCTTGCATGGTTACATCAATAGTTGCTTGATTACCAACTAAAACCTCTTGTGTCTTCATTCCAACAAAACTATAGACTAAGATACTTTCAGGAGAAAGCTTTCCGGTTAGACTATAGTTTCCATCTATGTCACTGATTGTCCCAATAGTGGTTGTTTTAATCACAATGGATGCACCCGGAATTGGTTGGCCTGATGAATCTGTTACCTTCCCGGTAATGGTGAGGTTTTGAGCATGAATTGTTAGTATAGAAAATATGCATAACAGTATAAGCATCGGTATTCTATACAAAGCTCTTTGGATAGATTTGTAAAGATGTTTCTTCATTAAACTTGAATTTGTGTTATTACTCGATTTACAAATCCGATTTATTTGATATTCAAATGCCGGATTTTAACTGAGAGTAAAATGACAAGTTTGAGAAATGAATAACGAAAGTGGGTAGTAAAAAAGTAGATGTGTTAAAATATCAACAATCTGATTATGTGCAGTGTATTAATTTATGTCATCCATAAAAAAGTGGATGTTCTTAGATAATAAATGAAGCTATTTTTCCACTTTTGAGTTATAAGAAGAGTAAGAATTATGATTTAATAGCATCAATTCTCATAATGTTCTGTTCAAATTCATCCCGATTGCCTTTGGCCTTATTTTTAATTTTTACCCTGTAATTGTAAATCGTGTTGACCGAGTAACGTAATAATTTAGCAATGCGAGAACTGTCATTAATACCTAAACGAATAAGTGCAAATACGCGAAGTTCAGTATTGAGTGTTTCGTTCTTTTTAAGCATGATCTCTTCACCTTCTTGTAATAAGTTATTTACTTCCTCTACAAAGTGCGGATAGATATGTAGGAAGATATCATCAAAATTCTGATAAAACTCTTTCAATTCCTGGTCCATCAACTTTCGCGATTTACTTTGTTTGAATAAGTCCTCAACCTTGCCAGCATTAATTTGCTTAGCAATGCCTTTATTCAACATATCTAGTTTATCGATGTAGTTAGAACAGATACTAAGGAAATTGGCAATATAATGTTCCTTCACAAGGTTTGATTCGGACAACTCCTCATTTAGAATATTAAGCGTTTGGTTTTTCTCTTTAAGGCTGTTATTCAATCTCTTCAGCTGCTCATTAGCATTAACCAATTCGGACTGTGCCCGGTTAAGCGTTTTCAGTTGTCTGTAAATGAAATATATTGCGATAAGTAAAAAAACTGACAGGCAACTAATAATAAATAGAAAAGAGCGTAACTTCTTCTTCTGTTTTTCAGCCCTTATTTGGTAAGCCTCATTGATAACCGGCAGAATATTTGAGATAAGTGTAAAACGTAGCCTCGAGTTATAAAAAGACGCATCTTCGTAAGCAAATTTAATAAAGTGATAGGCTCTATTGATATCTCCTTCTTTATGCAGTATTAAGGCCAAGGTTGTTAATGATGCATTATCTTTTACTGCTGATTGAATGTCGGAAATGGCTGATAAGATCAGATATTTTTTTCGTTCACTAACATTTCCTTTTAATTCATATATTAACGAACGCTCGAATGTAACTAGAGAGTATTGTCTGCTTCCTGGAGTTGTCAATGCTAATCGTTGATCATTAATTCGTTTACTTTCGTTGAATAATCGTTTATCTCTGAATCTTTTCTCTTCAATTGCAAGATACTCTTCTGTGCCCTCTTTTAATAGGACAGATAAGCTATCAGTATATGATTGTGCTATGCGTGAATATTTTCTGTATGTTTCGTGAATTGGACTGTATATGGCCAGATCGGTATATATTTTAATTAAATTACTATAATAGTTCTTTAAATCTGATTGTGATAATGAGTTGTATTCTAACTCATTTAAATATTCTATTGCTTCAAAATAGCGTCCAGAACTAGCTAATATCTTGGCCATTTTTAAGGAGATAGAGTTTGTTAGGGCTAAGCTCTTAAGCTCATGAGAAAGCTGCTTGTTGAGATTTAAATAATGTTGAGTGGAATCGAAGTTGAAAGGCTCATATTCTTCAATAAGTAATTGCTGAAGATAGAACTTGCGTTCTGCTGTCATATTCCCTTTACTCAGATTTCTTTTAAGATCTTCTATTCTTGTTAAGCGCACTTTATCGTAACTGCTTCTTTGGGTAATCGTAGTTTCAAGTATAGATAATAAGGAATCTATTTGCTGGCAGTACCCTTGTAAAGGCAGAATTAAGAAAACAAGAAGAAATATAAAATGGCGCATGATTGAGATTTATTTGATTCAAATATAAAATAAATCGTCTGAATAGTCATTGAACCTAAAGGTGATAAAAAACTCTAAAAGTGAGGTAAAAATGAGGTGCAATAGGGTCGTGTGCACTGGTTCAAACCATCTATTTGTAGTATTCTTGCAATAGATCGCTAACAGAAAATCAGTAATTATGTATGTGGTAGAAAATTACCTGACAGCAGTGCTTTTTTGTATTATAACAATGGTGTGCTGGGGCTCATGGGCCAATACGCAAAAACTTGCATCCGAATCCTGGAGTTTTACACTTTTTTATTGGGATTACTCTCTGGGTATAATAATTTTGAGTTTACTCTTTGGTCTGACCTTTGGCTCATCAGGCGCAACAGGCCAAAGCTTTATAGAAAACTTATCACAGAGTACTCCCAGGATACTCGCGCTGGCCTTAATGGGAGGAGTACTTTTTAATCTTGCTAATTTACTACTGGTCGTTGCCATTGATTTGGCTGGAATGGCTGTTGCGTTCCCCATTGGTATTGGTCTGGCCCTGGTTTTAGGTGTGTTTGTCAATTTCATTCCCCATCCCGGAGCTTATAACTCCTTCGTATTATTTGCTGGTGTAGGCCTGGTTGTGATGGCTATAGTTATTAATGCTTTGGTATATAAGAAGATGCGTCAGGATGTAAAGTCCAATAAAGGGATATTTATTTCATTGGTGGCAGGCCTTTTAATGTCATTCTTCTATCGGTTTGTAGCCGAATCAATGTCGCCTTCTTTTAAAAATATTGAACCAGGTACATTAACGCCCTATACGGCAGTTTTTGTTTTTTCAATGGGGGTGTTTATATCTAGCTTTTTATTTAATACTATTTTAATGAAACGACCAGTGAGTGGCCCTGTTATTACTTTTTCCAATTACTTCAAAAATGGCTCAATCAAACTGCATGCTATTGGCATACTTGGTGGGGTTATTTGGTGTATGGGGATGTTGCTAAGTATCATGTCGGGAGAAAAAGCGGGCTATGCCATTTCCTATGGTTTAGGTCAAGGAGCCACTTTGGTAGCGGCTATCTGGGGAGTTTTTGTTTGGAAGGAATTTAAGAATAGCCCCAAAGGCACCAATGGATTATTGACGGTAATGTTTTTATCCTTTTTACTTGGTCTTTCGCTAATTATCATTGCAAAACAGTAGTTGCCATGGGAAAAGTTGTAGTTATAGGAAGTAGCAATACAGATATGGTAGTGACTACTGCCACAATGCCTAAGCCGGGCGAAACAGTCTTTGGAACAGTCTTTAATGTTCATCAGGGTGGAAAAGGTGCTAACCAGGCTGTAGCCGCTGCCAGAGCAGGAGCTCAGGTTACATTTATTGCCAAGGTGGGCAACGATGAATTTGGACAAAATGCCATCAGTGCCTATCAGCAGGATGGCATAGATACGAGTCATGTCTTGGTTGATGACCAATTATCAACTGGTGTGGCAATGATCACCGTGGATCAGACTACTGGCGAAAATTCAATTATAGTAGTGAGTGGCGCAAACGCGGCTCTGCTGCCTGATGAGGTAAAAGGCCTGGAAGATGTCATTCGATCAGCAGATGTATTGTTAGTCCAATTGGAAATTCAATTAGAAACAGTAAAAACGGCTCTAGCTCTGGCTAAAAAATACGGTGTAAAAACCATTCTTAATCCAGCACCGGCTGGCATATTAAGTCATGATTTACTTAAGCTGGTTGATATTCTAATACCCAATGAAACTGAAGCAGAACAGTTGTCTGGTCGTCAGCTTCTCGATATGGAGAGTAAAAAACGTGTTGTTTCAGAGTTACTGGTTCATGTGGATGAGGCAGTTATATTGACAATGGGAGCACAAGGGGTACTGCTAAAAATGAAAAATGAGAATGAACAAATTATAACAGCTCAAAAGGTTAAGGCCATAGATACAACAGCTGCCGGAGATGTTTTCTGTGGCTACCTGGCGAGTTGTTTATCCGATAATGTTGCAATCACTGAAGCAATTGAAGTAGCGAAGAATGCTGCGGCCATCGCAGTTACCCGGAGAGGCGCACAACCTTCGATTCCATTTATTAATGAATTATCAAAATCAAAATGAAGAAGCTAATACCAATACTCTGTTTTATCGTCGTTTGCTTTTCGTGTCACGATAGAAGCGAAGAATCACATTATCAATATCTTTCGGTAGAGGATTATAGTGATGCCGTTTATGCATCCTGGATTGGGCAGATAATCGGCAATACTTACGGACTGGGTTATGAGTTTAAGTACATTGATGAGGCAGGGCCCGATAGTTTTCCTTATGGATATGATTTTACTTTAGAAGATTTGCGCAGGCACGATGGCGCTTTCTCCGATGATGATACGGATATTGAATACATGTACCTGACACAGATGGAGAAACATGGTGTTGAACCTTCCTATTATCAGTTGGCTGAAGCCTGGAAAGGACATGTTAAGGAACGTATATGGTTTGCCAATCGTATGGCTGTTACTTTGATGCATGCGGGCCATTATCCGCCAGTGACGGGTGATAAGAATTTTAATAGTGAATGGTTTCAGATTGATCCACAGCTGGTGAATGAAATTTGGGCTATTACGGCACCCGGAATGATTGATTATGCAGTTGCTAAATCGGAATATGCCGCCCGCATAACCAGCGATGATTTTGGTTTGGAGCCAACCCTTCATTATGCGGCCATGTTCAGTGCAGCCTTCTTTGAAAAAAACATTAATGAACTCATTAAAATTGGAAACAAGGCCTTGACACCTGGCAGCCGTTTTGCCCATGCTGTTGAGTATGTCAGGCAGCAGCATGCGTTGTATCCCGACAATTGGCAGCTGGCCAGGCAAAATGTGTGTGATAAGTATTACGTGGTTGAAGATTATAATCGTCATTCTTGGGCGGCAGTAGATGCTACGCTCAATGGTGCCCTGGGAATTATGGCTTTATTATATGGCCAGGGCGATTTTCAGCAAACATTGGATTATGCTTGTGCTTTTGGAATGGATGCAGATAACCAGGCTGCTACTATGTGTGGGTTGTTGGGGGTGGTAAATGGATTTGAAAGTATTCCCAAGGAGCTAATGTACCCATTGAATGAAGTTAATTGGGAACAACCATTCAATGATTCTTATAAAATGATAACCCGTGAGGGCCTGACAGATGCGAAGATATCAGAGCTGGCTGCGCGCACAGTCCGACAAGGAGAAAGGATTATATTGGCGCAGGGAGGTGAGAAAGTTGAAATCGGGGGTAAATTATACTATAAAATTCCATTGGAAGCCAATTTTGTAGCGCCATTTGAGCTCAATCCAGTTCCTCAGTTGAGTGCAAGGATTGGACAACCATTTGCGTACCCTATTCATACAGGCCGGGCAGAAGAGATAACTTTATCGGTAGAAGGCGAACTGCCATTGGGCATCAGTCTAATGAAAGGACAATTGTCAGGTACACCTGAAATAGAGGGATTTTATCACTTTAAGATTGTAGCTAGGCATCCCGAAGAAGAAAAAAGTATTGATGTAACTATTCGCGTGTTCAGTAATAATAAAGCACATACTGCTAATGAAATCATCTCAAATTCTATCTTCAATGTTGATGATATGGAACAAATGCGTGATTGTAATCCTAAAACTTCACTAATGGGCAGGAGGCAGTCAGAACAGAGATCCCCTGATTACTATGGGTATAAATGGGATGAACCACAGACCGTTTCAACGTTGATATATAATAATGGTAAACCCAGCGAGTTTTATGGATGGTTTACTTCATTTGATGTGCAGTTCTGGGCGGTTGATCATTGGGAAAATGTTAATGGTTTATCCATTGCCCCAAAGATGAATTTAGATAATACTCAGTGGTTAAAGCCCGTTTATCAATCTTATACAATTGATTTTAATACAATTGAAACGACTGCTATAAAGATTATTGGTAGACCTGGAGGAATTGAGAAAGATGCTAATAATGCACATTTGGGTCTTGAGTTTGCAACGAGTATAGGGGAGTTGGAAGTTTATTAATAGTCAAAAATTTATATCTTAGGCTTAGCCAAAGAAACCTATTACATGAATCGAGCTTTATTTCTTGTTTTAACATTATTAGTGAGTGTCACTATTCAAGGGCAAACGTTTGGTATACCTGAAGTTGAGTATTTTAACAGGCGGCAGTATAATGGTGCCACTCAAAACTGGCAGGTGTCGCAAAGTGATAATGACCTGATATATGTCGCTAATAATAAAGGATTGTTAGAGTTTGATGGAAATCGCTGGCAACGTTATGGAAAGTTTATAACAGGTGCTGTTCGGAGTGTTAAGTGTATTGGCAAAAGGGTTTATGCAGGTGCTCATAACGATTTTGGTTACTTCGAGTATGATTCTTTGCAACAGTTTCGCTTTGTTTCGCTGGCTACCAATGATAGCCTTCGTAGTCTTGGTGATGTGTGGAATATATATCTATGGAATGAGCGAATAGTGTTACACACCGATAAAGCTTTAGTAATTATTAAGGATGATCACGTTGTTAGTGTCGTTCCTAACTTATCGCGTTTTGTTTCCTGTTTCCTTGCTAACGGAATGTTGTTGGTTTATGATGAGCAAAATGGCTTGATGGAATTGCGGGGCAATCAAGTATTCCCATTGGTAAATGGAGATTTTTTTGCTGATAAGTACGTTACTTCTATCATCCCCTTATCGAAGAGTAAGCTGTTAATTACTACTATGAATAATGGGGCCTTTACCTGGGATATGACTGCCATAGAGAAATGGAATAGTTCGGTGAATTCATTATTGGCAGAGGCGAATGTTTTTTGTGCAGTACGTTACAATGATGAAACCTTGCTGTTTGGAACTATCCAAAAGGGGCTGCTTGTTACTGATAATTCAGGTGAGTTGTTGTTGCATGTTGGCAAAGATAAAGGGTTGATGAACAATACTGTTCTAGGGCTTTTTGTCGACAATCAGGGAGCTGTATGGTGTGGTTTGGATAATGGCATTGCCCGTATCAGCCTTAACAGCAGTATTTCTTTTTTAGCAGGTTATTATAACATTGGAACCGGGTATGTTCAGCAAAAACATATGGGCGATTGGTATTTAGGAACTAATCAGGGCCTCTATAAAATTGATCACAGGCGTTTTGAAGATCCGCTGAAAGAACGAACTGATTTTATAAAAATTAATGGTACAGAAGGACAGGTTTGGAGTTTATACCACGATGATGAAAATATACTGTGTGGTCATAATTTAGGTGTTTACGAAATTATAGGTGGAAAAAGTCGTTCTATAACCCCGCCATCAGTCAACGGTGTATGGAATTTTTTGCCTATACCAGGTCATCCTGAGCAACTTATTTGTGGTACATATGAAGGACTGATTATACTTAGTAAGGAAAATGGGCGATGGAAATTCAATATAAAGCTGGAGGGATTTGATAAACCTTCACGTTTTATGGACTGGGATGAACAGGGACGTTTATGGGTAGCCGATGGTTATGACACTGCATATCGGCTAAGTTTTTCCAATGATTACCAAAGTTTATTGAAAACAGCAGTATATGGACCCACGCATTTTAAGCAAAGCGTTTCGGTGAAGGTGACAAAAATTGCTCAAAAGATTGTGATTGTAGGAGATAAAGGGCTGTTTTGTTTAAATGAAATAGGCGTTATAGAACCTTATAGAAAGCTGGATGCTTATTTTAAAGCTTCGCTGTATCCTTCTTATATTGTTGAGGATGGGCTAAAGAACTTATGGTTGTTCTACCCGGAGCATCTCGAGTTGCTTCAATATAAAGAGGCCGATAATTACAAAAATAGAATACTCCCTTTTATCCCATTAAAAAATAAACTGGTAAGTAGCTTTGAGTCGGTTTGTGTTTCGGATTCATCACATGTATTTTTTGGAGTAGAGGATGGATTTGCACATTATAATTTAGATAATAGCAGTAATTTCAGGAAGCCATTCAAGGTGCACATCAGAAGTTTTAAGGGTAGGGGTGATAGTTTGGCCTATACTTACCTTCAGGATGGTAGTTCGGAGCCTGACACCCCCAATAATATGGCCTATAAGTATAAAAATAACCTGTTTGAAGTTGAATATGCTGCAGCTTTCTTTGGTGATGACAATATTGAATATGCTACTTTTTTGTCATCATTAGATGAGACGTATACAGAATGGACACCAGAGAATAAGCGGCAATTCAGCAAATTGCGTGAAGGTGAATATGCATTTACCGTTAAAGCACGAAATAGTTATGGAATAGAGTCGATACCACATACAATTTCATTTAGAGTGCTGCCCCCCTGGTACCGAACCTTCTATGCAAAGCTAGCTTACGTTCTTTTATGTTTGATCGTCTTACTTGGTACCGTTGGTATCATTAACAAGCGTATAGAAATAAACCGACAGAAAGAAAAGCTGAAGGCTAAAGATTTCTATAAGAAAAAAGAAGAGCAGCTGACGAATGAGGCGCTCAAAGCAGAGCAGGAAGTTATTAAAATGCGGAATGAGAAGTTGCGCAGTGAAATGCAGTTTAAAGAACAGGAGCTGGCAAGCCTAACGGTACATATTGTGCAAAAAAATGACTTACTATCTGAATTGCAAGGACAATTAAAACGTATTAAACGCATTAAAGGACAGGATGAGTCTGAGAGGAAAATAGAAAGTTTGATACAAAAAATTGGTAAGGATATTGATAATGAGAGTAACTGGCAGTTGTTTGAAAGACAATTTGGGCAAGTGCATCAAACCTTTATTAATAAATTAGTTGAGCGTCATTTAGACTTGACTGATAAAGAGAAAAAGTTATGTGCCTATATCAAAATGGGGATGGCTTCTAAGGAAATTGCTTCACTAATGAATATTAGTACACGCTCAGTTGAAAACAACCGCTATAAACTGCGTCAGAAGTTAGGGCTTAAAACAGGCGATGACCTTTCAGAATATATTGCATCCATTGGCTAATGCGTTATTACGGAGTAGCTGCAATATGTCCAAGTTTTAAGGCCCTTGTATCTTTCTAAAAATTCCTTTAATGCAGCAAGGATTTGAGATGTTTCCGTTCTGACGCTGCTTACCTATTTTCTACTAGTTCTCATCCAAATTGCATTGGTTCTAGAAATCTCTTAAGATTATTATGTCTCTTATTGCGGATATTCATCAACGCATAAAGGTATGCTTACATTCTTTTTCAGCTTGTAGTAGGATGAATAAAAGCTGTAAATGTTAAAAAACGTATACAGTGAATACTGTAAGTGTAAATGATACACCAATGAGGCGATTGTAAGCTCTTTTTAGAAGTTAAAATTGTCTAAATCGCAATGTATGAGTGATTTGTATTTTTTTAAGTGAGGATAAAATGAGGTTATTGGAGAGGTGGAGTGAGGGCTTTATGAGGTGTATATATTAGCACTTGTTAACAAATGACGTTTATGTTTGTGCCATCGAATAATTTAAAATCCATTTATTATGAAACATGTATTGGGGATTTTTCTCTTTTTACTGGCTTTAACCAGCCAGGCTCAAAACCTAACTGTAACGGGTACTGTTACAGGTGCTACCGATGGAGCACCAATACCCGGGGTTAGTGTTGTTTTAAAAGGTACTACATCGGGTACTATCACTAATGTTGACGGGTTTTATCAACTGATGGCCAACGAAGGCGATATGTTAGTGTACTCTTTTGTAGGTATGAAAGCACAAGAAGTGATGGTGACCTCAACAACTATCAATGTGCAGTTAGAAGAAGATGCCACGGACCTGGATGAGGTTGTGGTAGTTGGTTATGGCGTGCAAAAGAAGGCCTTAGTAACAGGAGCCAATGCTAATGTGAAAGGGGAGGCATTAGCAGAATTAAACACTGCCAGTGCAATGGAAGCTTTACAGGGCTTAGCTCCGGGTGTAAATATTACCCGTAGTAATGGTGCACCTGGTGCAGGTACGCGTGTCACGATTCGTGGTGCCGGTACCATTGAAAATGCATCACCCTTATACATTGTTGATGGGGTTGCTGTAGGTGGCGGCATTGATTACTTAAACCCATCGGATATTGAATCCATTGATGTGCTCAAAGATGCGGCTTCAGCTGCTATTTATGGTTCACGTGCAGCTAATGGAGTTATTCTGGTGACTACAAAAAAAGGTAAAAAAGGGGCCAAACCTCAAATTACTTACGATGGCTACTATGGTGTTCAAAATGTCTATAAGACTTTACCTGTATTAAATGCACAGGAGTATATGTTCATCATGGATGAGGCCCGTTCCAATGAGCGTCTTGAGCCATTTGACTGGCAGGATATGATTGTGAATGGCAATACATATATGAATGAAACATTTCCTGGAAATCTTGGGACTGAATACGGACAAGATGTATGGGATCAACTACAAAGTGGCTGGAAAGGTACTAATTGGGTGGATGAAATGACAAATGATAATGCTGCTATGCAGAGCCACTCAATTAATGTAACCGGCGCTAGTGAGGGCGTTGTGTATTCAGCCGGTTTCTCTTATTTCGATCAGGAAGGTATTATTGGCGGTCATATCACCGATGCCGGTTACAAACGTATCACTGGACGTTTAAATACTGAGTTTACCGTGCTTAAATTAAACGATAGAGAATTATTGAAATTAGGAGAGAATTTTACTTATACAAACACTGAGAATCGTGCTGTTGCAACCGGTAATATCTATTACAATGATTTACATAACGCGTTAGTGACAAATCCACTGATGCCAGTCTATTGGTCAAACGAAGATATTAATCACCGTACGGGCGGATATGCTCCAACCTTAGAGGGGGTCTCTATGGGACAACATAATCCGATAGCTACAATGTATTACCGCCATAACTATAACTGGGGTAAAGGCAATAATATTGTTGGTAATGTATATGCCATCTTAGAGCCGGTAAAGAACCTAAAGGTTCGCTCTTCATTTGGTTTGGATGCCTGGTTTGGACATAGCCGGTCATGGTCACCAACCTATGAGTTAGGTACCCAGTACCAGAATACAGTTGATGGCGCACAACAGGATATGTACCAGGGAACGCGCTATACATGGACAAATACCGCTACCTACGACTTTGATATTAACAATCACCGCTTTAGTGCTTTAGCTGGTACCGAGATGGTGAAAGATATTTTGAATGTAAATGTAGGTGGTCAGAAGCGTAATACATTGTTTGGAGACCCAAAGTATGCCTATGTAGACAATACAAAAAATCCTGAAGAGGTTTCTCAAATTGGAACATGGGGGCGTGACTGGGCTGCTCAAGGTGGCGGTTTGATGTCATATATGGGGCGTTTATCCTATAACTTCAATGAAAAGTACATGGCTGACTTTACCATGCGCGCTGATGGCTCATCCAATTTTGCAGAAGGTAACCGTTGGGGTTACTTCCCGTCAGTTTCGGCAGGATGGAACTTCAGTGAGGAATCATTTATACGTGGGCTTGATATTTTCAGTTATGGTAAGTTGCGTGCCAGCTGGGGACAGAACGGAAACCAGGATATTCGTAATTTTGTATACAGCTCTAATATTGCTTATCGGGCTCAAGGCTATTATTTTGGTCCTAACAAAGATGTCCCTCAGCAAGCTGCAGTGCCTGCCAATGTGCCTAATCCTGATGTGACCTGGGAAACATCAGAACAGATAAACATTGGTTTGGATACACGTTTCTTTAGTTCGCGTTTGGGCTTTACATTTGACTGGTATAAAAAGACGACCAAGGATTGGTTAGTAGACGCGCCAATATTGGGAACTTTTGGAGCTGGTGCACCATTTATTAATGGTGGTGATATCGAAAACAAGGGTTTTGAAGTAATGTTGAACTGGAATGACAACATCTCTGACTTCAAATATGGTGTAACAGTAACAGGTGCGTACAATAAAAATGAGGTAACCAAACTGGCCAATGCCGAAGGTATTATTTATGGTGCCAGTCATGTATTATCTCAGGGAACTTCTGATATTGCTCGTGTTCAGGTAGGTAAACCAATAGGCTTCTTTTATGGCTATAAAACGGATGGTATTCTTCAAAACCAAACGGACGTAGATAATTATGTAACAGCCGATGGAACACCCATTATGATTGAAACAGAACCAGGTCAACCTCGTCAGCCGGGAGATGTTCGTTTTGTTGACCAGAATGGAGATGGTGTCATCAATGATGATGATCGTGTGATGCTCGGAAAACCATTACCTGATTTTGAATTAGGGATACAACTTAATGCCGAGTATAAAGGTGTTTATGTGAATACAACAATGGCAGGTAAATTTGGTCACCAGGTGATGCAATCATACCGCTCCTTTGCTGACCAATTAAGCCAAAATTATACCACACAAATTTTTGGTCGCTGGCATGGTGAAGGCACATCAAACCGTTTGCCACGCCTGACTTATAACAGTAGTGCGAATACTCAGCTGATTTCCGATATTTACATGCACGATGCTGATTACCTGCGCATCAATAATCTGACGTTAGGTTACAAATTTGATCGCTTGCTAAGAGATGTTGATTGGATGAGTGCTGCAAAGGTATATGTCTCTGTTAACAACCTGTACACATTTACAAAATATGATGGAATGGATCCAGAAGTGGGCTATGGTGCCAATTCATGGTCGTCAGGAGTGGACTTAGGATTATATCCGCTACCACGCACTGTGATGTTTGGAGTGAACGTGACATTCTAAAACTATTCCAATTGTTTTAGTTGATTATAAACGAATCATGAAATGAGCCATGATTGGCTGAAAACCAAAAGTAACAATTCAATCATGGTAAGTTCCATACGACAATACAAAAGAAAAAACGTATGAAAAAGATAATATATACAGTGGTTATTGGTTTAGTGGCCATCATAAGCAGTTGTGATGATCATCTCGATACTGATAATCTATATGAAAAAAGTTTAGATACTTTCTATCGGACACCAACCGATATTGAGGAAGCAATGAATGGAGTGTATAACGCTTTATTTGTTGGTGGAGTGCACAGCAACGAGCATGTGGCAGCCAACCTGATGAGTGATGTGATGCTAGGCGGTGGTGGACCGGATGATAAATCTGCAAAAGATGTGGATAATTTTCTGGATCCTGCCGAAGATACTTATCGCGATTTATGGAAAGAAACCTATAATGGTGTTAGTCGCGCCAATGCCGTGATAGAAGCAGTTCAGCTAAATGATTTCAAGCGCTTTTTTGAAACTGCAGCCGAAGCGGAGGCATTCAAGAATAACACATTGGGAGAAGCTTATTTTATGCGTGGCTTCTTAATGTATCGTGCTGCCCGATTCTTCGGAGGAATGCCAATTATTTCAACAACTGATGCAGATCGCGGTGCACCTCGTTCATCCTTATCTGAAACCTGGGCCTTTATAGCCTCTGATTTCAAAGCTGCGGCTGAACTGTTACCTAAGAGGAAAGCAGCTGATTTTCCATTGGCAACTTATGGACATGCCAATGTATGGGTGGCCAAAGCTTACATAGCCAGGGCTTATCTATACTATACCGGTTACATGACCAATGTAGAGAAGCAGGCTGCTGATGCTTTACCATTGTACGATGGAGGCAGTATTTCCAAAGCCGACGTAATTGCTCATTTGGAAGATGTACGCGACAATAGTGGCTATAAATTAGCATCTGACTTCCGAAATCTGTGGCCTTATTCGTACGTCAATCAAAATGCACGCGATTATGATCCGGAGGGAACACATCCGGTATTGCCATGGGCAGAAAATGAAGGTTTGGAATGGGTTGGTCAGGACGGTCCTAACTCAAGCATTGGTACTGGTAACCACGAAGTAATGTTTGCCCTCCGTTATGGTTTGGCAGATTGGAGCTTTGGACAGCAGTATAACAACCGTGTGTGTTTATTCTTTGGTATCCGCGATCATTCGATGGTGCCATTCGGCCAGGGCTGGGGCTGGGGTACTGTGCACAATGCCTTTTATAACAGCTGGTCTGATGATGATCCGCGTAAGCAGGGTTCTGTCATTGATTTAAATTCGAAAGACCCGGATATGGGGGTTGATGGCTGGAACATTGGAAAAGGCGATCACAACACAGGCTTGACGAATAAAAAGTACACCACCATTCAGCACAATGGCCCAGATGGTGTAAAAGGGATGTTCTACTACTTGCTTAACATGGTACATGGTGACCCAATGCAGTTATGGGCTGCTCAGGATTTTTATTACCTGCGTTTTGCAGATATTCTGTTAATGCATTCTGAATTAACGCAAACAGCAGATGGCATCAATGCTGTCAGAGAAAGAGCAGGATTGGATCCTGTAGCCTATACGATTGAGAATTTAAAGGATGAGCGACTGCACGAATTTGCTTTCGAAGGATTACGTTGGTTTGACCTGGTGCGCTGGGGCGATGCCGAGAGCGGCAATAACTACTTCGGTGTGGAAGCTGCTGTTAATAACTCAGGAACAGAGGGAAGTTATAAGGTGTCTTACCGACCTGAGACGAAAGGTCTGGTACCTGTGCCAGAAGGTGAAATTCGCTTATCTAATGGTGTGTATGAGCAAAATCCAGGCTGGTAATCAATTGTTAACTTGAAAAACAGAAAAGTATGAAATTAAATAAACTATTTGGTTTGTTAGCAGGCGCTTCGCTTTTAGCATTTTCTGCTTGTGAGCCAATCGAAGACAGAGATGTATTAAAGAATAGTTTTGATGCGGATAATATTGAGTTGGCCGTCGTTCAGGCAACTAATGGCGGTAACAAATTGTCCATTCAAATGAATACACCCGGTGTAACAGGTTACTGGGACTATATTCTGGATACAAAATCAACTGATCGTGTGGAGGTAGTATTTCCGTTTACAGGAACGCACGAGTTTACTTACTATGCTACCACTCCTTATATGACCAATGATACACCAGACACAAAGGAGTACATTCAGAAGTCTGTAACGGTTGAGGTCACTCAACTTGACGAACCTTTACCAGAAGCTTACTATGCACTGGTGGGTGATGATTTGGGCGGTAAAACCTGGGTGTTTGATAAGGATTATCAATGGTCTGATGGGCAAAATTTATTCTGGGCCATGGTGGCACCCTACAACTGGCAGGAGTTATGGTGGAATGCTGGTTCAACATGTTGCCCTCCGGGTGATGCAGACGGTAAGATGGTGTTTGACTTAGCAGGAGCACCAAATTACACCTATTTTACAAGTCCGGATGATGCAGGTAGTTTAGGTAGCTTTGCTTTCAACGGTGATTTTACAAGTATTACATTTAACGAGCAATCAATTTTGGGATACGATCCAGCCAGGGTTAATCCTGATTCAAAATACGAGATTATTGAACTGAGCAGTGATCGCATGATTTTGTACACAGCGTCAAATGCCGGTGGTACCGGATGGCTCTGGGTATTCAAACCAGCCGAATAAACTTAATTATTCAACATCTGAAAAGGGGTTTTACACCTGTTGTAAGCCCCTTTTTTTCATTGACAATGAACCGATTTTTGACATTAATAATATTACTTAGCCACCTGCTAGTTTGCCAGAGCCAGGGATTTCTGCGCGTTGAAGATATCAATATCATCAATGATGAGGGACCATTTATTATTCGCAGTATTGGCACAGGCAACTGGATGATTCAGGAAGGGTATATGATGCAATCAACTGATGCAGGTATCAATACACATACCCAGTTCCGTAACAAGCTAAATGAAACAATGGGCGTTGAACGCACCAATGAATTCTATGCTCATTGGTTAGAGCATCATTTTACTAAAACTGATTTAGACTCTTTGAAAGCATGGGGATTCAATACCATACGTCCTGCTTTGCATTATAAATGGTTTACGCTGCCAATAGAGGAGGAAGAAAGAAATTCTAATGGCACTATACAAAACACCTGGTTCAATAAGGGTTTTGACAAACTGGATAAGCTAGTGGCATGGTGCGAAGAAAACCAGATGTATGTGATTTTTGATATGCACGGCGCGCCCGGTGGTCAGGGAAAAGATGCCAATATAAGTGATTACGATCAAACTCTGCCATCGCTATGGGAGAGTAACGATAACCAGGAGAAATTAATAGCGCTGTGGACAAAAATAGCCGAACGTTATAAAAACAACCCCTGGGTAGGCGGATACGACATTATTAATGAGCCTAACTGGGATGTAGATGGCAATACCCAAAATGAAAACGGATGCGAATGCCAAAACAATGGGGCATTATGGAGTTTGCACCAACGAATAACAAATGCCATTAGAAGCGTTGATAAAACACATATCATCTTTATATCAGGTAACTGCTGGGGGAATAACTACAATGGTTTTGAGAACCATGCTTTAAATGGCTATGATGATAACACCGTATTGACGTTTCATAAATACTGGAATAGTAATGCCCAAAACGCTATACAGTGGGCAATTGATATGCGTCAGCAATACAATATGCCTTTATGGATGAGCGAATCAGGAGAAAACTCAAATCACTGGTTTGCGGAAGCAATAGAGCTTTTCGAAAGAAATAACATTGGTTGGTCATGGTGGCCGGTAAAAAAGAGCCGCCTGAACAATGTATTAAAAGTGACTACCAATGAAGATTATTATGAATTAGTAAATTCATGGAAAGACGGGAGTAAACCACTTTCAGTAGAAGAAACTTGCAACGCCGTAATGGCTTATGCTGATGCCCATAAAATTGAAAACTGCACGATAGCTCCGGATGTCATGTTTGCTTTAAATAGCGGGAGCCATACAAGGGCAACAAAGCCTTATATGCATCACAAGACAGAGGAATGGATACAATGTGTTCATTACGATTTGGGCAAGGATGGTGATGCTTACCACGATGCATTATCAGAAGATATTCATGATAGTTCAGGTAAATGGGCTAAATGGAATGTTGGAAATCATTTTCGAAACGATGGTGTAGATATTGGTAAAGATGGAGATGGTTATTATATAGGATGGACTGAGCCTGGTGAGTGGTTACAATACACCATTAATGCAGTTCAGTCGGGTTATTATAAGTTGGATATAATGAGTGCTGCAGCCACCGCAGGAGGTCAAATTAGTATCTTGGTAAATGGAGCTGTGCAAGCTTCGAATATTCAATTACCAGTGACAGAAAGTGGAGAGGAATGGAACAGCACGCAAATCAAAAAGATATACCTGCCAGCAGGAGAAGTGAAGGTCAGAATCAGGATTGAATCTGGAGGTTCTAACCTTAAAGCATTTAAACTAACCCAGTATTCAGAATTGTCTGTCAGAGAAGGGAAAAAACTTGCCTCAAGTCATTTAGCAGACTCAGGTCAGTAACTACCAAATTCTATGAGTATGCATTTTAAACAAAGTTATTAGTTATGGGGATACGTATCAAATTAATAGGTTTAACGCTCTTAAGTGCTTTATTTATTGCTTGTGGTGACGAATCGCCTCAAAACACTTATATACCAGACTTTGAAATCAAACCACATCCATCTGATGCGAATGTTTTTGTCTTTAGAAACACAACACAGGGTGAGCATTACTATTGGCGATGGGATTTCGGTAATGGAGAGCGAACAAACCGAGTGCCGGTGGAAACGACAGAAATGCAAGGTTTCTATCCAGAGAATGGAACCTATACTGTTACTTTAACCATTTGGGGAAGTCAGTCAGACTGGTCGGATAATAAGCAGGTCAGCAAACAGGTTGTGGTTGAGAACGATGTCTTTATACCCGCTTTTGAGGTAACGCCTGTTGATGGTAAAACAAATACTTACCGCCTGACTAATACCAGTAGCGGAGAGTATGATAGAGAATCCTGGCTGGTAAATGACAAGGTATTGGATAAGACAGAGCAGAATGTGGAAGTCTATTTTCCTTTTGAAGGTGAAAACAAGATAAGTATTAGCCTATCCCATGGTGAATTTGAAAAGACCATGTCCAAAATATTAAGCATAACAGAGGATGATCCCGACTTTCGTTCCCATTATCAATTGGTTTGGAATGATGACTTTGATGGCAGCATAATTGATAAGGAAAAATGGTTGTTTGAAACAGGTCAGCATGGCTGGGGTAATGCCGAATGGCAGAACTATACCGATGGACAGAATATTGCCATTTCTGACGGTACACTCAAGATAATTGCTCGAAAAAGCGGCGAGGGACAGCAAGTGGGCGATTATACATCTGCCAGAATTAATTCAAAACCATCATTTACCTATGGCATATTCGAAATATGCGCTAAAATGCCAGACTATCAGGGGCCGGGTGTTTGGCCAGCCATCTGGATGCTCGGACAATCCATTCGTGAAGGTACAAACTGGCCATTGTGTGGTGAGATGGATATTATGGAATACGTTAGCTGGGATCCTAATAAAACATCATCTGCCATTCATATCGAAAGTAATAACCATGCCAAAGGAAACGCCATTGGTTCGGGACATGTGCCATTGGAAACTGCTGAGGAGGCTTTTCATATTTACGGTTTAATATGGACGGATACAGAACTGCGGTTTTATCGGGATGATTGTAGCAATATCCTATTAACATATAAGAAACCAGCTAATGCCAACATGGACAACTGGCCTTTCGACCAGCCCTTTTATTTCCTCTTGAATATGGCTGTTGGTGGGAATTATGGAGGGGTACATGGTGTCGATGATGATATATTTCCAGCAACAATGGAAGTGGATTATGTGCATGTATATCAAATGAAATAATGGAATGCGCTTTTCAATTCAGAGATTCATACTCTGCTAAAAGCCAAAGATTCTTTGATTAGCTAGGTTAAACGATAGGCGACAGCTTGTATTAACGAATGCTGGCTGTCACCCGAAAGGCGCATTCTTAAAGCTAATGTTTTCATCTTGATCGATAAGACGAAGAATCTTTGGCGCTTTTTAAAGTCAATCAGCAAAGTAATTAAATCAGGTAAAATGAAACTTATCTTTTTTTTAATCCTTGTTAGTTCCTTATCCGGCTGTCAGAGTGGGAATGACTACCAATTGGTGTGGGCCGATGAGTTCAACTACAATGGCTTACCCGATTCCACCAAATGGAGCTTTGATACCGATGGGAATAGCTGGCAATGGGGTAACAACGAACTACAATATTACACCGCTGACCGGGAAGAGAATGCAACGGTTCGCGATGGTGTTCTTCATATAATTGCCCGAAAAGAAGGTGGCTTTAACCAACCATATACATCAACTCGCTTAATTACTAAAGGAAAGGGCGATTGGTTGTATGGGCGCATTGAAGTAAAAGCTAAACTGTGTGGAGGTAAGGGTGCGTGGCCAGCCATTTGGATGCTTCCTACGGATTCAGAGTATGGCGCGTGGCCAGCCAGTGGAGAGTTGGACATTATGGAGCATGTGGGCTACGAGCCCGATTCGGTGTATTTCACCATTCACACAGAAAATTATAATCACACAAAAGGCACACAGCGGGGGAAAGCTGCATTCCTGCCTGACGCTGAAGAAGCTTTTCATTGTTATGCAATAGAATGGACACCTGAGTCATGCACATTTTTATTGGATGAAGAAGAGGTTTTTCAATTTGAAAAAGTCAAACAGGCTGGCTCAGGAGAATGGCCTTTCGATAAACGATTCCACCTTTTGCTAAATGTGGCTGTGGGCGGCAATTGGGGCGGTAAACACGGCGTAGATGAAAGTATGTTTCCATGCACCCTGCAGGTGGATTATGTAAGAGTATATCAAAAAACTAAATGATAAGATGAAGATTTTCAAGAGAGATAGACAAGTATATATGGCGCTAATGGCCATTGTTTTGGTGCTGAATGGGTGTTCAGTTAAATCCGTACCAACAGATGCTATTGATAAACAGGTGGAGGATTTATTGGCGCAAATGACGCTGGAAGAGAAGGTGGGGCAGATGAATCAGTACAATGGGTTTTATGATGTCACAGGTCCGGCACCTGCAGAGGGGGATGGCCAAGTTAAATATGAGCACATTAAAAACGGATGGGTTGGTTCCATGCTTAATGTGAGAGGGGCCAAAGAAGTGCGCCGAATGCAGTCGCTGGCGGTTGATAGTTCGCGGCTGGGAATTCCCATGATATTTGGCTTTGATGTTATTCATGGACATAAAACGATGTTTCCAATTCCGTTGGCCGAGGCAGCCAGTTGGGACTTGAAAGCTATTGAGCAATCGGCAAGGATTGGTGCCATCGAAGCTTCAGCAGAGGGGCTTAACTGGACCTTTGCTCCCATGGTGGATGTTTCTCGTGATGCGCGATGGGGACGCGTCATGGAAGGGGCCGGTGAAGATACTTACCTGGGTAGCAAAATTGGCGTGGCTCGTGTAAAGGGATTTCAGGGCGATGATTTAAGTGCCAATAATACCATAGCTGCCTGCGCTAAACACTTTGCCGGATATGGTTTTGCCGAAGCAGGTATGGATTACAATACAGTGGATATGGGTACTGTCACCTACTACAATGTGATCTTTCCACCTTTTAAGGCGGCTATTGATGAGGCTGATGTAAAAACATTTATGAATTCATTTAACATTGTGAATGGCGTGCCGGCAACAGCAAATAAGTATTTGCAACGAGATATTCTTAAAGGTGAATGGGGATTTAAAGGTTTTGTTATATCCGATTGGAGCAGTGGTCGTGAAATGATTGAGCATGGCTATGCGAGCTCGCTGGAACATGCGGCAGAACTAACGGTTAAGGCTGGTTCGGATATGGATATGGAATCCTATGCCTATGTGAAGCACCTGGTTGATTTGGTAAAAGCTGGTAGAGTAGATGAGAGCATGGTGGATGATGCGGTGCGTCGGATTCTTCGCGTTAAGTTCGATTTGGGCTTATTTGATGATCCTTACAAGTATTGTAATGAGAAACGGGAGAAAGAGATGATTTATCATCCTGAGCACATAGCTGCCGCGTTGGATATGGCCAAAAAATCAATTGTTTTGTTGAAGAATGAGGAAGCTACATTGCCTCTGAAGAAGTCACATAAAATTGCAGTTATTGGAGACCTGGCGGATGATAAAGATAGCCCTCTGGGAAATTGGCGTATGGCGGCTGATGATAATACGGCTGTATCGGTGCTCGAGGGATTGGATGCTTATGGAGTTAACTACACTTATGCCGAAGGAGCAAAGCTGGTTACTGGTCCAACAGCTTTTTCTCAGGAGCTGACTGTCAATACAACTGATCGTTCAGGCTTTAAGCAGGCACTTAAGGCAGCTAGAGAGGCTGAAGTTGTAGTGATGGTGTTGGGTGAGCATGGTTTGCACAGTGGAGAGGGGCGCACAAGGGCCAATTTGGGCTTGCCCGGGTTACAGCAGGAACTGCTAGAGGCTGTACACAAGGTGAATCCTAACATGGTGTTAGTATTGATGAATGGACGCCCATTAACCATAACATGGGCCGATGAACATGTACCTGCTATTATTGAAACCTGGCAGTTAGGAAGCCAGACAGGACATGCCGTGGCACAAGTGCTGTTTGGAGATTATAATCCATCCGGGAAACTGCCCATGACTTTTCCAAGACATGTTGGACAGGTGCCCATTTATTATAACCAGTTTCGAACCGGGCGCCCCGGGCCTCGCAATGAAGTGTTCTGGCCGCATTACATGGATGAAAGTGAAAAACCGCTTTACCCGTTTGGTTATGGGTTGAGTTATACACAGTTTCAATACACTGATTTGGAGGTGGCTGTTAAAAGTAAGCACCAGGTGGAGGTCGCGGTTAAAGTAACAAATATAGGCGACAGAGCCGGAGAGGAAGTGGTTCAGTTGTATTTACATGATAAGGTGGCTAGTGTGGTGCGGCCTGTGAAGGAACTTAAAGGTTTTGAGAAAATTAAACTGGAGCCTGAGCAAACAATTAAAGTTGTCTTTAAGCTGACAGAAAAAGAAATGGGCTTTTACAATGGAATGGGAGACTACCTGATGGAGCCGGGAGAATTTGAGGTGATGGTAGGATGCAATTCAGAGGAAGGTCTAAGAGATGTGTTTGTGATAGAATAATTTTAGGTTTTCGGAATGGTTCACTATTGGTTAGATTCTACACTTTTTTAAATCAATTAGTTTTTGAAATAATCGCAGATTTCATGACCATTCCGAATCCTTTTTCAATTTAATACGAGAATTTCCAGATGAAAATCTTAGGTATGAAATATTGGTTATTAACCGTTCTGATATCTAATTACTTGCTTTTAGCCTGCAGTGGTGGTTTAAAGGATGAAATTGAGCCCAACGTTCTTTCATCTTCCACCGAACTATCATTGTTTAGTTTAGAATATAAGCAATCTGTTTTCAATACTTCCATTGATGGAAATACAGTTAGGATTGATCGCCCTATTCCATGGGTAGTTGAGGAGTTATATGTGAGTGCTCTGATTCTTTCAAAAGGAGCAAAGGCATCGGTTAAAATTGGAGATGCTCTCCGTTTGGAGGATTCGTCTATTGAAATAGAGGTGACAGCAGAAGATGGTGTTACAACCCAAACTTATTCTTTGACATTTGAGCGGTACGATTACCAATCAATTGTTGAAAAGCATGGTCGCTTACAGGTGGAAGGAAATAAAATTGTTGGTAAACATGGTCAGGCCGTTAGCCTGGCCGGGAACAGCTTTTTCTGGAGTAATGAAGGATGGGGAGGCAATCGTTTTTATAACGCTTCGGTCGTATCCTGGTTGAAGCTCGATTGGGGAGCCACCATAGTACGTGCCGCAATGGGGGTTGATGAATGGGGTGGTTATTTGGAGAAACAAGCAGCAAATAAAACCAATGTCAAGAAACTGGTTGATGCAGCTATTGAGGAGGGATTATATGTCATTATTGACTGGCATTCACACCATGCTGAAGATTACCCGGATGATGCAGTGGCTTTTTTTAAAGAGATGGCACAGGCCTATGCCGATTATGACAATATTATTTATGAGATATATAACGAGCCATTGGATGTATCGTGGGATGATGTGATTAAACCTTATGCTGAGAAAGTGATTGCTGCAATAAGGGAATTTGATAAAGATAACCTGATTGTCGTAGGCACTCCGGAATGGTCGCAGCGTGTTGATTTAGCTGCACAAAATCCTATTACTTCTGATAGCAATGTGGCCTATGTAATGCATTTTTATTCGGTGCATCACACCCAATGGTTGCGTGACAGAACCACAGCAGCCATAGCTGCCGGTTTACCAATAATAGTAACAGAATGGGGCTGTTTGGGTTATACACAAAATGATCCGGAAACTATGAAATGGATGGAATGGTGTAAAGAAAACCAGATAATCCATTGCAACTGGGCTGTCAATGATAAAGAGGAAGAATGGTCAATTGTGAAGCAGGAAGCACCAGTCAATGGGGTCTGGAGCGAACAGGTACTCACACAATCCGGTAAGCTGGCACGTTCCATTATCCGAACGTGGTAGTTCTTAAGTAATAGTTAAATAGTTTCAAAATATTATAAAACAGTGCATATGAAGAAGGTAATAGTTATTCACTTGATGTTGCTCATGGTTGGATCTTTGCAACTACTGGCTCAACAGCAGCAGAAAGATGTTGAGAAAAGAATTGATGAGATAATTTGCCAGCTCACCCTTGAGGAAAAGGTAAAGATGTGTCATGCCCAGTCGAAATTTAGTTCACCGGGAGTGGAGCGTCTGGGGATACCGGAAATATGGATGTCGGACGGGCCACATGGTGTGAGGGCAGAGATAGAATGGGATAGTTGGAACTACGCCGGGTGGACCAACGACTCATGCACAGCATTTCCGGCCTTAACATGTCTGGCTTCCACCTTTAATCCTGAGCTGGCCTATAAGTATGGTGTTGCCATTGGTGAAGAAGCCCGCTATCGTAAGAAAGATATACTGTTGGGACCTGGGGTTAACATTTATCGCACACCTCTTAATGGACGTAATTTTGAATACATGGGCGAAGACCCATATCTGGCGTCAGTGATGTGTGTGCCTTATATTCAGGGTGTTCAAGCCAATGGCGTGGCAGCTTGTGTGAAGCATTATGCCCTCAATAACCAGGAAGTATGGCGCGGACACATTAACGTAAAGGTGAGCGATCGTGCGTTGCATGAGATTTATCTGCCTGCTTTTAAAGCTGCGGTGAAGGACGGCGAAGTTTGGTCTGTAATGGGAGCCTATAATCAATACAATGGTCAGCATACCAGCCATCATAAGGTGTTGATTAATGACATCCTTAAAGGCGATTGGGCATTTGATGGTGTGGTGGTGACTGACTGGGGAAGTGCGCATGATACAAAGGAAGCTGCTTTGAATGGACTGGATATTGAAATGGGGACCGGTACCGATGGTTTAACATCGTCCACTGAGAATGCATACGACTATTATTACCTGGCTAAGCCATTTTTAGAGATGCTTAAAAGTGGTGAGATTGATGAAAGCGTTGTGGATGATAAAGTGCGCCGAATCCTGCGATTAATGTTTCGAACAAATATGAGTAAGGCACGGCCTTTGGGGCGAAAGGCTAATCAGGAGCATTTTGATGTGGCACGTGAGGTAGCACAGGAAGGTATTGTCTTGTTAAAGAATCATAAGAGCTTTTTACCATTAGACCCGGAAACAACCCAAACGATTGCTGTTATAGGCGAGAATGCTACGCGTATGATGACTATTGGAGGAGGTTCGTCAGAGCTAAAAACGGTGCATGAAATTTCACCTTTAGAAGGCATTCAGAAACGATTTGCAAAGGCCAATATTATTCATTCCATGGGATATGCATCAGGGCCTTCGGCATACGGTCGAGTGATACCTTCTCACCTGGATACTGATTCACTGAAACAAGCGGCCATTCAGGTAGCAAAAGAAGCTGATATCGTCTTGTTTGTGGGTGGTTTAAATAAAAATCACGAACAGGATTGTGAAAACGGTGACAGAAAAAGCTTGAATCTGCCTTTCGGACAGGATGAGTTGTTAAGTGAAATCATGGCTGTTAATAACCATGTTGGGGTGGTATTAGTGAGTGGTAATGCCGTTGCCATGCCCTGGCAAGCGCAGGCTAAAGCCATAGTGCAGGCCTGGTACCTGGGTAGTGAAACAGGTCATGCTTTAGCGGATGTGCTTTCTGGTGATGTCAATCCATCAGGTAAGTTACCTTTTACATTTCCGGTAAAACTGGAAGATAACGGCGCACATGCCTTTGATGCTTTATCTTATCCCGGCGATGGGGTTGATCAGGTATACAAAGAAGATATTTTGGTAGGCTATCGCTGGCACGACACTAAGCAGATAAAGCCACTGTATGCTTTTGGGCATGGATTATCTTACACCTCTTTCAAGATACATGCTGCAGAGGTGGAATCAGCGCAATATCAGCCTGGCGATGCTGTGCAACTTTCTGTGAATATCAGTAATACAGGCAAACAGGCAGGTGCAGAAGTGTTGCAGGTATATGTCCACGATAGTAAAGCCGCCGTAATGCGGCCGCTTAAAGAACTGAAAGCATTCAGGAAAGTGAAGCTGGCGCCTGGTGAAAGTAAATTGGTGGAATTTAGTATTCCGGTTGATTCATTTGCGTATTACGACGAAGATAAAGAAGAGTGGCATCTTGAAGCCGGACAGTTTAAGTTAATGGTAGGTACCTCATCTCAGGATATCAGGAAAACATTACCCATTGAAGTTAAATAAAACAGGATGGCAGTTGCTTTGTCATTGGAATAACCAAGGATGAAGTAGCTGCTGCCATAATATCATATGTGGCATTTAAGTATGAAGTCAGCACTTATTTTCATATTGGGGTATATCTTTCTATTGCTGTGTTTTGAGCTGCCAGCCCAGGAGCTAAAGGTTATGACCTACAATATTAAAAATGATTATCAGCAAGAGGGGCTAGACACCTGGGAGCTCCGTAAACAGGAAATGGCCCGGTTACTCAACGATGAATCACCTGCGATAATTGGAGTTCAGGAGGCTTTGCTTAATCAGTTAAGTGATCTGCAGGCTCATTTAGATGACTATTGCTATATAGGCGCTGGAAGAGATGACGGGAACACAGCAGGTGAGTATTGCGCCATCTTTTATGATACCACACAATTAAAGGTCATTCAAGAGGGTACCTTTTGGCTTTCGGACACACCGGACTCAATAAGCATAGGTTGGGATGCCGCTTATCCAAGGATTTGTACCTATGGCTTGTTTCAACATCACTCGTCCGGCAAAAAAATGTGGGTGTTTAATACGCACTTCGATCATATCGGATTAAAAGCGAGAGAAGCATCGGCCAGGCTGATTCTATCGAAGATGAATCAATTAAACAGCCATCAGGAACCGGTTTGTGTAATGGGGGATTTCAATGCAGAAGAGCAGGAGTTGTGCATTAAAATACTTAAAGTTCAGCTTAGCGATACCCGTGATGTAGCCCTCTATCCCGGAAAAGGTCCGACAGGAACTTTTAATGGTTTTGTTGATTCGCCTATATCCAGGCGGATAGATTATGTTTTTGTGAAGCATTTCAATGTAGAACAGCATACGCATATTGATCGGCGAAAAGCTAATGGGAGGCATGTTTCTGACCATCTGCCGGTTGCAGCCATCATTGAGTTCAATATAGACTAATAATTCAGGATAATAATGGTAAAATTCTATAAATTACAGTTACTCGTTTTGAGTATGTTTGTACTTTTATTAACAAGTTGCGATAAGTACATTATCAATAGCAATAAAGTGACTTATGATGGTTATGAATTTCAGGTACTTTCACCTGGTTTAATAGTCGTACAAAAAGAAGGTGTGCATATCGCCACTGTTAATGATGAATTCCCAAGTTGCGATTTTCAGGTGGTGCAGAATGGTCATCAGTTGGAGTTGCACACCTCAAAATGTCGTTTGGTTTATACTCCCGGTGAAGAGGCACTAACAGAGCGGATTCAAATTATCTATGAAGGCATCATTGGACAGGTGCAAACACAAATTGGTCAAATTGATAGACTAAACCTGGGGGGAATCATCAAATCGGTGGATCGCTGTGATGGTAGGCTCGAATACAGTGAGTACGACTATACATCTGCCGCAAAGCCTTTGGAAATACCCAAAGGATTGTTGAGTCAGCGGGGTTTTACAGTTCTTAAATCGGTTGATGGCACTCTGAAACATAGTGACACAGATGGTATGGCAGATGCTTTATTTATCTTTTGTTATGGTTCTGATTACAAGAGTGCATTAAAAGATTTCACGCAACTTAACGGGCAAGTACCCTTATTACCCAAATGGACATTGGGCACCTGGTTTAGTCGCTACCAGCCATTATCAGCCAATGATTATAAAAACATCGTAAATCGTTTTAGGAAAGAACAAATTCCAATTGATGTAATTGTACCGGACATGAACTGGCACATTGATGGTTGGTTTGGCACCCGTTATGACCTGGAGAAGTTTCCTGATATGAAAGGTTTTTTTGAATGGACACACAAGAATGGTATTCATGTGGGCTTTAATCACCACCCTGGAGCTGTAATTAGAGATGATGAACGTGCAAAAATGTTTTGTCAGCAAGCCGGGCTGGATTATGATTCGCTGCTGCAGGCAACCATTAAGCAATATGAAGAATCGGGCTGGGAATTTATTGAAAATGCCTTGTTTTACGGCGAAGGCAACCCAGATCATATTAAACCGTTCTTTGATGTTTTCTTGTCACCAATCATGGATGAAGGATTGGATTTCCATTGGGTCGATGGTACGCCTTCTACTAAGAACCTGGAGCAATATTACAAACTTACGGAATTTCATAACCAGCAGAGAGCCATTGTTTTAACACGACAGGTAGCAGGGAGTTTTGATCATCATCGCTATCCAATTGGTTTCTCGGCCGATAGTTATATAAGTTGGGAAAGCCTGAAATTCAACACAGAGCTTACCGTGATGGGAGCAAATAATGGCGTGTATTGGTCGCACGATATTGGAGGTCACATGGAATGCTTTGGAGATATAGAATACAGCGAGCTTTTTACACGCTGGGTACAAGCAGGTGCTATGTCGCCTTTCTGTCGCCTGCACGCTACCGGCGGTGTTGAATGGGATAAGCGTTTGGCACATTGCCGTCAACCATGGAAATGGGGCGATAAAGTGTTAGATGCGACTCGGAAAATTTTGCAGTTAAAATATAAATTAATGCCATATACTTACTCATTGAATCGCCAGGCACATGATGATGGTTTGTTGATTTGTCATGGGATGTATCTGGATTATCCCAGCGATGCACAGGCTTATCAGTACAGTCAATCGCAGTATATGTTTGGCCCCTCTGTTATGGTGGCCCCTATTATATCACCAGCCGAGGACCAAAAAGGATTGGATGGTAAGGCAAAACACAATGTTTGGATACCCGAAGGGACATGGTACGATTATTTTAGTGGGGAAGCCATTAACGGACCTGTTGAAACCCTGGTTGCTAAACCCATAGATGAAATGCCTTTATATATTAAAGAAGGAGCCATTATTCCTATGATGAATTACATGGACTATACAGATCAGAAACCTCTGGAGAATCTGACAATTGAGTTTTATCAAGCTACCAGCTCTATGGCAACGTCTTTTGATTTATATGAAGATGATGGTGTCTCACTAGCTTACCAAAATGGTAAGTCTCAGTTTACCACTATTGAATACGCGTATCAACAAGGTCAGGGAACTAAGGTTGTTATTTATCCAGTCAAAGGGCAGTATGAAGGTGGTGTTAAAGTACGTAATTACAATCTGGTGTTTAAATACATTAAGCAGCAGCCTTCAAGAGTGCTGTTAAACGGCAAGTCAATAAATGAAGATGCAATAAGTTTTGAAGGAGATAGGCTATCTATAACGGTTAAAGACTATAATGTAAATGAAAGGTTAACCATTGAACTGTAGTTGTGAGTGTGGCCCTGTTGATACATTTTGTTTAAGTGTATTAATGGGGCTGTATAGGCTTATATTACATATAGACCACCTTGAAGGTTTTTTAGACAGAAACAGTATATTAATTCAACTGAAAAACATATCAGTTAAAGGACTAATACAGTCTTCTTAAGCCACTGCCTTTGATATCGCAACCGCAAAGGTATGTCGGACGGTGTGATTAGCAAAAGCGACGCCTGATTGCTCAATGGATGAGCATGATTTCCTAAGCAGGCGGGTGAAACACAGCTGTATTTCACATTGTTTATAAGCCATTTGATTATTCTGCGATGTTTATGGAAATACAGCCAAGTTTCCCTCCTTTAGAGGGCATGCCCATCCATTTATTCCGCTGCCAGTCGCTTCCTTTTGCAAATGACACCAACCCTGTTTAATGAGTGGCTTACGCGATATCAAAAGCCCCAATCCATACCAGATTAATAGATATCATTCAGCTGAGGAGGGTTGGAATTAGTTATTATTTCTGACTTTGAAGCTGTGTTAATGCAATGGTTAAATTAAACTCTTACGAAGTGGATGCAAGATGTGTTTTTAGGTACCTAAAAACGGAAGGACTTGCCCGGTGGGACTGTGATAAAATGAGAGTAACAAATTAATAGTATTCTTCCAATGGCGCACAAAAAAAACGAAATGGCAATGCATCATTTTGTATAGAAGAATCAACCAGCAAACAATAGGTTTTTTGGATGATTAGGTATTGCTATTGTAGTGGTTAAAGAGTTTATATCGAATGGCCTAAGAAGCTTGCATGTGCTTAAGCTCAAGCAGCTCTTTGTTGAGTTCATAGTTTTTCTGCAGGCGAATCCAGAATTTGGCATCAATGCCTAATAGCTTTTCTAATGCAATAGCAATTGGGATAGTAATACCTCTTTTGCCCTTTAATAGGAGGCTTATATGAGACTTATTGTATCCGGTTGCCTTAACTAAATCTATTTGACGGATATTTTGTGCTTCCATCTCTTCAAGAATGGTTTCACTGGGGTGAAAAACATCCCCGGGAATCATATCGTTGGCTAAATTTTTCATTTCTGATAATGTTTTGAAATTTCATTGATTAAAATGATTTCCACAATAAGGTCATCATGCTGTTCATTCATCGGAATGAATAAAAGCCGATAAGTTCTGTTTAAACGGATGGAGCATTCTCCTTTACGGTCACCTTTAAGGAATTCAAAATTTAAACTTTTGAACTGATTTAATTCTTCAAGATGTTGGATGCTTAGTAATATCTGCATCTTACGTTTAAACTGTTTTATCACATCTTTTTGAAACGGTAACTTTCCCTTTATCTCATCTAAAGGGGTTGTATAGAAGTATTCTAATTCATTCGTTTTGAATTTAACCTTCATATGTCAAAAGTATTTTAAAGTTTTCATTTCTGCAAACTTTTGGATTGAATGTTTGCAAAAATGAAAACTATTCTACATGCCTAATTTAGTTTTAAGTACCATCATATCCTCTGAAATTTTGCTTTCCAGCACTCTGGCATAAATCTGCGTTACTTTTAAGGAGCGATGTCCTAAAAGTTTGGAGACTGTTTCAATGGGCACTCCGTTAGAGAGGGTGACAGTAGTAGCAAAGGTGTGACGGGCCATATGCATCGTCAGGTTTTTCTTGATGTCGCAAATGTCAGCCAGCTCTTTCAGGTAACTGTTAAGTCGCTGGTTGCTTGAAACTGGCAATACACGCCCCTTCAATAGTGTTTCAGGATAGTCGGCATATTTGTTGAGAATATGCATGGCATTTGGGAACAGCGGTATGTGACAGATCGATTTCGTTTTAGTACGTTTAATAATAATCCAGAGGTTTCCGTCATTTCTTGTCTGGAGGTGTTCCTTGTTTAGTTTGGCAATATCAGCATAGGCTAATCCGGTGTAGCAAGCAAACACAAATATGTCTCGTACAATAGAAAGTCTTTCCAGGTCAATGGCTTTAGTCTCTATCCGTGCCAGTTCATCTTTAGTTAGAAAGTCTCGATGAGCCTCCTCTAGTTTAACTTTAAATTTAGAATAAGGATTTTTGCGAATATGATCCATCGAAATGGCTAGATTAAGCACTCTTCGCAGATGTTTGTGGTAGTTCCAGGCCGTATTTTGATGGATGCCATATGTGGATTTAAGATACATATCAAAGCGGTTCAGAAAATCGTAATTGATGACATTAACCGGCATGTCCTTACAGGATAGCTGTTCGGACATGAATTCAGCCAGTTTGCTGCGCGATACGCGATAGTGCTTTAAGGTTTCAAAGGCATATCCTTTTCCCAAGTTTGTTTCCATTGTATGTAAGTAGTAATCAAATATTTTTAGCAAGCCAGGCACTTCACTAATGCCGAGGTAGCGCTTTTTAATGGTATGGATATCGAATGGTTTACCTAACGAGACCAGTTGGTTATAGAGATCATAGATATTGGTTGTCATTTTTGTGAGGCGGTTATTATAGACCTTTGCTCCCTCAATGCCAGGATCTATCTTTTGAGCAACTTCATTCCAGTCATTGGGAGAAATAAAAATCCCGCTCGACAGTTCCATCCGTTTCTGGTTCAACGTCACCCGTATGTAAATCGGGCAAGAGCCATCTTTTTTGGCTTTTGTTTTTTTAATCACAAAGCTACTTATCAGTCTCATGTCAGATAGTTTTTTAAGGAAGTGAGAATAGGTCTCGCTAAAGACTTAAATTAAGACCGATTTATTCTGACTTCCAAGTTCAAAATATATCAAAATGAGTCGAATAATATTTTGTGAGTCAGTGAGATAGGATTTGCCGAGACCTATTTTGTCTGAAAAAGCAATAGGTCTCGATTTAGTCCCTTTTAACCCCTGTTTTGATGCTTTTTTGTGGGTTTTTGCTAAAAAGAAAAAGCGCTTAAAATGTTGATTTTAAGCGCTTTTGTGTAAAAATGAATTCTTCGAGTGTGCCCAGAACAGGACTCGAACCTGCACGTCATTGCTGACACTGGTCCCTGAAACCAGCGCGTCTACCAATTTCGCCATCTGGGCTTGCGGCTGCAAATGTAGAACCAAAAACTAAATTCACAAAATGTTTTTGGGTAGGAAAGAAAAAAAAAGCACATTTAGCTGCGGTGTTTTGTTTCAATGGCTTACTAATCAGTATGGCTACACCTATGCATTTTTTTATGAAAAAAAACGTGTCTTCTGCATAGCAAAGGACATAAGGTTTTTCTAATTGCCATTAATAATGTACTTTCGCACACGATTTCCATGAATTATATTTTAAAGAATAGTTATATGAACAAAATTAGTTATGCCCTTGGTATGAACCTGGCGCAAAATCTGAAAGCATCAGGTATTGAGACGATCGAATATGCAGAATTTACAAAAGGGCTGGAAGCTGCTTTTGAAGGTAAGGAAACTCAAATGTCAGCCGACGAAGCTAATCAAACATTACAACAGTTTTTTGGTGAGCTGCAGGCTAAGCAGGCAGAAGCGGCTATTAAGGCCGGTCAAGACTTTTTAGCTGAGAATGCTAAAAAAGAAGGCGTGGTGACTTTAGAAAGTGGTCTTCAGTATGAAGTGATTACAGAAGGTAACGGAGCTAAGCCAAGCGCAGCTGATCAGGTGGAGTGTCACTATCATGGTACTTTAATTGACGGAACTGTATTCGACAGCTCTGTGCAGCGTGGCGAGCCTGCTACATTCCCTGTAGGTGGTGTTATTCAGGGATGGGTTGAAGCGCTTCAGTTAATGCCTGTGGGAAGTAAGTGGCGTTTATTTATTCCATCAAATCTGGCTTATGGTGAGCGTGGAGCCGGTCAGCACATTGGACCTCACACTACACTGGTATTTGAAGTTGAGCTATTAGCTATTAAGTAAGCATAAACCGTATTTTCTAACTTAATCAGGTGTGATGAATGGCATTTGCTTCAGCTTCGTTTGAAAGCCGGCATGCGATGAGTGACACCTGGCCAATGTAAACTAAATAATTAACAGATGAAAGTAACAAATCTACTAGCTGCCTTTACTTTAATCATTATGGTATTGGCTTCGTGTACAAAAGTTCCGAACACAGGAAAAATGGATTTTGCAGACCAGACAGATAGTGTGAGCTATGCACTGGGTTATCTTCAGGCTGCTAATTTAAAGAAGCAATTTGATCGTTGGCCATTAGAGGTTGATTCTGTTGCTATGAGGGATTTTGCGAAGGTGATGGCCAAGCAGGAAATCAATAAGGCTAACCTTGAGCACCTGAAAGGGATGTTCAATGACATTAGTGAAGATGCCTTTATGAGAGGTTTCCTTAATGAATTCGTCTACAACAAAAATCCTTATTTCACCGAGATGACCGCTGATGTTTATCTGCGTAAGGTGATGGAAGAAATCCGTAAGGTAAAAGACGCTGAACGTGCCGAGAAGGCAGCTGCTAATTTAGCTGAAGGACAGAAATTTTTGGAAGAAAATGCGAAGCGTCCTGAAGTGAAAACAACCGAATCGGGTTTACAGTACGAAGTACTGGAAGAAGGTAACGGAACAGTGGCTACTACCAGCGATCGTGTGAAGTGTCAGTACCATGGTACACTCTTGGACGGTACCGTATTTGATAGCTCGGTAGAGCGTAAGGATACAGCTCAGTTTGCTGTAACAGGTGTTATCAAAGGCTGGACTGAGGCTTTACAATTGATGCCTGAAGGAAGTAAGTGGCGTTTATACATTCCGGCTGACCTGGCTTATGGTGAGCGTGGTTCGGGTGCTAAAATTGGCCCTAATGCGGCGCTTATCTTTGACCTTGATTTGATTGAAGTAGTGAAGAAGAAATAGCTTTCGCTAAGCGAGAATAAAATAGAAAGGCCTTGAGTATTTTACTCAAGGCCTTTCTATTTTTGGCTATCAGCCATCAGCTAAAGGCTTTTAGCTTTTTTAAATACCTTGTTTGTTGTTGGTAAACTCCGAAATCAGGTCCAGCTTAAGTTCCTTAAAGAGTTGATGTACTTCATTCATCCGGTCAATGGTTAGCTGCGTCAGGTAGGCTTGTGCTTTTTTAGGATTCTTCGCCAGTAACTCCTGCGCCTTTTTATCTACTTCTGCCTGCTCGGCAAAGAAACGGGCTTCCAATGGATCACGCTTCTCCAGCACCATTTTGTGGGCATCCTGCCAGCGTAGGTACATCAGGTTATCCACAAAGTCCACAGCCCAGCGTATGCTGTTCTCCTGATAGTAGGCCGGGTCATATACTTTGTAACACTCGGCCACATCAGTAGCACCTGTATAAATGGGTACATAAGCACTGGTGTAGGCATTATCCACATAAAACCAGTAGATGCCACCTACTTCATCGGGCAGCCAACCACGCAACTGGGCCACCATGCCGTATTCACCACGGGCGCGCGCCACATTACGACGGCTGTTAATGTTCATGACACGGCGCATTTCCAGGGTTGGGAAAGGCGTGGCAAAAGCACTTTTTGTCAGCTGTCCTTCTTCGTTGGGGTAATACCAGGCTTGTACATTCTCTTTGTCGTAGATGGTGCCTTCGAAGGTGGAACGCTGAAAGGCCATCACGTCCTGCACCGATAGTTTTCGCTCTGGTTTAACTGAGAATGGGTAGATGGAAAGTGGCTCAACATACTGCGTGTACTGATTTTCGCCTTCCCATACCGAGTTGGTAAAGCGGTCGGGCCACTCGGTATAGTTAGGTGCAAAGGTGGCATAAAACAGCCAGAAGCGTGAGGTTGACCATTCACGCGGAATGGGAGAGTAGGCCTCCTGCCAGATAAACGGACGGGCTGATGCCGGGTTGTACCAGCCACGGTCAATGGCTTCCTGCATGTAGTTGGGTGAAGCGCGGAAATTAGCTGTATCCTCCAGGTCAATTTGCTTGATGATGCTCCAATTTGGGATGATCATAGCATGGTCGTCGGGTACGCGCTGGGCTGCCCAAATGCAGCCAGGCTTACCGCTGTCTTTCTTCCAATCATTTCCCACACTAAATACTTCCAATACCCAAATCTCTTCGGTATCAGCAATCACCAACGATTCACTCTCGTCCACACACGAGGGCAGAAAACCATAGGTTTCCAGCAGACCGGTAATGAGTTGTAAAGCGTCCTGTGCAGTGGTGCAGCGTTGCAGGGCAAAGGCTTGAGCCTGTTCAATGGTCATTATTTGTTCGCATATCGAACGGTCAAGCATCAGTTCGGGGCGCTGGCTCAGTGTACTCTCACCAATGGCCAGCTGCCTGGAATTAATTTGTGGGTAGGCCGTTTGAAAATAGGTGTGGGTTTGCTCCACCTGTGGAATATGGCCTATCACCTCACCATAATCGCCCAGCGGACGACCCGACTCAACCATGCCCCAATAAACAGGCGCTTTCTCTCCAGCCTTAAATTGTTGGCCAGGCACCAGGTGCAGGCGGCAATCGGGGCCTGCATCGGTATGAGATACAATAACCGAACCGTCGGCCGATGCTTTTTTGCCAATGGCAATAACGGTGCAGGCATATAAATGGCTATACCCGGCAATGAATACTAATAAGATAGATATAAGATGCTTCATGATTGTATTTTTAACTGTTTATCAATTGTTTAGCGGAAGATAAAGCCTTCCTTCAATGGGTCGTTTGGAGCAAACCAAAATTCATTTTTGCCGGTCAGGTGAGCGGTGCCGCTAACCTCGGGTATCACAGCCTGGTGGGGGCCGTAGGTCGTTGTTTCTGTCACCATCACATCCATGGTTGTGCCTAATATGCTTTCGATGGTAATGCTTTCACCTGTTTTTAATTCACCTTTGGCATGATGAAGAGCCGCACGTGCACTTACCCCCGAACCGGTGGATGAACGGTCTACCTCGCCCTCGGCAAAGATGCAGACATTACGGCTGTGATGCATGGGGTTATTGGGTTTGCCGGTAAAGATGGTGCCATATAAAAAACTGAGATCCTCTTCAAAGGGATGTTTAATGGCGTAATGTTCCATCACTGAATATTTGATACGTCGTCCCCAGTCAATAAGCTGGTTATAATCACTCTCCTGCATGCCAATGCCCAGCTTATCGGCATCCACAAAGGCATAAAAAGCACCGCCATAGGCCACATCAAAGGTCACTTCACCAATTCCTTCCACATGTATCGTCTCGTCTTTAATGAGCAGGAAGGACGGAACATTGAGGAACGAAACTTTTTCAACCCACCCATTCTTCCGATAGGCTTTAGCGCGGATTAATCCCGGAGGGGCATCAATCACCAGCTCTGGTTCATGGCCTTCTTTTTCGATCATACCCGTATCAAACACCAGTTTGGTAAGGGCGATGATGGCATGGCCACACATGGTACTGTAACCCTCGTTGTGCAGAAAGAATGTGCCGAAATCGGCTTTGGGCGTGATGGGCTCAGTGATTATGGCACCATACATATCAGCATGGCCGCGTGGCTCAAATAGGGTGCCCGTGCGGATATAGTCCAGCTCATCTCTGAAATAGCGCCGTTTCTCCAAAATGTTTTGACCTTTTATTGGTGGTAAGCCTCCGTAAAGTACGCGCAGGGGTTCACCACCCGTATGTAAATCAACGGTTTGTATGCGGAGCCAATCCTTGGGCGGATGCCAGCTCCAGTTAGTAAGGTTGATCATTAGTTTTTTATTAGTTGGTTAGTTATTAGGCAGAGGGCAGAAGTTGGTACCTGGTGCTTGGTGCACTGTGCACCAGACACTGAATAATTTATACCATGCAGTCGAACTGTTATCTGCATTTTCTGCGCACTATGCACCTCGCACTATATCATCAGCTATAAAGACACTTCTTCACCCAAATCACCCTCGCGTGCTTTTTCGTATACCAATTTGGCTGCAAATAAATCAAAGGTACCTTCACCTACGGTTTTAAACAGGCGCGTCTCTCTGAAACCTAATGCTCCCGGTTCGTTTAAGAGTAGTGAGATGTGTTTAATCTGCTCGGGGCTAACCAGGTGGTTGCTGAGCGGAAAGAGCAAATCACCACTTTCTGTTTTACCGTGTTCGGCATCAATCCATACACTATCAATTAATCGGAAGATGGACTCTGGTATCTCCCGCATATCAGGCTTATAGGAGCCAACACAAATAAAACACTTGCCAACTATCAAATCTTCCAGGTTGGGTATCACCGGTTCCGGGGAAGTGGTAGCTGTTACCACCACCTCGCAGTTAACGACTACCTGTTGGGCATCTTCACACAGTGCCACATCTACATTGGGGCATTTTTCGGCCATAAAACTGATAAAGTCACTAATCACCTGCGGGGAACGATCATATACATACACCCGCTCAAAGTCGCGCTCGTGACAGGCCATCCAGGCAATGTGACGGCCTTGTGCACCGCCACCGATAATGCCCAGTGTAGTTGCCAGTGGATCGGATAAATGACGAATACCTACACAGGCTACAGCCGCAGTGCGCATGGCGGTAAGCTTGGCTCCATTAAATAGTGCCAGTGCTGCGCCGGTAGCACCATCGTTGAGCAAAACTGTACCGTTAATCACTGCCTTTCCATGATGGCTGTTGCCCGGAAAAACAGATACCAGCTTGGTGGCAAACATATCAGGCCCCACAGCAGGCATCAACAACAGTGTGTTGTCGTTAATGTCAACATGCATGCGATTGGGGGTGAAATAGTCCTGGTCGGCCGATGCTCTTAAGGCCAGTTCCATGATGTCTGTCCACAAAGTAGGCGTGGCAGCCTGCTCAATAACCTGTGAAGATAAAATTCGCATAAATCGGATTTAAAAAGCTTTTAATCGCTCTTGTTCAACATCTTCGATGGTTTTTGGCAGGGGCTTGCCTAACAACCGGTATCCTTGTTCGGTTATCAGAAAATCCTCCTCATTGCGGCAACCACCAAAATCTTTGTATTCTTCAAGTTTATCGAAATTTAAGAACTCTGTCAAATGTTTTTCCGATTTCCATTTATCAATTAGCTGTGGGATAAAGTAAATACCAGGTTCGATGGTGAGTACAAAACCCGGCTCCAGCTTGCGGCCCAGGCGCAGTGACTTCATACCAAACTGCGTGCTTTTTGCCTCATTGTGGTAGCCAACATATTGTTCGCCCAAATCCTCCATGTCGTGCACATCCAGCCCCATCATATGTCCAAGCCCGCAAGGGAAGAACATGGCATGAGCACCACACATAACGGCATCGTCAATATTACCTTTGGCAAAGCCCAGGTCTTTCATGCCTTGCATCACCACACGTGCCGACTCCAGGTAAATCTCTTTAAAGGCTACACCGGGCTTTAGCATCGATATCGCTTTTTCGTGCGAGTTTAAAGCTACCTGGTAAATGTCTTTTTGGCGTGCTGTAAAAGTTTTTGATACCGGGAAGGTGCTTGACATATCACCGGCATAGCCCATGGAGGTTTCGGCTCCGGCATCCAGTAAAAATAATTGGCCTTCTTTCAGGGTGTTGCCGTGGTAATGGTTGTGTAATGTTTGTCCGTTGATGGTGGCAATAACCGGGAAAGAGATACCGCCATCTTCAGCCAGAGCTATACGTTCCACTTCAGCAGCAATCTGTGCCTCTGTCATACCCGGACGAGCCATGCGCATGGCCGCCAGGTGCATATCTACTGTGGTGTTCACCGCTTTTTCTATTTCAACAATTTCTTCGGCTGATTTGTAGTTGCGCTGTTTAATAACGGCCAGGACCAGCTCCAGCGAGGCTTTTTCTTTTACTTCTGAGGGCTGAATACTTAACCATTCCAGTAGCTTAATCTTGCTTTCGCCGCGGTAAACAGGCAAAAAATGGATGGGGCGTCCGGCCGCTTTGGCTTTTTCCAGTGTTTTTACCAATTCTGATGTTGTGCCGGTTTGTTGCACGCCACATGTGGTAGCTCGTTGGGCAATGGTAGGCTGGTTGCCCATCCACACAATGTGATCAATGGTGTAATCATCACCATAAATGGCTGATTCACCTGACTCAGCATCTACCACCCCAACTAAATCGGGGTGATTTAATCCAAAGAAATAGAGGAAGCTGCTGTCCTGACGAAAGCGGTAGGTGTTGTCGGCGTAGTTCATCGGACTTTCGGTGTTGCCAATAAACAGGAGCAGGCCTTTGTCAACATCCTGGGCCAATTGCTGGCGGCGTTTGATATAGGTGTCTTTACTAAACATATGGTATTGGTGTTATTTTATTTGATAATTTTTAGGTGGTTGGATGCCGTGCAGGTGCTTCACAAAGAAATCCCAACGTTTTCGAATCAGGTACTTATCGTAATACACCTGGCTATGGTCTTTATTGGGGATAAGCAATAATTCAAAATCTTTATTGGCTTTAATCAACTCAGCAGCAAGTCGCATAGATGCTGTGGGATTCACGTTCTGATCCTGATCGCCATGTACCAGCAGCAAGTTTCCTTGCAGGTTTTTTGCGTGCGTGTAATTGCTCTGGTCGTCGTAGTTTTTACCCGCCGGGTAGCCCATGTATAATTCGGGCCACCATGCCTTGGCAGAGCGATGATCATGATTGCCGGCAGTTGCTACTCCCACCTTATAAAACTCAGGATAGGCCAGCAGGGCACGTGCTGCATCATAACCCCCTGCCGAGTGACCGAAAATACCAACGCGGGTAGTATCTATCCATGGATATTGACCGGCCAGTGTTTTAATGGCTATCATTTTATCTGGTCCGCCAATGTCGCCCAGGTTTTTATACGATACATCATGAAAGGCTTTGGAACGAAAAGCGGAACCCATACCATCGATATTGACCATTACAAAACCAAGCTGGGTCATGGGTGTGTCATCGTTAGACAAACCGCGGTAAAATGTTTTGGGGGCACGTATGGTTTGCGGGCCACTGTAGGTGCCTTCAATCACCGGATATTTTTGATTGGGATCAAAATTATTGGGCTTGAATAATACACCGTAAATATCAGTCTTGCCATCGCGCCCTTTTACTTTAAATGGTTCTGGTTTTTGCCAGCCCATGGCAATTATCTTGGAGATATCACCCTGCTCAAGCTGTGCCATCACGCGGCCATCTTTACTGCGTCTTAGTACAGCTATGTTAGGCTCTTCAACGGTTGAGTAGTTGTCAACAAAATAGTCTCCCTTTGTGCTGAAGAAAACTGTATGGTGTGCAGCTTCATGCGTTAGTTGTGTAAGGCCTGTTCCATCAAATCGGATAGAGTAGAGCAGTGGATAGTATGGATCGATGCCAGGTTCTTTATCACCTGCCGTGAAATAAATGCGTTGTGATTTTTCATCGATGTGTTCGATGCCTCGCACCACATATGTGCCTTTCGTTACCTGATTGATGACCTGGCCTGTCTGCTGATTGATCCGATAAATATGCTGCCAGCCATCGCGCTCCGATAGCCACAGCAGTTCGTTGGATGCATCAAGTATTCTAAGGTCATTTGTGTTGGGGTCAACGTAAGTGGCAGCGCTTTCTGTAAAAACGGTACGCACCTGGCTGCTGGCAGCTGTTACTTCGTATATATCCACCGATTGGTAACCTCTGACAAAACTGACCTGGTAGGCTCTGCTGCCATCCTTTGTCCAGTTGAAGCCATAGGCCAAAAAAGTAGCTTTAGCCGGTATATCGAGTAGCTGGTAGCTGTTTTTTTCAACGTCTATAAGAATAAATTCAACGGTTGGCACAATGCTGTCGCCGGCAATGGGTCGCTCATATTCACGTACTTCGGCACGATGACCTTCATCTGGTAATACTTTGTACAGATACAAGTTGCGGGCTTCTCTTCTGTCGTATTTACCAGCAATGATGTATTTACTGTCGGGGCTCCAGCTAATGTTTAGCTCTAATGGGAGGTCGCTTTCCAACTCAATATTTTTAGTGGAGTACCACGATGGAGAAACACCGTAGCCATATGCTCGTGTGCCGTCTTGGGTCACTTGTACCGAATCGTTTCCTGTTTTAAGCCAGAGATTATAATCATGCACAACAGCTGTTTTTGCTTTATCCGGAGAAGTCGATGCCAGTTGCTGAGTTTTTTTACTAACAATCTTTTGCAACGTATTCTGCTTAATCTGGTAGCTGTATGGTAGTTTATTGGCTTTGAAAGTGAGTGTTTTACCGGTTTTATCTATTTCTATAGAAGTAATGGGCAGTTTATAGGGTTCTACTGTCTTATCAAGCTCGGTAGCCAATAGCTTAGCCAGCTTTTGTTGATCGAAAAGTGGTGATTTCGATCCGTTTTTCATCTGGCATTTGATGTATTCAGTACCATTTTTAGTGTTAATTGAGTACCAGAAAAAAGTTGCATCCTTCACCCATTGAGGATTGACCCATGAGCGGTAATACTTTTTGGTAATGTTGGACGAGATAAAAGCTTCAGCTCGCTGATAATCTGTTGTGTCGATGCTAACCTGGCCTATTGCCGAGGCCAGATTGCATGCAACACCTAAAAGAAAAAGAATCTTCTTCATTGGTTTTGATTTACTTATAAACAGTTTAGTTTGTTTTAGACCATTGCATGTACCAATCCGGGCACATGTTTATTGGGAGATGGCATATGCCATCAAATCAGCAGAAGTACTTAAATCAGGGATATCAAAAAATCCAGCATTCGAACAGGCCCATGCCGAAACGGCCGTACAGGCTAATTAATGCGATGGATGAGATAGTAAAATGCAATGTAAAGTGCCCCTTAAGTGCAAGGCGCTTTGTGGTAACAGTTTTATATGCTGTCAGTTGATTCATTGCATGTTTGTCTTTGAGAATCGCAATGTAATAAATTCAAATTATTTCGGCGCATCAGGTACCGAAAAAAATACGAAAACTGATATATAACATGAAAATGAAACTAATACAACAAAGGCCCTCGCGCATGCAAGAGCCTTCATCTATTTTTTCAATTAGACGCTTTAGAACGTGTACCGAAGACTCAATGATAGTCCCATACTGAAATGTTGATTAGTTGATCCAAACCCGAAAAGTGGCATCGAGTCAATACTCATATTTAGAGGTACTTCAACAAAATTGTATTCAATACCGATTTGTCCTCCCAATCCCAGGTAGGCCCCTGAATCACCACTTCCGTCGTATTTACTGTTGTAACTCCACGAACCCAATGATGCTGCTGGTCCTGCGTACCAGTTAAAGCCATTTTCTATGGCCCACACCCACTGATAAGCACCGGCCAGAATAAAACCATTACCATCGTTATTGGAATGAAATCCAAGGTCTGCTTCAATGCGGTTGTAGTTCGACAGACCATATTGATAGGTTACCTGCGAACCGAAGGTATTACCACCACCCAGCCTGGCTCCAAGAGCATGCTGATTTTTTACTTGTCCGAAAGCTGTCATCCCTAGCAGGCTAACAGCCAGCAAAATAAAACTCTTCTTCATTTCTAAAATTAAGGTTAATAAACTACTTTGCTTAGGCTTTGGCTTTTTGCTGCGGTATTTCCATGTTGAAAAGGGCTCCTTGTCCAACTTCGGATTCAACCCATATTTTTCCATTATGCTCATTAATGGCCATCTTGCAAAAGCTTAATCCTAATCCATTAGAGTTGGCCTGGCCCGATTTCTTGGTGTCAATCTGCTGATAAAGGTCAAATATACTTTCCTGAAACTTTTTTGATATACCTGGACCTTCATCCTGCACCGACAAAAGTAGTGTTTTTTCTGATGCATCAGGTTTCAATTGACCCCTGAGTATAATTTTACCATTTACCTGGCTGTATTTGATGGCATTGGTCAGCAGGTTAATGTAAACACGTCTTAGTATGTCTTTATCTACCTGTACAATAATGGAGTTAGTCAGGTTGATTATCTCTATTTGATTGTCTTTCAGTAAGAATCTAACTTCGTCAATGGCTTCGTTAACCAGCTGTCTTATATCGCATTGTTGGTAGAACAGTTGAAGTGAGTGTGTTTCGTATCTGCGTACATCCAGAATATTCTCCACCAGGCAAAGCATCTGTCGGCTGGCACTATTAATATGCTCAAGGTATTCTGCTTCATTCAGCGATGACAGACCTATTATTCCGTTTAGCGGATTTTTAAGGTCGTGTACAATCATATTGATAATATTTTCCTTGAATGATTCCAGTTTTTTGTTTTTAGCCAACATTTCCTGCAGTTCTGTCTTTTGTCGTTCAAGCCGTTCTTTTTGACTTAAGAGCGTGGCTGTTCTTTCGGTCACTTTTTCCTGCAGAAGTTTTTTGGTTTTTTGGTATTCTCTTACACGCATCAGGTGCAGTGCTAAAATGATGCCGGTGATTATTACAAAAAGTGCGATATAGATCCTGGTGGAGTGCCACCAGGGCGACATCTTCTGTATTAGCAGATGTTTTGCAGAACTTTCAATAAGCTGATTATTGACGTCGCTTATAGGGTAAATGCTTAACTTATATCTGCCGGGTTTCATATTCAGAAACGCAATTTCACCATCAGTATAAAATAGTTTGCTGTCTTTTTTGCCGTTTTTAAGCGTATAGGCCACTTTCTTATTATCTGCAGATTTGTAATCAATTGTTTTTGCAGTAACACTAAAAAGTTCGATGTGAGATGGAATGGTAAGTTCTGAAATGTAATTAACTTGTTGTTGCAGTGGTTCCTCGCCATTGTAGGTGTCGCCTGGTTTAACAGGCCTGTTATAAACTTTAAATTCACTAATGAATAGTGATGTATTGGTGATGTTTGACTTGTATTGTTGTGGCGAAACAGCATTAAAACCGTTGGTCCCTCCAAATAAAAAGTTGTTGTTGGAGAGCTTGAAAAAGGAACCAGGTAAAAATTCTCTATCCTGAATATTTATACTGGTGACCTTTTCAATTGTCTTATTATGTCTGTAATAACGGTAAAGCCCTGTTGAGCAGCTTAACCACAACGCATGTTCATCGTCCTCAATAATGCCATAAACATCCATGTTAATTAGTTCATCGCTGATAGGAATAAAGTCCTTTATTTCATCAGAATATTCAAATACACCTTTATTGGTGGCTAAAAAGACAGTAGAGTCGTTGGTCAGACAGCTACTATAGCATATGGTTGATATAACAGCGTTGAACATCTGTCCAGTGCCAGATGATGTATTAATGCGGATGACACCCTTTCCAGTGCTTGATAGCCAAATGTTTTGACTGTCAATTATTTCTATGTGCAGGAAGTCTAGTAGTTCATAATTATTCTGGTAAACGACTTTGATTTTTTCAAAGTTGCTGCCATCAAATTTATAAACACCTCCATCAACCGTAGCAACATAGTTAATAGTATCATTGTACGATTTTAAATGTCGGACAAAATTACTTTCAAGTGCACTGTTAGTCTTGTTATAATTAATGATCTTATTCTTTTTTAGATCGATGCTGTACAGTCCATTATTATAGGTGCCCGCATATACTATCGATAATTCAGTGTTTGTTGATAAAGAGGTAATCGGGTAGTCTTTAAGCAAGTGAAGTGCTTTTCGGTATATCTGAGTTTGGGCTATACTGTTGAAATCTGTGTCAAGTATTGCCAGTCCACTTTCAGTTCCAATCCAAATGTGTTGATTGAAATCTTTGGCAAAACAGTTGACGTTTTTATTGGGGATTAATTGGTCTTTGTCATTGGGCGATATATGACGGATGCCATCGTCTTTTAAATAAGTTTTACTAAACCCATCTTTGTAGTAACCAATCCACAAAATCCCATCTTCATCCAGGTATAAACTCTCTGTCTGATTACTGAATAGTGCATCATCATTTTTTGATGCTTTTATTACTTGTGCCTCCAGGTTATCTGGATTGATAATAATGAGGCCACCACCATCAGAACTAATAAACAAGCCAAACTCGGGGTTGTAAATAATATCAGAAATGCTGGCGCTGGTTAACGTTTTTTTTAGTTGCTTAGGTATTGGTATTAGCTGGAAGTGCTCATCTAGTATGAATAATCCCAAATAGGCTGTACTAATCCAATAGCGCCCCAGGTGGTCTTTGGTTACTTTTGTTATGTTCTTGAGAGGCACATTTATTTCTGCCACCTTTTTGTATGCACCGCTTTGCGTATTAAGCTCAATTATTTCACCATTATCTGTAAATACCAATAGCAAATGTTCATATTTCTGGATGACGGCTCTTATATCGGCCGAGTTTCTTGATAGAACTTCGGTAAATGTGTAATGGAAGAAATGACCATTGCCGCTGGTTTGGCAGAGTCCGAAATTGGTTCCTACCCATAAATAGTCGTCAAATACTTCTAAGCAATTGATGTAATTATCACTAACGCTTGCGTTAGATAATTCTTCAGTACCCCGGTAATGTGTGTATTTTCCATTCTCAATATTAACACTAAAAAGTCCATCACCCCATGTGCCGGCCCACAGGGTATTATCTTTAAATTCAGTTATGGCAGTGATAGTGGTGTTGGTCGCACCCGCAGAGTCGGTGAAGAAGTGGCTTAAAGGAATAAACTCATGGCCAGTAAACAAATCAACGCCTTTTGCTGTGCCTATCCAAACTAAATTATTTTCAGCCTTATAAAAGCAGGTTACGGTGCTGCTTGATAATCCATCATCAAGGTGGTAGCTCCTGTATTTTTTAGTAACACCGGCTACCTGAATGCTGAATAATAACAGAATGAGTATGAAGTAGGCTTGTGGGCGCATTTTGAGTTGCTTTAATAAATCGAATAGGGCATTGGATTCAGTATTAACAAATCAATAGTCAATTTAACTATTTATAACTATTTAGTGTAATCGTTTGGCATGCTAATTGGAATATTCTTGTCAGATTTTTTTTCATAGATTTGGGTTAGGTTATTGAATAGGACATGAGCAACGGCTTTATGTCCTTTTCTTTTTTATTGAACTAACATTTTTTGTCCCAATCTGTTCGCTGTATCTTTATCAATCAATTCTTCTACAAGAGCTAAAGAGAATGTCATAGCACTGCCTATTCCGTTGGCAGTAATGTATTGCCCGTCTTTAACGACAGGTAGTTTAGTATAAATGGCTTTTTTGAGATGTTTCTCAAATCCTGGATAGCAAACCGCTTTTTTACCGGCTAATAACCCCAGTTCACCAAGAATCATTGGAGCTGCACAAATGGCACCAATTAGTTTTTTATGAGCGTCAAAATCTAAGATTACCCTTTTCAGGCCATCATGAGTCATCAGGTTAGAAGTACCTGGCATGCCTCCAGGTAGCAGCAATGCGTCAAAGTTCGAATAGCTGATTTCATCAAATAAATAATCTGCACTAACTGTTATAGCATGCGCTCCTTCAACCTGCTTACTTTGGCAGACTGATACAGTTGTTACCTCTATATTTGCTCTTCGGAGCACGTCTACAGGAGTTAGTGCTTCAACTTCCTCAAAGCCTTCGGCCAAAAACAAAACTACTTTTTTCATTGGAGATATGTGTTTATATCAAGTCAATACAAAATTAAGCAAAGCAAGGGAAGAAAGGAAGCTTTTATAAGAATGCAGTCAGGATTGTGCAAAAAGAAAGCGGGATTTCAATCGAAATCCCGCTTAATGCTATTAATGAAAATAGAAGGTCTAATTATCGTTCATTGATATCAGGAACTCTTCATTTGATTTTGTTTTTTTCATCCTGTCGTGCAGGAACTCCATAGCTTCAACTGCTGTCATATCCGACAGGTAGTTACGCAGAATCCAGATGCGATTCATCATGTCTGGCTCTATCAACAGATCTTCACGACGCGTGCTTGACAGGTTGACATCCACAGCAGGGAATATACGCTTGTTCGACAGGCGACGGTCCAATTGTAATTCCATGTTACCTGTTCCCTTAAATTCTTCGAATATCACTTCATCCATCTTTGAACCTGTTTCGGTAAGAGCAGTGGCAATGATGGTTAATGAACCACCGTTTTCGATGTTACGCGCGGCACCAAAGAAGCGCTTAGGACGGTGTAGAGCATTGGCATCAACACCACCAGATAATACTTTACCTGAGGCAGGTGATACAGTATTGTAGGCACGGGCCAGACGAGTAATAGAATCAAGTAATACAACCACATCGTGGCCGCACTCCACCATGCGCTTAGCTTTCTCTAATACAATGTTGGCAACCTTTACATGGCGTTCTGCCGGTTCGTCAAAGGTAGATGATACCACTTCGGCATTAACGCTACGTGCCATGTCAGTTACCTCTTCAGGACGCTCGTCAATCAGCAGGATAATCATATACACTTCAGGGTGATTGGCTGCAATGGCATTGGCCACGTCCTTCAATAGTACCGTTTTACCTGTTTTAGGTTGAGCAACAATTAGTCCGCGCTGTCCTTTTCCAATAGGTGAGAACATGTCTACAACTCGTGAAGAAAGGTTGGCTTTCGGTCCTGTTGTTAAATCAAATTTCTCATCCGGGAAGATTGGTGTCAAATGATCAAATGGCACACGATCGCGCACAAATGCAGGCTGACGGCCATTGATTTGCTCAACCTTGATAAGTGGGAAGTATTTCTCTCCCTCTTTAGGTGGGCGAATGGTTCCTAAAACACTATCACCGGTTTTTAATCCGAATAATTTGATTTGCGATTGCGACACGTAAATGTCATCTGGCGAGTTAAGGTAGTTGTAATCCGACGAGCGCAGAAAACCATATCCATCAGGCATAATCTCTAATACACCTGAAGCTGAAATAATACCTTCAAACTCATATTGCTTGTCATCCTTGCGCTCTTGTTGACGGCGGTTGTCGCGCCCTTTATCATTTTGAAAGCGACGTTTGTTGCTATCATCCTGCTGACGGTTATCGCGCTGGCGATTATCCTTATCATCACGACGCTTAAACTCACGTGGTGCTTCTTCTTTTTCTTCTGCAGGAGCTACTGTTTCTGCTTTAACAACTTTTTCTTCTTCCACTTTAGGTGCAGCAGCTTTTGGTTTAGCTTCTCTTTTTACCTCTTTAGGTTGCTGCTCCTTTTTGGTCTCTTTAGGCTGTTCTTTTTCTGCTGGTTTAGCTTCTTTTGCAGGTTTCTCTTCCTTTTCGGCTATAGCATTGGCTGCTTCTGCCACTTTTGATTGCACCGATGAGGCAATTGGGCCATCGTTACGCTGGGTGCGCGGGCGTTTGGTGCGTGCTTTCTTATCTACAGGTTTATCCTTTTTAGGTTTCTTATCACTTGATACCTGAATAGCTTGTTCATCAAGGATTTTATACACCAAGTCCTGCTTTTTATATGACTCAACGCGTTTTACGTTAAGTTCTTTTGCTATTTGACGCAATTCGGTCAAAAGCTTCTTATTAAGTTCTAGTATATCATACATAAGTAATGTAACTTATTTAGGAAAATCTTCTGAATTAGATTTTGTAATTGAATTTTGCTTGAAAGTTAAATTAGGATTGACCACCTGACAGGCGTCAACTTATTGATGCAAATCTAGGGAAAGTTTGTTGACGCGCAAAAAAAAATCATCAAATTAATGAAAATGTTGTATTAATTTAATTGTCAATCACTTTGTCAGTCACAAAAAAAAATGCATTTTTAAAGTAACAAAAACAATTAAACCGAAATCTGCGTTGTTCTAAAATAGGTATACTTAAACATAACTGATTCGATATGAGACAACTCAAAATTACCAAACAGGTTACCAATCGGGAAACGCCTTCTTTAGACAAATACCTTCATGAAATAGGGAAGGTGAAGCTGCTTAACGCAGATGAAGAAGTTGTTTTGGCAAAAAAAATAAGACAAGGCGATAACAAGGCCCTTGAGCGACTTATAAATGCTAACCTCCGTTTTGTGGTATCTGTCTCCAAGCAATATCAGAATCAGGGGCTGAGCTTACCTGATTTAATCAATGAAGGTAACCTTGGGCTTATAAAAGCAGCCCAACGCTTTGATGAAACGCGAGGATTTAAGTTTATTAGTTATGCTGTTTGGTGGATACGCCAATCAATACTGCAAGCTTTGGCCGAACAAGCTCGTATTGTGCGGCTGCCTCTCAATAAAATAGGTTCCATCAATAAGGTTAGTAATGCATTTTCGAGGTTAGAGCAGGATTTTCAGCGTGAGCCAACTGCTGATGAAATTGCAAAAGTTTTGGAGATTGCACCCAAAGAGGTGAAAGAAGCTTTAAAGGTATCGTCGCGACATGTATCAATGGATGCGCCTTTGAAAAAGGATGAGGATAACACCTTATACGATGTCCTTTTATCCAACGACTCCTTAAGTCCGGATACTCATCTGCTTGATGACTCCCTCAGGCAGGAGATTGATCGGTCTTTGGCCACACTTTCAACACGTGAGTCAGATATTATTAAACTGTATTATGGATTAAGTGGTGAACCACCATATTCCCTGGAGGAAATTGGTAAATTATTTAATCTGACCAGAGAGCGGGTGCGTCAAATAAAAGAGAAAGCTATCAAGCGACTTAAGAATACCTACAGAAGTAAAATATTACGCTCTTTCCTGGGGCAATAGTAAAAAGTGTTAATTATCATATCAGTATAAAGGAATGTGTTGTATTTTTGCAACACATTTTTTATTGATTAGAGAACTGTTTACAATGAAACATTTAATTGCTCCATCCTTATTAGCAGCCGATTTTAGTAATCTCAAGAAAGATGTTGAAATGCTCAATAGAAGTGAAGCCGACTGGTTTCACCTGGATATAATGGATGGTGTTTTTGTGCCTAATATCTCCTTTGGTATTCCAATATTAGAAGCTATCAAACCTTTGGCTGAAAAACCTTTTGATGTGCACCTGATGATTGTGCAACCCGAAAGGTATATTGAGACGTTTAAAAAGGCAGGAGCTGACCTGTTTAATGTGCACTACGAGGCAAGCACGCATTTACACAGAACGGTTCAAACCATTCATGCCAATGACATGAAAGCAGGCGTAACCCTGAATCCTCATACTCCCGTTAGTGTTCTTGAAGATATTGTGAGTGAGCTGGATTTGGTGCTTCTTATGTCGGTAAATCCTGGATTTGGAGGACAAAAGTATATTGAAAACACGTACAATAAGGTTGAGCAGCTTAAAGAGCTCGTTCTGCGAAAAAATAGTCGGGCACTTATTCAGGTTGATGGTGGTGTTGATAATACCAATGCGGCACAGTTGGTGGAGAAAGGAGCTGATGTGTTAGTGGCAGGAAGTTATGTTTTTAAGTCAGTGAACCCTGAGCAGACCATTTCTGGATTAAAGAATTTATCGTTTTAACCATTAAATAAATTGGATTAGAAAAAGATGAGTGTGTAATCCTTCTGTTGTAAGGGGCTGGAAGGAGTGATGGTTTTATGTTGCTTAGAGGTGTTGTGCAGGTACCATGTATGTACCATGCTCGATACAGCTTCGGTGTTTGTTCGAATTCTATATAAGCGAAGCTGGATCGAACATGGATCGAAGCAGGATCGAAGCTGGATCGATGAATGATCGAAGCGGTATCGATGGCAGATCGAAGGTCTAATTTGTTTTAACCGAAGAAAATAATTCGCAGCTTGTAAGCACCGTGTCGAAATATTACTTTTGTGCTATATGGAAAGCAGTACAACAGATTCGAACTATAATGACCCACTTGGCGAGGCAGCACTTGCCTACCTGGCTGGGAAAAGAAACCTTAAGATTAAAGTACAATCGAATATTGTAGAAGACGACGTTATTCCGGTGGATTACCTGTTCAGGCAATTCAATGAAATGCCTGTTTTGGAGCAACAAGCGATCCTTCATTGTCGGGGAAGTGTGCTGGATATTGGTGGTGGCGTTGGTTCGCATGCCCTGGAGTTGCAAAAGAAAGGATTGGATGTCACCATGCTTGATGTTTCGCATGGATGCTGTCTGGCAGCTAAGCAAAGAGGGGTGAAAAAAGTAATCAATGATGACTTCTATTCATTGACATCTGAGCAGGGATATGATACATTGCTGCTGATGATGAACGGAATTGGATTAGCCGCAGCAATTGAGCATTTGCCGGTTTTCTTCGCTCAGATAAAAAGGTTGTTAAAACCTGGTGGTCAGGTTATCCTTGATAGTTCGGATCTACGCTACTTATACATGGACGAGGATAGTTACTGCGATTTACCTGATGAGCAATATTATGGCGAGGTGATGTACACTATGACTTTCAGGCAACATAAAACAATACCATTTGAGTGGCTGTTTATTGACTCAGCTTTGTTGGCAGCAAAAGCTAAAGAAAATGGGTTTAGTTTTGAGAAGATGGCGGATGGGTATCATTATGATTATCTGGCACGCTTGCAACTTATCACTTGAAATTAACCGATAATAACCCTAAATGAAGTTTTTGTCAAAGAATCTGGTTGAAAGGGTTATTGAACAGAAGTTGTTAATGTTAATACGATGGATTTTAGTATCTTTCGGATTGTTCGTCTATGAAAAATAATAGGTTATGAGAAATATTTACGCGTTATTATGCATATTTGTTGGATTGGTTATTAGTGTTGGTGCTTATAGTCAATCGATAATTGGCTATGAACCAGGGCAGGATGCGAATGATGCTGATAAAGCACAAAATCTGGTTTTAACTTTTGATCAGAATATCAGTTTTAATCCCAACTTTACTTTTCTTGAAATACGATTGTATAATGACGATAGCAGTTCATTAATTGAGACTTGGGTTTGTATAAATAGTTCTGCACAGCCAGGTGTGACAATTTCGGGAGATGATCTGATTATAAATCCTTCAGATGATCTACTTGAGGGAATCAGTTACCATATTGAAATTGATCCTGGAGCAATTGACGGATTTGGAGGAATTGATAACTCAGAATTAAATAACTGGCGTTTCGCAACGGTATCGTCATTGATTTATTACCCACTGCAAGATGCAATTGATGTTCCATTGATTACTTCTATGACCTTAACTTTTCAGAATAGTATTTCATTTAATCCAAATTTCACTTTCCCTGAAATAAGATTATATAATGGTGATGCTGATGCCTTGTTGGAATCCTGGACTTGTACATTGGGAAGTGCATCACCAGGGGTTTCAATATCTGATAATGTACTTACTATCAATCCAACCGATAATCTTCTGGAAGGAACAAGTTATTATATAACGATTGATCAAGGGGCAATCAATGGTTTTGATGGTATTGATAACTCAGAAGGTAATAATTGGCGATTTACAGCCATATCATATCCTCCAATTCCTATAATTTATAGTCCTACTCAGGACTCAATAAATGTGCCAATAGATAAAACATTTCGACTTACTTTTGACCGAGATATACAGTGGGTTAATGTTACATCAGACTATTATATTAGGATTAATGATAATGCAACTCAATCTCCCGTAATTAATTATTTGATAGGAAATGGAGAAATAAATGCTAACTTGAATATTACTTCGGATGTACTCTCAATTACTTTGCCTACAGCACTGAATCCGAATACAGCTTATTATATTACAGTTCCCAACGGAGTTATTGAGTCAACTTCTGGTGCCGGTTATGGTGGCATCAACAATGCGGCGGATAATAACTGGAGATTCACCACTGTTGGACCTCCGATTTGGACCAGTGGTTATCCATCGACTAGAAATTTATCCAGAACTAATGTTGATATAGTAGGGCGAACAGATAAGGCAGGTACCTATTATTACGTTGTAACGAGCAGTATCACGCAGCCTTCAGTTGCTCAAATTATGAATGGTTTAGATCATAATGGTGCAGTAGCCTTATTTCATAATTCAACAGCCCCAGGAACTATGCAGGCAAATATAGAGTTTGTTGATGTTTTGGATATTGATGGGATTGATATTGCTCCAACAACCTATTATGTGTATTATCTTGCAGTTTCGGATCAAGGATTAGATTCTCAAGTTGGAGTAACTAGTTTCACAACAGTTGAGAGAGATGCTCCAACTGCTGATTTTAATCCTGTTGATGGGGCTACTAATATTTCAGTTTCTTCTAATATTCTTGTAACCTATAATGAAGCGATCCGAAACGTAGATGGTTCAGTTATTGATAATACTAACGCACATAATCTAGTTAATATTCCTGGATTCTCTGATTATAGTGTTACGATTGATCCAACTAAACAAATTTTAACTATCACCCCAAATGTGCCGTTTGCTAGTAGCACAACTTATTCCGTTATTGTTAATCCAGTAGAGGATTGGTTTGGCAATGAGCAAACAGAAGTAATGGCAAGTTCATTTACGACTTCTGATTTTGTAACCTGGAATGGAAGTGTTTCTAGTGATTGGAGCGATCCGGATAACTGGACAGGAGCATTAGTTGCAGGATTTAATGCGCTTATTCCAGCTACTGGTGTTTCAAATTGGCCTAATGTTACTACTAATACGGGCTATTACGTGAAAGACATTGTTATTGAAGCCGGAGCTGAATTAAACATAGGTTCTATGGGTAATTTATTAGTAACAGGATATTTTGTTATGACCTCATCAAATACAGGAAAAGGAAATGCCTCACTGATAAATAACGGTACATTGAATATTTCTAGCAGTAATAAAGTGCAAATACAACAAAATGTCACGAGTAACCCAACTAAGTGGATGATGATTTCATCGCCCGTTGCAGGAGCAACTCAAGCAAATATTAATTGTGTAGGCGTTGTTTCTGAATATGATATGAGTATTAATGAATGGGTGCCCATTGGAGCAAATACCCCAATGGATGTGGCGAAAGGATATCAGTCATATTCTTTCGAGAATATGGTGTTCAGTGGTGCTATTAATAATGCCTCTTCTTATAATGTAAATGCATTGAAAACGACCCATAATGGAGGTTTTAATCTAGCAGGGAATCCATATCCATGTTCGATAGACTGGAATTTATTGGATATTGGGACAGCTGGATTGCTTAATGCTTTTTGGGTGTATTTAAATGATTCACAGCAGTATGGAACGTACAATGGAAATGCAGAGTTGGGAACTAACTTACCTGAGTTAGGAACTAGTGTAATTCCTTCTCATCATGCTTTCTGGGTTCGAGTTCCTGATGGAGAGTTGTCCGGAGCATTATCAATTCCTTCATCGGCGAGAGTTCACAATACTAATACTTATCTCAAGTCAACTAAGTCGGATAATAAGGGTGTTATTAGACTGGTTGGAGTTAATGGTGAAAGTAAAGATGAGGCTGTTATTGCTTTTAATAATGAAGCCAAAGCGGTATTTGATACGCATGATACAGAAAAACGATTTGCAAGTAAATATGGCAATGTGTTTGAAATATTCTCATTGCTTCAGGATAAGAAATTATGCATTAATAGCTTTGATGAACTTAGTGATGCGATTATAGTTCCTATTGGTGTTAATGCGCCAAGTGAGGGAAATTATACTATTGAGTTGAAGGAAGTCAATAACTTTAATAAAGAAATAGAGGTTAAGCTAGAAGATTTATCAACAGGAATATCTAATTTTATTGATATGCAAGAGGTTGGTCAATATGAATTTTCAATAGCTCAAGGATTGACAACTAATCGTTTTAATTTGCATATTCAACCCAAGAATGATGGTGCAACTAATATTAACACCGAAGATTCTGAACAAATTCAGATTTATAGCAATAACAACTATTTGTATATAGATATTCCGAATCTAAATAATCCAACATATCATCTTTTTAATATTAGCGGGCAGTTAATTGCTAATGGACAACTAGTTGGGAATAGTTTAAATAAGGTTCTTGCAATGAATAAAGGGATTGTTATTATAAAGGTTAATAGTCGTGAGGGTACATTTGTAAAAAAGGTTTTTGTGGAATAAGAAAAAACAGTTTCTTTGTATTGGAAAATGAATATGTTAAAAGTTAAAAGAAATACATATAGGGCTCCTGAATTAAAAGAGTATGAACTAGATAAGGATATCTTGCTGGTAATGGCTTCTCCAAACGATGGAACTGGACCGCCAGATCCTGGTGGTGGTGGTGGGCCTCCTCAACCAACAGCCCAGCAATCTTCATCTTCCTTGCAGGATAATCCGTTTGAAGAGAACAATTTAAAATAGATAAAAACAGAAAGGCGACCATTGGTCGCCTTTATTGTTATATCATTGCCGGTATTTGTTACATGGTTACTTGCCAGGTATCTTCCAGGTTATTTTTCCAATCGCTGAATTTTTCATCACCACCACGTACTTTCCAATCTGAGTCAACCGTTAGCTTAGAACTGATGCCTCCGCGAGGATTGCAAATCATGGTAACACGAATGCGCTCCGGCTCATATACCTCAACCAAATGGTCGTAGAATACGTTAATCAGGCGCTCGTATGATACCGTGATGTTTCTCAGGTGATGCACGTATTCTTTAAGTGACTTCAGCTCAATGATGCGTTTCTTAGGATAAAAAGTAATGAATACATCTGCAAAGTCGGGCTGATTCTTAACCCCCAGAAAGGTGAATTCAGGAATCTTAATCTTAATCTCATATGCCTGTCCAGTGGGGTTAGGCAGCGACTTTAGTATAGACTGGTCAATGTCTTTGTACGTTAAAACTTGCTGTTCCATTAATTAAATAATTTCGGTTTTTGTTTTGCTTTATGAAGAACAAAAATAATGATTTATAATAGATGATGAGAGGAATGGTGATAAATGTTAGTTTTTATTAGAAAGTGGAGGAAGGAGAAGGAAGCAATATGTTTTATGTTCTCTTTGGACTTCCTTCTTCGGACTTCGGACTTTTTTAACTAATTTTGCGCCCGAAAAACAGATAGAAAGTGGGACGATCACGAAAAAGTAAACCTTTATTAAAGAAGGTAACCATAACAGATGTGGCAGCTGAAGGCAAAGCCATGTGCCGGGTAGAGGACAGGGTGGTATTTGTGCAGCGCACTGTGCCTGGCGATGTAGTGGATGTGCAGGTAACTAAGAAACGACGCAACTACTACGAAGGTTTTCCGGTATTTTTTCATGAATACAGCAGTATTCGCCAGGAGCCTATGTGTGAGCATTTTGGTGTGTGTGGTGGCTGTAAATGGCAGGCATTGCCTTATGAGCATCAGTTAAAATACAAAGAACGTGAAGTGGTTAATAACTTAAGTAGGATTGGTAAGGTAACTTTGCCAGATGTTACACCTATCTTGCGTTCTGAAAAAACTGAGTTTTACCGAAATAAATTGGAGTTTACGTTCTCGAATAACCGCTGGTTATCTGAGGAAGAACTAAAGACCGATGAGCCTGTTGAGCATCGTAATGGGGTTGGATTTCACATTCCTGGTATGTATGATAAGGTTGAGGATGTCAAGAAGTGCTATTTACAAAAGGATCCGTCCAATGCTATTCGTTTGGCTATTAAAGACTATGCCCTTGAACATGGCCTAACCTTTTTCGACCTTAAGAAACAGGAGGGTTTTTTAAGAACACTGATTATTCGCACGAGTTCTACCGGCGAATTAATGGTTATTCTTACTTTATTTCATGAGAATAAAGAATGGCGGGAAGGTCTTCTGAGTTTTATTCAAACAAAGTTTCCTGAAATAACATCACTGATGTATGTTATCAATTCAAAGAAGAATGATACCATTGCCGACCAGGATATTGTTCTTTTTGCAGGTCAGGATCATATCTTTGAAGAGATGGAAGGCTTGAAATTTAAAATTGGCCCAAAATCTTTCTATCAAACGAATTCGGAGCAAGCCTACGAACTTTATAAGGTAACACGTGATTTTGCTAACATTAAAAGTCATGAAGTCGTTTATGACTTATATACAGGCACGGGTACCATTGCTAATTTTGTGGCAAGTCAGGCTAAAAAAGTGATTGGAGTAGAATATGTGCCTGAAGCCATCGAAGATGCAAAGGTGAATTCAACCATTAATGGCATCGATAATACCAGCTTCTTTGCGGGTGATATGAAGGATGTACTCAACTTTGATTTTATAAAGAAACAAGGGCACCCTGATGTAATGATCGTTGATCCGCCAAGAGCAGGTATGCACGCCGATGTAGTTGAAACAATTTTAACCACGGCACCGGATCGTATTGTTTATGTAAGCTGTAACTCAGCTACACAGGCACGCGATCTTAATATGCTGGATGTTCGTTATAAAGTAACCAAAGTGCAGCCTGTGGATATGTTTCCGCATACGCACCATGTTGAAAATGTAGTGCTTCTGGAAAGAAAATAATAGTATCGCATATCAAAAAGCGACAAAGGTCAAAACATGATAGGCTTTTGTCGCTTTTTTGTGCCCAATAGTTAGATTTTAGTTGTAAGCACCGAGCTTTTGGGAGGTTTTTGCCTTTTAGTGGCAACGTGTTGAATCCAGCGAGACAATAAGGGCGACTTGTTCAGCCAAAACAGAAGGGTATTGATAGTGCCCGGTATGCATATGACTTTATTACTATTCAGGTTAGCCAGTGAAGCTTCTACTACCTGTTCAACAGGTGTCCATAGAAAATCTGGTACACGATTGACGAATTCAGCTTTCCGGTCAATGGCGGAATGAAAGGAGGTTGGGGTAAAACCAGGACTTAAGGCCTGAATTTTTATGCCGTATCGCCCCACCTCACTCTGCAAGGTTTGGCTGAACTTGATGATGGCCGCCTTGGTGGTTGCATACATCACACTTCCTGGTAGCTCCATAAACGCAGCAAAGGATGCCAGGTTGATTATATAGCCAGATTGTTGCTTAATCATTTCTGGCAATACAGCTTTGCTGAATCTCACAGTACTGGTTAGGTGCACGTTTATCATGCGCAATTGCTCTTCCATTGACACTTCCATGAAATAACCAGCAATACCAAAGCCTGCATTGTTGATTAATAAATGAATATTTTGAAGAGAATGGATGTGCTGTTCAACTTGTTGTATATCGCTTTCTTTAGATAGATCGGCTACAATGTAATTAATCGTTGTGTTGTAATTGGCAGAAAGAAAGCTGGATAATTCAACGAGTTTCTCCTTGCGTCTGGCAATAAGCAATAGCTCATAGCCCTGCTCTGCCAGTTTAATGGCAAAGGCCTGTCCGATTCCACTTGTTGGCCCCGTTATAATGGCTATCTTTTTATTTGGTGCGGTCATGGTTAGTGTATTAGTATGATGCCATGACAAAGTTAATCATAATAGCTTTCATGGACTAGTGTCTGCATTTGTTTTGCTTTAAACGCAAATTTGCTTATTGTATTGCTATAAGAATTGTAAAGGGTTTTGTATCAGGTGATATTATTGTTATATTCATCATGGCATGTTATTTGAAACTAAAAACTTTATAACTCGAAAAAAATACTGCTATGAGAAGCCACTTAAATATTTTGACCACTACCATGATACTTGCCATGGTAATGCTAATTAACTTTACCAATACTGCTTTTGCGCAAACTGATTTGAAACAGTTTAAAAAGGTGGTTGAGGAGGATAGTACCCTCATTTATGGTTTAGCAGGATATGATAAAGCTGTGCGCAATGATATATTGGCTGTTGCCCAGCATCCAGAAGTGGTGCAGCAGATTAAAGATATGCAACAGGCCTCGCAAAACTCGTTCAGAGCATTAATAGAAGGGCTTGACAGGGATAAGCAATTTGGTATTTATGAGTTGAGTCGATATCCCGATCTGATTCAGGAATTAACAATTAATGGAAAGCCGAAAAAAAGTGATGTTGAGAATATCATAATCGCGTATCCTCAGGATATTCATGAGGCGGCATTGAAGTATGGACGTTCTCAGTATAAAATATTGGCAGCCATTGATCGCTTAAATCAGAAAAATAAAGATGATTTTGAAGCGCTAATTGGCAAATATGACAGTTCATTCCAGAAGGCTATTAAGCGACTAATTGATACACCTGAAGTGTTGGCAACCATGGCTGATAATCTTGAATTTACCAGGTTGGCCGGAAGTGTCTATAATCAGTATCCGGCAGATATGTCAGCTAAGCTGGAAGAAATGCATAATCAGATTAAGGTGCAGAAGGCTAAAGAGCTGGAAGATTATCAACAGAAAATGGAGGAGGATGAAGAGGCTTATCAGGAAATGCTGGCAGCAGCGGAGCAATTTGCATCGGAGGAGATGAATAATAAAAGCATAACCGATCCTGTGACTCAACAGGTGGAAGTTGTAAATGTCAATCATTATTCATACTGGTATGGATATCCATACTGGTACAGCTATCCGTATTGGCGACCATACCCATGGTATTACCATACAGGTTTTTACTACGGTTCCGGGGGGCGCATTATCTATATAGGTATGCCTTCGTATTGGTATGTTGGCTGGCATCATCGCTATTACCCTAACAGATACCCACACTTAACGTATCACTATTATCGTCATGCGCACCGTCATCTGCGTTCGTACTATAATTTTAATCGTACAGTAAATGTGAATATTAACAACAATATTTACCTCGATAGGTCAAATTTAGCGAGGATAGACAACAATCGCTCTAAGATTATTCCAAAGCAGTGGCCTGCTGAACGACCAGCTACCCGTCCGGATGTGCGCCCTGGTGAACGCCCGGTGCAGCGGCCAGAAACAAGGCCTGCTACGCGTCCGTCTACCCGACCTACACAGCCAACACAACGCCCGTCCACCCGGCCTGCTACACAACCGGTGCAGCCATCAACTCGTCCGACTACCCGTCCGGCAAGTCCGCCGGTAAATTATAATAACTATCGTTCCAACGAAAGTTTCAGGCAGAACTGGAGTCGGCCTTCAACACCGGCTACACGCCCTGCTGCTCGTCCAGCCGGAGGTTTTAAACGGCGATGATTTTTAGTTTGTAATAATAGGAGTGTATAACGATAAACTGTTTGTTATGAAACGGATAGTATTTTTTGCTATAAGTGTTTGGCTGTTTTCAGCTTGTTCATCAGTAAGGACAACTGCAGATTGGGATCCATCAGCAGACTTCAGAGGCTACCAATCCTTTAATTTTAGTGAGAGTTTTGAAGAAATTAAGCTCAATGATTTAGATAAACGGCGAGTTAAAAATGCTGTTCAGGCGGAGATGGAGAAGAGGGGGTATGTTTTATCAACTCAGCCAGACTTGCTTATTAATGGCTATGTTACATCAGTAGAAAAAACAGTGGTAACAAATACGCACTATGGTGGTTATGGTCCTTATTTTTATGGTTGGGGTGGCTGGTATACTTCCACCGATGTTAATAATTACCGCGAGGGAACGCTGATTGTTAGCCTGATAGATGTGAGAAAGAAGCAAATGATATGGGAAGGTCGCGCAGAAGGAATAGCGCCTCCGTCGGGTGGAGAAAAACGCACTAAGGCGATGGATGAAATGATTGAACGTTTATTCTGGAAGTACCCGATTAAATAATAGTGCAGGTTAATGATAACAAAGAGCGCCTCTGTTTTGAAGCGCTCTTTACTTTTTAGCTTAACCTGTTTTTGTAATCCTCATAGGTGAACTTCTTAACTATCTTCAGGCCTGTTGAATCATTCCAGATGGCAATATTTGGATGTGGTACCCCGTTGAACATGGTGGTTTTAACCATGGTGTAGTGAATCATATCTTCAAAGACCAATTTATCACCGGGCTTAAGTTCCTGCTCAAATGACCAATACTCCATATAGTCACCAGCCAGGCAGCTATTACCTCCCAGTCGATAGATGTGCATCCCTTCTATAGCGCCCTGCTTACTGTTTCGTACCCGTGGCTGGTAGGGCATCTCAAGGCAATCGGGCATATGTGCTGTAAAGGAAACATCCATAATAGCTGTTTTTACGCCTTGATTCTCAACTATATCTACTACTGATGCAACTAAGTCGCCTGTTTCCCAGGCAAAAGCACTGCCTGGTTCTAATATGATGTCCAGATTCCACTTTTCTTTAAATCGTTTGAGTAGCTCCACCAGATGTTCGGTGTCATAGCCTTTGCGGGTCATTAAATGACCGCCTCCCATATTGATCCATTTTACCTGTGGCAGGTAATTGGCGAAACGCTCTTCTACTGCTTTAAGTGTTTTTTCCAGATCGTAGGAGGTGGATTCGCAAAGGGTATGAAAATGCAGTCCTTCAATGCCTTCGGGTAACTGCGCGGGTAGCTGGCTGGCAATAACTCCCAGGCGCGATCCGGGTGCACATGGATTGTATAAGTCAGTTTCTACATCGCTGAACTGTGGGTTAATACGAATGCCGGCTGATATTTTATCGGGGTATTGTTTGATATCCTCCTTAAAAAGCTCAAACTGCGACAGGGAGTTGAATGTAATATGACTGCTGTAGCGCATCAGGGTTTCAAAATCATCTTTTTTATAGGCAGGCGAATAGGTATGTGCTTTGGCTCCCATTTCTTCGTAGGCCAGTTGAGCTTCGTGTATTGAGCTGGCGGTAGCCTTAGGAATGTATTCTGTCACAATTGGGAAGGCGCTCCACATTGAAAAGGCTTTGAAGGCCAAGATGATTTCAATGCCGGCTTTCTCCTTCACCGATTTTATGAGTTTTAGATTATTGCGAAGCAACTGTTCATCCAGCACATAGCTAGGGGTTGGAACTTTGGTATAGTCAATTGCCATTGATTTATCTTTTTGCTGTAAAAGTAATGAATCTGCAGCTGATATACTACAAAGGCCGAAACCCTATTGGGCTCCGACCTTATGCAGACTTTTGTTTTTATGGCTAATGATATAATGTTTCTAGTTACCGGCAGTCAGCGATTCTCATGGCGCCGATTTTCACTCAACTTCCGTCTTCTGCCTTGTATTTATTCGCCACTCTTACCGTAGTTGGGCAATACGCGAGCACTTGGATCGTTCACGTCACAGTTTTCCCATTCCTTGTTAGGCATCCAGAAGTCTTTTACTGATTGACTTCGGCCAGGGAAGTGTTCTTCAAACAGCTCGCGGTACATCATTGATTCTTTAGAGATAGGAGTGGCATGTGTATACTTCGCTTTTCTAGCCTCAAATTCTTCATCGCTGTACATGTCTTCGGCATAGGCCTTCAGATAATCTACCACACTGTGTCCAACGGCATCAGAGAATGCTGCTTTCTCGCGGTACAGAATATCCTTTGGCAGGTAGTCGCCTTCAAAAGCTTTACGCAGCAGGTACTTGCCAATGCCGGTAAAGTTCATTTTCTTCTCAGGACGAATGCTCATCACATACTCAACAAAGTCGAGGTCACCAAAAGGCACACGAGCTTCCAATCCGTTGCATGAGATACTTCTGTCAGCACGGAGTACATCGTACATGTAAATCTCTTTCAGGCGCTTCTCGGCCTCTTTCTGGAAGGCTGCTGGCGATGGTGCAAAATCAGTGTATTTGTACCCGAATATCTCATCGCTTATTTCTCCTGTCATCAGTACCTTAATGTCAGTATTCTCTGCCACGTATTTACAAACCATGTACATACCCATTGAGGCTCTGATGGTGGTTATATCGTAGGTTTCGATACAATAAATTAAGTGACTCAGAGAATCAAAAATATCCTGTTTCTTAAACAGTACCTCAGTGTGATCGGCACCCAGGTAATCTGCTACAATACGTGCATATTTTGTGTCAATCGGGTCGTCTTCAATGCCCACGGCAAAGGTTCTGATGGGTTTGTCGAGCATGCGTGCACCAACTGCACATGCCAGGCTCGAATCGAGGCCGCCGCTTAGCAGGAAACCTACGGGCACATCGGCGTGTAAACGCTTCTCAATACCTTTGGTCAGGTAGTGGTTGATGTGCATAAATATCTCATCCTGCTCATGGTCAACGAATTTTTCGACTTTCGAAATGTCGCGGTATTGCTTGATGGTTTCACCATCATAATAATGTCCCGGAGGAAATGGTTTCACTTCTGCACAAAGTTCATGCAGGGTTTTCATTTCACTGGCAAATAGGATATCACCTTCTTTGGAGTAACCATAGAATAGTGGACGGATACCGATTGGATCGCGTGCTGCAAAATATTTTTTAGCTACAGAGTCGTAGATCACAAACACAAACTCGGCATCCAGTGCTTTGGCTGTTTCTTCAATGCCTTTCTCTAAAAATAAAGGAATGATGACTTCGCAGTCGCTGCTCGACTTAAACTCAAATGACTCCTCGTAATTAGTTCTAAGCGCATTGTAATTGTATACTTCTCCATTACATACCAAATTTATGTGCTTATAAACTAAGGGCTGATTACCATTTGCAGACACGTCCATAATACTTAGGCGGTGGAACCCCATCCATCCTTCGTCATCAAAATCTCTTGTTATTGAGTTATCCGGACCTCTGTATTGGATCTTCTTAAACTCGCGGGCAAACTTTAGTTTGTCCATTTTGTCGCTTCCTGTATAAACTGCAAATCCACACATGACATTTAATTTTTTAATTTGTAATGGAGTAATTGTTTTTATTTCTGATTCAAAAGTAATGAATCATTATTTAAAAACAAGAAAAACTTACAAAAAATAAGTAAAAATCATTTGGAAGTGTCATATTGATACTTTGCGCATATGTGAGGATGTCCTGAAAAAAAAACATCGAATCAAGTTCGTAAAGCTCTTAAAAACATAGCTTGTAAGTGGGAATTGTGATTTTTTAAGACGAAAACAAGATGAAATTGGGGGTTGTCATTAACTAATTGAAAAAATAATAAATAGTTGCAAAAAGTAAATGAGAAATATTAAATAGTAATATATGGGGTTGATTAAGTATTAATATATCGCTCTGTGGCGTTTGTGAAGTTATTGCGTCTTAATCTGGTATTGACCACACCTTTCTTAAAATTCAAATTATTCAATGCGGGGATGCAATGTCCTGCTGCAAAGTTGCAGCAATGGCGCAGACAATTGTGCAGGTATGTTGCTGCAGGCTTGCAGGAATATTGGTGACCCTTTTGCTAATTAAAGTGATGATGCCTGGCAGGTGGCTGAGGATTGCATAAAAAAAGCTGCCACAGGTGACAGCTTCTATTATTATTTTAGACTGGATTACAATTCAATATCCACATCGTGTTGCTCAACCCAAGGTAAGCCCAGCTTGTTGAGTTGCTCCATAAACGGATCCGGATTAAACTCTTCAACATTAAATACACCTGGTTTTCTCCATAGTCCCTGCAGGTACATCATGGCACCAATAGTGGCCGGTACACCTGTGGTGTAGCTCACACCCTGTGCGCCTGTTTCGTTATAGGCATCCTGGTGCTTGCAATTGTTATAGACGTAGTAGGTCTTTTCCTTACCATCTTTTAAACCACGTATACGACAGCCAATCGATGTTTCGCCGGTATAGTTTTCACCCAAATCACCCGGATCAGGTAATACCGCTTTCAGGAACTGAATCGGTACAATCTCTTTTCCTTCGTACATGATAGGCTCAATACCAGCCATGCCAATGTTTTGGATAACGCGCAGGTGTGTTAAATACTCCTGCCCAAAGGTCATCCAGAAACGGGCACGTTTCAGACTTGGGAAATTCTTGGTCAGTGACTCCAGTTCTTCATGGTAAATAACGTATGATTCGCGTTCGCCAATATTCGGATAGTTTAATGGCCTATGAATTTCGTGTGGTTCAGTCTCCACCCACTGGCCATTCTCCCAATACTTCCCTTTTTGAGTGACTTCGCGAATGTTGATTTCCGGATTGAAATTGGTGGCAAAAGCCTTACCATGATCGCCGCCATTACAGTCAACAATATCCAAATATTGAATCTCATCAAAGTGGTGCTTGGCTGCATGCGCCGTAAAAATACTGGTAACGCCCGGGTCAAATCCACACCCCAGAATAGCAGTGATGCCCGCCTCTTTGAAGCGGTCCTGGTAGGCCCATTGCCATTTGTATTCAAATTTAGCCTCATCAATAGGTTCGTAGTTGGCCGTATCTAAATAAGCTGTTTTTGTTTCTAAACAGGCATCCATTATAGTCAGATCCTGATAGGGTAATGCCACATTAACCACAATGTCAGGCTGAAATGAATTAATTAACTCTACCAATTCAGGTACATTATCTGCATCTACCTGAGCGGTTTGAATGCGATCCTTACCAATGCGCTCTGCTATTGCATCGCATTTACTTTTGGTACGGCTGGCCAGCATTATTTCAGAAAATACATCTGGCAATGATGCCATTTTGTGAGCTACAACGGTGCCAACACCACCTGCTCCAATAATTAAAACTTTACCCATTTGATAAGTTGTAATAAAAAACCTAATGTTTCGTTTTTACTAATGCATTTAACTCTGCCTCGTCATTGAGGTCATCATTGCAAATTGACAAAAAAAAAGGATAACTGGCAATACTCCTATCATCTTTGTTATTGATTATTTTTTTGTGTCTAAAATCGTTATTTAATCATTTATTGATTAGACCAATAGGTCTGTTTGTGATTTAATTTCCAAAGTTAATTGATTATTAAAATGTTGAAAATTAGCAATTGAAGCTGTGAAGTTTCTGCTTAAATTACTAATTTTCGGGCCTAAACCTGAATTGTATATGTTAATAATTAGGCATTCTGTTGTTTTTGTTGTCCTTCTGGTGCTTCTTTCTGGTTGTAACACCGGGAAGCGCGTTGATGGAACCCATGACCAGCAAGCCGTCATTGGATTTTATAATCTGGAGAATTTGTTTGACACCATTGACGCACCTGGGGTTAATGATGAGGAATTTACTCCGCAGTGTGTTAAACAATGGACATCAGCTCGCTATGCAGCCAAGTTGAATAATATGGCAGAAGTAATAGCCAGTTTGGGTGATACCATTGGAAAGGGCGGTCCGGCTATTATGGGGCTGTGTGAGGTGGAAAATATTAATGTAGTCAATGATCTCATTGCGAATAAACACCTTGCAGATTTGGGCTATCAGGTGGTTCATCAGGATTCGCCTGATAAGAGAGGTATTGATGTGGCTCTGCTTTATCGACCTGATTTTTTTCAGTTAGATCAGGTGACTGCACTACCGCTTTATATTTATGATCAGGAAGACGGTGAGCGCATTTATACGCGCGATCAGCTCTTGGTGTCAGGCTTGCTTTTGGGTGAAAAGGTGCACGTGGTTGTTAATCACTGGCCTTCGCGTTACGGAGGTGAGGAGCGTAGTCGACCTTCGCGCAGAGTAGCGGCAGAACTAAGCCGGGCTATTGTTGATTCGTTACAAGCCATTGATAATGCAGCTAAGGTAATTTTGATGGGCGACTTGAATGATGATCCGGATAATATTAGTGTTAAGGAAGTGTTGAAAGCCATTAAGGCAGCTGAGTTGAATGAAGCAAAAGATTTATATAATCCCTATGCCGACATGCATGTTGAAGGAGTGGGAACGCTTTGTTACCGTGGCTTTTGGAATATGTTTGATCAGATTGTACTTACGCAGAGCCTGATGGATACTGAAAATGGATTAAGTTTTGAGAAAGCATACATTTATAATCATGATCGCCTGAAGGTGGCAGATGGTAAGTATAAAGGCTACCCATACCGCACTTATGTAGGTAAACGCTATGATGGTGGTTATAGCGATCATTTCCCGGTTTATATCGTACTTAATAAGTATTAGTTTATACCTTTAGTTATGAAAAAGGTCGGTGAGCTAACGTGCTGCCGGCCTTTTTTAGTTTTTATCATCAAGGTATAACCCTTTGCTTTGGATATACTCAAACACCTTAGCGGGTAAAAAGAATGGGGTTTGCTTACCTTCTTTTATCCACTGTCGAATATCTGATGACGCAATCTCAATGAGTGGGGCAGCTGTTATTTTGCAGTTGTCAGGAAGTGTGTGACTATTCAGGTTGGTACCAAGGCGTGGATATACATATATACGGTACCTGGCTATTATTTCCTCAGCCGATTTCCAATGCTCAAAGCGTGCAATGTTGTCGGCGCCCATGATGATACTAAAACAACAATTCGCATATTTCTTTTCCAGAGCCTTAAGCGTGTCAATAGTGTAAGATGGTATTGGTAAACTTAACTCAATATCTTCAGCCTGGTACTTTGGCTCTTTTTGGGTGGCAATGCGCACCATCTCCAATCTTTGTTCGGCACTTAACAGCTCATCAGCATTTTTAAAAGGATTTTGCGGGCTCACCACAAACCAGATCTCTTCTATGTTTTCAAATTCAAGCATGTAATTGGCCAGCGCCAAATGGCCTATGTGAATGGGATTGAATGAACCAAAGAAGAGACCTACTTGCTTCATGAACTATTTTTTTAGAAAGTCATTTAGTGCTGCTTCTGTTGCTTGTAAGGCTTGCTCAAGGTTATCATTAACAATGACTTTATCAAAATCAGGTGCAAAGGCAAGTTCCTTTTCAGCTTTGGCTATTCGCATAGCTATCTTTTCAGCAGAGTCAGTACCTCTGTTCAGTAGCCGGTTGCGCAGCTCCTCAACCGAAGGGGGCTGAATAAACAGGCTCAGCGCCTTGTCGCCATACATCTTTTTGATATTAACACCACCAACTACATCTACATCAAAAACAATGTTGTGGCCTTTGGAACAGATGCGCTCTACTTCACTTTTGAGCGTACCATAAAAGGTGTTTTCATACACCTCTTCCCACTCCAGGAAATCATCCTGATTAATGCGTTTTTTAAACTCTTCAGGCGACAAAAAGTAATATTCCACGCCGTGCTTTTCATTGCCACGTGGAGCGCGGCTGGTGGCTGAAATAGAGAATTCCAGATCAAATCCTTTATTCAGAAGTGCCTGTACAATAGTGCTTTTGCCAGCACCCGACGGGGCTGAAAATATGATGAGCTTACCTTCTTTATTCATTTTGTTGACAGTGGTGTGATAACAAAAGTCTTTCATTAAAATGGGGAGAATGTGCTTATAATTATAAAACGTTCAGAATTTGTTCCTTAATTTTCTCTAACTCGTCCTTCATTCTGATGACTATTTTTTGCAGGTCTGCATCATTGGCTTTTGAACCCAGCGTGTTTATTTCACGGCCAATCTCCTGGGTGATGAATCCCAATTTTTTACCAACAGGTTCTTTGCTGTCAATGGTTTCCATGAAATATTCCAGGTGGTTGCTCAGGCGCACTTTTTCTTCAGTTACATCAAGTTTCTCGAGGTAGAAGATGATTTCCTGCTCAAAACGATTTTCATCAATCTTATTGTTTTGTCCCAGTTCTTCAAGGTTTTCGCGTATACGTGTTTTTATTTTCTCAATTCGCTGAGTTTCATACTTGGGTACTTCTGTCAGTAATTCGCCAATCAACTGTATGCGTTCTTTAATATCGGCTTCCAGGGCCGCGCCTTCTCTTCTTCTGAAATCTGTAATGTCAGCAATGGCAGCACGAAGGGTTTCAGTAATCGCTTTCCATTCCTCTTCATCCAGCTCGGCCAGTTCAACCTTAACGGTATCCGGAAGTGGCATAATCACTTTCAGGTAATCGGTTGATTGCTCCAGTCCAAGTTCAGAGGCTATAGACTTCAGTTGAGCATGATAATTGGCGATAACCTGTTGATTAATTTTGGTGATCTTATCGGAGGTGGCTGCTTCTACATAAAAACTAAGGTCAATTTTTCCGCGCGAGAGCTGCTTGCCTAAAAGGCTTCTTACTTCAATTTCTTTCTCCCGGTACAGGTTTGGCAGTCGTGTATTTAAATCAAGCTGCTTGCTGTTAAGTGATTTAATCTCAATGCTAATCTTTTTGTTAGGAAGCTCACAAACGGCTTTCCCATAACCGGTCATTGATTGAATCATAGGTCTCAATTATTTCAAGTAAAGCGCAAAGGTAATCTTTTTCCACTACTTGACTATGTAAATCGATAACAGTTAAAAGTGAGGATTTATTTTTGTCTAAATTATTTTCATAAACATCAAACAATCAGAGTGATTTATTTAGAACGACACAAAAACGACTAAGAAAAAGAATAAAAGATTAAACAAAAACATTAGTGTCCAGTTTACCTTACAAATCACCAATTAAATAATCTAAATATTAAGGACATGAAACGAGTAATTGACAATTTTGGAAAAAACATTTGGGTACTAATATTAATGTTAGGACTAGCTTTTGTAAATGTATCGTGTGAAGACGATGATGATTCAGGGAATGATGATCCGATGCCGGAAAATCCGATGACCATAACTGATATTGCTGCAAGTAATGCAGATTTCAGTATTTTGGTTGCTGCACTTCAGAAAGTAGGTTTAGATGACGACCTAGCGTCAGAGAACAATGAATTTACAGTGTTCGCGCCAACTAATGATGCTTTTACGGCTTTGCTGACAGAATTAAATGTTTCAGGGTTGGATGATATACCTAATGATGTGCTAACAAGCGTGTTACTATACCACGTTGTGTCGGGTTCGAAAATGGCGAATATGATCGAAACGGGCTACTATAGTTCTCTAAGCGACGGCCCAAAAGATGGATATGGTCTGTCATTTTATGTAGATATGAGTTCAGCAATGATTAATGCCCGAGCTAAAATAACCGCTACCGACATTAAGGCTGATAACGGTATTATCCATGTGATTGATAAGGTGATGTTGCCAATGACCATTACAGACCATGCTGTGGCCAACCCTGCCTTTTCATCGTTGGTTGCTGGTGTAACTAAAGCCGAATTGGCTGGTGCTCTTGACGATGAGTCAGCTATGTATACTGTGTTTGCACCAACAAACGATGCTTTCGAGATGTTTTTTACGGATCTTGGTGTGACCCTTGATGATCTTTCGAAAGAAACACTTAGTTCGGTAATTCTTTATCATGCTATGGGTGACGCTGTTCCAGCTTCGATGGTAGAGCCTGGTTATTTTCCAACCCTAAGTACTGCTTTTGACAACGCGATAAGTCTTAAAATAGATACTGAAGGCGGAGTATTCTTAAATTCAGATAGCGAGGTTGTAGCTACAGATGTTGTAGCCACCAACGGTATTGTACATGCCATCAACAAAGTGATTATGCCGCCTAGTGTTGTTGATATCGCCATTGATAATACAAATTTCAGCACATTAGTGCAGGCAGTTGTTAAGGCTGAGTTGGTCGATGCTCTGTCAGGCGACGGTCCATTTACCGTGTTTGCTCCAACCAATGCCGCATTTGATGCATTGTTTACAGAACTAAATATCACAGGTATTGATGACCTGACCAAAGAGGACTTAACACCTATTTTATTGGCTCACGTAGTTAGTGGTAACGTTAAATCAACGGATTTAAGTAATGGTACTGTGCCAACGCTTAATGATCAAAAGACCTTAGCCGTTGCTGTTGATGGTGGTGTTACCATTGATGAAGCCATTAATGTGGTTGCTGCAGATATTCAAGGTAAGAACGGAATAGTTCACGTAATTGATAAGGTGATTATTCCTTAATTGTCGATTTTTAATCGAGATTAATAGGGGGTAGCAATACCCCCTTGTTTTTTGTTCGTAGTTGATGTAGTAACCATGAACATTATTTAATGACTAAGCGTTAAAGATCCAACGATAGAGTAACATCTAAAATTATTGTAACCAGGTATGGCATTTTATTCGATAAAAGATTTAGAAAAAATTTCAGGTATTAAGGCACATACAATAAGAATATGGGAACGCCGATATAATCTTATTGAGCCACAACGTACGTCAACTAATATTCGTTATTACGATGATGATGACCTAAAGCGTATACTAAATGTGTCGATTCTGAATCAGAACGGGTATAAGATATCGAAGATTGCCGACATGACTGAGGAGCAGCTGCGCGAGCGTGTGATTGACCTGTGCCTGGATACCCGTAATACAGATGTGCAAATTGAAAGCTTGTTGGTAGCCATGCTTGAGATGGATGAAAGTAAATTCACAAATGTACTGACCAACTCCATCATAAAACTAGGCTTTGAAGCAACTGTAGAGGTCATCTTATTTCCATTCCTCGATAGAATTGGCATACTTTGGCAGGCCGGCACCATTAATCCGGCGCAGGAGCATTTTATATCTAATCTCATCAGGCAAAAACTGATTGTGGCCATAGATAATGAGATGCAGAATTTTATTCCCAAAGCTGATAAAACAATCGTTTTCTTTTTGCCCGAGAATGAACTGCATGAAATTGGCTTACTTTTCTATAGTTTAATTGCCCGTAAAGAAGGATTTAGTGTCATCTACCTGGGGGCGTCTGTTCCTGTCGAAGATCTGAAGGTTGTTTTTGATGTTCGTAAGGCTGATGCCATGTTTACTTCTTTTGTATCTGCCGGTAAAAAAGAGGATATAGAAGCGGTTATGAAAGGGATTGAAGAGCGTGTCCCTGCTGTTACTTCTTTCGTAACCGGGTTGCAGGTAAGGGAATTGAAGCCAGCCTTACCGAAGCAGTTTGAAGTAATAACAACCGCTAAAGATTTTAAAGCGAGGCTAAATGCTATGTAGTTATTTAGACTGTTGCCTTACCACACCTTTGTATTTCCAGCGACCTGATAAGTAATAAAACAAGGAGCCGATTAGTCCCATGCTCCATCCGATAGGTATGGCCCACCAGATTCCATTAACGCCAAAGTGTTTGGACAGTACCAATGCAAACGGAATGCGTATAACCCAAAGCGAAAAAAGGGTAATAAACATGGGTATAAGTGTATCGCCGGCGCCACGCAGTACGCCATGCATCACAAACATGGTGGAGAATATCATGTAGAATGAACTCACGATGACCAGGTAATTGGCACCATGGTCAATCACTGATTGGTCCTTCGTAAACGCACTCATCATATGTTCGCCAAAGAAAATAACTGATAGCATAACGATTAGCGACATGCCCCAGGCCATAAATAATGTGGCCCGCAGACCTTTTTTAATACGATCAACTCTTTGTGCTCCCAGGTTTTGTCCCACAAAAGCAGAAAGAGCACTAGCCAGGTTGAGAGCTGGCATGGCGGCTAAGGCATCAATGCGGCTGGCAACCGAAAAAGCCGCCAGTACATCCGTATCAAAGTTGTTCACAATGCGGATAAGTGCCATTATTCCCAATGCTACAAATGTTTGCTGAAAACCGGTTGGTAAGCCAATGCGTATGCTTTGAAGAAATAGTTCCTTATCAAAGCGGAACTTAAATACATTGAAGGAGATAATCTGATGCTTTTTATTCAGATAGATGGCTCCTGAAATAAAAGCACCTGCCTGAGCTATTACTGTTGCATATGCTACACCGCTAATCCCCCAGTTAAACACCACAATAAATATAATGTCGAGTGCGATATTAACAAAAGTGGCGATTACCATAAAATACAGTGGTGTCATTGAATCACCAAGTCCACGTAGTATGGAGGAGGTGCCGCTAAATCCGAAAAAGGCAATCATCCCAATCATAAATACGTTAAAGTATTCCGTGGCCAGTGGTATTACTTTTTCTTCAACGTGCAATAGCCTGAATATCTCTTCGCTGAAGAAAATGCCTATGCTTGTAATTATTATGGATGCAACAAACAGGAAGATATAGGTGGTGTCAATGGCTCTTTTGACCTTATCAAGATTTTTTGCGCCAAAATACTGGCTGATAATAATGGTAGCCCCACTGCCAATACCAATAACAAAGGCAATCAGCGCATAAAAGATAGGAGATGAGGCACCTAATGCGGCCAGAGCCTCTTTGCCTAGGTAATTACCAACAATAATGCTGTCGACCAAATGGTAAAGTTGCTGAAGCAGGTTGCCAAATACCATAGGTAGGGCAAATTTAAAGATCAGTTTCGCTTCATTACCTATGGTGAGGTCTTTCATTGGTGTTGATTCGTTTATTGACAAGTACAACCATTAGCAGGCTGCTTTGGTTTACCGCTGTTTTACGGAATACAAAACAAACCAAAAAATCAGGGGCATGCAAAGCTTCGAATAAAAAAAAGGTTGACCCACGAATGAGTCAACCTTAAGTGTGTGATTGAGTATTAATTAGACGGTTTCTTTAACTGCAGGAGCTAATTCAACCGTGAAGTGACGCATAATTGGTGCTTCCTCCAGGATAGCATAACCACGTTTAATTTCATTGCGACGTTCGAATACGTTCTTAAGTGCTACAGCAATTACATCCATGTGGTTATTGGTGTATACCCGGCGAGGAATAGCCAAACGTAAGAGTTCTAATGCAGGATATCGGTTTTCGCGAGTAGCCGGATCGCGGTCGGCCAGCAGGGTGCCTATCTCAACGCCTCGGATACCAGCTTCCTTATATAGCTCAATGGCCAATGTTTGAGCAATGTATTCTTCTTTTGGGATGTGTGGTAAAAAACGCTTGGCATCTACAAAAATTGCGTGGCCACCAAATGGTTCCTGCACCGGTACACCAAATTCTTTCAGCTTGTTACCTAAGTAGGCTACCTGCTTAATGCGTGTCTCCAGGTAATCAAATTCGGTACCTTCGTCTAAACCTTGAGCTAATGCATTCATGTCGCGGCCTGACATGCCACCGTAGGTAACAAATCCTTCGTAGATGATGTTAAACTGACTGGCCTTTTTGAATAGCTCTTCTTCGCGTAAAGCAATGAAACCGCCCATGTTAACAATAGCATCTTTTTTACTGCTCATGGTCATGCCATCAGCATAGGTATACATTTCCCTAACAATCTCTTTGATGCTTTTATCAGCATAACCTTCTTCACGTAGCTTGATAAAGTAAGCATTCTCAGCAAAGCGTGCAGAGTCAAATAATACACGGATGCCATACTCTTTAGCCATGGCATACACATCGCGCATGTTTTGCATCGATACAGGCTGTCCGCCTGATGAATTACAAGTCACTGTTACAATAATCATCGGGATGTTTTCCTTTGGATGAGATTGTAATACATGCTCCAGCTTGTTTAAATCGAGGTTGCCTTTAAACGGGTGATCAACAGTAGTATCAAACGCCTCATCAATAGTACAATCAATTGCGCGTGCTTTTCTAAACTCGATATGTCCTTTGGTAGTATCGAAATGAGAGTTGCCAGGTACTACGTCGCCTTCTTTTACTAAGGCAGAGAATAATACGTTTTCGGCAGCCCGTCCCTGGTGAGTAGGTAAAAAGTACTCAAAACCAAGGATGTTTTTAATGGCATTTTTCAGGTTGTAGTACGATGAGGCGCCAGCATAGCTCTCATCACCCAGCATCATGGCGGCCCATTGACGGTCACTCATCGCGCCAGTACCACTGTCGGTTAGCAGGTCGATGAATACCTGGTCGCTACGAAGGTTGAACAAGTTGTATTTGGCTGCTTTAATCCATGTTTCTCTCTCTTCGCGAGTACTTTTGCGGATTGGTTCAACCATTTTAATCTTGAACGATTCTGAAAAAGGAAGTTCCATTGTGTATATTTTTTAATGATTTTATAATATATCGGTTGTTCAGATCGCTCAATACCCGGCATCAGCCTGTAGGTGTTGCGATGAACAAATGAATTACTTAAAAAAGAAAAATAGAGGCACTGGCAGACTGCCAGCTCTTAGCAGGTAAACTCGTCGCGGTTTTTAATATTGATGAAAACCCGAACAGACAACGCAGATTGTATGTTAATATTTGCCATCAAAAAAGACTCCATGTTGCAAATGTAAAAAACAATTGCAATTGAAGAAAAGAACTTGTGATAATTTGTAATAAGTCATGTTTTAAATGCTTGTTGGTTTTGTTCTGGTGTTTTATAATGTGCATTTGATGAGTGGTTTAATTGGTGGTGGGCTGAAGTGATAATTGTAAGTAGTTTGTTGTCAGTACCTACGGCTTAGTTGCTTTTGTGGTTGTTTTGGTGCTTTGATATGAACATTTCAAGCGTCATTTAAACTATTTACAACACCTTTCGCTTTCGGGTTTATAAGATATCCTGTTATTTTTGCGTTTAAATTTAATATGAACGATTCTCAAAATAACCGCTATCGGATGAAGGGATGTATTAGGATATACTTATTTCATTTATTTGTGTTTAGCTTATTGGGGCTTGGTATGCAGTCAATGAAAGGACAAATAAGTATGGTGGATTGGAGCTATTGGGCAAATAATGAGAGAACCGCTCATTGGCAGAAAGAACTGTATAAATATAATACCTCCAGGTACCCTGCTTTTGAGCAGCTGTTTTTAGCAGAATATTTTAAAAGGCAGATAGATAAGGAGCAACTGTTTGATACTAATCTGTTTCCACCGTTACGAGACTATCCTGTTAAAACCTATAAGTTTAGTGCAAAATTTAAAGTGCCTGAGTATCCAGTAATTGCCTTTAAACCTCATGATTACAGTAAAAGTGCCATTGAGGAGTTTCAAGAGTTGATGAATTCAAAAGTCTTCTCAAATCAGAGTGAAGAGGTATTTGCGAAAAAATACTTCATTAAAGAGGTACATCAGGATTATATATATAGCCACCTTGATCAGGTGGGTTTGTCGTGGGATTCAATTCCTGATCCGCCCAAAATTGGACGTGATGGTTATTTAAAACGCCGTTCGGCACGTGAAGGTATCAGTCTGTTATTACGCGATAATTCGGTGGAGGCTCAACCTAGCCTTGAGAAAATTAAGGTAACAGCGGGGCCATGGACATTTCAGGGAACCGAAAATATTCTGTTCTCACAGGGATATGTTGAGAATTGGGTCAAAGGAGGTGAGAGTAGCATAAGCCTGGGGAGTGACTTACGATTGACGGCCAACTATAAGGAGGGTAAACACGATTGGGATAATTACATTATTCATAAAGTTGGCATTATCTCAACCGAAACAGAAAAAGGACGAGTAAATACCGACCTGATTGAGATCAATACCAAATACGGACATAAAGCATCTGAAAAGTGGTATTATAGTTTTCTGTATAACTTTAAAACGCAGCTGTTTTATGGCTACGATAAAGATAACGAAGATCCCGTGTCTGGTTTTATGGCACCTGCATACATGTCGTTTGCAGTCGGTATGGACTATAAGCCCAATAGTAACTTTACGCTGCTTTTGTCACCTATTACCTCGCGTTTAACCATAGTAGCTGACACTGTCAAGTTTAATCAAACAAAGTTTGGTGTACCGAAGGATAAGATGAGTCATTTGGTTAACGGTCTCTCGGTTGTTAATAACCTGTCTTACGAATTGTCACGTGAAATTAAATTGTCGTCGAGGTTGGATGCCTTCTATCAATATTTGGGTAGGCGTGAGAAAGGTAAAGATCCTCAAGTGCAAGTAGACTGGGAGGTTATTGCTGATTTGCGAATTAATCGCTTCCTCTCAACACGAATATTAGCACATTTGAGGTATTTCACAAACGAATCAGAAAAAGTGCAGATCCGTGAAAATTTCAATATTAATTTTAGTTATAATTTTTAAAAGAAATTGATATTCAAAAAGTAATATAATGGTGATGTTGATTTTAACTTCTTTTAACGTTCGTTATTATGCGTTAGTGATAAAACCAATTACATTTGCAATGTGAGAATAAGGGAAAAGGTTGAAACAAAAATCTACTTCTTACGTATTAAAATTTGAAAGTTAGACACAGATGTGTCAATAAAAATATTGAGTAAGTTTTCTCATAGTTTAGGGTTAGGTTTGGTTAAAAGTTGAAAGTCGTCTTAAAGAATGCTTTAAGGCGGCTTTCTTTTTTATGAGGTCTTCAAACAACCATCGCCCGGGTATTCTTGTTGTGATATACATGGTGCAACAACGTATTTCAGAGGTGAATTTTAATAAAGATACACAGTATTATAAGTTTTGTTTTTATGGTTTTTTTAAAAACCTGCGCCTTTTTGATCCTTTCCTGCTGCTTTATTTCGTTAATGAGGGTATTTCATATTCTCAAATTGGTATTCTGTATGCGTTTCGCGAGGTTATTATTAATCTATTTGAAATTATATCAGGTGTTATTGCTGATGTAGTTGGTCGTAAAAATGCCATGATTGCTGCCTTTGTCAGTTATATAGTGAGCTTTCTTTTGTTCTATGGCTTTTCCAGCTTTACCGGATTTTTATTGGCTTTCTTTTTCTATGGTATTGGTGACTCGTTTCGTACCGGCACCCATAAGGCAATGATTAATGCTTATTTGCTGCGAAACAACTGGCAGGACGAAAAAGTCAGGTATTATGGGCGCACACGCAGTTGGTCGCAGAAGGGTTCGGCCATATCTTCCTTATTAAGTGCTTCCTTGCTTTTTTATACCGGGCGGTATGATTTCTTATTTTTATTAACTGCAGTGCCTTATGTGTTCGATTTAGTCTTGTTAAGCAGTTACCCATCTTATCTGAATGGAGCAAAAGGGATGAGTAAGGATAGTTTGTGGTTAAAGGTGAAAGAACATTTAATGGAAGTTGTAATGGCCATGAAAAAACTCTCATCAGTTAGGGTGGTGATTTTAACGAGTGGCTTTACTGGTTACTATAAAGCAGTAAAGGATTATATACAAATAATTATTACAGGGCTGGCAGCTAAGTTTATTATTATACCGCAGGTAAGCAATGAACAGCATATTGCCATTTACATCGGATTGACCTACTTTGTTTTGTTTATGCTCAATTCTGTTGCATCAAGAAATGCATACAAGGTAGAGCGCTTGAATAAAACTTTAAAAGTTGGACTTATTAATTTGCAGCAGTCGGGATATGTACTTGGAGCTGTGGCCTCTTTGTTTTTTATCTTCAACTACCCGCTAATGGCTTTACTGTCATTTGCATCTATTTTTATCATTCAGAATTTACGCCGACCATTGGCGGTTGATTATATAACCAAGCATTTTGATGAGAAAATGATGGCCAGTATTATGTCGGTTGAATCGCAAAGCGAGACTTTGATATCAGCACTACTGGCATTGTTATTGGGAATTCTTGTTGATTTATCAGGAGTGGGGTGGGGAATTGGCGTTTTGTCTGTATTATTATTAGTATTGTCTGTGTTTGCTGGCACGTTTAAGGTTAAAAATTAATAATATAAATAGAGCAATGATGAAGAACATAGTACTATTAATCAGTGTGCTTGCGCTATGGAGCTGCGGGCCGAAAGTGATTCAGTCGGTTGGTGATAAGCAAATGGTAATTTTCGATAACGAGCATTTGTACTTTGATAGTGGTGCTTTTACTGATGAACTTACAGAAGCCGATAAGGTATATCGGATTATGGATGGCCGCATCCTCCTTAAAAAAGTAACATTCCCTGAATATAGTCGAGAAGTTGCTGCTTCTGTTAAGGTGACCGTGGCATCGGCAGGTGATCGCTGGGATAAGTCTGGTTCTTTCTTTATTATCCCAAATAGTTCAATTACCAATTTTGTGTCGTTGCAAGCGGAAGGTGAACTGCCTGAGTTGACAGCCGAACAGGAAAGCTTGAAAGGAATTGTACCCGATGGAGATTACACGCCAGTGGTGGAGCTGATGCGTTTTATGACGCCTTTTGGGGTTGGTTTCTATAATGATAAGATGGATTTGCGGAAACCGGTTTATATTCCCCATTGGGAAGATAAGGTTGTTTGGGAGCAGGATGTAACCGATCGCTTATCGCTTATCGAAGGTGAGGTTTGGGTTGGTATCTGGGTGGATACTTGGACCAAGGAGGGCTATACTGTATCAGCTGAGATTAACTTTGATGAAACGGACTATTTATATGCACCAAAACCCCAAACCAAGGTGTTGTCACTACTCAATACAATACCTTACTATAAAGGGCAGAAGCATGTCGATTTATTTGCGCGAAAGGATTTGCTGGTGAGTGCAGCGGTGCCTGAAGGGGCTAAAAATGTGCGCTTGCACTATATCACCACGGGTCATGGTGGTCACTCAGGTGGCGATGAGTTTGTGAAGAAAACCAATATTGTTAAGGTAGATAATCGGGAGGTGATTAATTTTATTCCATGGCGTGACGATTGTGCCGCTTTCCGTCGTTTTAACCCGGGATCGGGGGTGTGGCTGATTGAAGATACAGCTACCTATATCGATTGGGAAACCTGGAAATATAAAGAAAAAGTGATTGAAGAGCGATTGGCATCATCCGACTTGTCGCGTTCTAACTGGTGTCCGGGTTCCGATGTGGAGCCATTGGTGGTTGATTTGGCTATTCAACCAGGCGAACATCAGTTTACTTTCAGTATTCCGGACGCGCAGGAGATAGATGGCGATAAACTAAATCACTGGCTGGTGTCAGCCTTCCTTACCTGGGAGGAATAACAAGCACCTATCTAAGTAAAAATATAAAGCTCACCTGCACTAAGGGTGAGCTTTTTTTGTGAATATGAAATTTGTCATTTCCCACTGTAGCAGAAGAGACGACCTTTGCGCGATTTTTTGCATGAACACAAAAATTTAAATTGAATTATGGCTTTTGTTACAAAGGAGAAGTTTTTATCCAAAGATTGGTTTATTACCTATGCTTATATATTGCTGGGTAGTTTCTTGTTCGCCATGGGGGATGTGCTGTTTGTGAACCCATACAAACTGGCGCCAGGTGGTGTTTATGGTATTGGTAACTTTTTGTACCATACCTTTGGTTTTAAAATTAGTGTTTCCGTCCTGTTCATGGAAGTGCCGCTGTTAATCATTGGTACCATTATTTTGGGTCCTCGATTTGGTATTAAAACACTAATTAGTACTTTCTTAATAATGGGTTTTGCCTATATGTTCGAAACCTACTGGTGGGGCTACGAGGCATTTTTGCCCAATGATCCCATGTTAAATGCATTGGTAGCCGGTATTATATATGGTGTTGCCATTGGTCTGATCTTCAAATCACGTGCTACATCAGGTGGTTCAGACATCATTTCCATGATTCTGAATAAATACACACGTATGTCACTGGGTAAGCTGGTCATTATTGTGGACGGTACCATTACCATGTTAACCCTGTTTATGCCGGGTGAGAATGGTATTGACTGGACACTTCCCATCTATTCGTGGTTAGTTATCTTTATTGAAGGCAAGATTATTGATATGGTGATTGATGGATTGAAAGTAAATAAAACCTTATTCATCATTTCCGAAAAACATGATGAGATACAAGAGAAACTTCTGCACAATATTAAGCGTGGCGGAACCATGTTTTCGGCAATGGGCATGTATGAGGGGGGTGAGCGCAAAGTGATATACACTACCATTACGCGTCGCGAGTCAACCATTTTACTAAATCACATTGCCAAAATAGATCCTAAAGCTTTTGTGAATGTGCTTGACAGTAGTCAGATACATGGTGAAGGCTTCAAGGCTATTGAGCCGGAAAGCGGACATTAATGTAAAGTTAAAAGGTCTGGTTTCAGGCTGTATATTATAACAAGAGGAGGCATATTGATTGAAAGGCCTCCTCTTGTCGTATAATATTGTGTCAGGTATTGTGAGTTGCTATTGGTGAATCACACTTGTTTCATCAGGCCATGGAACTAATTCGCCTGTTACTTTTAATGTAGGTCTTTGTGCGTCAACGCTTCTTAAGTAGTTGCCGAGCTTTAAGGCTAATTCATTCACTTTATCGGGTTTTTGTTCAGTCAGGTTGTGCTGTTCTCCAATGTCTTCAGGTATATTAAACAGTTCGAATTGTTGGTTGGCATAGTAGTATATAAGTTTCCAATCGCCACTTCGTATGGTACTGGTGGCACCAATGCCTGGTCCTGTTGGACCCCAGTTATTCGGGAAGTGCCAAAATAGGTCGCGCTCTGATGTTGTCTTGTTTTGCTCAAGTAGCATCGGAACAAAGCTCTTTCCGTCAATTGTTTGTGGTGTTGAATAGTTGTCAATACCAGCCATCTCTATGATGCTCGGATAAAAGTCTTCAATGATAAGATAATCGTCACAGACAGATTCTTGACTAACCTTACCGGGCCATTTTACGATCATTGGCTCACGGATGCCACCCTCATAAGCCGAACCTTTGCCACTTTGCAGCGGACTGTTGTGCGTGTGAAGCTCGCCGGCACGTGGGCGCAAACTAAACCCACCATTATCTGACATAAACAAGATGATAGTGTTGTCCGTCAGCTTGTTTTCGTCCAGGTAATCCATCAGGTCAACCAGGCTTTTATCCATGGCTTCAATCATCGAAGCATATTTAGCTTCTGATTCAGGTAGGCCCATGTCAAGGTATTTCTGATAGAATCGTTTATCGGCATTTAAAGGTATGTGAACCGCATAATGCGCCATGTACAGAAAAAACGGCATGTTACTGATGCGTGCCGAATCAAGCGCCTTTTTTGCTTCAATAGTCAGTGCTTCTGTGATAAAGATGAAGTCGCCGTGGTATTTTTCCAGGCCTGGTACGCCCCATGGTTCGGTGTGACCACCTTTCTCTTTATTGCCAAAGTTTTGCTCTCCTAAGTAACTGCCAAGTCCACCTGCAGCATGGCCGGCTATATTTATGTCGAAACCGCAATTGAGAGGATTGGCCGATGGTGTAGTCATTGCTCCAAAGTGCGCTTTGCCACAATGGATGGTGAAATAGCCATTGTCTTTCAGGATCTGAGGTAGCATGGTGGCATAGGTCGATCGTTCAATGCTGTCAACGGGTTGCAAACCATTCACATTCCAGTCAGGGTAGTTTAATATGGAGTCGGTAGCATCGACCGAAGCATTGCGGTGGAGGGTCCAGTTGGTTACCCGGTGGCGGGCAGCATTCATTCCACTCATTAGGCTCACGCGTGTGGGAGAGCATACTGAGCTGGCATAGGCCTGCGTGAAAATCATGCCCTCAGAGGCCAGGCGTTCCATGCCAGGGGTGTGGTAGCGTTCGTTGTATGGTGTTTTCTCGTGCCCAAAAGGCACCGAAGTGTCCTGCCATCCCATGTCATCCACCATAAACAGGATGATGTTTGGTGCCTGCTCTTTTGTAGGAGTACATCCTGATAGGATGACAACCGTAAAAAAGGACAGGAGAAAGTGTAGTTTGTGTATTTTCATCATTTAGATTTTAGTTTGAATGTTGCCAGAATAGCTTTGTGGTCAGTGGGCCAAATGGTCATCGGTGGTATGATTGAATCATTCGATTGTTCCCCTATGCGTTCGTTGCGAATGATGGAGCCGCGAGGGCCAACAATTGCTGCATCTGTTAATTGCAAGCGGGAATGAGGCTGGTAAAAAATAAAGTCGATGCGGTCGCGATCATCAGCTTCAGGTGCCCAGGCCAGTTTCTTAATATCCACCAGTGGGTTGTCTGCCGGAAAGGTAAAGCCAGGGTGAGTTACGGGGTTTGGGTACCTCTGTCGGTAGGTATCAATAAAACCGGCTTGTTCGAGTCGTTTGGTGTTGTGCCATTCCATCACCACGCCATTGTGATCAAATAAATCCTTTGTAGCTTCAGTCCAGTCCAGGTGCGAAGGCTCGTTGAAATCTCCTCCCAGTAGAGTGAGTCGACCTTTCTCTTGTTCTATTTGGGCATCGGCGATAATGGCCTCGATGGCTTCATCGCGTTGTGATTGAAGATTGTCAAAGGCTATAATTTCTGTGTCCGTTATTATGGAATCCAGTTTTTCCCAGGTAGAGCCGTCGTAGCCACGTGGCAGGTACAGGCTGCAGTTGCGGTAATCGAGGTGGGCGCTGTATAAGGCCACCTCTGTACCATCTATGTTGATAATAGCTTTTGTGACGGAGCCATGGTCGTCAACGGCTGGAAATAGCATCACTTGCGAAACAATCGGGTAGCGCGACAAGATACCGCTATCGTAACTGGTTTCAGAGTAATAGGTGTGTCCGCGCTCTTTCAGGTCCCTGACCAGGCGTTCGGCCAAACTTTGGTTGTTGTAGTTGCGCACTTCACTTAGGGCAATCAGGTCGGCATCCAGTCGGATAATTTCATCTAATATGGCCGGATAGCCATTGGGAACAATGGTGCCTTCCTGCCAGATGTTAAACTGAAGCACTTTCAGTTCCTTTTCTTTGTTAGCCTGACAGCTTGTTAAAAGTGTGGGAAGTAAGCTGAGAAGAAGCATTGCTCCAACCAGTAATTGTCTATACTTTCTGATTAGTGTAGGTGAATTGAGATGCATGATTTTAATTTTTAGCATTAACTAAGCGGAGCTTTCGTTTGTTTTTTGTCGTTTCCTTTCTTTGAGGTAATAAAGATAGTATTTGAAAGGCAAAGTAATTTCATAAAATCGGATAAAATCAAAGAACATTTATGTAGGTATGATTAGTTGATTTTCGTCCCGGCAGAGAAAATATGGCCGCTAGGAAGCGGTTATCCGGGGGCAAAAACAGGGTTTTGAACTACCTTGTCAGCGCTTGTTTTGAGAATTTATAAATCTTCTCTATCTTTGTTATCTAACCGGTTTAGTAAAAGATTAGTGAAGCCATCATTAAAAACCATAGCAGAGCAAGCAGGTGTGTCGAAAACAACCGTGTCGTTTGTGTTAAACGGACGGGGAGAAGAAAAGCACATCAGCGCCGAAACCCAGAAGCGTATTTTGGAAACGGCACGTCGTCTGAACTATCAGCCCAATCACCTGGCACGTAGTTTAAGTACGGGACGTTCCTATACGATTGGTTTCGTGGTGCCTGATATCTCCAATCCTTTCTTTGGTAAAATTGCCCGGTTAGTGGAGACTTATGCGGAGGAGCTGGGGTATTCGGTAATGGTGGCCAGTACCGGCGAACGGGCTGACAAAGAGCGTATGATACTCGAAGCCTTTAAAAACAGACAGATTGACGGTGTCGTGCTGGCTCCGGTTTCAGGCGAATCGAGCAATTATACCAGTGATATGCCGCTCGTTTGCTTTGACAGGGTGCATTCAAAAGAGACTGGTAATACGGTAGATATTAATAATCATGAGACAGCGTTTTTATTGACCGAACGACTGATAAATAAAGGACACAGGCGGATTGCCCTGATTTCATTAAGCTCGTTTCTGCCCAATATTACGGCGCGTATCAAAGGCTATAAGGAAGCACTCGAGAAAAACGACCTGTGCTTGGATGAGCGTTGGATAAAAGATATTGATGAAAAAGAAAAGAAGCGCGATGTAGTAGCAGCCATAAGCGATTTGCTGGCTATGGATGAGCCTCCAACGGGATTTTTGTTCTTAAATAATGTGCTGGCTGCGCAAGGTATCTGGACGATCAATCAATTGTTTCCGCACCTGGTCGATAGCCTGCATTTTGCTTCGTTTGATAACCTTGATTTGTTTGATTTTGCAGTGCCTAAGGTAACATCGGCCTTGCAGCCAAGCGAGCACATTGCCCAGGAGAGTGTGAAAATGCTGATGCACCAGATTGAGCACAGGCAAGACATGAACGGCGTGTGTTTTTCAACAACAATAATTGACAGGTAAAAAATTTTAATCATTTACTAAAACGGTTAACTAGAAGATATGAGTAGTATTTATTTTGACAACAGAGTGGTGTTAACCCTCGATGCGGGAGGAACCAATTTTGTGTTTAATGCCATGCAGGGCGGTAAAACCCTGATTGAGCCAATTAAGAAAAGTGCCAATGGAAACAATCTGGAGTTGTGTCTGCAAACCATGCTGGATGGTTTTAAGGAAGTGAAGCAGCAGTTAAGAGCAGAGCCGGTTGCTATTAGCTTTGCGTTTCCTGGTCCTGCTGATTATCCTAATGGTATTATTGGTGATTTGGGTAACCTGCCGGCATTCAGGGGGGGAGTGGCATTAGGCCCAATGTTGGAATATCATTTTAATATCCCTGTGTTTATTCAAAACGATGGTGATTTGTATGCTTATGGAGAGGCGCTTGGTGGTATTTTGCCCGAAATTAATGAGCAGCTGGAGGCACAGAGCAATCCGAAGCGATACAAGAACCTGATTGGTTTAACACTTGGCACAGGTTTTGGTGCCGGACTGGTGCACAATGATATTTTGATTGGCGGTGACAACAGTATTGCCGCTGAGGTGTGGAACATCAGTAACTCGGTTTCGCCGGAGCGCAATGCAGAGGAGGGTGTGAGCACGCGGGCCATTATCAATGTGTATAATGAGCTATCGGGCAATACCGAAGCCTTAATGCCAAAGGATATTTTTGACATTGCATCGGGTAATAAAGAAGGAAACAAAGAAGCCGCTATCACAGCATTCAGCACGTTTGGAAAGCACATTGGCGATGCTGTGGCTAACCTTGTGAACCTGTTTGATGGCCTGGTAGTGATTGGTGGAGGTTTAACAGGCGCCAGTCAATTTTATATGCCGGCCGTTATGGAGGTGCTGAAAGGACAGTTTGGTAATGGACAGGACCGATTGGTACAAAAAGTGTATTGCCTGGATAATGCGGATGAGAAAGCGGCATTTTTAAATAGCCAAACTCATCAAATTGAAGTACCTTTTACCAACCAGAAGGTGGCCTATTCGCCTGAGCAGAAGGTGGCCATTGCCACTAGTAAGCTGGATGCCAGCGAGGCCATCGCAATTGGCGCTTATGCCTATGCCTTAAGCCAATTGAGCAATTAGGATGCTCTGTGGTGTTGCCTTACAAAGCAGGGCGGTGTTAGCAAAGAATTAACGATTTATCAAATAAACGAATAACTAGATAATAACATGTTGTATCCATTAAAATTTAATCCCATCCTGAAAGAAATGATTTGGGGTGGAAAAAAGCTTCCTCAGAAGTTAAATGTTGAGGTGGCTGAGGATGTGAAGATTGGTGAGAACTTTGCAGTTTCGGGTCTTAAGAATGATCAGTCGGTGGTGAGCAATGGTGCTTTGGCTGGCAAAAACATGACTGAGTTGATTGAAACCTATAAAGAAGACTTATTGGGTGCTAAGGTGTATCAGCAGTTTGGAACCAACTTTCCATTGCTGATAAAGTACATCGATGCAAATGATGATTTATCCATCCAGGTGCATCCTAACGATGAGCAGGCAAAAATAAAGCACAACTCGTTTGGTAAAACAGAGATGTGGTATGTGGTGGATGCCGAAGCAGGTGCTGGCCTGGTGTCGGGTTTCTCTAAAAAGACAAGCGCCGATGAGTTTGAGCAATACCATTCATCGGGCAAGCTGATGGAGTTGATGCAGAAGCACCCAACAGCTGCCGGTGATACCTTCTTTATTCCGGCCGGTAAGGTGCATTCGATTGGTGCCGGTAACCTGATTGCTGAAATTCAACAGACGTCAGATATTACCTACCGTATCTACGATTTTGATCGACGCGATAAGTTGGGTAACCCACGCGAGCTGCATCACGAACTAGCTAAAGATGCCATGAATTATAGCGATGATGAGTCGGGGAAAGTGGCCTATGAGGCCAAAGCTAATGAATCGGTTGAGCTGGCTTCGTGTCAGTATTTCACCACTAATGTACTGAATGTGACGGATAGCGTTAGTAAGGATTACAGCCAGCTGGATTCGTTTGTAATTTTGATGAACGTAGGTGGACAATGCACCATTAAAGCAGCTGATGTAAGCATTGAGCTGAATGAGATGGAGGCTGCCTTGATACCTGCGTCTGTTGCTAAAGTGGAATTAGCGGCAGGTGACTCAGCCAAGTTACTGGAAGTTTATATCTAATCTGAATCTCCGATTATCAATCAAAATCAGGTTGTAGAAAAATAGTTAGTAGTATGCCTTCTAATGAGGGATGTATTGATAGCCTTAAGACGCTTGCGTCTTAAGGCTTTTTTATGAAAGAATAACTTGCTGTTGATTCGCATTTATCACCCTAAACATAATCGGACTCCAGGCCTCGGGCTTCGGACTTTACTCTTCTTCTTCTGGTGATAAGTATTTGTAAACAATACCGGCCAGTATGGCACCAGCGATGGGTGCTACCCAAAACAGCCATAGTTGTCCCATTGCCCAGTCGCCCACAAAGATAGCCTGCGAAGTACTCCTTGCCGGGTTAACCGAAGTGTTGGTCACCGGGATACTGATGAGGTGAATAAGTGTTAAAGCCAGTCCGATGGCCATACCGGCAAAACCTTTAGGAGCTTTGGAATGCGTGGCACCAAGTATCACCATCAGGAACATAAAGGTCATGACCACCTCGCATATTAAGGCAGCTATTAGGCCATAGCCATCAGGCGAGTGCTCGCCATAGCCATTGGCTGCAAAGCCACCCAATTCGAACCCGGCCTTGCCGCTGGCTATCAGGTAAATGATTATAGCTCCTGCTGTGGCACCAAGCAGCTGAGCAATAATGTAGGGAATAATGTCTTTGGCATCAAAGCGCCCGCCAGCCCACAAACCAATGGTAACGGCCGGGTTGAGGTGACAGCCAGAGATGTGACCGATGGCATACACCATGGTCAGCACGGTTAATCCAAATGCGATGGATACGCCCACAAAGCCAATGCCCAGTTCGGGATAACCGGCTGCTAATACGGCGCTGCCGCAACCGCCCAAAACGAGCCACCAGGTGCCGAAAAATTCTGCTACTAATTTCTTCATGATTTAAGTGTTTGATTAACAATCATCAGCAATTTAGGGTGATATTGTTAATTATTCCACTATTGAGACCTCCCATCGCCAAAAGAAAGCTTCCTGTCGCCTATATTGGACTTCCCATCGGTAAGTTTGTGGTTCCCATCGCTATGGTGAGCTCTCCCATCGTACAATCTGGGCCTCCCGTCACGTAAGTAGAGCTTCCCGTCGCCAAAGCTGAGTTTCCTGTCGGTAGTGTTAATTAGTCAGTAGATAGGCAGAAGACAGAAGGCAGAAGATGTGTGACCGATGATCGATGACGGAAGATTATTAAGCACCATGGGAATCGCTAGCGGCTAGCAGCTAATGGCTAGTAGCTTCTTTATCGCCATAAAACAAAAAAAGAACGATTCCTTATTACCAGGTGGCAACAAAGAACCGTTCGTTGATGGATTGGAATATGAAATTTTAATAAGTGTCTTGTAGCGTGCGCACTAAAAGCTGTTTTTGCAGGTCGTTAATGTCTTCTTTTGTTTCGAATACAATGGTCTTCGACTCGCCTGGCAACAGATCGAAATAGTTATCAGAGAACCAACCTTCGGCCTCGTCGTAGCTGAGGTACAGGTTTTTGGCCAGCTTATCGGTCGAAATGGTTATCTGATAGCCTTTGGCTACTTTTTCAACCTTAGTGCTGATGCTAGGCTTGGGTAATTGCAAGTCTTTGGCTTCCTTAAAGTAGCTGGTAGTTTCGTAAACCAGTTTATTATCAACAGATAGTTTGGTCGACAGTACCACCTGGCTGGTGTTAATGTTTTTCAGTAGCGATGTAAGTGCTTCTTTAAAAACGATGGTGGAGGTGTTTGCCTTGATGTTGACATCAGCGCTATGCGACCACAGTTGTTGGCCATCAAAGTCGAGTATCTCCAGCTCCAGTTGTCCCGGTGTATCTTCAAACTTATCGGATACAGCATAAATCAGCAGATCATCTGTTTTTGTATCGGGCACAGCCATGATGGGAGCAAACGCTTTGCGCGTAAAGTATTGCAATGCCTTCCAGTTGCCAAAGTAGTCGATGCTCGACCACGACGCTACCGGCCACACATCGTTTAACTGCCAGTAAAGGCTCCCCATGGTTGTTGGCATGTTAATGCGGTGCCCTTCAATACCTGTGCGGATACCTTCGGCCTGAAGCAACAGACCAACATACAGGAATGATTCAAAATCTTTAGGATTGCGATAGTAATTATCCATGTATCGCTTAATGGCGCCATTGCCAATGAATGAGCGTTGGTGCGACTTCATCACCTCCGAGTTGATGTCGTAATCCTCCGGCAAGGCATATTTTTTTACTGTTTTAAGTTCGGGGAACGATTGGAAGCCATATTCGCTCACAAAACGGGCTGCGCCATCGTGGTAGGTGATAAATGGTACATCCTGAAACCATATGCGCCAGTCGTGCTCATCGCCGTCAATCTTATTGGTGCGGATGGTGTCGCCGGCCTGTGGGCTCGATGCCCAGTATTGCCTGTCAGGATCGAATTCGTTAACCGCTGATGGCAACACATCCAGGAAAATATCTTTGTAGGCCTGCCACATGGCTTTGGCGCCTTCTGGCTGCGTCTTCTCATTGTCTTCCTTCCAGCCCCAGCCAAACCAGGCTGCTAAAATCTCATTGTTACCACACCAAAGCGCAATACTCGGATGGTTTCTCAATCGGCGTACGTTGTAATCGGCTTCGTGCTTCACGCTTTCCAGAAACTCAGGATGGCCCGGGTACATGTTGCAGGCAAACATAAAGTCTTGCCACACCAGAATACCGTACTTATCACACAGGTCATAGAAAATCTCTTTCTCGTAGATGCCGCCGCCCCATACGCGCAGCATGTTAAAATGGCAATCGGCGGCCGATTTAATAATGTGCTCATATTTTTCTGGTGATACACGGTCGAGGAATACGTCATTTGGAATGTAGTTGGCGCCTTTCATAAACACCGGCTCACCATTTACCTTGAAATAGAATGAACGACCTACCTCGTCGTCTTCGCGCACCAGTTCAATGGTTCTCAGTCCTAATGTGTGTTCAAAGCTCTCGGTGCCAGCATTGGTGCTTAGCTCGCCTTTAAGTTGATACAAATGTGCTTCACCCAAGCCATTGCTCCACCAGCGTTGTGGGTTCTCAATGACGAAATCAACTAGATAGGTATGTGTGCCTTTTTTTAGCTGCACTTCTTTATTGGCCAGCTGCTGTCCATCAATATTAATAGCCAGTTGAGCTGTTTCATCGGCAGTGGCTTCAATCTCAAAAGAGGAGGTCAGTTGGGCTTCAGTGTCGTTGAGCACCTTTTGTTGTGTATGAATCGTCACCAGTTGAGCTTTATCCCAGGCTTTCAGCGTCACCGGCTCCCATATGCCTGAGGTAACCAGTCGAGGCCCCCAGTCCCAGCCAAACTGGTAAGGGGCTTTGCGCACGTGTGGGCTCACCCATTTCTCACCGGGCACCTGGCCAATCTTTGCCAAATCGTTGGCGGATGACTGCACCACATATGGGTAGTTGTCATATATATCAACACCAATTTTGATGGGCGAATGAAAATAGACGCGAAGAGTGTTTTCCCCTTCTTGCAATATGTTTTTGCAATTAACCTCCCAGCCTCTGAACATGTTATCGGCTTTCAGAATGAGCTGATCATTCAGGTAAACATCGGCATAGGTATCTAGGCCTGAAAAGTTAAGGGCAATCTGCTCCTTGCTATAGGTTGTCTTGTCTATCGTAAAGGAGGTTTTGTATTCCCAGTCCTTTTTATCGATCCATTGCATGTCGTGCTCATTCAGGCGGTAGAACGGATCTTCAATCAGTTCGTGGTTTAATAAATCGGTATGAACACATCCCGGTACACTGGCCGTGCGCCATTCGTTCTTGTCAGCTTCGCTAAACTGCCACCCCGAGCTCAATTCAATGGTAGTGGCCGACTGCTTTTTTATTTGAGGGCTGCAAGCCACCAACCCCGATAGGATAATCAGTAAAAGTACGTTTGAAATTAGCTTCATATTTATGTCTTGTTTTGAGGGTAAAACTAATATCTGTTAAATTAAGACTATGGCGACAATTGTTTAAAAAGATAAACATATTCTCACTTGATAGCGAATTTGGCACAAATTGTCATGCTATATTTTTCTATATTTAGCAGACATATAAAAATAGTCACGATGTTGGTATGGTGGTAAAACTGATTGAAACACTCATCTTTTATGCATTAATAATGCTGGCTTTTATTCTTATTTCGAATCCGATGAAAGTTAATGCCAGGGCCAATAGATGGTTGGGGGTCTCTCTTATTTTCTGGGCTTCGTTTTGGTTCGAAGAACTATGGTATAATGTAGTAGGGATTAAGGTTGAATTGAACGACTTTCTGGTTGTCAGCTTCCTTCAGTTTTTAACTCCAATAGCATTCTATGTAAGTGTATCCTATTTTACTAATTCAAGCTATTCGTTACGTAAGAATATTGGGAAGTATATGATTATCCCGGCTTTTTACCTGATGCTATTACTTCTTAACCGTGAACTGGATAATAAATATCAGTTTGTGCAGCTACTATTTGTATTGGGGCATGCTATCTTGTATTTAGTGTATTCATTACTGCGAATTCATCAGCACCAAAAGGAAATTGAGCAATTTGCATCTTCTACACAGGAGATTAATCTGAAATGGTTGGTCTATATCATCATCGCTACGTTGTTTATGACCTTTGCTGTGGCGGTGTTTAACCTCTTGTTTTATGAGCTGCCTCTGAACCTGTTTATGAATGCCACCGTGTTGGTTGTGGTGTTTTTTATCGTGTATAATTCGCTCAAGCAACATCAGATTTTTCCGAAAAAGAAGGCAACAGCCGATGTGAATGAGCAGGAGCCTAAAAAACAGCTGATGCAAGAGGAAAAACTGGACGAGATCAAAGGTCGGCTAGAAGCACTGATGAGCGAACAAAAGCCATACATGGTCAGCGATTTAAACCTGGTGAAGCTGGCCGATATGCTCGAAATAACATCGCATCAACTGTCGCATGTTATCAACAAGGGCTATAACGAGAATTTCTTCCAGTTTGTCAATAAGTTCAGGGTTGAGAAAGCGAAGGTGATGCTCATCGATAGTCAGAATGATAAACTCTCCATTTTAGGTGTGGCTTTTGAAGCAGGCTTCAGCTCCAAGACTTCCTTTAATACTACTTTCAAGAAAATGACCGGTCAAACCCCTTCTGAGTATAAAAAAGCAGGTTCGACTTTGTAAAAAACGTTCTTATTTTATGTAATTGACAGTCTGTCAATGTTATGTATTGAGGTTCTAGTTTATAAAACTGAACATTGAACACCAGAAAGCACTCTATTTTTGCCATTGTTGAATACTGATTTAGCAGTGCAGTCTGCATTGTTAAGTTTTCTGATTCTGATTAATTCGAAATTTAATAATTGATTCAAAATGGTAAAAGTTAGTGGAGTGATCGTTTTACTACTCGGTATTGTGTTTAGCGGAGTGATTTTTGCTCAGGAGCCTTTTCAAACGATCAAAGGTAAAGTCTACGACTCCGATTCGGAGATGACTATTCCAGGTGTTAACGTGGTGATATTGGGTACGCATCCGCAGCAAGGCACCATCACCGACATGGATGGTAATTTTGTGATTGAAAAAGTGGCGGTAGGTCGCTATAGTATTCAGATAAGTTTTATGGGCTACGAGCCTGTTGTAATGCCGGAGGTATTGGTTGGCTCAGGCAAGGAAGTGGTATTAAATGTGGGTCTTAAAGAAGCCTTTCAGCAGTTAAATGAGGTGGTTGTTAAACCGCAGCAACGAAAAGACAAGGCACAGAATAGCATGGCCACCTTGTCGGCGCGCTCCTTTACGGTGGAAGAGGCGGGGCGTTTTGCCGGAGGCTGGAACGATCCGTCGAGGTTGGCAGGCTCATTTGCAGGGGTGACCATGGCCGAAGGTGTGAATGACAATGCCATTGTGGTGCGGGGAAATGCACCCAAAGGACTTCTGTGGCGCTTGGAGGGAGTTGAGATTCCTGCTCCTAATCACCTGAATGGAGTGAATAATGGCGGCGGTATTGAAACCGTATTTAGTGTTAATATGCTGGATAACTCCGATTTCTTTACTGGTGCTTTCCCTGCAGAGTATGGTAACGCCATGTCGGGAGTGTTTGATATGAAATTACGTAAAGGAAATAATGATAAGCGAGAGTCGGCTTTTCAGGTGGGGAGCCAGGGGATTGATATCGGTTCCGAAGGGCCTTTTAAAGAAGGTGGTAAGTCCTCCTACCTGTTTAATTATCGCTACTCCACCATGGGACTGGTTGGGCAACTGGCAGATATGGATGTGGGCTTGCCAACATATCAGGATTTGAGCTTTAAGCTGTATCTGCCAACAAGCAATGCCGGTACATTCTCTGTTTGGGGCATTGGCGGCAAGAGTAGTGTGGCCTTTGAGCCTGATGAGGATCCCAATGAATGGACCACATCATGGGATAATCATGAATACGATACCGGCTCGGAGATAGCCGCCATGGGGATGAATCATCGCCTGAATATCGGGCAGCAAAGCTATTTGTTTTCAAGCATTGCCGGGGCCTACGATGGGTTTACCAACGTGAGCGACCAGCTGCAGCGCGATGGCAGTATCATACCCATTGCCAATCACAATGAGAAGAACTATCGCTTGATTGCCAGCTCCTACCTCAATCATAAGTTTGGCAACCGTCATACGAATCGCACCGGAGTTACTTATACTAACCTGAGTTTTGATTTAGATATTCAGGGGAATCCCAATCCTGGGATAGAGGATGAGCTGATAGGGGTTGCTAATCAGAAGGATAACTCGTACATGTTGCAAGCTTATACGCAAAGTAAGTTTCGGATAGCACCCACATTTGATGTTAATGCCGGCATTAACATCAGCTATTTCGGTTTGAACCAGGAGCTAATGCCCGAGCCAAGGCTGGGACTCACCTGGCGATTTATTCCAAAGCATTCGGTTAGTTTGGCCTATGGCAAGCACAGTCGTTTGGAACCATTGCGCTTTTACCTGGCTCAAAACGATGCAGGCGACTATCTCAACCCGGATTTGAATGTTACCAAGGCCGATCATTTTGTAGTATCGTATGATTGGCGGGTATCTGATAAGATGAGTATCAAATTTGAACCCTATTACCAACGACTGTATGATGTGCCGGTGATAGCAGGCAGTTCCGAATCGCTTATCAACTACGAATGGAACATGTATTTTAATGAGCCATTGGTGAATGATGGTACCGGCAGTAATGTTGGTATTGATGTAACCATCGAACGATATATGAAAGATGGCTATTATTATATGGTAACAGGTTCGTTTTTCGATTCGAAATACAAAGGAGGCGACGGTGTAGAGCGCAATACTTCCTATAATCGCAACATGGTTATCAATGTTTTGGGAGGTAAAGAATGGAAGGTGCGCGAGAATAACCTCTTAAGCCTCAATGGAAAAGTTGCATACATGGGAGGCAATCGTTTCACACCGCCTGATCAGGAATTGTCACGTCAATCTGAGATGGTCATCCTTGACGAAAGCAAAGCTTTTGAGTGGCAGGAGGAGAATAAACTGTTTGTGGATGTAGCTGTTAATTATCGCATCAACCGAACTAAAGTATCACACGTCCTTATTTTACAGGCGAAAAATGCCCTGATGACCGAAGAGATGTTCGGTTGGGCATACGATTTTGAGAAACAGAAAGTGGTATCACACGGAATGACGATGATTTATCCTTTCTTTAGTTATCGCTTGGAGTTTTAAACGGCAAAAATTGAGACTGTATTGAGTTGCTTCTTTATAGAGCAGCTTTTTGTATTTTACAGATGTGAAAATAAAAGCTGTGCTTGCTCATGTTTTTCTTTTCGGTAGGTATTTTGTAGAGCCATAAGTTAAAGATTATGAGTTGAAAAATAAATCGCCGTCATTGAATAAAGAAATTTTTCAACTTTTAATATGGAAAAAATTCTTCAATTTATTATTGAAAATGAAAGTGTTGTCTTTATTATTTTTAATAATTATAAATAGCAGGAGTTAGTCAAAATTGTAATGTAGAGTTTGCAATCTTCCGCAATATCCTTTTAGATTTGTAGGTATAATCTTAAGGAATGCAATCATTTTTTGAAACACATCGATATCTTTTAGAGCATCTTGGCAGCCCAGTTCGCCGTGAGCTAATGAATGAGATTGATTGGAATCACCGGCTGATTGGAATCAAAGGAGCCCGTGGTGTTGGTAAAACAACCTTTTTGCTTGATTTTGCTAAAGCGCACTTTGGTTACGATAAGAGTTGTTTATATGTCAACCTCAATAATCTCTACTTTACCGAGCGCTCAATTATTTCATTCGCCGATGAGTTTCGAAAGAAAGGGGGTAAGACACTAATTCTTGACCAGGTGTATAAATACCCTGAATGGTCGAAGGAATTGCGTTACTGCTATGATAATTTTGACGATCTGAAGATAGTTTTCAGTGGCTCGGCTGTTATGCGACTGGTGGATCAGAATCCTGATCTGAAGGGTTGTGTGGCTGTGTATCGATTAGATGGGTTTTCGTTTCGTGAAAACCTTAACCTGGCAACAAAAAATAAATTTCAGACCTATTCGCTTGATGAAATATTAGCTAATCATGAAGCAATAAGCACTGAAATAACCTCGCAGGTGCGGCCACTGGCATATTTTAACGACTACCTAGAGCATGGTTACTATCCATTCTTTTTGGAAAAACGCAATTACCTTGAAAATGTAGTGAAGAATGTCAATTTAATTCTGGAGATTGATATATCGTACCTTGAACAAATTGAATTGAAGTATTTACCCAAATTGCGTAAATTACTTTACTCCATTGCTAAAACGGCTCCTTTGCAACCCAATGTCAGCCGTTTGAGCCAGGAGATTGAAACGTCAAGGGCTACTGTGATGAATTATCTGAACTACCTGAAGAACGGGCGTTTGATTAACATGCTGTATGAGGATAATGAATCAACCAAGAAACCGTCGCGGATTTATATTCAGAATCCGAATGTGTACCATTCAGTAACGCATGGTGATGTGAGTCAGTTGAATATGAACCGCACGTTCTTTCTAAACCAGTTAGGTTATCGCCACGAAGTTAATGTGTCGAAGGTAAGTGATTTTAAAGTGAATAATGCACTCGAATTTTATATAGGTGATGATGCGATGTTGAAAAAACCTTTAGGAGCCAATGAGTACCTGGCACATCACATGCTTGAAGTAGGCGAAGGCAATCGGATCCCATTGTGGCTGTTCGGGTTTTTGTATTAAGAGTTTTATTTTGAAACGATATAATTAAAATAACCAATTAATTATTAGGAGTATATAAAATGGCTAAAGAAAAAAAGTTTATTACATGTGATGGTAATCATGCCGCTGCACATATCGCGTATATGTTCAGTGAAGTGGCTGCTATCTATCCAATTACGCCATCGTCTAACATGGCGGAAAATGTGGATGAATGGGCTGCGGCCGGAAGAAAAAATATCTTCGGTGAGACAGTTAAAGTTGAGGAGATGCAGTCAGAGGCTGGTGCAGCTGGTGCTGTTCACGGATCGCTGCAGGCTGGAGCATTGACTTCAACATTTACAGCTTCTCAGGGATTATTATTAATGATTCCTAACATGTATAAAATTGCTGGTGAGCTGCTGCCTGGTGTATTCCACGTAAGTGCACGTAGTTTGGCTGCTCAGGCATTATCTATTTTTGGTGACCACTCTGATGTGATGTCAACTCGTCAGACAGGTTTTGCTATGTTGGCTACCGGTTCTGTTCAGGAAGTAATGGATTTGGCTGCTGTAGCTCACTTAACGTCTATTAAGTCACGCGTACCTTTCTTACACTTCTTCGATGGCTTCCGCACATCTCACGAAATTCAGAAGATTGAAGTATTGGAGAATGAAGATTTAGCTGGTCTTGTAGATCAGGAAGCTCTTCAGGCTTTCCGCGACAACTCATTAAATCCAGAGCACCCGGTAACACGTGGTACTGCTCAAAACCCGGATGTTTACTTCCAGGCACGTGAGGCTGCTAATCCATTCTACGAAGCGTTACCTGATATGGTAGCTGAGTACATGGATGAGTTAAGCAAAGTAACTGGTCGCAAATACCGTCCTTTCGATTACTACGGGGCAGCCGATGCTGAAAATATCATCGTAGCCATGGGATCTATCACTGATACTATTAAAGAAGTGATTGATGACTTGACTGCCAAAGGCGAAAAAGTTGGTTTGATTGCGGTGCATTTGTATCGTCCATTCTCAGCCAAATACTTCTTCGAAGCATTCCCGAAAACAGCTAAGAAAATAGCTGTGTTAGATCGTACTAAAGAGCCTGGAGCTAATGGTGATCCATTATACCTGGATATCCGCGATTTATTCTACGGAAAAGAAAATGCACCTATTGTTGTGGGTGGTCGCTATGGTTTATCTTCAAAAGATACGACACCAGCTATGATGTTGAGCGTATTCGAAAATCTGAAGCAAGATGCGCCTAAGAATCAGTTTACAGTAGGTATTGTTGATGATGTAACTCACACATCGCTGCCTTTATTGCCAGAATTCTCATTGGCTGCTGAAGGTACTTTCGAAGGTAAATTCTACGGTTTAGGTTCTGACGGTACTGTTGGTGCCAACAAAAACTCAATTAAAATTATTGGTGATAACACTGATAAGTATGCTCAGGCTTACTTTGCATATGACTCTAAAAAGTCTGGAGGTATCACTATTTCTCACTTACGCTTTGGTGATACGCCAATCCGTTCACCTTACTTGGTAAATACACCTGATTTTGTGGCTTGTCACGTACCTGCTTACCTAAACATGTACGACATGCTGAAAGGTCTGAAAGAAGGAGGTACTTTCTTATTGAACTGCTCATGGAGCGAAGCTGAATTAGAAGGTCATTTACCAGCGCATGTGAAGCGTTACATTGCCGATAACAAGATTAAATTCTATACAATTGATGCCACGCACATTGCCAAAGAAATTGGTTTGGGTAACCGCACCAATACCATTATGCAGTCGGCCTTCTTCAAAATTGCTGAGGTAATACCTTATGAGCAAGCTGTTGAGCAGATGAAGAAAGCGATTGTGAAGTCGTTTGGCATGAAAGGTGAAAACATCGTTAACATGAACTACCAGGCTGTTGATAAAGGTGGTGAAGTAAACGAAATCACTATTCCTGCATCATGGGCTAACGAAGGTGCTGAAGTGGTTCTTCCAACCAACGAAAAAGCGCCTCAGTTCATCAAAGACTTTGTGTTCCCGGTTAACGGACAAAAAGGTGATGACCTGCCTGTAAGTATTTTTAAAGGTCGCGAAGACGGTACATTGCCAGCCGGTACTACAGCTTACGAGAAGCGCGGTATTGCAGTGGATGTGCCAGAGTGGATTTCAGATAACTGTATCCAGTGTAACCAGTGTGCTTACGTTTGTCCTCACGCTGCTATTCGTCCTTATTTATTAGACGAAAAAGAATTGGCTGGTGCTCCTGAAGGAACGGCTACCAAGAAAGCTAACGGTAAAGGATTTGATGGCTTACAGTACCGTATCCAGGTTAGTGCATTAGATTGTACTGGTTGTGGTAACTGTGCTGATGTTTGTCCGGCTAAAACCAAAGCTCTTGAGATGAAGCCGCTTGAAACTCAGCAGGCTGAAATTAAGCGTTGGGACTACATGGTGGAAGAAGTATCTATCAAGGATAGCATCATGCCTAAGGACATGAATGTGAAAGCTTCTCAGTTTGCTCAGCCTTTATTCGAGTTCTCAGGTGCTTGTGCTGGTTGTGGTGAAACACCATATATCAAGTTAATCACTCAATTATTTGGTGATCGTATGATGATTGCCAATGCTACCGGATGTTCTTCTATCTATGGTGGTTCGGCTCCTGCTACTCCTTATTGTGCCAACAAAGAGGGTAAAGGTCCGGCTTGGGCTAACTCATTGTTCGAAGATAACGCTGAGTATGGTTTAGGTATGGCAACTGGTGTTAATAAGTTGCGTGCACGTATTGAGCGTAAGATGAACGAGTCAATGGCCGAAGTAAATGCTGAGACCAAAGCTGCTTTCGAAAAGTGGTTAGAAACCAAGGAAAATGGTAACGAAAATGTTGCTGCTTCTAAAGCTGTTGTTGCAGCTCTTGGAAACGAGTCACATGCTGTTGCTAAGGAAATACTTGCGCTTAAAGACTACCTGTCGAAGAAGTCAGTTTGGATCTTCGGTGGTGACGGATGGGCTTATGACATCGGTTACGGTGGTTTAGATCACGTTATTGCTTCTGGTGAAGATGTAAACATCTTAGTAATGGATACTGAGGTTTACTCTAACACAGGTGGTCAGTCATCTAAATCAACACCTGTTGGTGCTGTAGCTAAATTTGCTGCTTCAGGTAAACGTATTCGCAAAAAAGACCTTGGTCTGATGGCCACTACTTATGGTTATGTATACGTTGCTCAGGTAGCTATTGGAGCTAACCAGGCACAGTACTTCAAAGCACTTAAAGAGGCTGAAGCATACCCTGGTCCATCATTAATCATTGCTTACTCACCATGTATTGCTCACGGATTAAAGACTGGTATGGGTAAAACACAAGCCGAAGGTAAGGCTGCTGTTGAGTGTGGTTACTGGCACTTGTACCGCTACAACCCAATGTTGGAGAACGAAGGTAAAAATCCGTTTACTTTGGATTCTAAGCCACCGCAATGGGATAAATTCCAGAGCTTCTTAATGAACGAGGTACGTTATACAGCTCTTGCGAAGTCATTCCCTGAGGATGCAAAAGTGTTGTTTGCAGAATCAGAAAAGAATGCAAAATGGCGTTACAGCTCATACAAGCGTTTGAATGATTTGGAATATGAAGTGATTGAATAATAATTGTTCAATTTCAGATATAATGAGAGCCGCTTCCGTTTGGGAGCGGCTTTTTTAATGTTGTAGACTAACCAGTTACCCTGTGCCTCTTACTTATAAGTAAGTGCCAAATAAAAAAGTAAGCGTTCAAAAAATCCGGTAATATCTTAGGACTCTGTTTGAAGTGTTGTGTGAGCCTTTTGCAATAGTAATTAAGGCAAGTGACTGAAATTTCATTCATTACCAGCGGATAGGTGACGTTTAGCTAGCGTTCTTTCATCCTGTTACAGGCTATCAGCTATTGAAAGAGATTGCGTTCTAAAAGCAATGAATTGAAATTTAAATAAAGCATTATTGGTTACAAAAACTTGTGAAAATACGATTAAAGTAAGAATGTGTAAGGTTTAAAGATTTATATTAGCATGATGAAAGTAAATAAGAAGGTTTAAAAGAGGTGAATAAAACCATTATTAATAAATAAACGTTATGAATTTCTTAAAAGTATTAACCCTGGGAACCATGATTCTGCTAATGAATCTCAGTGCTTCTGCTGCTGATTTGATTCCTAAACCATTAAAGTATCAGCAAAAAAACGAGGTATTCAGCCTTAATCAGAATACAAAAATTGTGTATGCTGAACCATTAGCAGAACTTGCCAGCTATCTGTTCGAAAGTTTGTCGGCTCCCACTGGATGGGATTTAGCCATGTTACCTGGAAGCAAAGGTCGAAAGAATAGCATTTTATTGAAGATTGATTCGGCGTTGAGTGATAACAAAGAGGCTTATACTCTATCTGTATCATCTGATTTAGTGATTATTAGTGGTCAGTCATCGGCCGGTGTGTTCAATGGTATACAGACACTCATGCAGTTGATGCCTGTTCATGTATATAGCAAAATACGACAGCGAAATGTGGATTGGGTGGTTCAAGGCGCTGAGATTGAAGATGCACCCTTGTATCCTTGGCGTGGCATGATGCTAGATGTCAGTCGTTATTTCTATGATAAGGATTATGTATTGCACCTAATCGATATGATGGCAATGTATAAAATGAATGTACTACATCTGCACTTGATTGATGATGCCGGCTGGCGCTTAGAAATTAAGAAATATCCTAAGCTAACATCAATTGGGGGATTCCGCGGTGAAGGGCATGAACGAACCGGAGGCTATTATACGCAGGAAGATATCAAAGAAATTGTAGCTTATGCGGCTTTGCGCAATGTGGAGGTGATACCCGAGATTGAAATACCAGCCCATACCTTGGCGGCCATTGCGGCCTATCCATATTTATCATGCACCGAAAAGGAGTTGAAGGTGCCTCTGCAGCATTTTATCAGTCGTGATTTGTACTGTGTAGGTAAAGAATCTACTTTCGAATTTCTTAATAATGTATTTAAAGAAACTTTTGAATTATTTCCATCCAACTATATTCATATTGGTGGCGATGAGGCCAATTATGATCGGTGGAAAGAATGCCCCCACTGTCAGCAGCGTAAGAAAGACATAGGCTTAACTAACGAAGCCGAGCTGCAGGTTTATTTTACCAAGCGGGTACAGGAAATGGTTAAGACGTATGGTAAGACCATTGTTGGCTGGGATGAAATACTTGAAAAAGGATTGGATGATAAAGCCGTTGGGATGATTTGGCATAATAAAAAGAAAGCTATAACCGGAACGCGTGATGGACATGATGTAGTGATGGCTCTTACCGGTCATTGCTATTTTGATGTGGCAGAAAGTAAAATACCAGGCGAGGTAAAAGCTGCTACCTGGTTACCACCGATTTCTCTGGAGGCTGTTTATGCATTAAATCCAATGATAGAAGGATTGGAGGAGCAATACCGCTCACAAGTATTGGGAGGACATGCTACGCTTTGGTCTGATCAATTTATACATGGAACTGTTTTGCAGGAGATTGTTCCAATCAATGAAAATCGCTCCGAGAAGTATTTTGATTACCTCACTTTTCCACGTATGGCTGCTTTATCAGAAGCAGTTTGGACACCTGTTGAGAACAAAGAATGGGGAGATTTTCAGCGGCGTATGGCGTTTCATTACCCGCGATTAGATCAGGCTGGCTATGGATACCGTGTACCACAACCTAAATTGATAAGTAAGGATAAAAAGGGTGAACAATTTGAAGTTGTGTTGGATAATGTAGTCGAAGGGGCTCAAATAAGGTATACGACAGATGGTGTCAGGCCAAATCCCTATTCACCAGTTTATGAGTCCCCGGTTTTGATTGATAGATTATCCGATTTCCAGGCTGTTACAGTGGTCAATCGTCAGCAATATTCTTTGCCCTTGCATTTTCCTGAAAAGTATGAACCGTTTAAGCAATACGGACAGTATATTGGCGAGTGGAAACCATCATTGATTAAAGGAGAAGAATTCTCAATACTGGAACTCAATGCAAGTGGTAAAATCGATAAAAATGGTAATTATGAGCTGGCATTTTTATATACAAAAGGTGCTTATAAGCTCGAAATCCAGTCGGTAGAAGTGTTTAAAAACGGCCATAAAATTGGCGAAGATGTACATGATGGTTATACTGGAGGGGCATCTAATGATAATATTTACCGTTTTGCAATTGAAGAATATGAAACCGGGGCTGCTTTTACCATTAAAGCAAAAGTAAGAGGTGATTGGGGAAATGACTCCAATGGTGTTGTATTTATAAAGAGAAAAGAATAGTTGTGATTAAGGTGATTGAAATACAAAGTAAGTTGTAAAAAAGCACAAGGTTTCCATTTAAAGGGAATCAACGATAGTTTTGTATGATTTTATGTTTCTTTATATAGCTAATAGCAGCATTGCTTTTGCCAGATAAAGGACGTACATTGATCTGTGCGCGCTCTTTTAAAAAGACTAATTCGTCTTTAATGTAAAACAATTGATTTCAGCTGCTTGTTGTTAATATGGAAGAAATTAAATAACCCTTTAATATCACCTTTAATATGGATTTAAAAACAACTTACATGGGGATTGAACTTAAGAACCCCATTATTATCGGAGCCAGCAATTTGGTACTTGATTTGAACATGGCCAAGAAGTTAGAAGAGGCTGGTGCAGCTGCGATTGTCTATAAATCGCTATTTGAGGAACAGCTTCATCTGGAAGCAGCCGAACTGGAGGAGGAATTACATGAGTTTGATAATATTCATGCTGAAATGACTACGCTTTTTCCCAATATTGAGCATTCGGGACCCAAAGCGCATCTTTTGGCTTTGAAGAAGCTCAAAGAGACTGTCTCAATTCCGGTTTTTGCCAGTTTAAATTGTACCTACGATGTAAGTTGGGTGGAATATGCCAAGTATCTTGAGGAAACTGGAGTAGATGGCTTGGAACTAAACTTTTATTCAACCATTTCGGATGTGGAGAAATCACCTGCAGATGTGGAGAATGAAAGAATTGAGGTGTTGAAAAAGGTAAAGGCGGCCGTTAAAATACCTGTGAGTGTTAAACTTAGTCCGTTTTATACCAATATGATGAATGTGGTATACCGGATGGATCACAATGGAGCTGATGGTTTTGTGCTCTTTAACCGACTCTTCCAGCCTGATATTGATATTAAAGAAGAAAAGTTGCGTGTGCCATACAATTTAAGCCATAAAGGAGATAACCGATTGGCACTGCGTTTTGCAGGATTATTGGCATGCAGCCTTAATAGCAGTATTTGCAGCAATACAGGTATACATGATGGAGAAGATGTAATAACAATGTTGCTGGCAGGTGCTAATGCCGTTCAGGTGGTGAGTACTGTATATAAGAACGGGGTGATGCAGATAACCCGCATGCTGGAGGATGTTTCAGCCTGGATGAAAGAAAAAGGCTATGATAAAATAGATGATTTTAAAGGCAAGCTGTGTAAAAAGAATGTGGATGATCCGCATGCATACCGTCGAGGACAGTATGTTGATTACTTGATGAATGCTAAAGAATATCTGAAAAAGTATCCGGTTGGTTAATGAAGATTTTTGATATTAATTACGATGAAAGCAGTCTTTTTTAGACTGCTTTTTTTGTATCTGGCTCATAGGCAATTTATTATTTATTAACGCATACGAAAACCCCATAAACTAGTGACTTTCCCAAATTTTTTGTTTATTTGTATGGTTTTTGAAGTTTAGCTTCAGAACATCTTGAATGCATTGATAACTACTATTTTATAATAAATTCTTAATAATCTAAGTATGAGCAATAAACGCGTTTATACCTTTGGTAACGGACAAGCTGAGGGTAAAGCTGATATGAGAAATCTACTTGGTGGTAAAGGGGCTAACCTTGCTGAAATGAATCTTATCGGGGTTCCGGTACCAGCTGGTTTTACCATTACTACTGAGGTATGTACAGAGTACAATCAAAAAGGAAAAGAAGCTGTTGTTGAATTAATGAGAGCTGAAGTAGAAGCAGGTGTTGCGGCTACAGAAAAAGTAATGAATGCTAAATTTGGTTCTACAGGTGAGGCTTTCCCATTGTTATTGTCTGTTCGTTCAGGTGCGCGTGCCTCTATGCCAGGTATGATGAACACAGTTCTAAACCTTGGTATGAACGATGATGCAGTAAAAATTGTTGCTGAGAAATCAGGAAACGAGAAATTTGCATACGACTCATACCGTCGTTTCATCCACATGTATGGCGATGTGGTAATGGGTGTTGAGGCCGAAGAAGGCGAGCACAACCCATTCGAAGTTGTATTAGATGAGTTAAAAGAAGCAAGAGGATATAAATTAGATACGGAATTAACCGCTGGAGACCTTAAAGAGCTTGTAGAAAAGTATAAGGCAGTTGTTCGTAAGCATGCTGGTGTTGATTTTCCAACAAACCCTTGGGATCAGCTATGGGGTGCAGTTTGCGCCGTTTTTGATTCTTGGAATACTGAGCGTGCGATTCTTTACCGTCGTATGGAGCAGATTCCTGACGAGTGGGGAACAGCTGTAAACGTACAGGCAATGGTATACGGTAACATGGGCGAGACTTCTGCAACAGGTGTATGTTTCTCTCGTGATGCGGCTACTGGTGAAGACTTATTCAACGGTGAGTACCTAATCAATGCTCAGGGTGAAGACGTTGTTGCTGGAGTACGTACACCTCTTGAAATTACAAAAATTGGTTCTCAGCGTTGGGCAGAGCGTAACGGTACTTCAGAAGAAGAACGTCAGAAAAACTTCTTGTCTATGGAAGAAGCTATGCCTGAGCTTTATGCTGAACTAAATGAGGTGCAGCAAAAGCTTGAAGATCACTACAGTGATATGCAGGATATGGAGTTCACTGTTCAGGATGGTAAGCTTTGGATGTTGCAAACTCGTAGTGGTAAGCGTACAGGTGCTGCCATGGTTAAGATGGCTATCGATATGTTGGAAGAAGGTCGTATCGATGAGAAAACAGCGATCTTACGTCAGGAGCCAAATAAACTGGATGAGTTATTACACCCCGTATTCGATCAGGCTGCTTTAGATGCTGCTAAAGAATTATCTAAAGGTCTGCCTGCATCTCCTGGTGCTGCAACTGGTCAGGTTGTATTCTCGGCCGAAGCTGCTGAAAAATGGGCTGCCGATGGTAAGAAAGTAATCCTTGTTCGTCGAGAAACATCTCCTGAAGATTTAAAAGGTATGTACGCTGCTGAAGGTATCTTAACTGAGCGTGGTGGTATGACGTCTCACGCTGCTGTTGTAGCTCGTGGTATGGGTAAATGTTGTATTTCTTCTGCTGCAGGCTTAACTGTAACAGGCTCATCAATGTCTATCAATGGTGTTGAATATAAAGAAGGTGACTTTATTTCATTGAACGGTACAACTGGTATTGTTTATGAAGGTAAAGTAGCTACTATCACGCCTTCATTAGACGGTGACTTCGGTAAGATGATGGATTTAGCTGAGAAGAATACACGTATGTACGTTCGTACAAACGCTGATTCTCCAGCTGATGCACAAACTGCTCGTGAGTTTGGTGCTAAGGGTATTGGTCTTTGTCGTACAGAGCACATGTTCTTCGAAGGCGACCGTATCTGGAAAATGCGTGAAATGATCTTGGCTGAAACAGTTGAAGGTCGTGAAGAAGCTTTAGCTAAGTTATTACCTATCCAGCGTGAAGATTTCTACGGTATTCTGAAAGCGATGGACGGATTTGGTGTAACTATTCGTTTACTGGATCCTCCATTACATGAGTTTACTCCTAACGATTTGGAATCTCAAAAAGAGATGGCTGAGAAATTGGGTGTTGATGTAAAAGTTGTTACTGAGAAAGTAGAAGGCTTACACGAATTCAACCCAATGTTAGGTCACCGTGGTTGTCGTTTAGGTAATACTTATCCTGAAATCACTGTAATGCAGGCGCGCGCTATCATCGAAGCTGCTTGTGATTTGAAGAAAGAAGGTTTAGATCCTAAGCCTGAAATTATGGTGCCTTTAATTGGTACTGTAAAAGAGCTTAAGATGCAGGAAGAGTTGATTCGTTCAACTGCTGCTAAAGTATTCGAAGAGAAAGGAATTGAAGTTGACTACATGGTAGGTACAATGATTGAGATTCCTCGTGCTGCATTAACTGCTAACGAAGTAGCTGAAGTAGCAGAATTCTTCTCATTCGGTACAAATGACTTGACTCAGATGACTTTCGGATACTCTCGTGATGATGCTGGTAAATTCTTACCTATCTACATCGAAAAAGGTATCCTGAAGCAAGATCCATTCCAGGCGCTTGACCAAACAGGTGTAGGTCAGTTAGTGGAAATGGGTTGTCAGAAAGGTCGTTCAACTCGTTCAGATCTTAAGCTTGGTATCTGTGGTGAGCACGGTGGAGAACCATCATCAGTGGAGTTCTGTCACCGCACAGGTTTAGACTATGTGTCATGTTCGCCTTTCCGTGTGCCTATTGCACGTTTGGCTGCAGCACAAGCTAACCTTCGTTAATCATACAAAAACGAATTAATATAAGAAAGGTCGCTCAATACGGGCGACCTTTATTTTTTTATTGCATTTGAATGATTAACTAATGCATTATCTTTGTAGCAAAGTATAGAAATGGGCAGAATTCTGGCAATCGATTATGGTCGAAAGAAAAGTGGTGTAGCAGTAACAGATCCAATGCAAATTATAGCCAATGGGTTGACCACTGTATCATCGCACGAGCTATTTGATTTTATAGTTAAATATATGCAAGATGAAGAGGTTGAGAAAATTGTGGTGGGTTATCCGACGCAAACAACCGGAGAGGTATCTGAGTCCATGAAGTACATTGAACCCTTTGTAAATCGATTGAAGAAGAATTTTCCGGACTTACCGGTGGAGTGGGTTGATGAGCGTTTTACTTCTAAAATAGCCTTTCAGGCCATGATTGATGGCGGATTGAAGAAGAAGGCTCGTCGGAACAAAGCTATGATCGATAAGGTGAGTGCCACCATTATTTTGCAAACCTACCTTGAACAGAAGCATATATGATTTTACCTATAGCTGTGTATGGCCACCCGGTTTTGAGGCAGGTTGCTAAGGCAGTTGGGCCTGAATATCCCAATTTGCAACAATTTATAAAAGACTTGTGGGCCACCATGTATCGTACTGATGGGATAGGATTAGCAGCTCCTCAGGTGGCGAAATCCATAAGGATGTTCGTCATTGATTTAGATGTGTTTAAGGATGACTATCCCGAACTTAAAGGCTTTAAAAAGGTGTTTATCAATCCTCAAATTGAGTTTCCCGGTTCAAAAAAAGTGAAGCTCTCTGAAGGTTGTCTGAGCCTACCGGGCATTCATAAAAAAGTCAAGCGACCAGATAGGATTCGTATCCACTATCAGGATGAGGCTTTTAATAATATAACAGAAGAATATAGTGGTTTTGCAGCGCGTGTAATTCAACATGAATACGACCATCTGGAAGGAAAACTATTTATCGATGAGCTCAATTGGCTGACAAAAGCAATGTTGAAGCGGCAGCTGCTTAACCTGCAAAATGGTAAAGTAAATGCTGATTATCGCACTTTATCAGTCTAGAAGCCTTTTGTCTAACTAGGCGTAACATTTATTAATCAATTACTTACTTTTATCATTAATAATCTACAGTTGGTGTAAAGAATTATTCAGGCACTAAGAATTGTGTTATCTTCATTAACACATTTTAACTTACTAGCCATGATTAAACTTTTACACATTATTAAAGCAACAGCAGTAGTTGGTCTACTATTGCTATCAACAAGCGCGTTTGGCCAACAGCGCATTTATGTAAAAACCGGTGGTGCTGATTATACTGCCATTGTAGATCACGCTGATTGGGATGCTGCAACGCACGATTTGCAAGCAGCCATTAATGCAATAGCAGCCGAAGAAGGAGGAGGTGAAGTTTGGGTTGCCAAAGGCATTTATTTTCCAACAGAGATATTTAATGGAGATGCATCAGATAACCGAAATAAGTCGTTTATCTTAAAAAACAATGTTAGAGTTGTTGGTGGTTTTGCCGGCACTGAAACAGAAGAAGGCCAGCGGACAAACTATACATATGATGCAGCTGAAAGTACCTATGGAGAAAATGCTACAATTCTGGATGGCGATTTAGGTTCAGAACGCTCTTATCATGTTGTATTTCTTGGTAATCTATCTGATGCAACTGCAAAACTGGAAGGTGTTATAATTCGTAATGGAATTGCAAATGCAGCAAGCACTGAAGTTGGTTTTGAGGATTCCAATTATTTTGGTGGAGGTATATATGCCAGAAATGGAGGTGCTTTTGATGATTGCACCATAATTGATAATCGAGGTGGTTTAGGCGGAGGCGCTTATTGTGTGTCTGCTACCTTTAATAATTGCACCTTTGTAAATAATCGTGGATGGTACTCTTCATCTGAATACAATGGTAAAGGAGGTGGTCTTTTTGTGCATGAAGAATCGCTGGTGACTAATTGTGAATTTATTGGTAACCTTGCCGATAACGATGGTGGAGGTATTTACTCAAGTGGGAGTGTGTTTACGAATATTACTTTCAGTGGTAATACAGCAGGCAATAATGGAGGAGCCATCTGTACCTATGCTGATGGCGCAACTTATAATGGAGGTGTGTATACGACCTGTACCTTAACCAATAATTCAGCCGATGGTAATGGTGGTGCCATTTATGCATTGCCAGGAGGTGGTACCTTTAATGATTTTATTATCAATGGAAACAATGCCAATAAAGGGGGCGGAGTCTATTTAAATACTGGTGCTACTCTATCAGAATCTACCATATTTGAAAATACTGTAGTTACCTCGCATGCCGGGGTTTATAATGTGGGAGGTCTTATTGAGGGCTGTACAATAGAAAACAACAGCGGTACTGGAGTGTTTTTGGATGGAGGAGTAGCTAAAAACACAATAATCAAAGGTAACTATGGTGCCAGTACTGGAGCTGGTGTGCTTATGTCTGGGGCTGCAGAACTGAATACTTGTCACGTTTATGATAATGAGAGCGAGAGAGGTGGTGGTGTGTATGCTAATGATGGTGCATTAATCATCAACTCATTAATTAATAATAATACTGCTGAGTTAAGCGGAGGTGGATTATATATAAATGGAGTAGTTGCTGTTATTAATACAACAGTAACCCGCAACAAAGTACTTAGCGTTACAGGATTAGGACAAGGTGTTTTGTGTAATGCACCAAGCACCCCATCAGGATCTGGTGAATTTGTTAATTCAATTATATGTAGCAATGAGGGAAGTAATCCTGCAAGCACTGAGATTGATTATGCTCCTGATGTGACTGCAACATTTCAATATACAGCTGTTGAAAGTAGTGCAAACAGTGGAGAAAGTAATGTTGAGTTAGAACCGTCTGCAGAGGTATTTGTAATGCCAACAATGTTTGCAGGTGCAGCTTCAACGCCTGAAGAAGAGGCTGAGTTTGAAACGGCGGATTGGCGATTAAATCTGTTATCACCATGTTTCAATGGGGGTACTCCTGATATAACAGGTCTAAACCTACCGGCTAATGATTTGCATGGTAACGACAGGGTTTATAAGACACGTGTTGATATGGGTGCAATTGAAAACGTTTATTATGATGTGACAATAGCGTACACTGGTTTGGGGGCAACTTCTCCTGCAACTGATTTATCAGTTTTGCCAGGTGATGATTTAGAGATTATTATGACCCCGGTTGAAGGGAACGGAGTTTCTGATGTAGTTGTAAATAGCGAAAGTGTTTACGACCAAATGATTGACAAAGGTGATGGAACATTCAGTTATACTATTAGTGCCATTGGGGAAGATAAGGCTGTTAATGTAACATTCTTGCCTTATTATACAGTGACTGCTACGGCTGGAGATGGTGGTAGTATTTCTCCGTTAACATCGGTTATTCTTGAAGGAAGAAGTAGTGATGAATTCACTATCACGCCTGAAGCCGGATATAAATTAACATCCTTGCTATTGGATGGAGAGGAAGTGCAATGGGAAGACAATGCAGGTGTTTTAACTTATACAGTACCTGCAGTTACAGCTGATGCATCTTTAGTTGCAGCCTTCACTCAGTACTATACTGTAACAGCGACAGCTGGTGTAGGAGGAGCCATAACGCCACCTACTTCAGAAGTTTTAATTAATGAAAATAGTGATGAGTTTACCATAACACCTGATGCTGGTTATAAACTTACATCATTGCAGCTAGATGGTGAAGAGGTTGAGTGGCAAGATAATGCAGGTGTTTTAACTTATACCGTTTCTACGGTTACAGCAGATGCATCTTTGGTTGCAGCGTTTACACAATACTTTACTGTATCAGTCACAGCAGGCGTAGGAGGTGCTATAACACCAGCTAGTTCAGAAGTTCTTATTAATGAAGACAGCGAGGAGTTTACCATTACTCCTGATGCAGGATATAAATTAACATCCTTACAGTTAGGTGGAGAGGAAGTGCAATGGGAAGACAACGCAGGTGTTTTAACATATACGGTAACCACTGTTACAACTGATGTATCTTTAGTTGCAGCGTTTACACAATACTATACAGTAACTGCCACAGCAGGCACTGGAGGTACTATAACACCAGCCAGCTCAGAAGTTCTTATCAATGAAGATAGTGACGAATTTACCATTACGCCTGAGGCTGGATATAAATTAACGTCCTTACTGTTAGACGGAGAGGAAGTGCAATGGGAAGACAATGCAGGTGTTTTAACTTATACGGTTTCTGCGGTTGCAGCTGATGCATCTTTAGTTGCAGCCTTCACACAATACTTTACTGTAACGGTAAATGCCAATGATGGCGGTGCAGTAGAAAGTGAGGGTGCTAATGAATTGTATATCAATGGATTTTTTAATATTGTAATAACACCTGACCAAGGATATACAATTACCTCAGTAACCATTAATGATGGTGTTAATGTGGTTGATGAGTTAACCGAAGATAATGGTGTGTATTCTATGCAACTGACCGATATAGCTGAAGACAAAAATGTTGTGGTCACTTTTGAACTGGCGAATTCGATTTCGAAGAACAGTGCTGCAAAGCATCGGGTATATCCGACAGTTACCAACGGATTAGTTAATGTCGAAGGTGACTATGAACGTATAGAGATCGTTAGTTTAACAGGCAACATAGTTAAGCAGTTAAAGAACGATACTGGCGGTCAGCTTGAATTGTATGATTTAAGTCCGGGCACTTATATTGTGGTTATTCACTCTAAATCCGGGCGAACGTTATCAAAAATCATTAAAAAATAAAGTTTAGCGATGAGGGGGTTATCCCCTCATTGTGTTTTACTATTAAAATATGAAGGTAGCTTTATTGATCCGTACTCTTCTATCAGGTGGGGCAGAGAAGCAATGTGTAATTCTGGCTGAAGTATTGGCTCCTTTACATGATGTTATCGTAATCGTGCAAAATGGGGAGCAAATAAATTCGCATTTCAGGGAGCGGCTGGAACAGGTTGATGTACCGGTTTATCGTTTGGACTACGCCCGTTGGCACAACAAATTAATGAAGCTAAATGGTATTGTTAAGGCTGAAAAGGTTGATATAATGTTCTCTTACCTGACCAGTGATAATATTTTGGCCGGAGGCGTTCGAATGCTTAACAAACGGCTTAAAGTAGTTGGGGGCATAAGGAATTGTAAGATGGATAAAGGACGGTTTATGGTGAATAAACTGTTAAGTCGATACCTGCATGATAGGACTGTATTTAATAATCATTCAGGTTATCAGGAATTTATTCAAAGAGGATTTAAACCAGTTAAGTGCCAGGTTATCAGTAATAGTATTGATGACCTTAATGAGACCTTCATTGAGCGAAGCAGTAACCTGAGAGTTAATGTATTGTCGGTTTGCAGATTTATTGAACAAAAAGACCTGCCAACCGCTTTAAATGTTATTAAGCAACTGGTTGAAAAGGAGGAGATTCCGATAAAATACATTTTGGTTGGTTATGGTGAACTGGAGCAGTACCTAAGAGAATTAATAATTGAAATGAAATTGTCAGATTGTGTTGAGATGGTTATTAAACCTGATAACTTACAAGATTATTATAAGATGGCTGATGTTTATTTGTGCACGTCCTTATTTGAGGGAACTTCCAACTCAATCATGGAGGCCTTGAGCTTTAACTTGCCAGTTGTAACAACCAATGTTGGAGATAACAATCAGCTCGTTGTAGAAGGAGAAAATGGTATGGTACTGGAAGTAGGTGATGTCGATGGTATGGTTAATCATTTAAAGCGTTTATGTACCAATGGTCAGTTACGAAAAGACTATGGTGCGAGGTCAAAAGAGATATTGACAGAGAAGTTTTCACGTTCTAGGTTTGAAGAAAATTATCAAATACTAATTAATGCATTAAATGAGGATGAGCGATGAAAAAGGTGGCTTTATTGCAATCAAACTATATACCCTGGAAGGGTTATTTTAGTATTATTGCCAATGTTGATATGTTTGTGTTTCATGATGATTTACAGTATACTAAGCAGGATTGGCGTAATAGAAATAAAATAAAAACAGATAAGGGACTTGAGTGGCTTACTATCCCTTGTGGGAGCAATGAGCATATCAATATTTGTGATGTTCAACTTAAAGATAAAGGTTGGCAAAAGAAGCACTGGAATAAGATATATCAGCACTATCGTAAAGCTAAATTTTTTAAGGATTATCAAGGTTTTTTTGAGGAAATATACCTGGGTACTAAGTGGGATACGTTATCTGATATGAATCAAATGGTAATAAAGCGCATTTCCAATGAGTTATTGGGACTTAATGCCCAATTTGATGATACCCGAAAGTACAAGCTGGAAGCCACAAAGTCAGATAGGGTTATTGAGCTTTTAAGAAAGGTTGAAGCAACTGACTATTATTCAGGACCTGCGGCAAAGTCATATCTTGATGTAGATAAGTGTCAGCAGCATAATATTAATGTGCATTGGATGGATTACTCTAATTATAAGGTGTATCCGCAACTTTATAATGGATTTGAACATGCCGTTTCAATAATTGATCTGGTATTTAATGTTGGCCCGGATGCCCGAAAATACTTATAAAATCTCTTAAGTTATGAAGCACTTTAAATACATGTTACTGTTCATTTTGATGAACCTCTTTTTTGTAAACTGTAACCAAACAAACTCCAATATGAAAACAGTTAAAGTTATTTTTCTACACCATAGTTTAGGAAAGATTGTATGGACTGGCTCTACCTCTAAATGGGTTAAGGCTCAACATAAACTGGGATTAAAAACAGCGGTACCTAAATGGTTCTCAAAATATAATAAGACCAGTGATTACAAATATGACCTGGAAGAGATTGACTTTCCCAAAAGAGATCCCTACGGATGGAAGAATTTCCCCTATGATTATTATAACCTTTGGATTAATGAGGACACCAACGGCAAATATCCGGATCCTACACTTGAAGAATTGACTGCTAATTATGATGTGGTTATACTCAAGCACTGTTACCCTGTGAGCAAGATGGAAGGTGATACTCTTGCAGATATTAAGTCAAATCAAAAGACACTGGCCAACTACAAGCTTCAGTACCAGGCATTGAAAGAGAAGTTTCATCAATATCCAAATACGAAATTCATTGTTTGGACCAGTGCCGCATTAAATAAAAATCGCACGAACGAAGAGGAAGGATTGCGGACCAGGGAATTTGTTGAGTGGGTGCGCGATGAATGGGACACACCTGAAGATAATGTTTACTTGTGGGATTTCTATGAGCTGGAGACACAGGGCGGATTATTTTTGAAGGATGAGTTTGCAGAAAGTGAACGTGATTCACATCCGAATACCCAGTTTGCACAAATGGTATATCCTCTGTTTTGCCAAAGGATTGTTGATGTGGTTGAAAACAATGGTACAACAACAGATTTAACAGGTCGAAAATGAGTATTGCGAGTAAAGTAAGAAACGGGGCATTTACCATATTAAACAGGCTGTTATTTGGGCAATTGAGGATTGCTCTGTTGCGCGCTTACGGCGTTAAAATCGGTACGAACTGCAATATATACTATTCCCAATTTTCGACTGAACATTATTTAATCGAAATAGGTAATCATGTAGTGGTTTCAAAGGGTGTGCAGTTTCTGACACATGATGGTGCCGTTTGGATTTTTCGGGATAAATATCCTGATTTAGATTTATTTGGGCCTATAAAAATTGGAAACAATACTTGTATTGGTTTAAACTGTATTATTTTACCAAATACGTATATTGGGGATAATTGTATCATATCAGCTGGCTCGGTGGTTAAAGGAAAAATCCCTGACAACTCACTGGTGATGGGGAATCCGGCAAAGGTGGTGATGAAAACGAATATGCAGGAAAAACTTTACTTGCTATCGCCCAATAAGATTCCAACGAAAAACTTAAGCTATAAAGCTAAGAAGCAAAAAATTAAAGCTCATTTTAAGGCAGAATAGTTAACTCCTTTGCCTTGGTGGGTGCAGAAAAATTAGTTTAGGGCAAAAGGGTGTTTATCCTTAAAATCGGTTAGTTGGTAAAAATAAAAAGAGGCGTAAGTCCAATTTGTTTACATTAGAGTAATTGTGTAGTAAGGTAGCATTTGCAGATGGTTTTTTAATGCAGGTGTTGCCTTTGAACCAGATACTTTAAACTAAAATTTTAGCCAAATGAGACTTGCCCTGCAATTTTGTCTTGTATGTATGGTGTTCGTAGCATGCGTTCCCCAAAAAGATGTCGTATATGTTCAAGGTGAAGCGGATGATCAATATATGGATATCGAACATTCAAGTCCCGAGGAAAAAACGACGATTGAACCTTATGATGAAATATACATTGAGATATTTAGCCTGGATCAGGATGAGGTGAACTTTCTTAATCGACGCCAGGGAGTTACCAATACGGCTGGGCCTGAGGGCTTTTCGCTAATAGCCCATAGAGTTGATGAGTTTGGACGTATTAATCTGCCAGTTATTGGAAAAATTAAATTATCAGGGTATACCCTTGAAGAAGCATCTGATTTGCTGGAAACAGAGCTTGCAGGTTACCTTAATAGTCCATCAGTTAAACTGAACTTTGTAAATAAAAATATTGCAGTGATGGGCTATGTTGCTCGTCCTGGCAGGTATTACTATTCAACTGATAAAATATCTATTTTTCAGGCATTAAGTATGGCTGGTGATATCCAGGAGTTTGGGAACCGAAAAAACGTGTGTGTGATTCGTAATGTGGAGGATAAGATCACCAAGCACTACATAAACCTCACCAACGAAGAGTTATTTACTTCACCGTACTATTATCTCCGTTCAAATGATATTGTATATGTGGAGCCATTGAAAAGAAGATGGTGGGGCTTAGATACCTTCCCATATGCGCTTGTATTATCCTCAATTACAACCTTTATTTTAGTGTTAGATTATGTTGATAGATAATGATGTAAACCAGGGAGATCTGAAAGTTATTATTGCTAAAGTTCTTCGCTATTGGTATTTATACCCAATCTGTGTGTTGATGTTTACGGGTATGGGTATTGTATATCAAAAGTACTCACAGCCTGTTTATAGTGTAGGTGCCAAGATTGTTGTTCATCAGCAAGAACGAGGTACCATTGATCCAACTCGCTTTTTCAGTGGCTACGAACTATTTTCGGGGCGTACAAATTTTGAGAATAGTTTAATAACGCTGCAGTCAAGGCCTCTGCTTGAAAAAGTATTTGAAAAACTTGACTTTAATGTGGCTTATTTTCGTCAGGAACTATTCTATGAACGTGAAATATTCAATAATGTACCGTTTCAGGTAGTTTTGGATAAAAATACCCCACAATTAACAAACACTAAGTTCTCGCTGAAAATCCTTAACTCAAAAGAATATCAGTTGGAACTGGAAGAAGCCGAAGGAGAGATATATGACTTCTCTAAGCAATCCATTATTGAATCGGTTACAGGGCTTACGATTAGTAAGAAATACAGGTTTGGAGATGTGGTCGAAAGTGAGAACTATAAGTTTGTAGTTTTGCTCAAAGAAGGTATTGACGTTAAAAAGTCGATGAAGCATGATTTTAACTTTGAGGTGAAAAGCAACCAACAACTTGCCAGAGATTATTATGGCCGTTTAAGCTTAACACCTACCAGTCGTGAAGCAAGTGCCATTAATGTGACCATGGTTACATATAATATTAGAAAAGGAATGGCTTTTCTGGATGCTTATTTGAAAACAGTAATAGAAGACAACCTGGACAATAAGAATCATATTGCCCAATCGACCGTTGCATACATCGACCAGCAGTTAACTGAGGTATACGATTCGCTGGATTTAGCTGAGCGTTCATTGCAACAGTTTCAATCTAAGGAACAGGTGTTGGATGTTAATATGAAAGCATCGCAGATTTATGAAAGTATCCGTCAGATTGAAATTGAACGGAGTGCAAAAGAATCTCAAATTCAGTATTTACAGTTTTTAAACAACAGTTTTTCATCGGGTGATGAGGATACTGAATACTCTTTAACAACGGTGTCAGATTTGGGTAATCAGGTGTTAAACGACTTACTGAATGAGTACATTTCATTAACAGCCAGAAAAAGACAGTTAATTGAAAATAATCAAGGGAAAAGTCCGCGAATAAAGGATTTGGATTTTCAGATTCGAAACTTGCGAAATACCATATTGGTTAATTTGGAGTATGCCTATGATGCTGCAAACAATGAGCTTTCACGGATAAACAGGAGAATGAGTAGCCTTAATGCCCAGCTTAATACTTTACCCGAGACGCAAAGGAACCTGGTTGGCTACGAGCGAAATTTCCGTTTACACGATGCGACCTACATTTATCTCATGGAAAAAAGGGCAGAGGCACAAATAGCCAAAATTGCCAACTTACCCGATTATGAGGTGTTCGATTATCCATCGTTTGCAGGTATCCAGTCCCCCAAGCGTATGAGGATTATGATGTTTACCATCTTTCTTGGATTGTTGATACCAACGATTTTCATATTGATTTATGAAACCTTCTTTGAGAGGTTTAATGATGTTGACGATTTCCAGCTTGAATTTAACTTGCCAGTGATGGGGCAGATATTCAAAGTGCCCGGTAATAATAAGCAACTCTTTGAGAATAAAGAGCTGATTATCTATCAGGAATCTTTCAGGAAATTGAGAAGTAACATCGACTTTTTTAATTGGAAACATGATAAAGGTCGTGTGTTGCTGGTAACTTCAACAATACCAGGTGAAGGTAAGTCTTTCTGTTCCTATAATTTAACTTCTGCTTTTGCGGCTTTAGGTAAAAAAACATTGTTATTGGATTTTGACTTAAGAAAGGGAGGCTTATCATTTGAGTTCTTTGATGATAAAGAGAGAGGTCATGGAATGACGGAGGTAATGTCAAAACAAAAAGAGTTGAAAGATGTCATCAGGACCTCTGATAATGAACTCTCATTTGATTATATCACCTGCGGTGCTTTTCCACCTAATCCTTCAGAGTTGATTGAGAATGAGAATACCGAAAAGTTATTGGAGGAATTAAGAGAGCAGTATGACTTTATTATCATTGATAGTGCACCAGTTTCGCTAACCTCCGAAGGCAGTGTATTAAGTAAGTTTTCAGATATGGTGTTGTATGTTCTTAGAATGAAGCACACCATGAAGAAGGACTTTAAGAATGGCATCAATGAACTAAAAGTAGAAGATCACAAGACCAGTGTGGTGCTGAATAATATAAAAGTCAACAGACAGAAATATTATTACGGCAACTACTATTCTAAAAAATAGCACTTTATGAAGCAATTATCATTTGTTGTTAATTGGTATTTTAAGTTGCTTCCTTTGGCACCTCTAATTTGTATGATTGATTATTATACAGTTCATCAGGGGTTTAGGAAATTATATGGTACTAGTATAATGGCTGTTGGAATTGCTATTCTTTTAGTAAAGGGATTAAAAAAATCTAAGATACATTACCATATTTTTCTGGGTTTTCTAGTCTACCTCTATTACATTATCTGGGACGTTATCAATCAGTTGGATACCTATCAACGAAAAGGTTTTGTATACGATTTTATAACTAATCCTTATTTGCAGTTAGTTTTTCTACTCTTTGTAATCGATAACCTGATAATCTTTAAGAAGGATGTTGTTTTAATTGTGAAAATATTGAAAGGTGTTATGCTTGCTGCCGGAGTTGTTTCAATTATTCAACTGATATCGGACCCATTTTTTCTGACACCATCAAGTATCAGTGAGTTTTCTGTTGGAGCAGGATTGCAGGAGAATGTTTTTGAAGTGCGGCGCGTATCCCTGTTTGGTTTTACAGGCAGAATGGACGTGAGTTTATCCATGATTCCGGTCTTAGCCATCATCGTGTCATTTGGACTGAAAGAGTATAATCGCATCGAATACCTTTATCTAATAATTGGAGGCATAATTGCGTTTGCCACAAACTCGCGCTATGTTCAGGTAGCCTATGTTTTTTGCTGGTTCCCGGTAATATTCAGCGGCAGATTTTCAGAAACCATTAAGCGGATGTTACTTATTCCGGCTTTTGCCTTGTTGGCATATCTGGTCATACAAATTGTTGGATTTGACTTACATGGTTATATCGAAGAACGGATACTGTCTGATTCGGCAAGTACGCGTGTATTAGCTTATGAGATGTTAGTACGTTTTTTTCCAGATAATCCGTTGTTTGGTACTGGTTTTAATATGACAGATGAATTAGAAATTGCGATTGGTGGCAGAAGTTCTCAAATACATGTCGGTTATTTTGCGCATCTTTTTTCATACGGACTGGTTGGCAGTATACTGGCTTTCGGTTTTTGGTTTTCAATTCAGTACCGCTTATACAAGCATGCTTTGAAGACACATTTTTGGGGTAGTTTCATTGGCTTCTTAACATTTACATGGGCTAATGTAACTTTGGTTTATTACATCATTTTTACGTTTGGTATGGCTCTGGCCTTCTTATTTGATAAATACTATATCAGCGAGTACGAGAAACAATTGAAAGGGAAACAGGATGATGCAGAAGGTAATTAGTCAGATTCAGCATAAAATATCGGGTAAAGGTTTATCTGTCAGAAGCAGAAAGCTCAGAAAGAATGTGTTAATATCAATGGGTGTTAAAGGCGGCAACATGCTTATTGGTTACATTAGGTTCCCCATTATATTGTCCTATTTGGGAGCTACATTTCATGGTTTATGGCTGACGCTGGGCAGCATGGTTCATTGGATGCGCTTTCTGAATATAGGACTTGGAAATGGCCTGAAAAACAAACTGGCCGAAGCTATTGCTTTAGAAGACTTTGAAAGTGCACGAAAATATGTCAGTACTACCTATGTTGCCATTGGAGCCATCAGTATGGGAACGCTGATTGTGGTTTTACCATTAATATTTCTTATAAACTGGACAGGCCTGCTAAATGTTGATTCTCAATATGAAGATATCATACGCCTTACGATTGTAGTGATGGTGGGTTTTTTCTGCTTAAGGCTGTTTTTTTCATTGATATACACCATTTTATCAGCTCATCAGCTGCCAGCCTATGCCGAAGCGATTAGTTTTCTTGCTTCTTTAACCTTCTTTGGTGGAGTGTTGCTCTTATACTATTATGCTAAGAGTTCTATTGTTTATATTGCTTTGATAATTAACGGTATTCCATTATTGTATATGATCATTTTTAGCATCATATTATTTAATGGAACCTATAAACATATCAGGCCATCGATAAAGTACTTCGACAGAAAAGTTTTTCCGGAGTTAACCTCTTTGGGATTAAAGTTTTTTGTAGTTCAAATTGCTGTAATAATCCTGTTTTCTACCGATAATTTTATCATATCCAACTTATTCGGACCGGAAGAGGTGGTGCCATATGCTGTAGCACGCAAATATATGGGTGTTCTGCAGATGGGATTTGTCATATTAGTGAATCCTTATTGGGCTGCTTTTACTGATGCCTTTACCAAAAATGACAAAATTTGGATAAAACGCTCAATAACCACTCTGCATAAATTCTGGGCACTTTTGGTAGTGGGTATGCTTATTTTGTTCATTATTGCCCCTTTTGTATATCATCTGTGGATCAAGGATAAGGTGACAGTACCCTGGCAGTTAACCATTCTGATGGGTGTCTTTGTCCTTATTAGGAGCTGGAACAGTATCTATTCGTATTTTCTCAATGGGGTTGGGAAAATTAAATTGCAACTATATATATCGCTGACTTCAACCGTGTTTAATATTCCTTTATCGATTTTTTTCGGCAAGTATTTGGGGATGGGGCCGGCAGGAGTCATTTTAGCAACAATAGTTTGTTTGCTGTCGGGTGCAGTGTTGCATCCAATTCAATATAATCGAATCATTAATGATACCGCCAAAGGTATATGGAGTAAATAATTAACTATGAAGGTATTGTGTCTTACAGCCCACGGGCCATACAGAGCAGGAAAAGTGGCCTATGATTTACACTCGGCATTTAAAAGTAACGGGTATGAATCGAGGTTGTTAACTATTTATGATGATTCAGATCATAAGGATGTCATATCAATTTACAATGCCAAAGAATGGAACCGTTTACGGTTGAAGAAGAAGATATTCAGGAAGTTTAACAAGTGGTTTGGTGGTAAAAAACAGTCCCCCGCACAAAAGATAGATCGGAAGTATCAGTTTTTTGAACTCGATAACACAATTGAGTATTTCGCAACCGATCTAATCCTTCAGTGCCTGGGCGACTATCAGCCTGATGTCATAATTGTATTTTTTACAACGCAATTTATTACCGCTAAAAATATTAAGCAGCTGGCTCAGAAAACTAACGCTACTGTATTGTGGCAGTTTCTGGATATGGCTCCGCTTACAGGGGGGTGCCATTATGCTTGGGAATGCGATGGTTACAAAAATAACTGTGGTAAATGTCCGGCCTTATATTCATCTGATAGCAATGATCAATCAGCAATCAATCTTCGTTTCAAACAACAGAATGTGGAAGGTTACGATTTACGATTGATGATTGGCAGCAGATGGGACGAGCTAAATACCAAAGCCAGTAGCCTGTTTAAGAACAAAAGGTTATATCGCACTTTTATGAGTGTCGAACCGGATATATTCACACCTGCAAGCAGGCAAGGTGCTCGCAGGGAGCTGACAATTGCTGATGATGAATTTGTGGTGTTCTTTGGTTCGGTACATTTTGGTGAGGAACGAAAAGGGATGGACCATCTGCTGAAGGCGCTGCATAAGGTAGAAAAGCATTTTAAGGAGCAGGCTGCCGGTAAGAATATTTCCTTATTAATTGCAGGTAGTACCAATAATTTTCCTGTTCACGAGTTGCCATTCAGGTATCGAATGCTTGGCTATTTAAAAGAAGTTGATCAGTTAGCTCATGCCTATGCTGCAGCTGATATTTTTATTTGTCCATCCATTTACGACTCTGGTCCTGTTATGATCAATCAGGCCTTGATGACCGGTACTCCTGTTGTTTCATTTGAAATGGGGGTGGCACTTGATTTGGTTGAGCATTATCAAACTGGGTATCTGGCTAAGTGGGCTGATGCAGATGATTTAAGCGAAGGAATTAAGTATCTGGTAAATTTGTCAGAAGAAGCAAGAGCAGAGATGAGACAACGGTGCCGTGAGAAGGCCATTGAGTTATATGCGCCAGCGGCTGTTGTGGCTAATTATACAGCTGTGTTTGAGGAAATAAAAATGGAAAAAACCTTATCTTAAATAAATAAGTATGGACCAAACGTATTCAATACCTTTTAATAAACCTTACATGTCTGGTAAGGAATTGCATTATATCTCTCAGGCAGTGCTCTCTGGTATGATTAAAGGCAATGGTAACTTCACCAATAAAGTTCACGAGCTTTTTAAGAAAAAGTTTGGTTTTGAAAACTGCCTGTTGACCACCAGTTGTACCGATGCTCTTGAGATGGCAGCCATGCTAATCGGTATCAAAGAAGGAGATGAAGTAATCATGCCATCATTCACTTTTGTGTCAACTGCTAATGCCTTTGTATTACGAGGTGCCAAAATTCTTTTTGCCGATAGTTTAGCTGATCATCCTAATATGGATGTAAGTAAACTAGAGGCATTAATTACACCAAAAACGCGAGCTATTGTACCTGTACATTATGCTGGGGTGGCATGTGATATGGATAAAATCATGGAGTTGGCCAATAAGTATAATCTGTATGTGATAGAGGATGCTGCACAGGCAATTGATGCCTACTATAAAGAGCGCCCACTTGGTTCATTTGGCCATATGGCTACCTTTTCTTTTCACGAAACCAAGAATATCATAGCAGGTGAGGGTGGGATGTTGGTTATCAATGATCAGCAATTCTTTGAACGTGCTGAAATACTCTGGGAAAAAGGAACAAACAGGGCGGCTTTTTTTAGAGGTGAGGTAAATAAATACGGTTGGGTAGATGCCGGTTCTTCTTTTTTACCATCTGATATTATCGCAGCTTTCCTTTATGCTCAGCTTGAAAATCTGGAGGATATTCAACGCCGCCGTGGTGAGATATGGCATTATTATAAAGAAAAGTTGCAGGTATTAGAAGATGAAGGATTTATAAAGTTGCCTGTAAATCAGAACTGGACGACTAACAACTTTCACATGTTTTATATCGTTTGTCGTTCTCTGGATGACCGAACAGCATTGATAAATCATCTTAAAGCACATAATGTATTAGCTGTTTTCCACTATCTTTCCTTACACAAGAGTGAGTTTTATCAAAACAAGCATGATGGTAGGGATTTAACCAACAGTGATTTCTTTACTGACCACCTGTTGCGGTTACCATTTTTTTATGAGATAACAGAGGAAGAATTGGAGTATATCGTGAGTTTATTGTTTTCATTCTTTAAAGGCACTAACTAATGGAGTATCCTAAAGTGACCATAGTAACACCCTCATATAATCAGGCAGAGTTTCTGGAGAAAACGATTCTCTCAGTTATTAATCAGGATTATCCCAACCTCGAGTACATTGTGATTGATGGTGGATCTACTGATAATAGTGTTGATATCATTAAAAAGTATCAGGATAAAATTGATTACTGGGTAAGTGAAAAAGATAATGGACAAAGTCATGCCATTAACAAAGGATTTGCCAAAGCAACCGGTCAGATATTTAACTGGTTAAACTCGGATGACTTGCTGTTACCCGGAGCAATTCGTATTGCTGTTGATTATTTAATACAAAATCGTGATATCAAAATGGTGTATGGCGACCGGATAGTAATTGGCACCGATGGCAGATTGTTAAGAGCCGTTGAGAAACCCCGTTACCTTAAAAAGTATAGTTTTCTGAATGCCAGAATCCCGCAGGAAACAACCTTTTTTACGCGCGACCTGTATGAAAGTGTGGAGGGACTTAACGAGGATTTGCACCTTGTTATGGATACAGATTTATGGAAAAAATTTAAAAGCAAAACGGATTTTATCCACATCCCTTTTTACCTGGGAGCCTATCGTGAGCATATCACTTCAAAATCAGTTGTAAGTTTAGGACTGAACAGGGATTCTGATGCGGCTCGGAAAGAGTTAAAGTACCTTCGGGATAAATATGGAATTAGCTATATGAATAAACGGTGGCTCTTGAAGTTGTTGTATTATTTTAACTACTTGAGGTTAGCCAGAGAAAAAAGCTCTAAAAAACGTCGAAAAGAAGTTGAACGAATTCTATCACTGATCTATAAGAGTTAAAGCTATGGGAGCAGGAATAAAATTAGTACACAATGGCTTTAGAGCCAGCCGGGTGCTTACCCGAAAACTTTTCTATCTGCAATACGACTATTTTGCCAAAAAAGAGTATGATTCAATTTGGAATGATATTGCTGATGGCCAGCGCTTTTCTTCGGAAGAAGTTAAGCGATATAAAAACAGGTGGAAATGGAGTCATGCTAATATTATTCCAACGAATCTTTATAAGGTATGCGCAACCATATCAGGTAATCGCAGTGCTGATTTTCTTCCTGATAATGTGTACAATCATTCAATTGAGCCGGTACTTAATAATAAACAGGTGAGTCATGCTTATGCCGATAAAGCTTTGTATGACCGATTGTTGGGTAGTCACAAGGAGCTATTGCCGGTAACGCTGCTGAAAAATGTAAATGGTATTTTCTATGATGGCCTTGGCAACCAGGTAGCAGACCCTGAAAAACAGATTCAGTCCTTTATTACAAATGAAGAGAAGTTGCTGGTAAAGCCGTCCATTGATTCATGGGGAGGGCGCGATGTATATGTGTTCTATAAAAACGATGGCAGGTTCACGCTTAAGAATAAAGATACAGAACTGACACTAAAATGGCTTCTGCGGAAATTTGAGAAGGATTTTGTTATTCAGCAAGTGCTAAAGCAGCATCCTTTTTACAGGCAGTTCAATGAGTCTTCATTCAATACTTTCAGGGTATTCACTTATCGTTCTGTTGCCGATAATAAGCTGCACTTATTGCATGTGGCATTACGGATTGGTAAGCCAGATTCGGAAGTTGATAATATTAAAATGGGTGGAACAGCCATTGTAGTTAAATCCAGTGGTGAACTAAATGATTTTGCCCTTCTTAAGACCATGAGGAAGATAGATCACGTACCCAATAAGCCCGGGTTAAAACTGAAGGAACTGGGTAAGCTGCATAAGATTGATGAAATTAAAGCCACAGCTCTGGAATTAGCCGAATATGTGCCTCACTCACGATTGATTGGGTTTGATATGAGTATTGATGAGGACGATAACATTCGACTGGTAGAAATCAATACAAGTAACATTGGTATAGGTGCCCAAATTATGATTGGTCCTTTTTTCGGGGAATTTACCCAGGAAGTTATTGATTACTGCAAGAAAATGAAAAAGGTGGACATACTTAAAATCTATTAATTCGTGAAAACCGTAAAAAAAATAGCCGGATTCTTTTACCGGGTGACTAAAAAAACGGTAAAAATTCAAAGTTGGTACCTTCATCACTTTGCTTGTTATTTAAACGGGCGAAGGGTTTGGAAGCGTATTAAAAAGAAGCAAAAGCAAACCAATGTTGAAGCCGGTCTCATTTCTGCAAACAAAGCATACTGGAAACCACTTTGCTCGATGGTACCTCAGGTTTTTATTAAAGAGTTTACGGCCTTAACGGGTATTAAGTCTGAGCTGTTTGTGCCTGAAAATATTTATTTCACAACCATTGAACCACTGCTGAACAATGCCTCAATTTCTTCTGCTTATGAAGATAAAGCTATTATTGACTGGATGCATTCCGGCAATTACTTTCCTAAGATATTCATACGTAATATTCATGGCACCTACTATTCGGAGAAGGGCGAGGTAATACAGCCAGTGCTGGATTTTGGAAATGGAACCATTGAGAAAGTAGTTGTTAAGCCATCAGTCGGGTCTCAAGGCGGGAAAAATATCTACCTCTTTGAGAAGAAAGGAAGTCAATGGATATGCGAAGAAGGGCACGTTCTGTCCATTGAGTTTATGGAAAGTCGTTTCGGGATGAATTTCATTGTGCAGGAGTACATACATCAGCATCCTTTTTTCAGTCAGTTTAATCCTTCTTCAGTCAATACGCTGCGGGTAATGACTTATCGTTCTGTTAAAAATGAGCAGATACATGTTATTCAGGTGGTGTTGCGTGTTGGGAAGGATGGAAGCGTGGTTGATAATCAGAGCTCTGGCGGTTATGTGTGCGGGATTGGAGCTGATGGTTGCATTCGCGACTATGCCATTAATAAGAAAGGGGATGTAGTCAATAAGCTGGCTAAAGGGCGTGTTAATTTGTTGGACAAAATGCCGGTGCATATGCTGGATGATGTCAAGCAGGTAGCCAGACAAATAGCCCGGCGTCATGTTCACTCAAGGCTACTGGGCTTTGATTTCTGTGTAGATAAGGATGAGCAAATCAAATTGATTGAAGTAAATAATATGGATTTGGCTATTGATTTCATTCAGCAGGTCAACGGCCCGTTATTTGGTGAATTTACACAAGAAATAAGGGATTATTGTTTACAACACAAACACAGATTAAAGCACCGGATTATATGATTATTGATGCTTTACATTTTGATCAACTGAAACCATTCTTTTTCAAAGGATTCTTATTTGGAAAAGCTTTTAAAGATGCATGTGCATTCGTAGAAGCGGGTATTCGAGAGAAGGGAAGTGATTTTATTAGTGAACTGAATGGCAGTTTCTGTGGCTATTACTTTAACAGGGAAAAGGGGGAACTCATTGTTTTTAATGACCGCCTTGGCATGGCTGATCTATACCTCTATAACAATGGTAATAGGGTAATTATTGCTGATGATTATACAACGGTATGTGAGCTGGCTGATGATGCATCCGTTGATCTTTTAGCTTTGGGTGAGATGATAAAATTCCAGACACCTTTGTTTAGTCGTACTTTTCATCCGCACATCAGGCTTTGTGATAATGCATCCCTTATAACCATTAACACCTTAACGAAAGAAATAACAGAGTCACGGTACTGGCGGTTTACAGCTGTGCCCCAGGAGCGCAGTAAAAGAAGTCTTAAGAGTGATTTTGTTGATATTTACATTAAGGCTGTTGAACAGTGCTTTAATGAAACGGACAGGCGCTATGTTATAGCTAACTCAGGAGGCCTCGATTCCCGATGCAATATTCATATATCGAAGCAACTGGGTAAGGAATTTCAGACTTATACTTATGGGCAGGAGCAATCTGATGCCTGCTATATCGCTAAACGAATTGAGAAGAAGTTAAAGCTACAACAACAATACATTAAAGTTGATGACGATTTCTTAAGCCACTATAGTGAGCTGCACCTTCAGAACAGGCCAATGATGCCTATTAATTACTGTTGGTATCAGTCGGCTTATAAGCATCTTGAGCAGTTTGATATAAATATAACAGGGTTTGATGCTAATTTTCTGGAAGCCTTCACGCATATGGATCCGGCTGGCGGATATAATGCTATAAAGGACGCGACTGAAGATAAGCAGTTGCTTTATAATTTCAATCTTCATTCGGTGTGTTCAGATGAGCTGTTTGCCAAATTAGTAAGGCAGCCCCAACAAATGCTTAGCTACGACAGTTATGTTGCTGAAATGAAGAACTTAAACTCGGCAGAAGTATTTGATAAGTTTGATGAATTTGAACAAATCAATCGGCAAAGGCGCCTGACAAAAGCTGAACCATGGATGAATTACTATGGGGAACTGGAGGCGCGTAGTCCAATAATTCATAACGATATGGTGGATTTTAGTTTGTCTTTACCACTTTCGTATCGCCTGGACAGAATCCTTTATAAAGAAGCGATGGCTGATTACTTGGGGGCCATTGGACGTATTCGTTTTGAGCGGATGCCTTGGGGCCTAAACGAACCAAAAGGATTGAAGCGTACCGTATTGGAAACTGTTTGGAAGGCCGATCATAAATTGTATAAAAAATATGGAAGAGCCTTATGGTTCAAAGGTGCGCATAAGAACATTAAGATGTGGCTTAGTAATTCATCAAATATCAAATTTATTGGAGATACCCTGAAAAGGCCCAATAGCTTGTTTGAAGAGTTATTTGATCATCAGTATCTGCAAAGTAACTATCAAAAGCTTATTAAAACCAATTTTCTGGTTTTGTGCAGTATAGTAAGTATTAAAATGTATATGGATAAGCTAAACAAATGAGAATTAACAGTTGATGTTAATGATAAATTAGCTAATGAATATAACCATAACCGTCTAAAACCTGATAGGATGAAAATAGCCTATGTTATGGCATCGCATGTGCCAAGTAAAAATGCCAATAGTGTCCATGTCATGAAGATGTGTCAGAGTTTGGCAAAATTAGGGCATGAGGTGACTTTATATTCCATTTTTGTAGAAGGTATAGCAGAAAAAGGAGTTGATAATGTCTATGCGTTTTATGGGGTAGAGCCTAACTTTAAAATTGAGAGTATTTATTTTCCGGCTAATGCACGCTTGATGAAGTATCGTTTTGTTCACCTTTCTATTAGTAAACTGATAAAATGGCAACCTGATTTGGTGTATTTCAGAGGGGTATTAGCAGCCTATTATCTTAATTTGCGCTCCCGGATTCCGTTTATTCTTGAGTCGCATGGCCCGGTTTTACAAAGCGGAAAAAAGCAGAATCAATGGATGTTGAAACGCCTGTTAAAATCAAAGCAGCTGAAGCAGTTTGTGGTAATAACGGAGGCGCTGAAAGATATCTACCAAACAGATGAAACATTTACAAAGGCTAATGTTAATACCTTAGTGCTGGCCGATGGTTCTGACAGAGTGCCGGATTTTGAAAAGATAAATGATTTTGCTCTTCGCAAAGATGTTTTGCAGGTAGGTTATTTTGGACACCTTTACAAGGGGCGCGGCATCGATATTATTTTAGCTGTAGCCAAAAAACTGGAACATTATGATTTTCATATAGTAGGTGGCAAGCAAAAAGATATTGAGTACTGGAAAACCCAGGCTGAAGGCATTACCAATATTCGTTTTCATGGCCATGTAAGTCCTGGCATGGTATATAAATACCGTAATAGCTGTGATATTCTGCTGGCACCCTATCAGCAAAAAGTATATGTGGCAGGAGGGCAACAGGAGTCTGCCCAATATATGTCGCCACTAAAGGTATTTGAATACATGGCTTCACGTAAGGCTATAATCTGTTCCGATATGCCTGTGTTACGAGAGGTATTATCGGAGAGTAATGCGATGCTTGTGCGGCCCGATTCAACAGAGGAATGGAGCGATGCCATTGTTAAATTAGAAGATATTATATTGCGTAATCGTATTGCAGATGAAGCTTATAAAGAGTTTAATGAACATTATACCTGGGATAAACGTGCAGTATTAGCCCTTAACGGTATTAAACTATAGATTGACTGGAGTGTGTATGAAAGTTGTAATGTTGATTGATAGCCTCAGAGACGGAGGGAAAGAGAGAAGAGCAACTGAGTTGCTGCAAGGACTGAGCAGGTACTCTGATGTTGATTGTAAAGTGATTTTATTGAAGGATAATATTCATTACAAAGAAGTTTTGGATTTAAACTTCGAAGTGATTGTTTTTAAGCGGGTTTACAAACGCGATATTAGTGTTTTCAAAAAAATATATGATGTAATAAAAAACTATCAACCCGATATAATACATAGTTGGGGATCTATGCCCTCAATTTTTTGTTTACCGGCTGTTTTGCTGCAAAAAAAGACATTTATAAATGCCATGATATCTAATTCGGTTTGTCCAGTGATGTCTAAGAATTGGATTCGGTCAAAAATAACCTTTCCTTTCTCAGATGTTATACTGGCTAACTCCGATATTGGCATTAAATCATACCATGTGCCTCAGAGTAAGGCCATGGTCATTAGAAATGGATTTTGTATGAGCCGTGTTGAGAATTTGCCTGATAGAGATAGTGTTATTGATGAGTTTGATTGGCATGATCGGAAAGAGCATTTCTTTATTGGAATGGTGGCTTCCATCGATTACCGGAAAGATTTTCCATTATTCATTGAGGCAGCTAACCAATTTCTGGAGAGCAATAGTAATGTTACCTTTTTGGTTATTGGGGATGGGCCTGATAAAGATGCAGTAGAGTCAATGGTTGCACCCGGAAATAGAGAGCATATTCTGTTTTTAGGCAAGCGAAGAGGTGTCGAACGCTTGGTTAATATGTTAGATATTGGTGTTCTTTGTACTCATGGCGAAGGAACTTCCAATGCCATTATGGAATACATGGCTTGTAAAAAGCCAGTGGTGGCCACAAACGTTCCGGGTAATGCCGAACTGCTAAAGGACGGTGAACTTGGAGTTCTTGTAAAACGTGGCAGCAGAATGGAGCTTGTTGAAGCTTGGCAGAAGATGAAAGATAACCAGTCATTTGCCCAGGAAATGGGGCAGAAAGCCTATAATTACATTACAGAACATATGGATAATAAGGTTGTTGTACAGCAGTATGTCGATTTATATCACCAGCTAACCCAATAATACTATGTCAAGATTTCTATTAACCGTAAAGCGATCAGGTGAGCAAATGCTTACCCCCGAGGTTGTTAAATTAATTTCAGATACTATTCAGCCTGATAATATTAAATACAATAATCCGGTATTAATTGATAGCAGTGGGGTGCAGTATGCAGCTGTTAACCCGGTTGCTTCTTTGCGCTATACTGAAAACGGGATTTGTTTTGGAGGTTTATCTCACCCGGGTAAGGAATGGGACAAGGTAGGCACTGAATTTAAACGAGGTGATATTGTTATCTGGCGTAATGACCAACAATGGCTCGAGGTATTATCCGATCCGGTAGCAGTCAGAACTCTTTGGTACTATTTAGATGATGAGCAGTTTATCATGTCAACCTCACAGCGTGCCATTGCTATGTTATTGGGCGACTTTGAGTTTAATAAGCAGGCTGTTCCATGGATGTTACAGTGCGGCTCAATGGGGCCTAATGCCTGGGATAAACGGGTGCATTATCTGCCCGGCAACAGTGTGCTTAAACTCAATCGCTTGAACTGGTCGGTAGATATAGTAAGTGACCCCTTAAAAGCGAATGTGATTGAGCGCAGTGAGGCTGAACAGATTGATATGCTTAAAGAGACCATTAACGGTGCATTTAGCAATTTTGAATATAATCCGGAAGAGTGGCAATTAGCTTTATCAGGAGGATATGATAGCCGGACTTTGTTGTGTTTTCTTCAACAGTTTGCCGAGCCGCATTGCTTGACCTGGGGCATAAAAGAGGCAGTTAATATGCCTGCAAATGATGCGTTTGTGGCTAAAAAGCTGGCAGCTCATTTTAAGCTGAAGCATACGTATTACGAAACTAATGTGGCACCCGAGCCTGTTGAAACTATTTTTAAGCGATTTTTGATTTGTGGAGAGGGAAGAGTAGATCATATCTCGGGATATATGGATGGTTTTGCCATCTGGAAGCGCCTATTTGAAAATGGTGTACATGGAGTCATACGGGCCAATCAGGGATTTGGCCAACGGCATGTGAGCAGTGAGATGGATGTAAAGCGTTGCGTTGGTATAAGGCTTAACTCTGAGTTGTTGTATAGTAAGAAGTTTGATGAACTAAACCTGAGTGAAGATAATCTGCCGGAATGGGTGGCTCGTAAAGATAATGAGACACTTGAGGTTTGGCGCGACAGGTTGTATTATAATTTCAGAATACCTTTTATTCATGGCGGACTAAATGAGCTGAAGGTAGCATATACCGAAGTGGCTAATCCATGGTATACCTATAATATCGTCAAAAAGGCTCATGAGCTGCCGGATGATTCACGAAGTCAGAAAACCATGTTTAAAAAGGTCCTTCATACTATTGGACCCGATATTGAATTTGCTAAATATCCGGCCATTGAATTTGCTCATGAAATCTTGCATAAGCCTCATATTAAGGACTTTTTAATAGGCTATCTGAAAGGGATTAATAATAGCGAATTGTTATCTGATGAGTTTGTCAATTATGTACTATCGCGCATTGATAAAGAGAAGGTAAGGCCAAAACGCTTTAGCAAACGTGCCATTGCCATCTTTGTCAGGCAGCATCTGCCAGCCAAGTTAGTCAAGTTCTTACGAAAGGTTCCTGTAACCAGGGATTTGGATGATTATACCCTGGCTTTTAGGATTTACCTTTTAGTAGAGATGGTTCAGATACTTAAAAAAGACAGCTCATTACTTAAATAGGCTATCAGGCTTTCGATGTTTTGCCTGTCATGTAACGGAATAGTTTACTGGCAATGTATCGGCTAACTTTATAAAGTACCTTTCTGGTAACCACCGGATCATCGGTATTCATGTAATGAAAGTATAGCTTGCCTTTATAGCTTTTAAGTAACTGTCTGGGCGTTTCGTGCTTTGTAGATATTGAATGATAGGCACTTCGCATATCATACAGTTCGTGGACATACGCAAAGTTATCATTGGGCTTTTCTTTAGGCACGATGTTTTGGTTGGTTACATCATTGTAATAGGCTAATGGCAGGTTAGCTCCGCCAACAGTGCATACGAGGGTATTTAAGTCGAAACGACCAACGGTAGGTTCAATCAGGTAAAACTTACCATTGTTAGGGTTTTGCTTGTATTCCATAGAGCCAAATCCCTTGTAGTTAACCAACTTAAAAAACTGAATGGTCTGCTCCAGTAATTCGGGATGGTTAAACGGTCTGATGCAGGAACTGGTGCCTGTTAAAGAGCGCCACTGCCTTATCTTTTGACCAGTAAAAGATTGCACAAATTCGCCCTTTTGGTTGAAATACACAAAGCATGCGTATATGTCATCAGCCCCGCCCGGGATAAATTCCTGAACTATCAGCCTGTCTTCTATATTAAGAACGTCTGGTATATCCGCTTCATACTCTTCAAAAGTATTGTAAATGATCGCTTTGGGCCTTTCAGAGTCATACCAGGCTGCTGTTTTCACAAACGGTTTAACAATGATAGGAAAGTCAAGTGATTTGACCTTTTCGATGGCATCAACAGGTGTAATATTAACTGTTGCAGGTGCCTGAAGGTTGTTCTTCAGGGCAAAATCATTTAATTCTCTTTTGTCTAATAGAGTATTTAATGTGTCAATGGAGGGAAGATTAATCAGAAAATGTTCTTGTATAACGTCGTAGTGCTCCATCACAAACTCAAGGCGGTGATCACTTGACAGGTATAGCACCGGTTTAACCTTTAAGCGCTTGGCAAGTGCTATTAACTTTTCCAGCAAATCTTCCTGGGCATTATAATCAATAATCTCAGTAACCCGTTTCGTTTTGTTTTCAATGCTGTTGGCCTTGTATGAAAACGCATATAACGGAATTTTGTATTTATATAGGGAGCGAATAATATCGTATCCAGCTTGTGTAATATCCAATATGACTGCCGGGTGTAAGTGGTTGTTTGAATTCATCTTCGTAAAATTACTTCGTGGTTTGATTATTAGTATATATTAACGAGTTTAGCCAATCTTCAATATTGGTAAAGCCGTTATTGTTATCATCATCGTGCGGGGTATCCGGAATTATTAGTTTGTGACAGGCCGCCTGCTCAATGTACCCACCAACTTCATCCTCATGAAAAATCCATTTGCCGGTCATGTGGGTAACATCTTTAATTATTCGCTCATCAATGGCATCTCTATTCTGAGGAAATGCACCACAATGAGCCAGTACACGGTTTAATAAACTATCAGTTGGAATTAAATCCATATGTGGATAATCAAACATAGGAGACTGTGCGATAATTTGCTCACCAGCCTGATTATATGTTATGCCTCTTTGCCATTGCGGCTTATTTTTACCTTTGACTTGATTGCCTGATAAGTAAGCAACGGCATTTTCTGAGATGCGCTCACTGAATGTTATAATATTCGAATTTCGGTTTTTAATGCCAGGTACATAATAGTTATTCAACGCTGCAATCTGAAACCGTGAATTACCGTTTTCCCGATGTCCAAAGTAAATACAATGGGTATCACTGTTATATATAACGTTATTGTATACTAGCGTTTTGTGTGACTCACCTTTTACGAGTGGATTACGATCTGCATTATGAACGAATAGATTTTTCAGAACAGATAGTTCTCCATTATCGTAGGCCAGCAAGCCATAGGCATTGCCTCCTTTGGTATCAATGGCTTCACTGATGATGCAATTGCTGATAGTAATACCATATTGTGTGGCAGCGATGCCAATGTTTTCATCCATTCCCCAGCTTATAGAGCAATGATCTACAATAACATTATAGGATGAATCTCGCACTGATGCGATAGTTAAGCAATCTTGCTTCCTACTGTTAACACCGTACCTGAGTTTAATATTCTGGATAAGCACATCATGGGTGTGAACAAATAGTGTTGCGTTTGAAATAGTAACGCCCGGTTGTGGAGCCGATTGCCCGGCAATAAAAATATAGGGATTGCGTATATACAAGTCGCGATATAGCTTTATAACACCAGAAACCTCAAAAATGATAATGCGAGGGTAGTTTTGGTTTACGGCCCATCTGAGGCTTCCTATGCCTCCATCCTTAAGGGTAGTAACAGTCAGTATTTTTGGGGCTACACCTGTTTGGTAGGCATGTCTTGTGTCAGAACCAAAACCTTCAGCTCCGGGAAAGGCATTTTGAGATAAGCCATCAGTAGCAAATGTCAGGCAAAATAATAGAAGAATAAAGAGTTTTATTTTCATATATGAGTCCGCCAAATCCAATATTTGAGTTTATAAATCGTGGTAATTTAATTATTTAAGATTAATAAGTAAATACTAGCCAGGCCAGAAGGCCGCAATATGAAGGCATATTGACTACAGAAATGACTAGTTGGTCTCCATAATCAATTTAGTCATCTGTATTATTCGCGTATTCGTGTAATAAATAGCACCTGTAACCAAAATATAATAAATCGTAGTAAGCTTTTACCTAAATTGAAATTGCAATCAAAATCATATGAGGAAAAAAGTTGGGGTTATAGGAGTAAAAGGATTACCTGCCATAGGAGGCACTGCCTACGTTGGTCAAAACCTGATTGCTCAGCTTAAAGAGCAATATGATTTTACCGTTTATGCCCTGAAAGATCGAATACCGGAAGGTAGTGAATGGGAGGATGGTAAACAGATAGCGTTTAATAATTTCTTCATAAAAAAGCTGAATGTACTTATCTATTATTTAAAGTGCCTGTTTCACTCTTTATTTGTCAAGAACTATGATCTCATCCATTTACATCAGATAGATGGGGCATTCATTATACCCTTTCTCAGACTTAAATACAAAGTGATTGCAACGCATCATGGTAAAACTTATGAAGTTGAAAAGTGGAGCCCTGCCATACAAAGGTTTTTTCTGTTTAATGAGAAAATTCTGATTCGTTCAGCAAATGTGGTTACAGCTGTATCAGAGCCATTAAGTAACTATCTGAACAATAATTATAATGCTAAGGTACGGTTTATTCCCAACGGTATTAATGTTGAACAAAGCGTTCAACCTATGGAGCGTTCTGGTTATTTGTTTTTTGCAGCTGCCCGCATAATTCCTTTAAAAGGATTGCACACATTACTCGAAGCTATGAAAAAAGCCAATTATACAAGTCCATTAATTGTGGCTGGGGATATGAATCAGATGCCCGGGTATGCCGAAGAAATAAGGTTGGCAGCCGAAGGGTTAAATGTTGATTTTATAGGATTGGTGACTGATAAGAGCTTGTTAATGGCTTATTTAGAAAATTGTGATGCCTTCGTTTTTCCTTCATTTAATGAGGCTATGTCGATGATGCTTTTGGAAGCTGCTTCGGTTAAGGCACGAATTATCTGCTCGGATATTGATGCGAATCAAGCTGTATTTAATGAGGAAGAAGTGTCATTTTTTAAAGTAGGAGATGCTGATTCTTTGAAGCAGCAACTGGAATTGTTGCATCGCGGCTCTTCAAGCTTCGATGAAAAAGCAACAATAGCTTATGACAAGTTAAGAACTCATTATTCGTGGAGCAGCATAGCCGGGCAATACATCAAAAACTATGAAGAATTAATGCAATAAGAGTAATTTAAATGAATCAAACCCGCATCATATTTATTTTAGTAATACTAGTCATTGGCTTGGTTATATGTACTGTTTTTTTTGCCAATGGAATGTACCAGTACTATAAAGCCTACTTGGAGCGTGGCTTGTATCCCAATGGCAATGAACAAAGAGTAGAGTTGAAACTAGATAGTCTTCAAACTGACATTTTAATAATTGGAGATAGCCGAAGTAAACATTGGGATGTATCCGATGACTGGTGGAATAGTTATGAAGTTCATAAAATTGCGCAGTCTGGTTTTACTACAGCTCAGGTTAAAGCGTTAGTAAATAATGCACATATTGAAGGAAAAGCGAACTGTGTGATTCTATGTATGGGTATAAATGACCTGAAAGCAGGTTACTTTTTTAAGCAGCAGGAAGATGCTATTTCATCGACTGTTATAGATAATTACGAAAAGATAGCACAACAGTTTGCTGCCAACAATACAAAAATTGTTGTCTGCAATGTTTTTCCAGAGGGGCGACATGGAGGAATCAGGCGGTTGATATGGCCATCTGGCATACAGCAGCAAATCGAATCCGTTAACAAGAGTTTGCTTGAGCTTTGTGAGCAGAAGGGTTATCTGTATTTAGATGCCTACAGCACGCTAATGGATGGTAAAACTAAAACTCCGGCTAAGGCAAGTTATTATAAGGACTTTTTACACCTCAATAATGAGGGCTATAAAGCACTGAATAAACAATTAAAAAAGTTATTAGATGGAAAGGCGTAGTTATGCATTTGGCGAACTTCCTACAGCCAGCAAGTACAAAAGAGCTATCAGGAATTTATTGCTTGTTCCGGCTTGGTTCTGCCCGGTTAAAAAATGGCGTGCTATGTTTCATCGATGGCGAGGCGTAAAAATGGGCAAAAATGTGGAGATTGGCTACATGGTGATATTGGATAACAGAAGACCCGAATTAATCACTATCGGTGATAATGCCTTTGTCACAGCCATGAGCGTTGTACTAACGCATGATTTGTCACAAAAGAATATAGATGGTACTGAAACAGTGGGCGCCATTGAAATTGGAGAAGGGGCATTTATCGGGATGAATTGCACCATTATGCCGGGGGTTAAGATTGGTAAGAATTCAATTATAGGCAGTGGTGCTGTACTTACAAGAGATACTGAAGATAACTCTGTATATGCCGGAGTACCGGCCAAAAGAATTAAATAATTAACAAACATAACGACTAAAAAGATGAAAGATCAAATCAAGACATTTATATCTGAAATTACCTTTATTGAAAAGGAAACAATAGCAGATGACACATTACTTTTTGAAGAAGGCATATTTGACTCAATGGGCTTGTTAAGCCTAATTACCTTTTTGGATGAAGAACTTGGTGTGAAAACAGAGGACAGCGATTTAAATGAGGAAAACTTTCAGAGTATTAACTCAATAGTCGCCTTTCTGGAACGGAAAAAATCACTCGTAAACTAAACTGCTATGTGTGGTATCGTCGGATTTACAACTAGTGGCTTAGGTGCCAAACAGCAGGAATACGTGCTCAACAAGATGTTGACACGTATTAATTATCGGGGGCCCGACGAGACAGGTTTGTATATACAGCCAGATTGCGCTATGGGTAATGTCCGGCTAAGTATTGTTGATTTGAGTTCGGGCCAACAACCCTTGTGCAATCAAGATGGTACCATGTGGATTGCCTACAATGGGGAAGTGTATAACCATATTGAGCTGCGCGAGCAACTGATAAAAAAAGGTCATCAATTCAGGACAAGCTGCGATACAGAGGTAGTTCTGCATATGTATGAAGAGTATGGGCCAGATTGCTTAAGTCAGTTGAATGGTCAGTTTGCTTTTTCTATCTGGAATGAGAAAACGCAATCACTTTTTATAGCCAGAGACCGTTTTGGTATCAGGCCACTTTTTTATCATCAGGTTAGTAACCAGTTGATTTATGCTTCGGAGATCAAGTGCTTGTTTGAACATCCTCAGGTTGATAGACAGGTGAATTTTGAAGGGCTGAAAGAATCACTGATTTTTTGGGCACCTCTCTCACCGAACACATTTTTTGATGGTGTAAAAGAGCTTCCACCAGGCCATTATATGATGTTTGACAAGGGTCAATGTACGGTTCACCCATATTGGAAGCATCAGTACACTGGCAAAAAGTTTGCCGGCACCATTCAAGAGGCTGCAGAAGAACTCTATGGTCTGTTGAAAAGTAGTGTTGATTTACGTTTGAGAGCTGATGTACAGGTGGCCGCCTATTTGAGTGGTGGTTTAGACTCAAGCGTAACAACTGCTCTTGTAAAAGAGGTGCAGCCCAATGTACTTAATACCTTTTCAATTGGTTTTGATGAGCAGGCTTATGATGAATCAGGCTATCAGAATGAGGTAGCTGCCTTCTTTAATACCAACCATAAAAGTATCTCTTGTAACAATTCAGATATTGCTAAATGGTTAACAAAGGCTGTTTATCACGCCGAAGCACCACTTTTACGAACATCGCCAATACCCATGATGCTATTATCTTCTTTGGTGCGGGAAAACAATATTAAAGTTGTTTTAACAGGTGAAGGAGCTGATGAAATGCTTGGCGGATATAACATATTCAAAGAAACAATTATACGCAATTTCTGGGCCAGGCAACCTCAATCAAAGTATAGGCCATTGTTGCTTAAAAAACTTTACCCATATATTCCACAGCTTGCAACTGCTTCACCGATGGTGCTAAAGATGTTTTTTGGTTATCAGCTTGAGCAAACCAATTCACCTATTTACTCTCATATGCTCAGGTGGAGAAATGGCCAACAACTGGCTAATTTACTATCAGAGGGGATTAGTAGTGAACTGAATGGCTATGATCCGGTTGCTAACCTGGCTGAAGAGTTGGCGGGCGAAACAAGTGGATACAGCCTGTTGGAGAAAGCGCAATTGATTGAGTCGCGATTATTTATGTCAGGGTACCTACTGTCCTCTCAGGGTGATAGAGTGGCCATGGCTAACTCCGTAGAAGGACGGTATCCATTTTTGGATCATCGCGTGGCTGAGTTCTGTGCGTCTTTACCTGACCATTATAAGCTAAATGGATTAAATGAGAAGGTATTGTTAAAGGTGATGATGAAAGATCAGCTACCACAGTCCGTCATAAAGAGACCCAAGCAGGCCTACAGAGCACCAGTGGCTCAGTCATTGCTCAACGATAAAGCGCTGTTGGATGAGTTTATAAGTCCATATGCGCTTAAAGATTCTGGCTTATTTAATCCAAAAAAGATAGAAGCTCTGTTAACTAAGCTGAAACGAAGTAATAGTGTTAGTGAACAAGATAATATGGCCTTAATAGGCGTATTGTCTTCGCAAATATTGCATAAGCTATTCATTTCAGCTTACCAGGAGATTGACGAACGTAATCTACTAAAAGGAGATATAAAAAATAAACAAATTGTAATTCGATAAACTTTTAACCAATGTCTGAACAAAAATTTACAAAAGAGATAATAAGACTATCTGATACACAGAACACAATTGATTCAATTGTTGCCAAACTAAAAGAAGATGTGATTAAAGTACTGCGCAGGCGCGGAGGAGTTGTAGGCATCAGTGGAGGTATTGATTCATCGGTTACTCTGGCTTTGGCTGTTAAAGCTTTTGGTGCTAAAAATGTACTCGGTGTAATGCTACCCGAAAAGGATTCAAGTGATGATAGTAAAGCCTTGGCATTGAAATTGGCTGATAAATTCGGAGTTAGAGTAGTTGAAGAAAACATCAGCGGCGCTCTGGAAGGCTTCGGTTGTTATCAGCGACGTGATGAAGCCGTTAAAAGAGTTATTCCTGAATATAATCCCCAGACTGATAAGATGAAAATCGGTATTCCGGTTGAATTTTTGAATTCCAATATGCCTCCTGTGTTCTATGTCACTGTTATTTTTGCCGATGGTACCGAAAAAAGTGAGCGTTTACCGATGAATGAGTATCTGCAGATTGTTGCCGCTTCTAACTTCAAGCAGCGCAGCCGTATGTCCATGCTTTATTATCATGCAGAAGCCTTGCACTACGCTGTAATTGGTACTCCCAATAAGCACGAGGTACAACAAGGGTTTTTTGTAAAGTATGGCGATGGTGGTGCTGATGTTATGCCTATTGGTAACTTGTTTAAGACGCAGGTATATGAGCTGGCCAGGGAATTGGGCGTTCCGCAAGAGATAATTGACCGGACACCTACAACAGATACCTACACGGCTGAGCAAACCCAGGAGGAGTTCTTTTATCAAATGCCTTTCGAAACCATGGATCTGCTCTGGTATGGCTGGGAAAACGGTTTCTCGCCTGAAGAGGTAGCAATGGGTATGGAGAAGGATGAACAGGAAATCAGTCGCATATTCAAAAACTTTGAGCGTAAAAAGAAAACAACGGATTATCTGCGAATGCCACCAATCCATAACTACTAAAACAAGGTGAAAGATGAACTGTGTTGACTTTTTACTGCAGGAGCATACGCATCGGCAAGGCGATTTTATTTTGGGACGAAATGGGGAATTAACATATAATTCCCTTATAGATAGGATTAACCGGCTGTCGGTTTGGTTAAGGCAATCCATCGGTCAGGCGCAGAATGTGGTGCTTATTATGCCCAATAGCCATTATTCGATCGTGGCTTACCTGGCTATTATGAAGTCCGGCAATGTTGTGGTTCCGCTAAATCCGGCGATTGAACTGGCAAGTTTCAATGAGCTTGTTAAGCGGTGTGGGTCAAACACAGTTTTTGCTTCTAACCAGGTTGTAAAGCGACTTAATCTGGAGATGACTAATGTGCTCAGTGAAGCAGCCATTGATACAGTAATTGAAGAGACACCTGGTAATGAATGGAGCAATACAGAAACCAAGGAAGATGATTTAGCACAGATAATTTTCACATCCGGCTCCACAGCCAAGCCTAAAGGAGTAATGATTTCGCATCGGAATATCATTGCCAACACGTCTTCAATAATAGATTATTTGCATTTAACGGAAGATGATGTTATTGAAATTGTACTGCCTTTCTTTTATTGTTATGGATTATCCCTTTTACACACGCACCTCAAGGTCGGTGGCCAAATAGTTCTCAATAACACCTTCATCTTTTTAAATTCGGTGATTGATGATTTAAATAAGTATAAATGCACAGGATTTGCTGGCGTACCCAGTCACTTTCAGATTCTGTTGCGTAAATCAGATACCTTTAAGCATAGTAAGTTTCCTCATTTAAGATATGTAACACAGGCAGGAGGAAAGCTACATACAACGTTCATCAAAGAGTTTTGTGACAGCTTTCCTGATACAAAATTCTATGTTATGTATGGCCAGACCGAAGCCACAGCACGTTTGTCCTATTTACCACCCGAAAGGCTTGCTGATAAGTTAGGTTCACTGGGTAAAGGAATTCCAAAGGTTGAATTACGTGTAGTGGATGCCAATGGGGATGATGTGCAGCCTGGTGAAGTGGGTGAGATTATTGCAAAAGGTGATAACATCATGTCAGGCTATTATCAGGAGCCAGAAGAAACAGCTACAACCATAAAAGGAGGTTGGTTGTATACTGGTGATTTGGCCAAAGTGGACGAAGATGGATTTATTTATCATGCAGCCCGCCGAAAGGAAATAATTAAAGTAGGAGGGAGACGTGTTAGTCCTAAAGAAATTGAAGAAGTAATTGTTGGAATAGATGGCGTTATTGATTGTACAATTGAAGCTGTTACTGATGAAGTGTTAGGTGAAGCTATTAAGGCTATTCTGGTTGTTAACAAAAGACATTCTGAAATCACAGAATCTTATATTAAGAAAATTTGTGCAGATAAATTATCTTCTTATAAAGTGCCTCAGACAATTGAATTTGTTGAAAATGTAAAAGTTAATGCAGCTGGTAAAAAGGTGAAAGCCTAATTCTTTGTTGAATTTTTGAATACGGTTATCCTGTTTTTTGGTCCATTCATAAAAATCAAACCTATAAACTTTGTTTTTGACTAAATGTATAATTCTTTAGGGGAAAACAGAGATAAAGGTGATAAGGGGTTGTTGTTGATAGTTAGCTGGTTATGAAACGGGATTTATTGGTCTAAAACTCCTGTACAATTGTCTTTTATACTCGTAAATTGTTGCAGAATCGAGAAAAAAATTGTGGGATGAGAAGTGTTGAATCAATAAGTGCTATTGGTGTCAGTCAAGAATTGGAAAGACCAACAGTTTCGAAGCTGGAGTTTATTCCTGTTCAGAAAAAACGTGCAAATAAGAGCGGAGTTTTAAAGGAACAACTGCTAAAAAAGCTGGACATAAAAGTGTACGATTACCTCACACAGCACGTTGTTCCGGAGCGTGATAGTGTGCGCATTCTTGATGTCAATCATCCGAATTATCTTCATCAATCAGATTTTGCATCTGTTCGTTGCCTGATTAATGTACACCAGGTCAATAACGTGCGTTACATCAACAAGTTTCTAAATAAGGTAAATGAATGCTTGCCCGATGCAGGCCTTTTTATTGGGTGCATTGAAACGATAAGAATTAGAAAGCACAAACTGTTTGCAATTAATAATAACATATTCAAACACCTGTACTGGTTTTTCTGCTTTTTCTTTCACCGGGTGATGCCTAAAATTAAGCATCTGCAGAAACTATACTACTTTATTACCAGGGCAAAATATCGTTGGCTAACCATGGCAGAAATGCTGGGCAGGCTGGTTAGTTGTGGATTTGACATTATTGAATATAAAGAGTTAGATGGCAAGTTGTATTTTGTAGTCATGAAAACCCATAGTCCCGATCATAATCAGAAACCATCTTATGGTCCTGTTTTTCCAATGAAACGGGTGGGGAAGAATGGAAAAATCATCAAAGTGTATAAACTACGTACGATGCATCCCTACTCTGAGTATCTGCAAGATTATGTGGTGAAGTTGAATGGCTATAATAAGGTAGGAAAACCAGCGAACGATTTCCGCCTGGCAGATTGGGGGCGTACCTTACGAAAGTATTGGTTGGATGAAATGCCGCAGATATTGAATGTGATTACTGGAAGTATGGCTATTGTCGGGTTAAGGCCATTGAGCCAGACGCGTTTTAATGAATTGCCCAAAGACGTACAGGAGAAACGCATTAAGTTCAAACCGGGTTGTATACCTCCATACGTTGCCCTAAATATGCCCGATAGTAAAGAAAATATTGAAGCCGAGCGCATATATATGGCTGCTAAAGAAAAAGCTCCGTTTCTTACCGATGTCAAGTACTTTGGTATGGCACTATATAATATTCTGAGTGGTAAAATAAAGAGCTCCTGATGAGCTATTGATTTTATGCTACAGATAGCATAAATTTATTTTTATGTTGTCTGATCTTAACCTCTTTTTTAAAAAATCTCCTTTTGTAAGGTTTGTATTGCCAGTAATGCTGGGGATTTTTTTGTCGTTTCGGGTCATTTTATTTGCAGATGTCTATATATATCTGGCTATATCTTTTGTTGTACTCTACTGTTTACTGATATTATGGCAGAAACAAACGGCGATATACCGGTATCGCTTCCTGACTGGAATTACCGGGTTTGTTATGCTCCTGACTCTATCTATTGTATATGCCCAGTTAAGACAACCTGTTACCTTTTCAACAAATTCGGACGCCCAGGTAAAATTGCACATTATTGAATCCATTGGCTCCACCGAACAGAATCTCAAATTCGAAGCCTATTTCAGTGGAAGCAGTTCAGATAGCATAAGCTACCTTGAAAGGCAACGAGGCATTGTTTACATGCCCAAATCAATTATTAAGCATCAGCCGGATGTGGATATGTATATGTTTGCCACCGGCCGGTTTATCCCCTTCTCAGAGCCCAATAGTCAATTTGATTTCAACTATAGCAACTATTTGCGCAATCAGCGCATTGCCTTTCGTTTAATTGTGAGCGAATATCAACTCATTGAAGATAAAAGTGGCTTACTTCATCCTGTTATATTGAGTGCCAGGCTGAAGGCCTTCCTTCGGGATAAATATCAGGAAGCTGGCCTTAATGAAACTCAACTTGCTATACTTAATGCATTGTTTTTGGGCGATAAAAGTTTGCTAAGCTACGAACAGAAAAGTGCTTTTTCAGATGCCGGTGCCATGCATTTATTGGCTGTGAGTGGATTGCATGTTGGTATCATATACATGCTGCTAATGAGCATTGTATCTGTTTTCAGAGCAAGGAAATATAAACTGTTGACGGCACTGGTAGTTATCCTGTGTTTATGGTTTTATGCTGCTGTTACTGGTTTCTCACCATCAGTACTAAGGGCCAGTTTAATGTTTACTATTCTGGAATTTGGGCGTATCTCAAAACGACAAACCGGCATTTTTAATTTGCTGGGCGCATCTATGTTTATCATCGTCATTATTGAGCCCCTTTCGATATTCAACATTGGTTTCTGGTTGAGTCACATAGCGGTGGCCTCCATTGTTTCTTTCTATCCTAAAATTAACAATTGGTTTCATTTCCGCTTTCCACCATTTAAATGGGGATGGTCAATCATTGCAGTATCAATAGCTGCTCAGTTAGGTACATTGCCTATCGCCATTTATGCTTTTCACGAATTTCCACTTTATTTCATTGTAACCAACATTGTATTGATACCTGTTGTCACGCCAATTCTGGTGATGGCCGTAATAGCTGCTCTTTGTTCCTTTTCGATGTATATACTTCGACTTATAGTGCCGGGCATGGGAAGTTTGCTGACTTTTATGAATGATACAGCACATTGGATTGATCAACTTCCATATTCAACTATTCAGCATTTATATGTCGAAGGCTGGCAGCTGCCATTGCTATATGGCAGTTTGATTCTGCTGCTCGTATATATTAATTATCGCTATTTAATGTATTTGAAATATTTGCTGGTACTTGGCATTATCACCATAGTAACTATCCATGTGCGCAGTTATTATTTGCCTGAAGAAGTCTTGTATGTAGCTAAAATAAACGGTAAAAGTGTTGTCAATCATTTGGATAAGCAGAGTAACACTATTTATACCAATGTGCCATTAAGTGAGAAAGAGATTGAGTTTGCATTTAATGGTCTATGGGCTTACTGTAATGCGCCTGTTTCATATACGGTCAGGCAGGTTGAGGATAAACCGAATGCTTCGCCAATTGTTAGTTTAATAGGAGGTAAGGCCTTGGTAATATTGCCCGAAGGAGCCAAGTGGAGCTGTAAACTGGAACATCGCAAAGTTGATTACCTTGTTTTAATGGGAAAACCTGAGATTGACTTCAAGGAAGTAAGAAGTACGATGCGGGTTGGACAAGTGGTTATACCGAACGGTTGGAAATGGTACCAAAAGAAATGGTTCGATGGCTATGATGAACATATTGAAAACCTGCATGATGTATCGGAAGACGGCGTCTTTTTAGTGGCTTTTAGAAACGATTAGTCATTTATGTCCATTTTTATTTGGAGGATTAGTAGTATTATCTATTAATTTGCGGTGTTTTTGCTCGACAAAAACACGTATAAAAGAACGGGTACTTATGAGAATTTTTATTGCAGGTGCAGGGGAAGTCGGAACACATTTGGCTAAAATGCTATGTTCTGCCAATCATGATGTTATATTGATGGATGAAGAAGAGGAGAAGCTCAAGCAAATTGATGCTCACTTCGACTTAATGACCATTGTAGGTAGTATCTCATCCATTGAGGATCTGCGAGAAGCCAATGTAAAATCATGTGATTTGTTTATTGCTGTACCACCATACCAGGATATGAGCATTTTGTCCTGCATTTTGGCTAAGCAGCTTGGTGCCAAAACCACAGTGGCCCGTGTAAATAATCACGAGTACCTGATGGAGGAAAACAAGGAGTTCTTTGGTAAGTTGGGTATCGATGAGTTAATCTATCCTGAACAGCTGGCGGCCAAAGAAGTGTTTGCTTCGCTTAAGCAGGTGGGGACACGTCAGTTGTATGAGTTTACTGGCAGTAAGTTGGTTATGTTCGCCTTAAAGGTGCGCGACAATGCCATTATCGTAAATAAGACGCTGGCTGAAATTTCTGCCATGTATGAAAAGCAGGAGTATAATATTGTGGCCATTAACCGCGATGGTGATACAATTATTCCCCGTGGTAAAGAAACATTACAGCACAACGACCTGGTATATATTATAACCACCAAATCGGCTGTTAAGCAGGTAATGGAAGATGCCGGTAAGAAGCAGTTCGATATTAAAAACGTGATGATCCTTGGAGGTAGCCGGATAGGTAAGAAAGTGGCTCAGAAACTTGAAGGACAATATAGTATCAAGCTTATTGAAATAGATAAAGATAAGGCGGCACGATTGGCTGATGTATTGGCCGATACGCTGGTAATTAATGGTGATGGTCGTAACCTTGAGCTGCTAAAAGATGAAGGTATTAAAAAGATGGATGCTTTTGTGGCGGTGACCGGAAACTCAGAAGTAAATATCCTGGCTTGTCAGTTGGCTAAAAAAATGGGTGTTCGAAAAACGGTGGCTGAGGTAGAAAATATCGACTACATTGATTTGGCTGAGAATATTGGTATTGGTACTTTGGTGAATAAGAAGCTGATAGCGGCCAGCCACATCTATCGCTATACCTTACGTGCACATGTATCGCATGTAAAATGTCTGACAGCCACTGATGCTGAAGTACTGGAATTGATTGCGCAGCCTGATTCGAAGATTACAAAAGGGCCCTTACACAAATTAAGCTTGCCTAAGGATGTAAATATTGGTGGTGTAATACGCGGCGAATCGGCAATTATAGCCAGTGGTGAAACAGTAATTGAACCGCATGATAAAGTGGTGTTGTTTGCGATGCCATCGAGCTTTGCCAAAATTGAAAAAATGTTTAGCTAATTGCTGCAGATATGAACAAGGATATATTGTTTTACCTTATGATTGGTGTTGGAGCGCTTATTTTTATGGCATCACTCACCAACTGGGAATGGTTTTTTAAACAAAGGAGAGCACAAACCATCATTAAGCTGATGGGACGCAATGGTGCGCGTATCTTTTATGCTATTTTGGGTGCTTTCTTTGCGGCTTTTGGCTGGATGGTGCTATCAGGACGAATTGACATCGGCTCTTTATTCTGATTTTTTCCAAACAACTTGTAACATTTCTTTTCTATCTTGTATCTCAGCAGAGAAACAAAATACAATTGATTATGGAAGATGTTACAATAATGTTTGGCTGGCTGGGCTTTTTTGCCGCTGCTTTTTTCTCATGGTATTATTATCTGCAGGCACGCACCAAAGAACGAACACTGTTAATTGAAAAAGGAGCCGATGCCAGCAATTTCTATGCTAAAAAGCCTGAAAGAAGAGGTTTTCGTTTTTCGTTTCCCTGGCTAAAAATTGGCTTATTACTTGTAGGAATAGCCTTTGGGTTGATGTTTGGTTTTGTGTTCACCCACGCTATCTTTCCAAATTCCTTAGGACGCATTGATGAGCCGTTTGTTTTTGGTTCTACAGTGATGTTTGGCGGATTAGGTATGATACTGGCCCATTTTACTGAGGAAAAGAGAGACCAGTAGTGGAAGAGCTTTACATCAAAAAAGTAATTGAAGGCGATGAGCAGGGATACCGTTATTTTATAAGGCGTTACCAGGACATGGCCTTCTCTATTGCTATTTCTGTTGTAAAAGATGAGTTCTTGGCTGAGGAGGTGGTGCAGGAGGCTTTTATGAAAGCCTTTGAAAAGATGCCGGCTTTTAAACAGCAATCGAAGTTTAGTACCTGGTTTTATCGCATCATTGTCAACAAAGCATTCAGACAATTGGATAAAGAAAAAAAGTGGAAGAACGAGCCCTTGGTGGCTATTGAGGATGCCATTGAAACGATAGCGATTGACCAGTTGGAGAGTGATGAGCGTAAGTACTTTATTAATGAAACACTGAAAGTGATGACGCCAAACGAGAGCCTTGCTCTTCGTTTGTTTTACCTGGAGGAGTTGTCGTTAAATGAGGTTGGCGATATTACTGGGTGGTCGGCCAGTAAGGTGAAAGTCGTTATACATCGAGCCAGAAAGAGTTTTTACTCTCATCTGAATGCCATACTGAAGAAGGAATCGAGATTGATAATCTGATAATACTTAAGATGTGATGGAAGAGTTGAATGATCGTAAATTAAAATCACTGCTAAAAGATAGTCGGGTCGAAATGCCTTTCTCAGACTTTGAGACTAAACTGATGACTCGTGTAAAATCTGAGTTGCATGGGCGTCGGTCTGTAGTAAAAAGTATTCGCCTGTCGTGGTTATTTTTTGTATTAGGTGCTTTCTTCGGCCTTGTACTGAATATTCTGCTACCGTGGATGCCCTTTGAACTGGCGGGTATCAGCCTTCATTTTATCAAATACCCCATATTGCTTATTACTTTGGTGGTTATTATCTGGCAACTGGATGAAATGATAAGACTCACACTAAGGCATAAAAGGCAGAAACGCCTTAGTTAGTGTCATGTGGATGGGTAAAATAAAATTTTGATCCAACACCAGGTGTGCTTTCAACATGAATTTTGCCACCCAGCAGTTCAACTAAATTTTTGGCAATCGAAAGCCCCAGCCCTGTTCCGCCCAGGTTGGCGCCAAAGCGTTCCTCTTCTCTGAAAAATCGGTCAAAAATCTGAGAAACGCGTTCTTTCTTTATACCCACACCTGTATCTTTCACATAAAAGATGAGCGATTTATCATTTTTCGAGAGACAAACTCCGAATTCAATGGTGCCTTTCTCAGTAAATTTAACAGCATTTTCAAGCAGGTTAGTCAGTATCTGCCGTAGGCGGGTTACATCCGTATTAATTACAAGTTGTTGTTCGTTTAGTTCTGGTCCAATGCAATAGGTACAGTTCAGGTTTTCTTTGGCAAGGCGCTTAATTCGGAGTTGGAATATTTCCAGCAGGTGTTCAAACAGTTGTTTAATGCAAACTTCTGCCTTAACAATTTTTAGCTGTGAAGCCTCTATCTTTGATATATCAATAATATCAGAAATAATGCGTAGAAGCTGTTGCGAATTTTCCTCAATAATATTCAGGTAGCGTTCCCTTTCATGAATGTTGATAGACTGGTCCTTGAGTAAATCAGTGAATCCCACAATACCATTCATCGGTGTTCTGATTTCGTGACTCATATTGGACAGAAACGCCGTTTTTAGGCGGTCACTCTCTTCGGCTTTAAATTTAGCTTTCTTTAATTCGTCATTAATGCCTTTAAGTATCTCATTTTGCTGGCGTAGCAACACCTCTTTATACCTGAGTTCGTCAGTTGTTCTTCTCAGGTCGGTTACATCAATCAGCGACACAATGATTTTACTCCATGATTGCTCATAGCCGTACGGAATTTTAACGGTTACCGAAACGTGAATTTTATTCCCTTTAAAGGTGATGTGTTCCGACTCTGTTTCGTACTGGTTTTTACCATTGTAAAAGGCGATAAGTTCTTCTGCAAAATCATCAAGGGCTTCATCGGCAAATACCTTATGGATGTTGTTTAGAATAAAGTCTTTGTTGGCCGCCTCCATGTACTGAACCGTGGCTTTGTTGATATTATTGATTTTAACACTTAACGAACACTGGCGCACAAAATCCCGGTTTTCTCGTATGTATTTTTCGACATCCTTTACGCCACTTTTGTATAAATCATCCAGCAGTTTTTTTGTCTCACTAAAGTCCTCCTCCCAAAGCGAGATGGGCGAATCTTCAAACAGTAGTTTGAATCGTTCTTCGCTTAAGGTTAGGTCGGTGTGCATCAATTGCCGGCGGCTTATCTCCTTTTTTAAATTCTCATTGGCGTCTGACAGGTCGAGTGTGCGCTGCAGCACGGCCTTCTTTAGTCGACGATTAAAGAGGAAGAACACCAGGAGGGTGAGTAGGGATATGATGACGATGCCCAGCAGTATATACAGCACTTCTTTAATTCGCCGGTTATTTAATATCTGGTAATCTTCATACAAAAAGCCGTCGATACTATAAAGAGGTTGCAGCAGGCCCATTTCAACAAAGGTATCGGCAATATAATTCCAGCGATCGGGATTCATATGACCCGGTTCAATTAGTTTGGGCATCACCAGGTCTTCCATGGTGAGGGCTTCATAGTTCAGGAAGCCCCTCGTCAGAGAAGGATTGTATTTGTTGATAATGATATCAATCAGTTCCTCTTTATTATCCATGGCATACACCCAACCTTCCATTGATGCCTTCAGGAATCTATCGGTCAGGTCTTTATTATTTTCTACCATCGACTGAGTAGTGAACAGGATATCGCCATACAAATCGATACCATAGGAGCGAGGCTTGAAAATTAAGGGCTCAACACCCGCTTGCTCCAGGAAATAGGGAGCGTCGGTGATATAGGTGGATATCGCATCGGTATTGCCTTCAATTAAATCATTGATATACCCAATGGAACTGCCATAGATATAATTACTGTCTGGTACAGCTAGTTTATTTAATAAGGCTTTGGTAGAGGCTAAACCATTTAGACCGGATGATATACGTTTTGTTTTAAGATCTTCAATAAAACGGATACCTGTATCTTTTCGGCTCAATATTATTTCAGGCGAATGCTGAAAAATAGCCGCTAAAGCCACCACCGGAATATTGTTGTTGCGCGTTATGATTAACCTTGCCGATTCAAGTCCATAATCGGCACGACCTGACATGACCTCATCCACAAAGTTAACAGAGGTGTTACCTTCTTTAACAATGACTTCTAATCCTTCTTTCTGATAAAATCCCTTTTCAATGGCAGCATAAAAGCCGGCAAACTGAAACTGATGACGCCATTTAAGCTGCAGCACAACGGTATCTGCCTGCTGAGAGGCAAATAGTGTTAGGTGCATCATTAAAAGCGGTATTAGTGCAAAAAGCTTAAGGGCTCGTTTCATCAAAAAGAGACTGGTTATTCGACGTCTGAATATACAATCTTTTTTTGAGCCTTAAAAATATGCATTGATTGGCCGTAAAACCGCAGGCGATTGATTAGTTTATGGTTACTTCATCAATAAAGAGCCAGGCTTTGTTACCCTTTCCATTGTGCCATGCAGGGCATGTTTCAACATTTTTAACCTTAACTTTGAAATAGCGGGCATTTATATCTTCCTGCTGAATGCTGAAGCGCTGTCGGGCATAGTTGTTGCGTTGCTCAGGTTCTTTTACGGCTATTTTAACTGCTTTGGTGTATGCACTGCCATCATTTGACCAGCTCACTTCAATATATGATGGGAAGAAAATCCAGTTTTCAGGATTATGCATGGCACCTACAGTGATTTCGTTGGCTGTAACGGCCGTTTCAAAGTCAATCACCATCTCAGCATCGTTGCCTTCAAAGCCCAGCCAGTAACCATCGTTGTGAAAGCGTGTGCCGGCTTCGCCATCGATAAGCCCGGCGGCACCTTTACCTTTGTATTTTGGGTGTGGGGCTTTGGTCAGCTCTATCTTGTGGCCAATGGCTTTGTGTTTAAAGGTTTGTCGTTTTACAGGGATGTCATCAGCACTGGCATATTCCCATTTAAGATACTCAGCTTTTAGTTCTTCTACTTTCCCAGGATATTGCTTGGCCAGGTTCAGCATTTCTGTGCTGTCCGTTGCTAAGTTGACCAAAAACAGCATATCATTGTCGGGGTCGAGTACACCTTTACCGCTCTGGTCCTGCGGATAACCAATCAGCTTCCAGTCGCCTTTGCGTATAGCCCAGCTGCCACCGCTTTTCCATATGAATTGCTCATGTTCACTATTGCTGTTTTTCTCTATGACCTTTCGCAGGCTTATACCTTCCACCTCGGCAGGCAGTGATTTGATATCACAATAGTCGGCAATGGTAGGCAACCAATCGATGTTCAAGGCCATCTGATTGCGCTGTTGCTGCTGTTTAATTTTTTTGGGGTAGCTGATTATAGCTGGCACTCGGATGCCTCCTTCGAACAACGAGAATTTAGACCCTCTGTATGGACCGGCGCTTCCTCCGCCACCAAACGTACGGGTTTCGTTACTGTGGCCATGGTCCGATTGCAGAATAACTATGGTATTATCTCTTAAGCCTTGCTCATCAAGCGTTTTGATGAGCTGACCAATATATTCATCTATGGTGGATACAAAGGCAGCATAGTCGCGTCGTGGCATATCCATATCCTTATAATACTCGCGCCATTGGCCTTTAGGTTGCAAGGGATAGTGAGGCATATTAATGGCGTAATACATAAAAAACGGTTGGTCTTTATGCGCACTGATGTATTCATTGGCCTTTGCTGCCATCAAGTCGCCAAAATACTCACCGTCATGCCATACCTCTTGACCGTTTTCCCATAAATCGTGGCGGTTAGGACCATTCCAGTAAAAGAAGTGGGAGTAGTTGTCGATGCAGCCTCCCATGTGCCCAAACGAATAGTCGAAGCCTTGACCCAGGGGCCTGGTTTCGGGCGTGTAGCCAATGTGCCATTTACCAATATGAGCCGTTTGATAACCATTAGCTTTCATTATTTCGGCGATGGTTACTTTTTCGGTGGGCATACCGCTATGGCCTGCCTGCGATGATGCATTGCCCGGTAAACCGGCCTTGTGCGGATTTTGTCCGGTTAGCATTGATGCCCTTGATGGCGAACAAACCGGTGCTGCCACATAAAACTGATTAAACTGAACCCCTGATTGTGCCAGAGCATCCATATGCGGGGTGTACAAATCAGTTGCCCCATAGCAGTTCATATCAACCGTGCCCTGATCGTCGGTAAGAATAATAATAACGTTGGGGCGTTTATCTTTACTGCCGGATGCATTAGCATTCATTATTCCGGCAATCATCATCAGTGTAACAATGGCGTGTCGTATCATATCATTTGGCGTTTTGCTGCAGGACAAAAATACGCCGAAGCCACGGTAACGATGATTATTTCTGGTTCAGAAAGAGGGAGAGATGTTCAGAAGCATCTATTCCACATAAATGAGCTTGTCTTGTTGTTCAATGAGTTCACCAAAGCACACAGGAGCTATATCATTTTGCTTTAGCAATTGTTCCACCTCTTCTACTGCAAAGTCTTCAACCGCTATCAGCAGACCACCGCTTGTTTGCGGGTCGCACAGTGTGTGTCGGTAGGTTTCATCTTTCAATACTACCTGATGGCCATAGCTCAGCCAGTTGCGGCCGGTACCTCCGGGCATGCAGTTTTGATCAATATAATCTTGCAGCATTGGCAGCTTAGGCACCAATTCGTATGCTAATTTAGCCGATAGCTGACTGCCTTCACACATCTCACTCAAATGGCCAATCAGGCTAAAGCCCGTTACGTCTGTCATGGCTTTGACGCCGTCGATAGTCGCTAGCTCAGCTCCCAGCTTATTGAGTTGACTCATGAGTGCAGGTGCAATATGGGCATGCTCATTCTTCAAAATACCTTTTTTCTGAGCTGTGGACAGAATACCAACGCCAAGGGGCTTTGTCAGGTATAGTTTACAGCCTTTAGTGGCTGTATCGTTGCGCTTGAGTTTAGCAATATCAACGCGGCCGGTTACTGCCAGTCCAAAAATGGGTTCAGGACTATCGATGCTGTGTCCACCTGCCAGCACGATGCCCGCTTCTTTGCAGGCTTGTCGTCCGCCATCCATCACTTGCGAAGCCACCTCGGGCGACAACTTATTGATGGGCCAGCCCAATATAGCTATGGCCAGCAAAGGCTGACCACCCATGGCATAAATATCGCTGATGGCATTGGCGGCAGCAATCTTGCCAAAAGTAAATGCGTCATCAACTATGGGCATAAAAAAATCAGTCGTGCTGATAATGGCTGTGCCATCGCCCATATCGTACACCGCAGCATCATCACGACTATCATTGCCCACCAGCAACTTTTTGTCGTGTATAGGGCTAATATTGCTTTTTAGTATGTCGGTTAATACCGAAGGGGCTATTTTACATCCGCATCCGGCACCATGACTATATTGTGTTAGCTTAACTTCTGATAAATTGCTCATTGAATACTTCGATTAAGGTTTTTGCGTTTTTATGTGCATTGGTGTTTTGCATAGGAATAAAACGGATATCATCAGTCATCCGTTTCTCAATCCCTCTTTTGTAATATTTGTCGTAATAGCCAAGTGTGAGCAAGGCAACCTCGTAAAAATTATCATTAGCCAGGTACTCCAGCGCCTTTTTTGATACATCGTTACCCAGGCGCTTTGATATACGCCCAATTGCATTTTCAAGCTTACGCTTATCACCTAAAGCATATTCGTCAACCAGTAAGTGGGCTCTTTCTTCTTTACTGATTTCAACAAAAAACAAAGGTGATTGCCGCATCTTATGAAACAGATGCATGGGAATATTAACATCACCAATGTTAGGGCTTTCATCCTCGACCCATATGGGGCGCGAAAAGTCAAACTGTCGCCATTGCCAGTACAGATTATTCTCAAACTGCTCGGTGGTTGGCTGCTTGTCCATTCCGATGTTTCCAAAAGCCGAACCTTTATGAGAAGCTAAGCCTTCGAGGTCGAGCACCTGGTGCCCCATTTCTTGTATTTGATGCAGAATGTGCGTTTTGCCGCTACCCGTGTACCCGCCCAATAACAGTAACTGGCCTTTGTCAAAGTTATTTTGAGCCTCGCGACGGTAGGCTTTATATCCCTTGGTGATGACATAAACCTTGTTAAAACCATTATCCTTAAGGTGCTGAGCAAAGGCATGACTGCGCATACCGCCCCGCCAGCAGTGAATCACTATATGCTTATCAGGTGCTGCATTCACTGATTCATCAATAAACCACTGTAGCTTAGGTGTAACATACTGGTAACCCAAAGCCACTGCGTCTTCCTGCGATTGCTGCTTATACACAGTGCCCACATGAGCTCTTTCCTCATTGCTAAAAAGAGGAATGTTAGTAGCGTTAGGAATATGACCCTTTTCAAATTCGCCTGGCGAGCGCACATCCACCAACGGCAGGTGACTGTAGCTATTGAGGTATTCTGTTATGCTTATATCTTTTGGCATGGCGCAAAGGTAGTCATTTAGTCTATACCTTGTCATCGCTGTGGTGAAGATGAAGGTTTGATATTGTTTGAATTTCGACACCAAACATGTGGCTCAATCAAACGAGACACAAATAAAGCGATACAAAACAGGAAGTAAATCCCATATCAGAAAATATAACTTTGCAGCTTACGTTATATTCAGCAGTATGTATTTCTTTGCAGTATTACTAACAAACACAAATGAGTATTTATAGCACCACCAAAGCGCTTTTGAGAGCAATTTTTCCAGCATCCCTGCTATTCAGGTTTGAGTACCAGATGAGGTATTGGGTGTATTTAATGTATGCAGGCGATAAGTATGTGTGCAATTTATGCAACAAGCGTGTGCGTGCATTTATTGAAGATGGAGGTGAAAAAATGTGTCCGAGGTGTGGAAGCTTGCAAAGAACCCGCAGGCTATGGCAACAACTCAGTACCAATTATTTATCAGATAATCAGACAGTGCTTGATTTTTCGCCATCGCGCAGTATTTATCGATTGATGAAGAAGCGCAAGCTCACATATATTAGCTCCGATCTTTCAGGCGATTTTATAGCTGATGTAAACTATAATATTAAGGAAATTGACGCAGCAGATGAAAGTTTTGATTTGATAATATGCTATCATATTCTTGAGCACATCGATGATGATGCTCAGGCAATGAGCGAACTATGGCGTGTGCTAAAAAAAGGGGGGACATGCCTTGTACAAACTCCGTTTAAGGCAGGGAGGATTTATGAGGATTCATTGATTACCTCTCCAGAGGAAAGGACGAAACATTTTGGGCAGTCTGACCATTTACGAATATACTCTGTCAGTGGCCTGCAAGAGCGTTTGGAACGGGCTGGTTTTAAAGTGGAGGTTAAAAGGTTTGTTGAAGAACCGGATAATTCCTGTGGTTGGGCTCCCGAAGAATGTATATTGATATGTAAAAAGTAAGGTTAATTGTACCTTAAACCGTTAAGGTGTAAGCTGTTTACTCGTAGGAGCTAGTGTTACGCCCGTAGGAGGGTACTTTACGACTGTAGGAAAGCATCAAATGGCCAGAGTTGTGAAAAAAGACTGATTTGCAGCTTCAAAATGCATAACTACGCCAATGCAAAGCGTAAGTATTATCAAATTATTCCCTGCCAATCAGTCTTTTATTTGAGCTGAGTGGTGAAAAAATCACCTAGTTCAGGCAGATGACTTTACTTCGTATCTTTTAGCAGCAGGGCCACCAGTAAGGCCCGTTCGATTAGGCTGTGCCGTATGATGCGCTCATTGTCCGATGGCAGGTATTCGCCCACTGGACCTAAACCATCAATAATGGGCATGTCTTTTTTGATGTGGCAGATATCTGCCGAGCTCCAGCGGTGTTCTTCACCTATACGCACATCAATTTGCTTAGCCAGTTTACTTACTTTGGTATATAGCTCTTTCGATTGATCCGACACGGCCATGGCAGGTCGTTTAAGTCCGCCTTCAATCTTTACCTGGTAAATCTTGCTGCGCTTCTGTGTGGCTAGTATCTTTTTAATCTTTTTTTCAATTTCATCCAGCACTTCGGGTGAATTATAGCGCACACTAATGCCGGCAGAGCCATAGGCATACTTCTTAAAAATGTTACTCTTATACTGAATGTCAAAAGGTGCAATGATGTTTTTGTTGTCGTTTTGGGATATATCACAGATGGCCGCCAGTGTTTTATTAAAATTCATGGCGGTGAGCGATACATTTTCGGGATTATCCTTTTTCAGCATCTTTGTTTCGAGGCGGTACATGGCCGAACCCGAGCGCGACAGGATGAGGCCTCCCTTTTTTGAGGCGCCACTGAGTGAAATGACCGCTTTGGCCAACTCGGCTTTCTGCTGAATGATGGCTTTAGAGTAACGGCCATCAATGGATGAGTCGGTCACCAGCAGAATACCAATATTCAGTTTCTTCAGGTTGCGCGAGAACTTAAGCGCCTGAAGAGCGGATATTAAAATGGCCACACCACCTTTGCTCTCCCATACGCCGGTACCCTCCAGGTACTGCTCCTGCTCGTGGTAATTCTCGTGTTGTGCCAGTTTAATACGGTTATCCAGTGGTTGAATAATCAGGTAGTCTACCTCCTGGTTAAACGAATTAGAGAAGTACAATATATTACCAACCTCCAGCTGCGGGTATATTTCCTGGGTAAAACCCAACTGGCTTAATTCGCTGCTGATTAGTCCTGAGCAATAGTTTACACCTTCTACATTACGCACATAGGTGTCGGTATCCACCAGCTGCTGCAGTAACTTTTCGGTACGTTGCTGCCGTGTTTTGATAAAGGTGCGCATGCGCGAAGTCTGGTTCGTCCGCCCATTAGCCGGTTGGTTATCAGCTTGTGGCAGTGTATTGGTGAAATACCTCACCGATGCCACATCGAGCATTTTATTCACCAGCGATTCGAAATCGTAGCCTGCTACTTTGGCGGCAGTAGGATAGGAGCCTGTTTCACCAAGGCTGGCCATGGAGTTTATCTCCAGCAGATAGATGTTATCATCTTCATCGAGGCGTATATCAACGCGCGAAAAATCCCTTAGATTGAGTGATTTGAAGGCTTCAATACTCAGTTTCTGCATTTTTTCGGCCAGCTCATCCGAAATGTGAGCAGGGCACACCTTCTTCTTGGGCGTGTGCTTCTTATCATCAACGGTTTGAATGGCATCAGGATCGCCTTCGAGATCAATCTCTAACACCGGAAACGGCTCAACAGGTGAATTCCCAATTAAGCCAACGCAAAACTCGCGTCCTCTGATGAACTGCTCCACCAGTGCCTGCTGACCAAACTCCGTAACAATAAAATGCACGGCTTCTCTAAGGTCATCCTGGTTGTATACCACTTTCAGGCCAAAGGACACACTTTCCATCTTAGGCTTCACAATCACTGGAAATTTCACCGATGACATGTCTTCATCATGGTTGTTAAATACCCAGAAATCCGGAGTTGGCAGTCCGTTATTTTTCCAGATGATTTTAGTTAGCACTTTATCCAATGCCAAGGCATGGCCCGAAGGAGAAGAGCCCACATAAGGTAGTCCCAGCATCTCAAGCATACTTGGGATGTGCGTATAGCGCGATTCGCCTTGTATGCCATAGGCCATATTAAATATCATACCCATCTGCTCACCCTGGTTAACGCGCGGCATAAAGTTTTCGAGGCGTTCAATAATCTGCTTATTGCCATCTAATACAGCCACGTTATGGCCTGCTTTCTCCAGACTTTCAGCCACCTTTTTAACAGTTTTTTCGTTGTAGAACTCTTTGTTCTGCATGCCAAAGGTGTTGATTACACCGCTGATGTCCTTATTGTATATCAGTGCTACTTTCATGTTTTAGTATAATTGTCTTCTGTATTTATGTCAACTATCTTGTTAGTATTCAGTTTATAATCTACTCTTTACTGAGGTCATTGGTGTTTCGATGAGGGGGCTTAAATAATCTCACACATCTTGAGGAAATTTTTCACCATCAACATGCCTTCTGGTCCTGATACTTCGGGGTGTGACTGGAAACCATATATGGGTTTGGTTTTATGGCGAATGATTTCGTTGCTGCAGGTATCGGATGTCGCCAGGCTTTCGAAGGAGGCAGGTAGCTCCGATACATGAAACGAATGACGCTTAACCAGCGATACTTCCGTTGTAGGCAGCCCCTCAAAAATCGGGTCTTCGGGCTTGGTAATGGTAATGAGCTCCTTTTTACCGTGGTATTCAGCCAGTTTTTTAATGCGCCCCCGGTAGCTGACTGCAATGATTTCATGGCCCAGGCAGAACCCCAGTACAGGCACTTCAAAATTCATTAATGCCACATAATTAGAGGTGAGGTTGAGTGGCTCGTAAGGATTGCCTTTGCCACCTGATAAAATAATGCCCTTAATCTGTGTTTTGGCAGATAAGGTAATGGGCTGATTATGGTCGAAAAAGACGTAATCAAAATCCTGCTCCGAAAGAAACTGTCGTTTGAATTTCTTTATAAAAGCACTCTGGTTGTCGATGATTAATAGCATATTAAATCACTGCTTATCAGTAAATATTAAACCATTTTGGCGCGATAATTTGCGTACCTAAAATACGGTAAAAAACGATAAGATGCAGTCACTGAATGAAAATATAATACGCGTGTTTGCTGGCCTTTATTCAGTATTGTAACAGCAATTGATGAATAGGTATTTGAATACTGCCGTAGAAATAAATGTGGTGGTTGCAGGTAAAATGGAAGATGTAGAGATGGCAGTACCTCGCCAATAAAAAAAGCCGCACAAGGCGGCTTTTATCTACTAACAGAAGTATTTTTTACTTGGTGTATACACGGTTTTCCTGCTCGGCCACACGTATAAAAGTAGTACGCTTGGTCAGCTCTTTAAGCTGTGATGCACCCACATAGGTACAGGTACTACGCACACCTCCTAAAATATCCTGAAGTGTGGCTTCAACCGGACCTCTGTATTCTACTTCAACTGTTTTACCTTCGCTGGCACGGTATTCAGCAACTCCCCCTGCATGCTTATCCATTGCTGTAGCCGAACTCATACCATAAAACTGCTTGTATTTTTTGCCGTCGATGTCAATCACCTGGCCACCACTCTCATCGTGTCCGGCCAGCATACCACCCAGCATCACAAAGTCGGCTCCGGCACCAAAGGCCTTGGCCACATCGCCTGGTACGGCACAGCCACCATCACTGATAATCTGTCCGCCTAAGCCATGAGCTGCATCGGCACATTCAATAATGGCTGACAACTGTGGATAACCAACACCCGTTTTCACACGTGTGGTACATACCGAGCCCGGCCCGATACCTACTTTTATAATATCAGCACCAGCCAGCAATAGCTCTTCCACCATTTCGCCGGTAACCACGTTACCTGCTATAATCACTTTATCGGGAAAGAGAGCACGTGCTTGCTTGACAAATGCTACAAAATGCTCGGAGTAGCCGTTGGCCACATCGATGCAAATAAACTTCAGCTTTGGGTTAGCCTTGAAGATGCTAACAACCTTATCTAAATCGTTGGCACCGGTACCGGTGCTCACTGCAATGTAGTTCTCAATACCTTCAGGAGCATCAGCCAGAAACTGGTTCCATTGTTCCAGGGTATAGTGTTTGTGAATGGCTGTGAAAAGCTCATTCTCGGCCAGTTTAACGGCCATCTCAAAGGTCCCTACTGTGTCCATGTTAGCAGCCATAATTGGCACGCCTGTCCATTCAATGCTGGTATGCATAAATTTAAAAGTGCGTTGCAGGTTTACCTGTGAACGGCTTTTTAGCGTTGAACGCTTAGGTCTGAACATGACGTCTTTGAATCCCAACTTAATGTCGTATTCTACTCTCATCTTACTAATTCCTTTTTTTGATTACAGACAAAGATACATCAATATTCTCAATAAAAGCAATGGCGCCTTTATCGAAGCTGAATAAAATGTGTTTACGTTCGAAAGTAGAATCAGAGACTGTGGTTTGGTGAGTATTTAAGTAGTTGTTAAGAAGTGATTTATGGTTCTATTTCTTTAAGTATTTTTTCTACTTCTTCTTCTGTTTTGTGCAGTTTGTCCTTACAGCTTTTTATAAGTGCACTCACCCGTTTAACCTTCGCCGACAGGTCATCCACATCCAGTTCTTCGTTTTCAATCTGTTGCAGTATGTCCTCAATTTCACTAACGGCCTCGTTGTATGTGAGCTTCTTTTTTGTCATTGCTATTAGTTGTTTTTAATCTGCAATAAAGGTAGTGTAAAATAAAATGTGCTGCCTTTTTCCAATTCACTTTCTGCCCAGATGGTGCCTTTATTTATCTCTACAAACTCTTTACACAACACCAGGCCAAGACCGGTACCTTTTTCATTCAGCGTGCCTTTGGTGCTGAAAGTGGAGTCAACCATGAAAAGCTTCTCCAGGTTTTCCTGTCTGATGCCAACACCTGAGTCGGCTACCGACACTTCAATCATATCATTTTTAGCACTGGCTGTGACATAGATAACACTACCCACGCGTGAGAATTTTATGGCATTGCTAATCAGGTTTCTCAATATGGTGTTGTATAGGTTTTCATCGGCCCAGGCTACCAGGTTACGCTCTATTCTGGGACTGATGACGATATCTTTTTCTTCGGCGTTTAACCGAAGCAATGATACAATGTTATGCGTTTGAATGGAGATGTCGAGTTGTGTAGGTTTGTATTCGGTGGTACCCAGCTGTGTGCGCGACCATTGTAAAAGGTTTTCTACCAGCCCCAGCAGACGCTTAGTGGAGTTGTGAATAATCTGGGAGTATTCAACCACCTCCTTTGTGTTTTTCGACTCAGCATTGAGCGTCAGCATTTCAGCGAAGCCCATTAGTGAACTGAAAGGACTCTTCAGGTCGTGGGCAATAATGGAGAAGAACTTGTCTTTTGTGGCATTCAGCTGCTGTAGTTCCTTGTTCTTTTCTTTCAGTAAGCGCTCTGTTTTACGCCGGCTGCGGAAGCTTAAAAACAAAACAACTACCACCATTAACAAAAAGCCCGTTATTATCAGGTAGGTTGTCCGGCCAGTTCGCACTGTTGCCAGGCTGGCAGACTTGTTGAGGTTATCCTGTTCGAGCTTCGATATTTGCTCTTCCTTATTTAAGAGTTTATAGACGGCTTCCATGCGGGCACTGCTCAGCATGGCCTGCTCATCGGTGATGGCTTCTTTAAGTTCGGCGTATTTCGTTTTGTAATCTAATGCATCTTTATAGTTGGCTTGCTGGCTGTGCCATACAGACATACTATTGTAACAATCAGCCAACAGCGCTTTTTCATCCAACTCTTTGGCAAGATTTGTGGCTTTCGTCAGGTAGTCATTGGCCTGTTGATAGTGTTTATTGGTTAAAAGGGTTTGCCCCAGGTGTAAATACGTTTCGGCCTTTAGCGAAGGATCATTGAAGGTGAGCATCAGTTTAAGTGCTTTCTCAAAATAGGAGATGGCTTTGCTGTACTGTTCACCATTTTGGTGGGCACGCCCTATGTTAACATACGATACAGCTATCTTTGAGCTGTCACCCTCTTGTATCAGTATATTTAGCGAAGTCTGGTAGTTTTCAATAGCTTGTAGGATATTGCCCAACTCGAGGTGTACCTCACCCAAATTATTGTAACAGCTGCTTATCCCATCTTTATCATCAAGCTGACTGTATATCGCTAAGGCTTCCTGGTAGTTGCGAATGGCCGCTTCGTTATTGTTTAAAGCGCCGTTGATGTTGCCAATGTTATTGAGCAGCACTGCACGACTTTTGGCATCGCTATCCAGCTGGTTTAACTCCAAGGCTCTTTCCAGACAAATCAGTGCTTCATTGTATTGAGCTAAGGTATTTAGTACAACCCCTTTGTTGGTGAGTCCTTTCCTGATTAATACTGTGTTATCAATTTTCTCTCCCACGGTAAGCACCATGTCAAAGTGTTCAAGTGCCTGTGCATAATTGCGCAAATACCAATACATTGCCCCCAGGCTATTGTAGGTGTTACCTAACTTTTCAAGATTATTAGTTGAAGTAAATATGTCTTTTGCCCGGTTAAAATGCTCAATGGCCAGCTCATTCTGGTTATTGGCATTCTCAATCCATCCCAGGTATTCTTCTGTTATACCAACGTTGTTTTTATCGGTGCTTGCAGCTTTGTAGGTGAGGGCATTATTGAGGTATTCCTTGGCCGTATTGTATTGCTTGTGGTTAAAAAGTGCCAGACCTGCTTTATGATAGACATCAAATTTAACAGATGTGTTTGGTTCATTGACAATGGCTGATACTGCTTGTTCGCAAAGTGAAATGACTTCGTCTTGTTCCTGAGCTTTTTCGGCTTGTTCAATATACTGAAAAGCTGTTTCTTTATTCTGCTGGCTATGGGCTGAAAATGAGCAGTTAAAGAATAAAAGTATGCAGCCTGTAATGGTGTAAAGTGACTTAAATGGTAGCTTGGTGGTCATCGACATGTGTTAAGGCAATAAAACAGGCTACAAAATATAAAAAGCGTATAATAAAACGTTATTTTTTTTGAGTTATTTTTTCGATGCGACTGATGATTTTACCTTCGTGCACTTGCGTTAATAGCTCGTCGCCAACGTTTAAGCTTTCCAGTTGCTTCACCAGCTCGCCGCCCCTGTATGTTAGCGAATAACCTCTTTTAAGTATTTCATAAGGATCGCTTAGTTCAAGCGTCCTTTCTGCCAGTTTAAGTTTTTGTTGCTGATTTTTGAAATAGGCACTTGTTTCGAGCTTTAAGCGTTTTGATTGAAACGCCAGGTTCTGATGACTACCCCTCAGCTGTTTTTTAGTCAGGTAATGAGCCGATTCTTTTACATGAGAGAAGAAATTGACCTGCTTGTCGAAGTAACTTTTGACGGCAAATTCGAGGCGGTGAGCTGCGTCTATCTGAAATTGCTTGCTGGTACTGATGGCTTTGTTAACAACCGGCTGAAAACGCTGCGCTGCCAATTCCAGTCGGTGCGATTCGTTCAGCAAAAGTTGAGATGTTTCGGCTACAAAATGCTCTTTCAGGTCAGACAGGTAGGCATCAAATTGCGTAATACGATCGATAATGAACTCGGCTACTGCTGTAGGTGTCTTCAGACGCGTGTGTGCCACCATATCGGCAACAGATTCATCGCGTTCGTGGCCAATACCTGTGAGAACCGGCAAAGGAAACTGTGCAATATTAAGCGCCAGCATATAACTGTCGAAGCACATCAGATCGGAAGAGGAGCCACCACCACGTATGATAACCACCGCATCAAACGCGTGCTCATGCTCATAGATGCGCTCAAGAGCTGCAATGATTGATTGCTCGGCTTCATCACCCTGCATAATGGCCGGAAATAATTTGTGGTATATTTTATAGCCTTCCGGATTATTGCTCAGCTGGTTGATAAAATCTTCGTAGCCGGCAGCGGTAGGCGACGAGATGACGGCCAGTACCTGTGGAACTTCTGCCAGGTCAACCTCCTTATTCATATCCATCACACCATCTTCCTGAAGCTGTTGAATGACTTCCAGTTTCCGACGGGCAATATCACCCAGTGTGAACGTCGGGTCAATATCCTTAATGTTTAAACTGTATCCATACACCTCCTGAAATTCGACACTCACCTTCAGAAGGACCTTTAAACCGGCGCTAAGCGTTTGCCTGGTAGTGGTTTCAAAGTATGGTTTCAGCATGCGGTAGGTAAAGGCCCAGATGGTGGCCCGGGCTTTCGCTTTGACCTGGTCCGAGTCAGCATCTTTTTCAATGAGCTCCAGGTAGCAATGGCCGCTCCTGACTGTTCGTATTTCGCTGATTTCGGCTATTACCCAATAGGTTGAAGGAAAACGCTCTTTCAGCTCCTCCTTTATATGGGTGTTTAATTCAAATAAACTCAGGTGTTCGCGGGCCATTGTATTAGCGGCTTTTTATCACTTTAACATGTTGCTTCGAGCGATTGTTTTCAATAATGACAATATAAATACCATTGGCAAATGCCGCCACTTCGTTGATAACCATGTTCTTTTGATGCCTGTGCTCTTTGCGGTATTTAATATTACCCAGTATATCAACAATTGTTACTGTAACGTTGGGGCCCGATGAGTTGAAAAGCGTCAGGCGGCTGTTAAACGGATTGGGGCCAACCTTCCATTGGGTATTATCAGCTGGTGCACTTTCAATATCAACGCGATAGGCCTGGTTAAAATCAGGTATGCCATATCCCAACTCGTAATCAGGAGTGTTATAAAGATGTGCACTGTTGATTATCAACTGGCGTATTTCTTCAGCTGTCTTATCGGGCATTGCCTGCCACAAACAAGCGGCCAGCCCGCTAATAACAGGAGCTGAAAAAGAGGTGCCATTCCCTTTACTGATGCCACCACTTGTGTTTTGTACCGCTACCGCTCCTCCTAATGCACTTATTTCAGGTTTCACGCGGCCATCACTCGACGGGCCAAAGGAAGAGAAAGAGGTTCGGGTGCTGTCGGCATTGACTGCACCAATGGCTAAGCAATGTTTGGCATCGGCCGGGGCACCAATATGGTGCCAGCTGTTATTGCCTTCGTTGCCGGCGCTGGTAACCAGTAACATGCCTTTTGATGAAGCCATGTCGGATGCCCGGGATATTCTGCTTGTAGCATTCATGTCAGCATACGAATAACTCTGCGAAGGCGCATCAAACTCGTAATAACCCAATGATGTATTGATGATATCGACCCCGGCACTGTCAGCAAATTCGGCCGCACATATCCAGTAGTCCGGTTCAATGGGATGCTCCGAATGAACGTCTTCGGTGCGCAGCAGCCAGAAGGAGGCATCGGTGGCAGTACCCATGTATTGCTGGTTAAGCTTACCGCCAATAATCGATAGCACATTCATGCCATGGTAATGCTCATTAAAGATATTGGAAGCCGGATTAACAAAGTCTTTGGTGCCCATCACCTGACCATTGTCCCAAAGGTGTTTGGTGAGAGGCAGTTCATTGGCTTTATAGAAACCGGCATCAATAACAGCGATGAGCATGCCTGCTCCCTTTAATCCGTTGTTGTGCAGATGATGGCCGTTGGCTGTGCTAACCTGTAACCACGATTCGCCGTAGGGTGAGTCAAGCGCACTTTTGAGCAATGGCACAACAGGCTCCATCTTTTTGGAGGTGCCGGTACTAATGGCTGGTTTATTTCTTTCAACGGTTTTAATAAATGGCACGCGCTCCAGGGTGTCCATCAGTGCCTTATTGCTGCTGAAAACAATGGCGCCATTCATCCACTTGCTGGTATGTTTTACATCAATGCCATATTTTATCAGGCTATCAATATAAGCCGGATTCACCGGCAAATCACTCTGGTCAACGGCGATGTTCTGTTTGGCTCGTCGCTGAATAGCTCTTATCGATAAGAACTCTTCAGGTCTGTCTAATGAATAGGGAGAGTTGTTTTTGTCAGTAAACGTTATGAAATAGCCATCCTGTGCCATACTGAGAGTAAGGCATAACCATAAAAGTAGTATGGATGAAAGGTATTTCATACGCTTGCTATCTCATAAATTGTTCGGGGTTGTTACCCATTTTTTCCGGGTCCTTCAAGGTGGCTCGCTTCTTTTCAAACTCGGCTTGTTCCTCGGCTCTTCTTTTTTCCAGCACTTCGGGGTTCAATAGTTGTCCGTTGCTGTATTTTAACTGGTAATTGACTTTTCCATCGGCATGATAGAATGTCCATTCACCATCTTCTTTGTCATGCTTGTAGGTGGCATCTATCTCCAGCTGACCATCCAGAAAATAATATAAGTATTTACCATGCAACTCATCATTTACATATTGTGCCTTCAGCATGGGCGCTCCATTCTTAAAGAATTTTAGCCATTCACCTTCTTTTTTGCCGTTTTGCCAGTTAATGACTTCAGCAACAGCTCCGTCCTGGTAAAAAACTTTATACTGGCCATGCGATTGCCCATTAACAAATTCTTCAGTAGCCAGCACAGCCTCTTTTGCAGCGTAATAAGTCCAGGTACCAACTTTGTCTTTGCCCTGGTAATTGCCTTTCGACGTCAGGTTGCCCTCTTCGTTAAATAAGCGCGCCTTTCCATATTCACCATTCTCATCGTAGATAATCTCTAAGCTCATCTTACCATTGGGGTAATAACGCGTATAGCTTCCTGCCGGTTTATTATTCTTAAAAGTGGCCTTGTATAGCACGGTGCCATCGGTATAGCGTTTTTCCCAGGGGCCTTGCTTCATGCCATTGGCATCCGTCTGGTTGTAATGTGCCGGTATAGGGGCGATGTTTTTCTTTTTAGTCGGAATTTTATTGCCAAACACATCGGTTTGACCGGTGGCTGTAGCTGCTGCTCCCATTAAAGCTATCGAAAGAAGAAAGAACTTCAGTCTCATGTTAAATTACTTTTTATTAATGAAACAATCCTGAGTGAAAATACACTTTAATTGTTACTCAGATTTGAGAATCAGGTTTCAAAAATATAAAAACTTTCATGATTTTGTGGAACACCAGGAGCTATGAAGGGGTTCTTGCATTTAAACCCTTAATTGAGTTTTAACGAACAATCAACCACAGATTAACACTAATTATCACAGATTTCTGTTTTTCGTTGGAAAACTATTTGTGTTAATTGGTGCCATTTGTGGTTACAATACAGAAGTAATTGTTAAATGCGATTGCGGTGGAAGTATGCAAAGGCTCTTTTGAGATGCACGACACAAGACGCAAGAGTAAATTTGCAATAAGCCGCTGCAGTCATGCGCAAGAGTACGACATAGGGCGATTGACGTGGTGTAGTGAATAAACGCCGAGACGCAAAGACGAGGAGGTGTTTTTTTGAAGACGGAAGACGGAAGACACAGTTTATTGAACAGACCCAACAGGCCCTATACCAGCACATTTTAGTATTTAAATGGTATAACAGCCAACTGCAGCTTGGGCAGTTAAACTGGCAATGTGTATCAACCCGTGATTCATATTTATCCATCAACCGCTTAATTCCCTTTATCAATACTTTAGTAATATTTATCAATACTGGCCTTGTGGATGAAACAAAATATCTAATTTAGCATTTGCTAATCGGAAACAACTGCCCCCCTGACCGGGGATAATGTGCGTGTAATAAGGGGCAGTAATCATATAGGAATAATTAATTGTATCTGCATTCAGGTGCCGATACATCGTGATATGTGTCGTTACCTTAACTGTTGGTATGGCAAATATATCGGGTAGTAGGGTGGAGATATGGAGTAGTTGGCAATAATTAAAAAGCAGACGAGTTACCAATGAATAATATAGATAACATGAGGAAATTATTTCTGGACTTAGCTATAATTGGATTTTTAATAATGATGAGTACATCAGCGATTAACGCTCAATTGTTTGAGACTAATGAATTGTATCCCAATACCAATAAGATAAAAGGAAAATATTATAACGGAACAGGAGGTGGTGGATATTGGTCATTGGAATATGTGGATTCGATAGGAAGAATAATTAACAAAGAGAGTTATCATAAAAAGCAATTGATGTCAAGGAATAAAATTATTTACGACGCTAACAATAATAAGATTTTTGACATCCAGACTTTTGATTTTAATAATCCTGAGCGAATTGACACAACCAGATTTGAATATAAATACGCTGATAATCGGATAATATATCAATTTCGTAAACTTTCAGTAAATGATTCGACTGTAATTAAATTGACTGTTAATCAAGGAGACACAATTCTGAAATATCAGGAACAAGCCTTTCATTACAGACCTAAGATGAAAAAGACTGATGTTTTTGAAACAATTTATACACTAAGATACCAAAATGGATTACTGGTTAGTATAAAGAAATTCGATAATGAAAGAAACTCAACTGAAATTAAAAAATATGAGTATTTCGAAAATGGCAGATTAAAACGTAGATCAATTGAACGAATTCCAGAACCCGATATAAAAGTTGTTTATATGGGAGGACCTGGTAGTGATGATGAGTATTACAAATATAAACTTGACTCAGAAGACAGAATTAAAGTTCTCTATCACATTATAAATGGAAAGAAATATAAGATTGCTGTATATAGCTATGAATAAAATTCACTTATTGCTAAAAACCGCAATAAAGCATAGCAGGCGGCAGTGCGGTTTGGCTGGGCATATTGGTGCTAGGGGCTCATACAAAATACTTACAAAGAATGAATATCGACTTTTTATTTTTCATGCCGTTTATTGCTCTAATAGCATACGTCTTCTATCAAGCAATCAAATTATTAAACAATCGATATTTTCGTTCTTATGACAAAGAAGTATTTAGCTATGTAGACCGAAAGGGATTAAACGTGACAGAAGTCTGTTACCCAAATAAACTTGACTGGAAATCAAGTCCCTTTGAACAACCTTCATCAATTTCTTTTGGGTTTGTATTAATAAATCTTTTTGGTTTTATAACCAGCTGGACAAAAAGAGAATATAGATTAATACATGCAGTAAGTTCAAAAGGTAAAGCAAGACTTTATTGGCTGGAAATTGAGACAACATTTTTCTGTAAACCGGAACTTACCTTTAAAGAAGGCAAGGTTAGAAAAGAAAAATTGAAAGCCAGTAAAAACGTTATAACCAACTTTACTAATTGTCCTGCATGCAATTATGAACTGAATGAACAGGATTTAACTTGCCCTGAATGCGGACTAAATTTTAAATGATAAATGCGGGTCCTGATAGCTAAGCGTTCTGCCCGGTTGCAAAACAGAGACTGCGCGTCCTGGGCAATGCGGGATTGTCGACAAGCGGGTAGGAAACACTGTTTTGAGGATTGGTGTAATTGGAGATTTTAGATTAGCACCATCAGTTGCCATAAACTGATAGGCGATTATTTACAGCAAATTATAAACCGTTTTTTCTGTTCACAAAAAATAATCCTACTTTTAAACATAAACCAGGTGGTGCTTAGGTTTTTAGACAGACTGCCGTTAATGGTAATACAAGAATAACACCATGAAAAAATTAACTTCCGTATTCATAATTATCATCCTCTCGCTGGCTAGCTTATTTGCACAATCCAAAATTGCGAGCACAAACAATGAGAAAGTCATTGAATTTGAATCGAAAATTCTCAATGAGGAAAAAAGAATTTTTATACATGCCCCTAATGATTTTAAATCTAAGTCATATCCCACTATCTATTTAATTAGTTCTGCCCCTAATGATTTTAGAGCGGCTATCTGTCATGGTCAATTCATTGTCGTTGGAATTGAAAATAATGACCCTAAAAAAAGTTTTACAGGACAGTCAAATCGGAATGATTACTTCAACTTTCTGATTAAAGAATTAATTCCTTATGTTGAAACTAACTATACATCAAGCTCCATAAGATTTATTTCTGGACATTCAATTTCCGGAGGTTTTGTAATGGATATTTTCAATCAGTGGCCTATTTCATTTTCATTTTATATTGCGACGAGTCCTACGGTTCATATGCTAAATTCAACAATTGTTAATTCAGCTCTTACGAAACCGACATATTTGTATTTCGACATTGGTTCAAGAGAAAATTATGAGCAATTAGAAGATGCCAATAATGATTTATTTAAAAGATTGAATTCTTTAAATACACAATATCTTAAATTGAAGTATGAAGTGCTAAATGACGAAACACATGAAACTAATCAATATACCGGTTTTTGCAGAGGTTACAATTTCTACAAATCACTTTCAACAATTCCAGATAGTCTATTAAATGAGAATATTCACACAATAGTTGAATATGTCAATGAATTGAATAAACAGTTGGGAAATAAAATTAAAATTGGAGAGTCAGTTTTTATGCCAAACTTACTTATTAACCTGAATGCCGGAAACTTTCTCAATGTGCTTGATGGATTACAGTTTATTGCACAAGAAAATACAGACTTTTTTATTGATGAATCTGATACAATGATTGATATTGCCAATGAGATGAGAAATAAAGGAAATGATTCGATTGCAAGAAAAGCATATCAATTGATATTTGATGAAGTAGAAAGTGAAGTTGCACTTGAAAAGATGAAAGAAATAGATAAGAAAAGGTAAATTACAACCGCTAATAACAAAGCATTCTGCCCGGTCGCAAAAAAGAGTCTGAACGTCCCGAGAAATTCGGGATGGTAATGTAAACTCATTAATTATCGATTAAACACAAAAATCCCGGTAAAACACTGTTTTACCGGGATTTGTTATTATTATCTATCGTTGGTGATAGTCGTTTACTTCACTTCTTCGAATGTAAAAGGTGCTGTATAACAATTGAATACATGTTCGGTGTGCAGGATTGGTACAAATAAATTTACTTTTAAGCAATACTTCAGAACACTAGTGTCCCATTAAAATTGGGACGTTATTAATGATTAAACAAATTTGGCTCATTAAGCCTAAAACGTTCTTTGTCATTTTGAAATTTAGTTC
>NZ_JAGUCN010000009.1 GCF_018271975.1 Carboxylicivirga mesophila
AAAGCCTATCAAAGCTATATTTAATAGGCATGTAAACCAAAAGCTATTGGATACTTCATCTACCAATTCATAAAAAATGTCATGGAGCTAAGCGGCTCACGCTCCCCCCTCATATGCCGACCTACACAAAAATGCCCAGGCTGCCGCACGAGTCCTCTCGTGTGGTTTGTTGTTTAAAATATCACGCGAAAGGATTCGCGCGATAGCAGTGCAACACCGCGTTCAGACTTTGGTTTTCAACCAGCCAGAACGCTTAGTTATTGGCTAAAGTGATTTCTTTATTTTGTCTTCCCATATAATAACTCCATTTTCTGATGCTTTTATTATAAGTTCATTATCAACCTCGTTTAAATCAAATTTGAAGTTCGAGTCTAATTTTGGGAATGTATTATGATACTTTTTTTCCAGTATTTGCTTTTTAAATGGCCAAAACTCTTTCTCTACCAGAATAGTTGTTAATCTGAACATACTTTTTGAGCTGTCTTTGGACTTCAATTGTATCTCATTGACAGTAATTCGATGTTGATTAACATGTTGTTCAATGGGAGGCTTGGTTTTCTTGTTCCCTAAAGTTGATGTTCCTAATAATCCGAAGAGGATAGCACCTCCAAAAATAAAAATGGAGCTTATAATCCCAAATATTTTGGCTGTCCTTTTTTTCTTTCTAATCATTTCCCAAATAAGACAACATATTGAAAAGAACACACATGAAAAAAGAACAATAGGCACAACAGCTATTATAAAGCTTATTCCTATAATCTGTAATGAAATCAATACAATCAAACTTATTCCACCTAAAATGGAGATTGTACTATTAAAAAGTCGATTCCCACTAAATTTCCAGGATAAAATGAGACTTAGTATCGGATGAAGTAATAGGGAACCAATTAATAAATATTTTTCTATCATTGGGTTTTTGTTTTTTCATTATTGCCAACGGTGGCGGTATGGTTAGTAAGGGATTGCGGGCTTTTTACCTATCAAGTTACAGCAAAATTTGGAGCGGGGATCAGCCTACCCCAAGTGAGCCGAGCCCTGCTATGCGCTATTACGGGGTAATGGCATTTCGTGATTTTTCTGCTCGATATAATTTATTTAATTCTGGTTGCAGAGTCCAAATTCCAATTGGAAAAAAAAGAATTCTTAATAGTTGAATGATTAAGTCTCCAGCTCTCCAATTTGCTCCATATTTTGAAATTGCCAGTCCTTTTGAGAAAAGAAATATGAAGTAATAAAATAAGAAAGCCCCTCCAAAATACAGAATGAATGAAATTAGAAAGGATAAACCATTTGGTATTGCAAGTGGAATTAATACGAATTCAGTATTTAAAAGTCTAAGTGCAGTGCAAATTAGAAATACTGTTCCATACTTAACTATCATTTTTTGTTTCTCAGAAAGGGCTTTATATTTTCTATCCAATAATCCAATTGAAGTTACCATCCAGGATCCCCATAAAAAATAGGAAATGACAAGTGGGATTATACTTTCTGTAATGCTTAAACCCAAATTGAATATCGTGTTTAAACAGATAATAGTTCCAATAGATCCTACTCCAGTTCCGAGAAAGAGAAGAAGAAATAACTGCCAGTGTTTTAGTTTTAATATAAATCTCATAATTTCAATATTACTATTAATTTATAAATTCCCCAGGCTGCCGGACGAGCCCTCTCGTGTGGTTTGTTGTTTAAAATATCACGCGGAAGCATTCGCGCGATAGCAGTGTATTTCTCACATTGCATACAAGGGCTCGAATATGCGGAGTGCGGGATTTCAAGGCACTTCGCTATCAAATCGCCCCGCATTACGTATATTTATTGTTGGACTTTCGTGCTTTTCATTTCCAATAGTCAAGTTTGTAAATAATTAAGAATAATTCTTCGTGTCCAAAATGTGTTAACTGTCCATATTTGATGTTTGGTGTAAATGGTTTTGACCTTACCCATCCACAATCATGATAGCACATGTCAACTTTCCCAATTAATCTATTTTTATTGTCATAGAATTTGAAAATATAATCCACATCCTCGTCCCCCCAAGTAGTTTCTCCCCAATCAAAATTCATTGGATTATTAAACAGAGCAACAATTTCATTTATTTTATCTTCCTTCAATGTTTTAGAAATCCAAAAAATCTTAAATACTTTATCTTTTTCAAGCATTTTAATTTTGAAAACTTCTTGTCTTGGAAATTCAAATTCATCTTCTCCAAAGTATTTCCCGTATACATTCCTATGGTTCAAATATTCGTCATAGTGACTTTTCCACTCAAATAATTCCTGCTCTTTTTTGGACAATTCACGAAAATTTGTCCTATAGTAATCTTTAAGGTCTAACCATTTTAAGGCAACGCCTACAATTAAAACTATGGATATTATTTTAAGTATTCGTTTCATTCTTGTCTTGGCATGAAGCACAACTCGTCTATTTACCTAATACGCTTTATATCGTACCATATTGACATAACATAAAGCCTATCAAATCTATATTAAATATGCATGTAAACCAAAAGCTACTTTATACTTAGTTTACCATCATATCAACAGCTAGTTATTTTGTGGTTAATACCATCATTTTAAGGTTTTATTTTCAATTGAACCCTATACCTTGAACCCATAACACGAAATCCCAAACCCTACACCGCGAACTAATCACCAGGCACTAAACTGCGCACTCTCTACTCTTTTTAGTATCTTTGCCCGGGTTTATTCAAACCCACTTAATACGAATAGCAAAACAATAGTTAGATATGGCTCAAAAACCAAGCATTCCAAAGGGAACCAGGGATTTTTCACCCGTGGAGATGGTGAAACGCAATTACATTTTTGATACGGTTAAAAGCGTGTTTCAGAAGTATGGCTACCTGCCGATTGAAACGCCAGCCATGGAAAATCTGAGCACCCTGCTTGGCAAATACGGTGAAGAAGGCGATAAGCTTTTATTTAAGATTTTGAATTCGGGCGATTATTTGAAGAAGGCCGATGATGGTTTGCTGGCCGAAAAAGCCTCCAACAAAGTGATGTCGCAGATTAGCGAAAAAGGCTTGCGCTACGATTTAACGGTGCCTTTTGCCCGCTTTGTGGTGCAGCACCAAAACGAAATTAGCTTTCCATTCAAGCGCTACCAGATACAACCGGTATGGCGTGCCGATCGCCCACAGAAAGGTCGTTACCGCGAGTTTTTCCAGTGCGATGTGGATGTGGTGGGCAGTAACTCGCTGCTCAACGAGGTGGAGCTGATTCAGATTGTTGACGAGGTGTATCGTCTGCTGAATATTAATGTGGTGCTGAAACTCAACAACCGCAAAATACTATCGGGTATTGCCGAAATCATTGATGCATCGGATAAGATTGTGGACATAACCGTGGCCATCGACAAGCTGGATAAAATAGGTCTGGATAAGGTGAATGAAGAGCTGGCATCGAAAGGACTGTCGGCCGAGGCCATTGATACCATACAGCCTATTATTATGCTGAGCGGCACCAACCGCGAGAAGGTGGCTAAGCTGCGCGAGGTGCTGGCTTCATCCGAAATTGGCTTGAAAGGGGTTGACGAACTGGAGGTGGTGCTTAACTACCTGGATGTACTAAAGCTGGATTTGGAAGTGGAGCTGGACCTGACACTGGCCCGCGGCCTTAACTATTACACCGGCGCCATCTTCGAGGTAAAAGCCAGGGATGTAGCTATTGGAAGTATTACTGGCGGTGGCCGCTACGACGACCTCACCGGCATCTTCGGTCTAAAAGACGTGTCGGGTGTGGGTATCTCCTTTGGAGCCGACCGCATTTACGATGTGATGAACCAGCTGGAGCTGTTTCCGAAAGCCGACGGCGCTAAAACACGGGCCATGTTTGTTAACTTCGGTGGCGAAGATGAATTATACGCCTTGCAAATACTCAATGAGGTGCGCAAAGCAGGCATCAATGCCGAGCTGTTTCCCGACGCGGTGAAGATGAAAAAGCAGATGAATTACGCCAACAAAAAGGAAATTCCATTTGTATTGCTGGCCGGCGAAGAAGAAAGAAAGGCTAATACTGTAACAGTCAAGAATATGGAGAGCGGCGAACAGAGCCAGCTTACCGTTGACGAATTGATCAAAGTCATCAGTATTTAATAAAGAATTTATCTATGTTTGCGGGGTAGGCATCAAATTGTCTACCCCGCTTTTTATGGGCCGAATTCTTAAGAACAGAACACATCTATTTATCTCCTTTGGCGGCGATATCCGCTGCCCCTGAGCAGGCGCTGCCTGTTTTGTTACGAGGCAATGCTATCAAAATAGCTGCATTCCACACGCTCACCCTTGTATTCCCTAAAGGGAACAGCGCGCAGGATAAGCCCCTTTAGGGGTTTGGGGTAATAATTGCTGCCAAATCATTGATTACCTTCAGCCTAAATCCAATCCCCAAGGGACAATAAGAAACAAAACAGGAAAGCCCAGGCACGGATCATAAACCCGCGCCAGCTAACGAATCATCCAATTAAAATAACCTGGCTGTAAATGGCTATCAGCTAAAGCCAACAGCTACAAGCTAAAAAACACCATGCAAAAGACATTTGAAATATCACCAGCACCTCTTTCATTCGAAATCATTGAAACCATTTTAAAAGAAGGTTATCACCTGGCTTTGTCGGAAGAGTCGGTACAACGCATTGAGCATTGTAAGCAGTACCTCGACAATAAAGTGGCCAGTCACGATGGGCCGGTTTACGGTATCAATACCGGTTTTGGCTCCTTATGTAATATCTCCATTTCGTCTGATGACCTGAGTAAGTTACAGGAGAACCTGGTGAAGAGCCATGCCTGTGGTATTGGCCGCGAAGTGCCACGCGATGTGGTTAAGCTGATGCTGATGCTGAAGATTCATGCTTTGAGTATTGGTAACTCAGGCGTGCAGCTACAAACCGTGCAACGCCTGTGCGACTTTTTCAACAACGGCGTGTACCCCATCGTTTTCGAACAAGGTTCCTTAGGTGCATCGGGCGACCTGGCTCCGTTAGCACACTTATTCCTCCCACTTATTGGCGAAGGCGAAGTGCATTACAAAGGCGAATTGCGTACAGCAGCCGACGTATTGGCCGAAAACAACTGGGAGCCGATTAAGCTGGGTGCCAAAGAAGGTTTGGCCTTGTTGAATGGTACACAATTCATGAGCTCACACGCTGTATATACGCTGCTGAAGGCCTTCCGCCTGTCGAAATACGCCGATATTGTGGCAGCCACTTCACTGGATGCCTTTGATGGCCGTATCGAGCCTTTCTTCCCGCAGTTGCATGCGGTGCGCCCTCACCCGGGACAAATCGAGACTGCCCGCAACATCAAAGCCCTGCTGGAAGGCAGTGAGCTGATCACACGCGAGAAGAAGCACGTACAAGACCCGTATTCATTCCGTTGTGTACCACAGGTACATGGTGCCATTAAAGACGCCATTAACTACGTGGCCAACGTGGTACTGACCGAAATCAACTCGGTGACCGATAACCCAATGGTATTCCCCGAAGACGATATGATTGTGTCGGGTGGTAACTTCCACGGCGAGCCACTGGCATTGGCCATGGACTTTCTGTCAATTGCCATGAGTGAGATTGGCAGTATCTCTGAGCGTCGCACTTATCGCCTGATATCAGGTGAGCGTGGTTTACCTGAATTCCTGGTGGCCAACCCAGGCTTGAACAGTGGATTTATGATTCCGCAATACGCTGCCGCTTCCATCGTCAGCCTGAATAAGCAGATGGCAACACCTTCATCGGTGGATAGCATTCCATCGTCGAACGAGCAGGAAGACCACGTGAGTATGGGTGGTAATGCCGCCACTAAAGCACTTAAGATTGCCGATAATGTGGAGCGTGTGCTGGCCATTGAGCTGTTTAATGCTTCTCAGGCCATCGACTTCCGTCGTCCGGCTAAAACATCTCCATTCCTCGAAGACTTCCTGGCTCAATACCGCGAGTACGTTGGCTTTGTGAAAGAGGACAAAATCATGTACAAAGAGATTGAGAAGAGTGTTGATTTTCTTCAGAACGGTGAGTTTGGTGAGTTTGGCGAGTAAATAAAATAACTTTCAGCTTCTGGCTGTTAGCTACTGTATTAAGGATCGCATCTTTATAACCATAATGGAAATAAAGATGCGATCCTTTTTAGTTAGAAGATGTTAATCATCTTGATACTCACTAATTATATCTTGATACTATTTAAAAAAAACCACTACTTTTGCAGCTCGAAACAACGGAGTAAATAATTAAGACATAATATAATGGCATTACAGTGCGGAATCGTTGGCCTGCCCAACGTTGGAAAATCAACCCTATTTAATTGCTTGTCGAATGCAAAAGCACAGTCGGCAAACTTCCCTTTTTGTACCATCGAGCCCAATGTGGGCGTTATCACCGTACCCGATGAGCGATTGGTGAAGCTGGAAGAGCTGGTGAAGCCACAGCGTGTGGTGCCTACCACCGTGGAAATTGTAGATATTGCCGGTTTGGTAAAAGGTGCCAGCAAGGGTGAAGGTTTAGGTAATAAGTTCCTGGCTAACATTCGCGAAACAGATGCTATCATCCATGTATTGCGCTGCTTTGATGATGATAACGTAACACACGTTGACGGCTCCATCGATCCGGTAAGAGACAAAGAAATTATTGACCTGGAGCTGCAGTTCAAAGATTTGGAGACCGTGGAAGCACGCCTGCAGAAAACAGAGAAAGCAGCCAAAGCATCGAAGGATCAGGATGCCAAGAAGCTGGTTGAGGTACTATACCGTTACAAGGAAGCCTTTGAGAACGGCAAATCGGCCCGTACGGTGGAACTGACCGAGCATGAGCAAAAAGTAACGAAGGACCTGTACTTGCTGACCAACAAGCCGGTAATGTACGTTTGTAATGTGGATGAATCATCGGTGGTAGATGGTAACCAGCACGTAGAGGCCGTACGTGAAGCTGTTAAGGATGAAAATGCTGAAATATTAATCATTGCCGCTAAAACTGAGTCGGAAATTGCCGAGCTGGAGACTTTCGAAGAGCGTCAGGAGTTTTTGGAAGACATGGGACTGAAGGAATCAGGTGTTTCCAAGTTGATTCGTTCGGCCTACAAGCTATTGAACTTGCAAACCTACTTTACTGCAGGGGTGAAGGAAGTACGCGCCTGGACTTTCCACAAAGGCTTTTGCGCACCGCAAGCCGCTGGTGTTATTCACACCGATTTTGAAAAAGGCTTTATCCGCGCCGAAGTAATTAAGTACGATACCTTCGTTGAATTGGGCTCTGAGTTAGCTTGTAAAGAAGCCGGTAAAATGAGTGTTGAAGGTAAAGAATATGTGGTGCAGGATGGCGACATTATGCACTTCCGCTTCAACGTGTAGGAGACACAAGACATTAGAACGCGAACAAGTTCGCTAATAGATATTAGAAGCCTGGCAATTGCCGGGCTTTTGTTTTATCCCTTATTGCTTTTCAATACTTTTAATACGATACGAGCGACTATTAAGCTGAGTATAGCACAACTTAAGCCCAATGTCAGTAGTGGAGAGTTCTCAGCCAAGGTGTCGGAGAAAACTAACAATGAGGTGCAGAAACCAATGGCGAAGGTTACTGCAATAATTACCATCAGGTCTATCGGTCGTATTAATTTCATGCGCTCATCATTTAAAGTCTGAATCCCATCAGCAGAATATCATCGACCTGCTCATACTCGGTACCCATCCAATCTTCCATCTTCTGGTGCAGAATAGCCTTTTGGTCATCGATAGGCAGTTTGTGAATATTCAATAGCAAATGGCGAAAACGACGGTATTTAAACTTCTTACCCTCCGGACCACCAAACTGGTCGGCAAAACCATCAGAAAACAGGTAAATAACATCGTTAGGATATACCGGTATCTCCTGGCGTGTGTAGGAAAGTTCTTTACTATCATCAGAATAACCGATTGGGAATCGATCGCCTTTATAGGTAATAATCTCGTTATCGCGTATAATGTACAAGGGATTCATAGCCCCTGAAAAGTGCAATACCTGCTTATCTTCATCGAGCATTACCAGCGCAATATCCATTCCGTCAGTAATACTCTGCTTATTGAGACTTCCATCCTGGCCGTTCTTCTGGAAGGTACTGGCAACTTCCTGGCTCAAACTATTCAATATACGAGCCGGGCAATATTCTTCCTGTATCTCCACTATCTTCTTCAGTAAATCATAGCCAATAATGGACATAAAAGCCCCCGGAACTCCGTGTCCGGTACAATCCACAGCTGCCAAAAACACTTTGCTGTTTGTACGGTAAGCCCAATAAAAATCGCCACTTACTATATCCTTGGGGCGGAAGTAAATAAAGGATTCGGGCAATATCTGCTTTACCATCTCCTCCGACGGAATCATGGCTTCCTGAATGCGCTTGGCATAACTAATACTATCTGTCAGGCTTTGGTGAATGCGTGATAAGGACTCTTTCTGAATCTCAATCTTCTTCTTGTCAATAGCCTTTTCATTAAGAGCCTTGTAGGCCTTTCGGTAATTACGTATTCGGTAATTAATAAGCGTTTGCACCAATAGCACTCCAAAAATAATATAGAACGCATAGGCATAGCCCGACATCCACAGTGGCGTGGTAACGTCAATAATCAGCTCGGCCTGCTCAACACAAGGCACCCCATCATTATTAAAACCTTTAACTTTTAAGGTATAGCTGCCCGGAGATAAATTGGAGAAATTAACAGAATTCTGATGCGTCACATCCCGCCAGTCTTCATCGTGCCCTTCCAGTTTCACCCGGTAGGTATTAGCTTTTGGATAGGTGAATTCTAAAGCGGCAAAAGATACCGCAATCATGGTATTTCGCTTGTAACCAACACTTATTTGACTTCTCACTCCTTCGTATACTGCATCTACCTTGCCCTTATAGTAAACTTTCACACTGTTAATCACCATTTTGGGCTTGTTATTGTTGGTAGGCACATCTTCGGTGTTGATAATGGTCAGGCCCTTATCACCTCCAAAAAAGAGCTCATTCTTCCCATATTTACACGACGCCCCGGTATTGAAATTATAATCGGGTACACCATCGTTTTTATTATAATTGAAAGGAGGTGTTCCCGGAATAATTGAAGAGATACCCACACCTGTGCTTATCCATATTCTGTTATATCCATCCACTTCAACCGCATAAACCTTCCCACTAATCAGTCCATCGTAATTCCAAAATGAAGTGGTTTTGGTATGCTTATCGTAATAAGAAAGACCTGCGTGAGTGCCAATGATAATCCGGCCATGATCTTCAGCGAAGGCTGAAATGATATTATGACTTAGGCGCTTCTCTTCTCCTTCATTATTTCTGATTCTTCCAAAGGTTTTTGACGCCACATTATAGGTGTTAATCCCGTTATTGGTACCAATCCACAATTGCCCGTCAGCATCTTCAAAAAGCACGTTTATTTCATCATCGCAGAGCCCATATTCCACATCTTTATCGGCCCAGTAGCTGGTTATCTTTTCACCATCATATCGATACAGTCCAAAACGGGTGGCAAACCAGATGTGTCCTAAACGATCTTCAAGAATATCATTGACAACATTGGTCTTAAGCAGGTAGCGGAAATCATTACTATTTGAATAATCAAATTCTTTAATCCGGCTTGCCCCTCGCTCTAAAATAAATATACCTTCATCGGTGCCAAACCATATATTCCCCCCGGAGTCTTTATACATGGCATTAACCGTTGGATCATTGGCTGAAACGTATGCAGGATAAATTGTATAGTGCTTAAACTGTTTGGTATTACGATTGATACAGTAAACGCCTTTTTGACCTGTTCCAAGCCACAGGTTGTTTAAATCATCTACATAAACAGAATAAAAATCATAACAATCAATCGGATATTCAATATCGTCAATAGCGGCTATTGATGAGAACTTAGACGGTTTACGATCAATTTTAAAGAGGCCATCCTGAGCTGTCCCAATCCACAATAATCCGCTTGCATCCTCAAGTATTACTGTTATGTTTTGAAATGGACGCTCCAGGTAAGCATTCAATTCCAAGGCCGAATAGTCGCTGTAAGGTGTTTGCGAAAACATAAGCCCTTCGGGCGTTGCCAGCCACACTATGCCATTACGCCCGGCCAGCAAGGCACTTATTCCTTTATTTTCAAAACGGTTCGTTTTTTTATAAACTCTGGTTGAGATAGATGTATTTACATTGTACTTCCATAAGCCTTTATCCGATCCGGCAAGCACAACACTATCGTTAACCATCACCAAACTACTGATTTCCAATTGTTGATGAGCATTTTCAGGATTTATCCGATTTAGCGCATCACTTGTATTATCAATGTATTGAATACCATCTTTGGAACCAAACCAGACATGCCCCATACCGGTCTCAACCGGGTAAGTATTACTTCTGCCTGTTTTTAAAACAGATGAATAATGATCAAATTTTATGAAATCTTTAGTGCGGTAATTCACTTTCGCGATGGCATTTCTGGTTTTAATCCAAACGTTATCGCCTTCGGTATGCATACCATACACACCGGATTCTCTTAGTGCACTGAATAATTCAGACTCCTTATCTATATTAAGAAACTTACCATTGCTAACCTGCCAGATGGCTATCCCGCTATTCCGCGTACCAATCCATATATTGCCATCAGGCGTTTCGGTGATTGCCTGGATATGATTGCCAATAATGGTGCTATCAATCAAAGGGTGATGTCTGAAGGAAACAAATCCATAACCATCGTAACGATTAAGCCCATCGGTTGTGCCTACCCAAATATAGCCCCTGCTATCCTGATACAAAGCCGTAATATGACTATTGGACAAACCGTCCTTAATGGTAAACTGTTCCATGGAAAGCTTACCACTTTGCGCCATCAACAACGACAAACTGCTAACATACAAAGCAATAGCAAGCAAAAAACGCAAATAACTAACTTTACCCATGGATTTAAATAAATATCCTTGAATCAACACACTCATTGCTGATAAAAGTAATAAAATCCTCTGATCTTTTATAATAGCCAATGAAGAAAGAAGAGGCAAATAAGGTTTTTAACATGGTATTTTAAACAAAAAAAGAGAGGCGTTAACCTCTCTTCAATCTATTTGTCGTAATAGTTATGGCTGATAATTCACCTTTTCAGCAAACCATTGAAGATTTTGCGATTTGGGGCGCTCAATTGGTAAACCATAAAGGCGATCCCATATTAATTGTGTTAACACTCCCAAGGCTCTGGAAACACCGAATAGCACCGTATAAATTGGATATTCAGTAATTCCAAACGATGACAATAATGAACCACTAATGGCATCTACGTTTGGCCATGGATTTTTAACCTTTCCGGTTTTTTCCAGAATATCAGGAACCACCTGATAGATTTTGTCGACTAATTGAATTAGTGGGGCATCAGGCGCATATTTTTTGGCAAACTCCAGCTGAACGGTAAAACGCGGATCTGTTTTGCGTAATACAGCATGGCCATAACCAGGTATAACCTGCCCGTTGCGCAACGTCATCTCCGCATAATCCTTAATCTGTGATGTACTTGGAGAATCAGTTCCTATCTCCCGCAACATCTTATTTATCCAGTGCATCACATTCTGATTAGCCATACCATGCAATGGTCCTGCTAATCCATTCATGCCAGCTGAGAAACTGTAATAGGGGTTTGAAAGAGCCGAACCGACCAGATGTGTGGCATGAGCAGAAACATTGCCCCCCTCATGATCGGCATGGATAACCATATAAAGCCTCATCAATCGTTGTACTTCTATACTATCGTAGCCCATCATATGTGACAGGTTAGCGGCCCAGTCAAGACTCGGGTCAATATCAATATACTTCTCATTATGAAATACTCTGCGATAAATATAGGCCGCTATAACCGGTAACCTTGATATCAGGTCCATAACGCCTTCGTAGGTAGGCGCCCAGTAATCTTTTTTATCCATGCCTGTAAGGTAGGCCTTACGAAATTGCGATTCGGTGGACATGGCCAGAATAGCGCTGTTAAACTGAATCATGGGATGCGCATCCTTAGGTAACGCATTAATTACATCAAATACGTGAGAAGGAATACCTTGAGCTCTAAGGGCCCACTGCTCGCTAATATGATTGACATCTTCCTTGGTAGGTAGTTCGCCTGTTAACATCAGGTAAAAAAGTCCTTCTGGCAGTGGCTCACCTTCCTGGTGCAACTTAGGTAATAACTCCTGTAACTGCGGAATTGAATAACCTCTGAACCGAATGCCCTCTTCAGGGTCCAGTTTAGAAGTACAGGTCAGTAACGATACCATACCTTTCATCCCTGTCAATACTTGTCCTAAGGTAACATCCTGTATAACATCGTCACCGTGTTTCTTTATTAAGTCCTTTACCATTTCGGCCTTGGGGCGACCAATTTCAATGATACGTTCTTTGATGTAATCCATATTGAGTAGCTGATTGAATTAATAAAAATGCCAACGTGTGTGGTTGCGGCATTATTAGAACAGATTAATTATCTAATTGTTCTGCAGCTAAACAAGTACAAAAAAGGCCGGCCAAATGGCCAGCCTTTATATGGTATAAGAAGTCGCTTCTTATTTCTTTTGAACTTTTGCATATCCGTAAACAGCGCGCTCACCTAATTCCTCCTCAATGCGAAGCAATTGGTTGTATTTAGCCATACGGTCTGAACGGCTTAATGAACCAGTCTTAATCTGACCAGAGTTAGTAGCCACAGCGATGTCAGCAATAGTTGCATCTTCAGTTTCACCTGAACGGTGAGAAGTAACCGAAGTATAACCAGCACGGTGAGCCATTTCAATAGCGTTCAATGTTTCAGTTAAAGAACCAATCTGGTTTACTTTAATAAGGATTGAGTTAGCAGCTCCCAACTCGATACCTTTCTTCAAGTAATCAACGTTAGTTACGAACAAGTCATCGCCTACTAACTGACACTTATCACCGATAGCAGCATTTAAAGCTACCCATCCGTCCCAGTCGTTCTCATCCATACCATCCTCGATTGAATCGATTGGGTATTTAGCAACTAGTTCAGCCAGGTAAGCAGCCTGCTCTTGTGAGTTACGCTTAACACCATTTGGCTCGAAAATGCTGTAGTCATATACACCATCTTTGAAGAACTCTGAAGAAGCACAGTCCATAGCGATAGAAACATCACCACCATCTTCTTTACGACCAGCTTTGTAACCAGCATTTTCGATAGCTGTTAAGATACAATCGATAGCCTCTTCTGTACCACCTAACATTGGAGCGAAACCACCTTCGTCACCAACAGCAGTAGATAAACCTTTTCCTTTAAGTACTTTAGCCAAAGCATGGAATACTTCAGCACCCATACGTAAACCTTCACGGAACGACTCAGCACCTACAGGACGAATCATGAACTCCTGAAAAGCGATAGTAGCATCAGAGTGAGAACCACCGTTGATGATATTCATCATTGGAACTGGTAAAGTAACGGCATTAGTACCACCAATGTAACGATACAATGGCATTCCTAAATACTCAGCAGCAGCTTTAGCAGAAGCCAAAGACACACCCAAGATAGCATTAGCACCTAATTTGCTTTTAGTTTTAGTACCGTCAAGCTCAAGCATTTTGTTATCGATAGCAACTTGCTCCAATACGCTCATACCGATCAATTCAGGTGCGATTACTTCATTAACGTTTTTAACAGCACCTAAAACACCTTTACCCAAGTAACGACGATTATCGCCATCGCGTAATTCTAAAGCTTCATGTTCACCTGTTGAAGCACCTGATGGTACGGCGGCACGGCCAACGAAACCACTTTCTAATGTTACTTCAACTTCAATTGTAGGATTTCCACGAGAATCAAGGATCTCACGTGCATGAATGTTTGCAATTTGTCCCATAATACTATTGTTTATGTATTGATTGATAATTTTCCAAAAAAAAAGGATAATGCAATTTCATCATTATCCCCTTTTAAAGCAATTTCAAGAAAAAAAAGGAAAAACGAAAGTCTTTCCTTTTTCACTCATTGATTTATTCTTTTGATTCAGCTTCAGTAGATTCCGAAGTTGGCTCAGCACTTTCCTGTGCTGGTGCTTCAGCTGCAACAGTGCTATCAGCAGTTGTTGCTTTTCTACGTCCGCGTCGTGTTCTTTTACCAGCTGAAGAGGATTTCTTAGACTCCAACATGTTTTCATTGTAGTCAACCAATTCGATTAAACACATCTCTGCGTTATCACCAATACGGTTACCCAATTTCAAGATACGAGTATATCCTCCTGGTCTGTCAGCTACCTTAGCTGCCACTTCACCAAATAATTCTTTTACAGCATACTTGTCTTTCAAGTAAGCGAACACAGTTCTTTGTGCGTGGATACGCTCTTCAACTGTATTTAAATCTTTTGTTTTGGTGATAAGAGGCTCTACATACATACGTAATGCTTTAGCCTTAGCAACCGTAGTCTTGATTCTTTTGTGAAGAATCAAAGAGGAAGCCATGTTTGCTAACATCGCTTTGCGATGCGCACTCTTACGACCTAAATGATTAAATTTCTTTCTATGTCTCATCGCTATTATTCCTTGTCTAATTTATACTTGGCGGTATCCATTCCGAAAGTAAGTCCCATGTTAAGCAGGAGATCATCCAGCTCAGTCAGTGACTTCTTACCGAAGTTACGGAACTTCAACAGGTCGTTACGGTTAAATGTTACCAGCTCACCTAGTGTTTCCACATCAGCAGCTTTCAAACAGTTAAGCGCACGTACTGATAAGTCCATATCAACCAGCTTAGTCTTTAGAAGCTGACGCATATGTAATACTTCTTCATCAAACTCTTCGTTACCGAATTTCTCATCTGAATCAAGAGTAATCTTCTCATCTGAGAACAGCATGAAGTGATAAATCAATATTTTTGCTGCTTCTTTCAACGCATCTTTAGGATGGATTGAACCATCCGATTCAATTTCTAAAACTAACTTTTCGTAGTCAGTTTTTTGCTCTACACGATAGTTTTCAATCGCATACTTAACGTTGCGAATTGGAGTAAAGATTGAATCGATAGCAATTAACCCAAATTCTGCCTCGGCTGGTTTATTTTCCTCTGAAGGAACATAACCTCTTCCCTTCTCAATGGTCAATACCATCTGCAGATTTACTTCCGGGTTCATCTTAGCAACAACCAACTCGGGGTTTAATACCTCGAAACCAGTCATGAATTGATTAAGATCACCGGCAGTAAACTCTTCTTTACCTGAAATACTTACAGTAACAGTTTCCTGCTCTGTATCTTCTACCAGATTTTTGAAGCGAACCTGCTTAAGATTAAGAACGATTTCGGTTACATCATTAATTACACCAGGAATACTGGTAAACTCATGATCCACCCCTTCGATCTTGACAGTGGTAATTGCGTATCCCTCTAATGAGGACAACAATATTCTTCTTAAGGCATTTCCAACGGTAATACCATATCCTGGTTCCAACGGACGAAATTCAAACTTGCCGAATTTTTCGTCGGCTTCCAGCATAATTACTTTATCTGGTTTTTGGAATGCTAATATTGCCATAAGAATTAATTATTTAGAATACAATTCAACTATCAACTGTTCTTTAATATTTTCAGGAATATCACTTCTTTCAGGTACATTCAAGAATTTACCTGCAAATGAATCTTGATCCCATTCTAACCAGGAATATTTATGCACACCTGTATTGGCCAATGACGTTGAAATAACTTCAAGCGATTTTGACTTTTCGCGAATTCCTACGATCTGATCAGCTTTTACCTGATACGAAGGAATGTTCACAATTGCACCATCTACTACAATGTGACGGTGAGATACAAGTTGTCTTGCAGCTGCTCTGGTAGGAGCAATTCCCATACGATAAACTACGTTATCTAAACGAGATTCCAGAAGTCCAAGTAACACCTCACCTGTAATACCTTTGCTTCGAGAAGCTTTTTTAAACAGGTTACGGAATTGTTTTTCCAATACTCCGTATGTGTACTTAGCTTTTTGCTTTTCCTTTAACTGTAGACCGTATTCACTTGTTTTACGTCTACGGTTATTTCCGTGTTGCCCTGGAGGAAAATTTCTTCTTTCGAAATTCTTATCCGGACCATAAATCGCTTCACCGAATTTACGGGCGATTTTTGTTTTTGGACCAATATATCTAGCCATTCTTCTAAATTTTTGACTTTAAATTTTTGATTTTAAATATTGAATATGGCAGCCGCTAGATTATAGAGAGGAGAAATAATCATATAACCAATTCTTATTCAAAATTTGCCATCAAAAACCTATGGTTAACAACTAGTCGAGTAATTAAACTCTTCTTCTTTTTGGAGGACGACATCCATTGTGTGGTAGTGGAGTAACATCAACAATTTCGGTTACTTCGATACCTGCAGCATGAATTGAACGAATCGCAGACTCGCGACCATTACCCGGTCCTTTCACATACACTTTAACTTTTCTTAGCCCTAGGTCAAATGCTACTTTTGAACAATCAGTAGCAGCCATCTGTGCAGCATATGGGGTGTTCTTCTTAGAACCACGGAAACCCATTTTACCGGCACTAGACCAAGAAATCACCTGACCGTTTTGGTTGGCCAATGAAATAATAATGTTATTGAAAGACGAATGGATATTAGCCTGTCCAACAGCCTCCACCTTAACAACTCTCTTTTTTTGAGATCCTGACTTCTTTGCCATATCTTACTTAATTATTTAGTGGCTTTCTTTTTATTTGCAACAGTCTTCTTCTTACCCTTACGTGTACGAGCGTTGTTTTTAGTCGATTGACCACGTAATGGTAATCCGATACGGTGACGAATACCTCGGTAACATCCAATATCCATCAGGCGCTTAATGTTCAATTGAATTTCTGAACGTAATTCACCTTCGATTTTGTATGTGTCTGAAATATTATCACGAACAGCCTTAATCTGCTCGTCAGTCCAGTCTGATACTTTCAAATTAGCGTCAACGCCAACATTTTGAAGAATCTCTTGTGCTCTGCTTCTTCCTATTCCGTAGATATAAGTTAAAGCGATTTCTCCTCTTTTATTTGAGGGTATATCAACTCCAGCAATCCTTGCCATAATCTTATAATTTATCCTTGACGTTGTTTAAACTTTGGATTCTTTTTATTAATCACGTACAAGCGCCCTTTGCGTTTTACAATCTTACACTCGGCACTTCTTTTCTTTACAGATGCTCTAACCTTCATGATCGGTCACTTTATTATTTGTATCTATAGGAAATTCTTCCCTTTGTCAAATCATACGGTGACATCTCTACCTTTACTTTATCTCCAGGTAAAATTTTGATATAGTGCATACGCATTTTACCAGAAATATGTGCAGTAATGATGTGACCGTTTTCCAATTCCACTCTAAACATGGCATTGGATAAGGCTTCAATGATTGTTCCGTCTTGTTCTATAGAGGCTTGCTTCGCCATAATTTATGTAACTTTTTATTTTTCAGACTGCAAATGTAATACTTCTTCTACAAATTTAAAACTAGAAAGTATATCAGCTTCACCTTTTCTTATTGCTACAGTGTGTTCATAATGAGCAGATACCTTTTTATCGATGGTTCTGATGGTCCATCCATCATCTTCCTGAACGATTTGTCGCTTACCAAGATTAATCATTGGTTCGATGGCAATTACCATTCCCGACTTCAATTTAGTACCATTTCCCTTTCTACCGTAGTTGGCTACTTCAGGTGCTTCATGAAGATTTTTACCAATTCCATGACCAACCATTTCACGCACTACTGTATACCCACGCTCTTCTGTATAACTCTGTATGGCATGCCCGATATCGCCTAAACGATTATTTTCAATGGCCTGCTCAATGCCTTTGTATAATGATTCCTTAGTAGCATCTAATAATGCTTTAACATCCGGCGCTACCTCACCAATTGGGAAAGTATAGGCTGAATCACCATAGAAATCGTTTAACAATACACCACAGTCAACCGAAACCACATCACCCTCTTGCAAAGGTGCATCATTAGGTATACCATGAACCACCTGTTCGTTTACAGATGTGCATAGGGTATTGGGAAACCCCTGATAATTTAAAAAGGCAGGAGTACCTCCATTATCTCTAATGAAGGTCTCCGCTATTTTGTCTAATTCCAACGTAGAAACACCAGGCCTGATAGCCTTTGCAACTTCTCCAAGCGTTTTAGCCACCAATTGGTTGCTTATACGCATCAGCTCAATCTCTTCGTCAGTCTTTAAATAAATCATATGAATGATCGTTCCTCAATTAATAGATTGCAGCTCCACCACCAGATCTACCCATAATTCTACCAGACTTAGTTAATCCATCGTAATGACGCATTAACAAGTGGCTTTCGATTTGCTGTAAGGTATCTAATACAACACCCACTAGAATTAGTAGTGAAGTACCACCATAAAACTGTGCAAATCCCTGATCTACACCAGCCATCATAGCGAAAGCAGGTAAGATAGCAACCAATGCTAGAAATACAGAACCAGGTAAAGTTATTTTTGACATGATTGAATCTAAAAATTCAACTGTCTTTTTACCTGGCTTTACACCTGGAATAAAACCACCATTACGTTTCATATCCTCAGCCATTTGCGTAGGATTAATAGTGATAGCAGTATAAAAATAGGTGAAAGCAATAATCATTAAGGCAAAAATTACATTATACCAAACACCTGTAAAGTTAGCAAAGATAGATGCAAAGCCGCTTGCAGTTTCGCTATCGACAAAGCCTGCAAATGTTACAGGAATGAACATGATAGCCTGAGCAAAGATGATTGGCATTACACCAGCCGCATTAACTTTTAAAGGTATATATTGGCGAACACCTCCGTATTGCTTGTTACCAACAATTCGCTTGGCATACTGAACAGGGATACGACGAGTACCCTGAACCAAGGCGATTGTTCCGGCAAATACGAAGAACAACACAACAAACTCGATTAGCAACATTACCAAACCACCGCTTCCACTAGCAGCTTCCATTCTTGATATAAACTCGGCAAACAACGATTGTGGCAAGCGAGCAATAATACCAATCATGATGATTAGTGAAATACCATTACCAATACCTTTATCGGTAATACGTTCACCCAACCACATTACGAACATCGTTCCGGCAGTTAGGATGATTGTACTAGTAACAGTAAACGACCAACCTGTAGCTACAAAAGCCGCGTCTGGCAACTGATTAAATAGGTTTGTTAAATAACCCGGCGCTTGAACAACCAAAATCAAAACAGTCAAATAACGAGTTATCTGATTGATCTTTCTACGTCCACTTTCACCTTCCCTTTGAAGACGTTGAAAGTAAGGTACTGCAATACCCATCAATTGAATAACGATGGAAGCAGAGATGTAAGGCATAATACCCAATGCAAAGATGGATGCGTTAGAAAACGCTCCCCCTGAGAACATATCGAGCAGGCCTAATACACCGTCCCTTGTTTGACTTTTAAGCGCACTTAGTTGCGTGGGATCAATACCAGGAAGCACAACAAAAGAACCAAGTCTGTAGATTAACAACAGACCTAACGTTGTCGTAATTCTGGATTTAAGATCCTCAATTTTCCAGATGTTGCGGATGGTTTCGAATAGTTTCATTCAGTTACAATTTTACTACGGTTCCTTCAGCAGCTTCAATAGCTTTAGCAGCAGATTCTGAGAATGCATGAGCTTTCACTTCTAATTTAGCTTTTAGCTCACCATTTCCTAAAATCTTCACCAAGTCATTCTTGCTAACTAAACCGGCTTGTCTTAAAACTTCAGGATCAATTACACTAACCTCTTTATTTTCAGCAATAGTCTGTAACATCTCAATGTTTACAGCCTTATACTCAACGCGGTTAATATTTTTGAATCCGAATTTAGGAACACGTCGCTGCAAAGGCATCTGACCGCCCTCAAAACCAAACTTACGTGAGTAACCCGAACGTGATTTAGCTCCTTTATGACCGCGAGTAGATGTTCCACCACGACCAGAACCTTGTCCACGACCGATACGTTTTGAGGTCTTTACTGAACCCTTTGCAGGTCTTAAGTTATTTAAATTCATATTAATTTCCTCTAATTCGTTCGACCAAATTATCTTTCTACTGTCACCAGGTGCAGTACTTTTTGAACCATTCCTTCAATTTGAGGTGTGGCTTCATGTTCAACGGTTTGCTGAAGCTTCTTCAGCCCAAGGGCAGCCAAGGTGTTTTTTTGCCTTGCAGTGGCCCCGATTTTACTCTTAACCTGAGTTACTTTTATCTTAGCCATTTTGTCCTTATTTATCCGTTAAAAACTTTATCCATTGAAACACCTCGTTGCTCAGCAATAGTAGCAGCGTCACGCAGTTCAGTAAGGGCGCCGATAGTCGCTTTAACCAAGTTGTGAGGGTTAGATGACCCTTTTGACTTAGCCAATACGTCTGTTACACCAACACTCTCCAATACTGCACGCATCGCACCACCAGCCTTAACTCCGGTACCGTGAGAAGCAGGCTTCATAAATACGCTTGCTCCGCCGAAACGTGCTAATTGCTCATGAGGAATAGTACCATTGATAACAGGTACTTTAACTAGATTCTTTTTGGCAGCTTCAACACCTTTTGCTATAGCTGTTGTTACTTCGCCTGCTTTACCAAGGCCCCAGCCAACAACGCCGTTCTCGTTTCCAACCACTACAATGGCAGAAAAACTAAAGGTTCTACCACCCTTGGTTACTTTAGTTACCCTGTTGATAGCAACCAAACGATCTTTTAACTCCAGATCGTTATTGTTTCTGATTCTTTTGTTATTTCCAGCCATCGTTTGTTAGAATTTAAGCCCTGCTTCACGAGCAGCATCGGCTAATTGTTTAACTCTACCATGATAAAGGTATCCATTTCTATCGAACACAACAGCACTAATACCAACCTTCTGAGCAGCTTCGGCAATGTTTTTTCCTACCATTGCAGCCACTTCCGACTTAGTACCTTTCTGATCGGCAATCTCTTTAATCAAAGAAGAAGATGCAGCTAATGTTTTACCATTAACGTCATCGATTAACTGAACAGAAATCTGCTTATTGCTTCTAAATACTGACATTCTTGGACGCTCTGCGGTTCCGCTGATATTCTTGCGAACGCGCAATTTAATTTTTCGTCTTCTCTCTATTTTCGAAAAAGCCATAATTCCTAATTTAATTCAGATTAAACTTTAGCAGATTTACCGGCCTTACGACGAATTTCTTCGCCTTTGAAACGTATACCTTTACCTTTATAAGGTTCTGGTTTACGTAAGGACCTGATTTTGGCACAAACCTGGCCAAGCAATTGCTTATCTGCTGATTCAAGCGAAATAATAGGATTGCTTTTTCTGTCAGTAACAGCTTCCACTTTAATTTCAGCAGGTAACATTAAGTGAATCGGGTGAGAATAGCCTAACGCCAATTCAAGGATCTGACCTTGATTAGTTGCGCGGTAACCTACACCTACTAATTCCAACTCTTTTTTGTAACCTGTTGAAACTCCCACCACCATGTTGTTGATCAATGAGCGGTACAATCCGTGCTTAGCACGTATTTCTTTTTCATCGTTGGGACGAGCTACAGTAATAGTGCCTTCCTCAACTTTCACTTCTAATTCAGGGTGAATTTCCTGCACCAGTTCGCCTTTTGGTCCTTTAACTGTCACAGTATTGTCTTTAACAGTTACGTTCACGCCTGAAGGTATGCTAATCGGTGCTTTTCCAATTCTTGACATAGTTCTTCTTTTTTAATAAACGTAACACAATACTTCACCACCAATTTTCTGTACTCGGGCTTCTTTATCTGTCATTACACCTCGTGAAGTTGACACGATAGCAATACCAAGACCGTTAAGAACGCGAGGTAAACTACGATACCCGGCATACGAGCGTAAACCAGGTGTACTCACGCGCTTAAGCGCTTTGATAGCCGGAGTTTTTGTTTGAGGATCGTACTTCAGTGCGATCTTAACTACTCCTTGCTTGTCATCTTCGATGAATTTGTAATTTAAGATGTACCCTTTCTCGAAAAGAATTTTGGTCATCTCTCTTTTAAGGTTGGAAGCCGGAACTTCAACAACCCTATGACCCGCCATAATGGCGTTCCTGATTCGTGTCAGGAAATCTGCTATTGGATCTGTCATTTTATAAAGATTAAATTGATCCCGGCATTAATACAACACCGGGACAATATTTAACACTCTTACCAACTTGCTTTTTTAACACCAGGTATTAAACCAGCTGAAGCCATTTCGCGGAACTGAATCCTTGAAAGGCCAAACTGTCGCATATAACCTTTCGGACGTCCGGTTAATTTGCAACGGTTGTGCATACGCACAGGTGAAGCGTTCTTAGGCAGCTTTTGCAAACCTACATAATCACCTTCTTCCTTAAGCCTAGCACGTTTTTCAGCGTATTTGGCAACAAGCTTAGCCCTTTTTACCTCACGGGCTTTCATTGATTCCTTTGCCATATAACTAGTTATTTTTCACGTTTTTAAATGGTAACCCAAACTCTTTTAACAGAGCATAAGCTTCCTCATCGGTTTTTCCCGAGGTCACAAAGGTAATATTCATACCCAATATTTTTGACACATTGTCAATATTTATTTCAGGAAAAATGATTTGTTCTTCAATACCTAAGGTATAGTTTCCACGTCCATCAAGCTTACTGTTGATACCTTTGAAGTCGCGAATTCGAGGCAGTGCCACACGAATTAAACGCTCAAGGAATTCATACATGTTCTCACGACGAAGTGTTACACGTACTCCAATTGGCATTTTTTTACGAAGCTTAAAGTTCGAAATATCTTTCTTCGAAAGCGTAGCCACAGCCTTTTGTCCTGTGATAGTAGTTAGTTCTTTGATGGCGTTCTCAATCATTTTCTTGTCAGCAGTTGCTGCACCAAGACCCTGGTTGATAACAATCTTTTCTAACTTAGGAACCTGCATGATTGATTTGAACCCGAATTCTTTCATCAAGTTCGGTACAATCTCGTCCTTATACTGTTTTCTTAAACTAGGTGTATAACTCATTACTTGATCTCCTCCCCTGATTTTTTAGCAATTCGAACCAGTTTTCCATCATCATTCAACTTACGACCAATACGTGTTGGTTTTCCGGTTGAAGGATCTTTCACATTTAAATTTGAAATGTGAATAGGAGCCTCTTTCTTAACTATACCTCCTTGCGGACTTTCAGCATTAGGCTTTGTGTGCTTGCTCACCATGTTAACACCTTCAACAATGGCGCGGTTTTTAGCAGGAAATACCTCAAGTACTTTCCCTTCCTGGCCTTTGTTGACACCGGCATTAACAATTACGATGTCGCCTTTTTTAATATGCAATTTACCCATTGTTCTAATCTCTTTGATGATTAAAGTACTTCAGGCGCCAACGATACGATCTTCATATATCCTTCCCTTACCTCACGGGCAACAGGACCGAAAATACGTGTTCCTCTCATTTCTCCGGCCTGGTTCAATAGAACACAAGCATTTTCATCAAAGCGGATGTAGGAACCATCTTGGCGTCTAACTTCTTTTTTAGTGCGCACTACTACAGCCTTGGTTACAGTACCTTTTTTAAGGTCGCCACCAGGGATTGCGCTTTTTACAGTTACCACGATACGATCGCCTACTCCGGCATAACGCTTCCTTGTTCCTCCCAGAACACGGATACATAATACTTCTTTGGCTCCACTGTTATCAGCAACTGCAAGTCTAGATTCTTGTTGTATCATGATTACTTAGCTCTTTCTAGAATTTCAACTAATCTCCAACGTTTAGTCTTGCTCAAGGGACGAGTCTCCATAATTTTTACGGTATCCCCAATATTGCAGGTGTTGTCTTCATCGTGCGCGTGAAACTTCTTGGTCTTTTTCACGAACTTACCGTAGATGGGGTGCTTTTCGCGGATCTCTACAGAAACAACGATAGACTTCTCCATCTTGTTGCTTGCCACAACACCAATACGCTCTTTTCTAAGATTTCTATCCATCTCCTAATTATTTTTCAGTTTGTTGCTTTTGACTCAAAATAGTCTTCAAGCGCGCAATGTTTCTACGAGTATGTCTAATCTGCATTGGATTTTCCAATGGCGAAGTAGCATGGTTTAACTCCAACTGTTGCAAAGCAGCAGTTTCAGTTTCGATACGCTCAGCTATTTCGCTAACACTTAATTCTTTGATTTCTTCTACTTTCATGTCCTTAAGCATTTGTTGATTCAACATAGTCTCTTCTCACAACGAACTTTGTAGTTACCGGAAGCTTTTGAGCGGCAAGGCGCAATGCTTCTTTAGCTACTTCGTAAGGTACTCCTTCACATTCTAAAATAATGCGTCCTGGAGTAACAGGGGCCACAAATCCTTCCGGACTACCTTTACCTTTACCCATACGTACTTCGGCTGGCTTTTTAGTAATCGGTTTGTCAGGAAATATTCTAATCCAGATCTGTCCCTGACGCTGCATGTAGCGCGTTACGGCGATACGAGCAGATTCAATCTGACGACCTGTAATCCATTTACTCTGTAAGGCTTTGATACCGAAAGATCCGAACGCCAGTTCCTGCCCGCGTTGAGCTTCACCCTTCATCCGGCCTTTCTGCCTTCTTCTAAATTTTACTTTCTTTGGTTGTAACATCGTTCCTAATCAATTAATGTGAAAGGAGAATTACTTCTTATTATTTCTTCTTCTCGGACCTCTACCGCCACCGCGGTTTCCACCAGTGCCTTTTTCTTTGGTATTGAAAGCTGGAGATAAATCTGGCTTACCATAAATTTCTCCTTTGCAAATCCACACCTTGATACCAATCAGACCCATTTTAGTCAGGGCTTCTTCCTGAGCATAGTCGATATTAGCACGTAATGTATGCAGTGGCGTACGGCCTTCTTTATACATTTCGCTACGCGCCATCTCAGCTCCGTTCAAACGTCCTGAAATCTGAATTTTGATACCTTCAGCACCCATTCTCATGGTAGAAGCGATGGCCATTTTAATGGCACGACGATATGCGATACGTCCTTCCACCTGACGAGCGATGTTTTTCGCTACAATAATAGCGTCCAACTCTGGTCTCTTTACCTCAAAGATGTTAATCTGAACTTCTTTGTCGGTAATTTTCTTAAGCTCCTCTTTCAGTTTGTCTACTTCCTGACCTCCCTTACCAATAATGATACCTGGACGTGCAGTGAAAACGGTAATAGTAACCAATTTCAAAGTACGCTCGATAATGATACGAGAGATGCTGGCTTTAGCTAAACGTGCATTGAGGTACTTTCTGATTTTGGAGTCTTCTAATAGCTTATCGCCATAGTTCTTTCCTCCATACCAGTTAGAATCCCATCCTTTGATGATTCCTAACCTGTTACTAATTGGATTAACTTTTTGTCCCATCTAGCTATTAGTTTTCTTGTGTTTCACTTGATACTACTTTGCTTGCAACACGCAACGTAACGTGGTTTGAACGCTTTCTGATACGGTGCGCACGACCCTGTGGAGCCGGACGTAAACGTTTCAAAATACGGCCTGAATCAACCGCGATCTCACTCACATACAAGTTGGCGTCTTCGATGCGAACACCTTCGTTCTTTTCTTTCCAATTAGCGATAGCAGAAAGCAACAGTTTCTCAACCCTTCTGGAAGCTTCTTTCGATGAGAATTTCAGCATATCCAGAGCAAGGTTCACCTCTTTACCTCGGATCATGTCGGCAACAAGGCGCATCTTCCGTGGTGAAGTCGGTACATTGCGAAGCTTTGCGAAGTAATCGGTCTTCTTGGCTTCCTTTATTTTTTCAGCTCTTATTCTTTTTCTTGCACCCATTTTTTACTGTTTAAAGAATTTAAATATTGGCAGGCCAATTATTTTTTCTTATTACCTCCATGACCGCGGTATGTGCGGGTTGGGGCAAATTCGCCTAATTTGTGTCCTACCATATTTTCAGTAACATAAACCGGGATAAACTTATTGCCGTTGTGTACAGCAATAGTGTGTCCTACAAATTCCGGTGAAATCATAGAAGCACGTGCCCAAGTTTTAATAACTGATTTCTTACCTGACTCGTTCTGTGCCAGAACTTTCTTTTCCAGTTTAAAGTCGATAAATGGGCCTTTTTTTAATGATCTGCTCATAATTCGTTTAAATTAACCGGTTATTTTTTCCTTCTTTCAATGATGTATTGGTTTGAAGCCTTCTTCTTGTGACGAGTCTTATAACCCTTAGCCAATACCCCTGTACGAGATCTTGGGTGTCCTCCTGAAGAACGACCTTCACCACCACCCATTGGGTGATCAACTGGGTTCATAGCCACACCACGTACGCGTGGACGACGACCCAACCAACGGCTACGTCCAGCTTTTCCTGAACGCTCAAGAGCGTGATCTGAGTTACCTACTGCACCTAAAGTAGCACGACAAGTAGTCAGAATCATTCTTGTTTCGCCTGAAGGCAATTTAACAACCGCGTATTTTCCATCACGAGCAGCCAACTGAGCAAAAGTACCAGCACTACGTGCCATTGTACCACCCTGGCCCGGACGCAATTCGATGTTGTGAATAATGGAACCTAAAGGAATCTCGCTTAATGGCAAGCTGTTACCGATTTCAGGAGCAACCCCTGTTCCTGAAGCAATTGCTTGACCTACCTGCAACCCGTTAGGTGCAAGAATGTACCTTTTTTCTCCATCAGCGTAAGCTAGCAATGCAATACGAGCACTCCGGTTTGGATCGTACTGAATTGACTCAACTGTTGCGTTAACACCGTCTTTATTACGCTTAAAGTCGATTACCCTGTATCTCCTTTTGTGACCACCACCGATATTTCTAACGGTCATTTTACCGGTGTTATTTCTACCACCAGACTTCTTTAATGGCCTCAATAAGGACTTTTCTGGTGACGCTGATGTAATCGTATCAAACGCACCAATAATTTTGTGTCTCTGCCCCGGTGTTGTGGGCTTTAGTTTTCTTACTGCCATTTTTATTAGATATTGCTATAAAAATCAATAGTATCTCCTTCAGCTAATGTTACTACAGCTTTTTTGAAGGAATTTGTTCTACCAACAATAACTCCACTTTTTGTGTAACGCGACTTTGATTTCCCCGCGTATACCATTGTATTGACAGACTCAACACTTACGTTGTATAACTCTTCAACAGCGTCTTTGATCTGCAGCTTGTTAGCTTTTTTATCAACAACGAATGCGAAGCGATTCAACTTTTCGCCAAGTTCTGTCATTTTTTCAGTTACAATCGGTTTAATAATAACTTTCATGACGAGCCTCCTTATGCGTTAAACAGTTTACCGAATTCTTCTACAGAACTTTCTACTAACACCAAGTTTTTAGCTTTCATGATGTCATATGTATTAAGTTCAGCCAATGTCACTACGTCAGCACGCTGAATATTGCGGGCAGAGCGGTAGATGTTATCGTTAGCCTCTTTTAACACTAATAATGAGCGCTGACCATTCATTTTCAGGTTAGCAATCATTGCAGCGTATTCTTTTGTTTTAGGCGCTTCGAAGTTGAAGTCTTCCAAAACAGTAATCATTTGCTGCTGTGCCTTGTAGGCTAGCGCAGATTTACGAGCCAACTGCTTAAGTTTTTTATTCAACTTAAAACGATAGTTACGTGGACGAGGACCAAATACGCGACCTCCACCAACGAACACAGGAGACTTGATACTACCCGCACGGGCGGTACCTGTACCTTTTTGTTTTTTGATCTTACGAGTACTTCCTGCTATTTCTGCACGTTCCTTTGACTTATGAGTCCCTTGACGATTGTTAGCCAAGTATTGTTTTACATCAAGGTAAATGGCATGATCGCTGGGCTCAATTCCGAACACCGTTTCAGGTAATGTTACCTTTCTTCCGGTTTCTTTTCCTTCTAATGTTAATACGTTCAGTTCCATTACTTTTCAATAATTAGATATGAGCCTTTTGCACCCGGAACAGAACCTTTAACCAAAATAAGGTTGTTCTCAGGAATTACTTTAATCACTTTCAGGTTTTCAACCTTTACTCTGTCACCACCGGTACGACCAGCCATGCGCATACCTTTGAATACTCTAGCAGGGTATGATGCTGCACCAATAGATCCAGGAGCACGCAAACGGTTGTGCTGTCCGTGGGTAGACTGACCTACTCCACCAAATCCATGACGCTTAACTACACCTTGAAAACCTTTACCTTTTGAGATACCAGTGATATCAACAAAAGAGTTTTCATCGAAAAGGTTCACATCAACAGTTTCACCTAATTTGAATTCGTTGTCGAATTCGTGGAATTCAACCACTTTACGCTTAGGTGCTGAACCGGCCTTTTTAAAATGGCCAGCTTCAGGTTTTGTTGTGCTTTTTTCCTTCTTGTCGTCAAACGCCAACTGTACAGCCTCGTAACCGTCAGTTTCCACAGTTTTGATCTGTGTAACTACGCAAGGGCCTGCTTCGATAACAGTGCATGGCACATTTTTACCATCGGCACTGAAAACGGATGTCATTCCGATTTTTTTTCCAATTAGTCCTGGCATTGTTTAAACATTTAAGATTATCACACTTTAATTTCTACTTCTACACCACTTGGCAACTCCAACTTCATCAAAGCATCGATTGTTTTAGCTGTAGAGCTATAAATATCAATCAAACGCTTGTAAGATGATAATTGAAACTGCTCACGTGATTTCTTGTTCACAAATGTGGAGCGCAACACAGTGAAGATACGCTTGTGAGTAGGTAGCGGAATAGGACCGCTAACTACTGCACCAGTGCTCTTAACTGTCTTTACAATCTTCTCAGCTGACTTGTCAACCAAGTTATGATCGTAAGATTTAAGTTTTATTCTAATTTTCTGACTCATAGTGGAGAACACTAATTCTTATAATAATTCTACTTTTCCTTTTGCTTCTTTTACTACTTCAATAGCAATCTGACGAGGTACTGTTGCGTACTCTAAGAATTCCATTGAAGAAGTAGCACGACCTGATGAAATGGTACGTAAAGCGGTTACATAACCAAACATCTCAGCCAATGGCACCTTAGCTTTTACTACACGTGCACCAGCTTTAGATTCCATACCTTCAACCTGACCGCGACGCTTGTTAAAGTCACCGATGATATCACCCATGTACTCTTCAGGAGTCACAACTTCTACACGCATGATAGGCTCCAATAACTGAGGCTTAGCTTGTGCTGAGGCTGATTTGAATCCCTGACGGGCACAAATTTCGAATGACAACTGGTCTGAATCGACAGCGTGGAAAGAACCATCGAATACAGTTACTTTTAGCGCTTCTACTTCACTACCGCACAGTACACCATTCAACATAGCTTCTTTGAAACCCTTCTCAATAGATGGGATAAATTCTTTTGGAATGTTACCACCTTTGATAATGCTTTCGAACTGCAGACCTGTTTTACCTTCATCTGCAGGTCCCATGCGGAACTGGATATCGGCAAACTTACCACGACCACCAGACTGCTTCTTGAATACTTCGCGAAGCTCAACTTCCTGAGTAATGGTTTCTTTGTATGTTACCTGAGGCTGACCCTGGTTACACTCTACTTTAAACTCACGCTTCAAACGGTCGATTAGTACCTCAAGGTGAAGCTCACCCATACCAGAGATGACAGTCTGACCAGTTTCTTCGTTAGTATTTACTTTAAATGTAGGATCCTCTTCAGCCAATTTACCAAGAGCAACGCCTAACTTATCCATGTCTTTTTGCGACAATGGCTCAACAGCAACACCAATTACTGGCTCTGGGAAGTCCATTGATTCCAAAACGATTGGATGTTTTTCGTTACAAAGTGTATCTCCAGTACGGATATCTTTGAAACCAACACCTGCACAGATATCACCTGCTGAGATAACCTCACGTGGCAACTGCTTGTTTGATTTCATCTGATACAAACGTGAGATACGCTCTTTCTTATCAGTACGTGTATTTAATACGTATGAACCGGCTTCAATTTTACCAGAATATACACGCATAAATGCCAGACGACCTACGAATGGGTCAGTAGCAATTTTAAACGCTAGTGCAGATAATGGTTCCTCTTCATCCATCTTGTACGAAACTTCTTCACCAGTCTTAGGATTAACTCCTTCGATGGTACCGATATCGCTTGGTGATGGCAGGTACTGGATAACCGCATCCAATAAACGCTGAACACCTTTGTTTTTAAAGGCTGAACCACACATCATCGGAGTAATGGTTTGAGCAATTGTTGCTTTACGAATTACTTCTAACATTTGCTCACGAGTGATTGAATCAGGATCCTCGAAATACATTTCCATCAGCTCATCATCGTGCTCGGCTACCGCTTCAACTAATTTTCCTCTCCACTCTTCAGCTTCTGCTTTCAAGTTTTCAGGAATTTCCTGAAGCTCGTAACGTGAACCCATTTGCTCATCATCGAACCAAACTACGGCTTTGTTTTCGATCAAATCGATAACACCTTCGAAGTTTTCTTCAGCTCCGATTGGAATTTGCAAAGGCACTGGGTTAGCACCTAACATTTCACGTACCTGACGCACTACTTCGAAGAAGTTAGCACCTGAACGGTCCATTTTATTTACGAATCCGATACGTGGAACATTGTACTTGTTAGCCTGACGCCATACTGTTTCAGACTGAGGCTCAACACCACCAACTGCACAGAATAACGCAACAGCACCATCCAATACACGTAACGAACGCTCTACCTCTACAGTAAAGTCAACGTGACCCGGGGTGTCAATGATGTTGATTTTGTTTTCAACACCTTCGTATATCCAGTTGGTTGTAACAGCTGCAGAAGTAATGGTAATACCACGCTCTTGCTCTTGCTCCATCCAGTCCATTGTAGCAGCACCATCGTGTACCTCACCAATTTTGTGAGTGATACCTGTGTAAAACAAGATACGCTCAGTAGTCGTTGTTTTACCGGCATCGATATGTGCCATGATACCAATGTTTCTGGTCTTTTTAAGATCTGCCTTTCCCATGACAATAATTTCTTAAATATTTAGATTAAAATCTGAAGTGAGCAAAAGCACGGTTAGCTTCTGCCATTTTATGCATGTCTTCTTTCTTCTTGAAGGCAGCGCCTTCTAAATTGTATGCAGCAACAATTTCAGCAGATAATTTTTCTGCCATTGATTTTCCGCTACGTTTGCGAGCGTATAAAATCAAATGCTTCATGCCGATAGATACTTTACGGGCCGGACGAATTTCTGTAGGAACCTGGAAAGTAGCACCACCAACACGTCGGCTTTTTACCTCCACCGAAGGAGTGATGTTTTCAAGTGCTTTTTTGAAATACTCCAATACTGGCTTTCCATCTTTTTCAGCTTTTTCAGCTACACGCTCCATGGCGTCGTAAAAGATTTTGAAAGCGATTGATTTTTTACCATCGTACATCATGTTATTCACAAACTGAGTAACAGTTGTATCGCTAAACTTTGGATCTGGTAAAATAATCCTCTTTTTTGGTTTACTTTTTCTCATCTCTTCTTTTGTTTACTTTGTTATCCTCTTGGCTGTCTTGACTAGTCTTCAATGCTATGCATTTACTCATCCAGTTAATTAACCAAGTAAACAACGCACTTCACAATGTCTTTAATTACTTTTTAGCAGCTTTTGGTTTTTTAGTACCATACTTTGAACGGCGCTGCGTACGTCCGTCAACTCCTGATGCATCTAATGCTCCACGCACTAAGTGATAACGTACACCTGGAAGGTCTTTTACCCTACCTCCGCGCACCAATACAATTGAGTGCTCTTGCAGGTTGTGTCCTTCTCCAGGGATGTAAGCGTTAATCTCCTTACCGTTGGTTAAACGCACCCTTGCTACCTTCCTCATGGCAGAGTTAGGCTTCTTTGGTGTAGTGGTATACACCCTCACACACACGCCTCGACGTTGAGGACATGCATCTAAAGCACGTGACTTACTTTTTTCCACCTGCTTGTTTCGTCCTTTTCTAACTAACTGATGAATTGTTGGCATAAAATTTAAATATATTGCATTAAACAATTTCGTTCTAAACGGGGTGCAAAGGTACACTAATCCCTTATAAAACCCCACTGATTTTCAGCCTTTTTGACAACTTTAGACAAAAAAGCGCTGCAAAAGTACTAATTTTCAATGAAAAAAGAACAAGCCTTGCTTTATTTTTTTCTCAATCAATCTATATTTTCTCTCTAGAAAACAATTTGTTAGTTCAGGCAGCGGGAAACAATGAACATCATTCCCCCATTATCGACAAACAAGCCCTTGACAAACCAATTTCATGCCATAATTTCGCCTATCTAAAAAAAACTTGTGAATATGAAGACGCTAAACATTCCACTTTTCCTGAGCCTACTCGTTTTTAACCTGGGAGCATTTGCGCAGGAACATATACAACGCGGACTGGCCACCATTAACCGTAATAGCCTTGAAGCACAACTGGCCTTTTTATCATCGGATTGGTTTGAAGGACGCGAGGCGACTACCAAAGGCGCATATATGGCTGCCGACTACCTGGCCTCGCTATACCAGTCAAACGGTCTTTCGCCATTTACTGATAACAGCTATTTTCAAAAAGTTCCTTTGCTGGTGGCTCATGCACCCCACAAAGCCACAATCGCACTCAAAACCAATGAACTTGAAACAAAATACGCATTTCCTGAACATTTTAGAGCAGAAAGAATCCACGCGTCATTTGCATTGGAGGCAGCACCTGTTTGGGCAGGTTATGGCATTAACTCCGGGCAGCTAAAAGAGGTAAATACAGGCAGGAGCAAAGGCAAAATTATGATTCGCTTAACCGGATTGCCAGAAGCGACGGAAGGCAGTAAACTTCAGCAACTACTTAGCCAGCAAACAGAACAAGAATTACACACTATTAAAAAGCAACTGCTGGAACAGTCGGAGGCAGTAGCCATCCTGGAATACGACGTAAATGATCCAAACCTAGAGGCCTCGATTGCTAAAACACCGACTTATGAAGCCGCAGCAGAACAGGTACTTAACAAGCGTTCATCAGGTATTTACCAGAAAAGCTTATTTCTAACAGACGAACCTAGGAAAGGCCCCTATCAGTTTAAAGTGTCTAAAGCTATCATGGAAAGCCTCATCCCCAACTTTGAGCAATTCCTAAACAACTATCTGGCCGACCTGCAAAACCTGAGCATCAACTCCAAAGTTCCATTCTCTGCCAGCTCCCTGAAACTTGAAGCCGAAGCACATGTGGAGCTGAAGCAATGTAATAATGTAATTGCTATGATTGAAGGCTCCGAAAAGCCTGAAGAGGTGATTGTTGTTGGTGCCCACTACGATCACCTGGGTAGTTACAATGGTTACATCTGGAATGGTGCTGATGATAACGGCTCCGGCGCTATTGGCGTTGCTGCCATTGCCAAAGCATTCATGGCGACTGGTGTACAACCCAAACGCACCGTGATTTTTGCCAACTGGACGGCTGAGGAAAGAGGCTTATTTGGCTCACGGTACTTTGTTAAACACTTTAAAGATATCGACAAAATCAAATACTACCACAACTACGATATGATTGGCCGCAGCTACAACTATGAACAACCCGACTCAGCGGTATCATTATTATATACTAAAGAATGGGCTCAAGCAGAAACATTGTGTAAACAATACAACAAAGAGTATCAGCTTGGCTTAAAAATAAACTTCAGCGCCTGGGACAACCCCACCAGCGGCAGCGATAATGCACCATTTGCTAAAAAAGGTATTCCTATCATGTGGTTTCATACCGGCGGACACGAATCATACCATATGCCATCAGATCATGTTGACAGAATAGATTGGCAGAAGCTGGAAGCCATAGTAAAAACAAGCTTTCTGACTCTTTGGAACTTAGCTAACGAATAGTCGAAAACACAATTGGTGAAGTTTTTATTAGGAGCAAAGCAATTTTATGCTTTATCTTTGCCCAGATAAATTTAACGCATTAATGGCTCTCGTCAACCGTGAGCCTTTGTTGTTTGCAGCATAAGGCACCTAATACCGGGATGAGTACCATTAAAATTTAAATTATTAAGCAGGTCACAAAAAACAACAATTATCGTTCTTAACAACACTTGTGACCTGCAAAATAAAACAAACAGATATGAAAGCATTTGTATTTCCGGGCCAGGGTGCCCAATACGTTGGAATGGGTAAAGATCTTTACGAAAACTCACCAATGGCGAAGGAACTATTTGAAAAAGCAAATGAAATTTTAGGTTTCCGCATTACCGATCTGATGTTTGAAGGAACTGACGAAGACCTGAAACAAACAAAAGTAACACAGCCAGCCATCTTTTTACACTCTGTGATATTAGCCAAAACACTCGGCGACGCGTTTAAACCAGAAATGACAGCCGGACATTCACTGGGTGAATTTTCAGCTTTAGTTGCTGCAGGCGCTATGAACTTCGAAGACGGACTAAAACTTGTTTCGCAACGTGCACAGGCCATGCAAAAAGCTTGCGAGATTGAGCCATCAACCATGGCTGCAATCGTTGGCCTGGAAGATGCCATTGTGGAAGAGGTATGCAAAAGCATTGAAGATGTTGTGGTAGCGGCTAACTATAACTGTCCCGGCCAATTGGTAATTTCAGGTTCAATTGCAGGTGTTGATAAAGCATGTGAGCTATTAACTGAAAAAGGAGCCAAGCGTGCCCTTAAGTTACCTGTAGGAGGTGCCTTCCACTCTCCTTTAATGGAACCAGCGCGTACTGAACTGGCTGCGGCAATTGAGGCTACTGAATTCAGCACCCCTGTATGCCCTATTTACCAGAACGTAAACGCACAGGCTGTAACCGATCCGGCTACTATTAAAGAAAATCTGGTTGCTCAGTTAACAGCTCCTGTTCGCTGGACACAAACAGTACAAAACATGATTGCTGATGGCGTATCATCATTCACTGAAGTTGGTCCTGGTAAAGTACTACAAGGATTGGTAAAGAAAGTGGATCGCAAAATGGAAACTAACGGATTCAGCACTTACCAAGGCTAAAAATAGTTCGTTAGTTCATTTGACTAATAGATTTATAGATATAACAAAGGCAAGCTTTTCGGCTTGCCTTTTGTTTTGTTAATCATCCAAAGTACTCAAGTCGCCTTCATCTTCACCCAGTGCTCTGGCCTTTAACACCCGACGCATAATTTTCCCGCTTCGCGTCTTCGGCAACGATTCGGCAAAGATCACCTCTTCGGGCCGGGCAATGGGTCCCATTACCTTGGCTACATGATCGAGGAGTTCCTTCGCTAATTCTTTGGTTCCGGTCAATCCAGCCTTAAGAATCACATACAGATGTATGCCACTTCCTTTTAGTTCATGTGGCAAAGCGATGGCAGCTGCTTCCGCAACATCGGAATGACTGACTGCTGCACTCTCGATTTCTGCAGTTCCCAAACGGTAACCACTTACTTTTATCACATCATCACTTCGCCCGATAATCCAGAAATACCCATCCTCGTCCTTCCGGGCCGAATCACCGGCATGATAATACTTCTGCTTCTCAAACTTTGACCAATAGGTTTCGTTATAACGGTTATCATCTCCCATAATGGTGCGGGCCATGCCAGGCCACGGATTTTTAATGACCAGGGCTCCCACCTCATTGGCAGCTACATCATTCCCCTGCTCATCAACCACTCCCACTTCGTGCCCAAAGAACGGCTTGGTAGCTGAACCAGGCTTTAGTGGAGTAACAGGTAGCGGTGTAATCACAAATCCACCTGTCTCGGTTTGCCACCAGGTATCCATAATTGGGCACTGCTTCTTACCCACCACTTCATGGTACCATCTCCATGCTTCAGGATTTATAGGTTCGCCAACAGAACCCAATAAACGCAAAGAACTTATATCATGTCGGTTGACCCACGATTCTCCATAACGCATTAAGCCCCGAATGGCAGTAGGTGATGTATATAAAACGGTAATACCATATTTATCAATCATGCGCCACCACCTATCAGGGTATGGATGATTAGGCGCCCCTTCGTACATAAATATGGTAGAACCATTGATTAGAGGCCCATACACCATGTAACTGTGCCCGGTAATCCATCCCGGATCGGCAGCACACCACCAGCGATCTTCCGGTTTAATATCGAATACCATACGATGCGTAGCTGAAGTATAAACACTGTACCCGCCATGCGTATGTACCAGTCCTTTGGGTTTGCCCGTTGAGCCAGAAGTGTACAACAGAAACAGCATATCCTCAGCATCCATTTCTTCTGTTTCGCATTTATGGCTGGCAATAGGCAATGCTTTTAAATCGTGATACCAATAATCACGGTCGTTCTCCATGTATACCTCCTCGCCTGTTCGCTTAACTGTAATACACACCTCCATGGTGGGTGATAGCTCCATGGCTTTATTCACAATATCTTTCAGGCGGGTTGGTTTACCTCTTCTAAAGCCACCATCAGCAGTAATAACTACACGACTATTGGCAGCATTAATACGTTCAGCCAAAGCTTCATGACTAAAGCCCCCATATACCACACTATGAGCTGCTCCAATTTTGGCGCAGGCCAGCATCGCAAATATCTGCTCTGGTATCTGCGGCATATATATGGTGACAATATCCCCTTTATGCACACCCATTGCCTTGAGTATATTGGCAAACTCACACACCTCACGATTGAGCGCATGATAGGAATACGTTTTCAGATCGCCTGGCTCACCTTCCCATATAAAAGCCAGTTTGTTACGATTAGCCGTCTTGAGGTGGCGGTCGATAGCATTTTGGATGATATTGGTTTTACCCCCGGTAAACCATTTATAAAACGGATGATTAGAGTCATCCAGGACTTTATCCCATGGCTTATACCAGTCAAGTCGTTTGGCCTCTTCAGCCCAAAAGCCTTCCCTGTTTTTAATCGATTCATGGTATAAATCATCATATGACTTAACGGTGGCATAATCCATCACTTCCTGCGACGGATATACGAAATCTTTTGAGTCCATCATAAAACTTCAGCTTATCTCTTTTGGTTAATAATGTGATTGTCACCAAGATATAAATTGAAAACTTTATTTACAATATTTTCAGACTCTTTATTCTTAATAGTATTCATAAGAAAAGCCTTCTAAAAGGCTTTTCTCAACTATTCAGCAATGTTGTTATCGTTAATCACAATGGCTGCTTTTTGCTTTTTGCCATCCATAAGAATGGTTAAAGGCTGCTCAAACTCCACATGACGGAAGTATTCTGTTTCCCTCACAAGTTTCTGCTGCTTAAGAGTATCCAAATTAACAAACTGTTCTTCACTATTATGGTGCACACTAAAATAGCCCACATTCATAGATGTGACATTATGAAAGAAATGTGAGCCCAATGAGGCATCCAACGGGAAGTTAGGCAATCCCATCTCTACAATAACCCTGGCATGAGATATTTGCGACCAGAATACCGGAATACCGGTAAAACGATCACGGGTTCCCCATCGGCCAGGGCCAATAAGTACATATTCTTTTCCCTGCTCTTCGAAATACTGATTAATAGCCGCCATTTCAGCCCCCATTTCTGCTGTTTTGGTACGATCAAACACATCAATATTCATATACACCACATCTTTAATATGCTTAAGTCGTCCGTTACCCATTCCTTTGATGGATTGAAGTAACAACTGACTATTGCTAACCTCATCAAAGTTAATGTCGGCGTTATTCTCAATACGTATCAGTGGTTTAATCTGCAGCAGGTAAAGAGTTGGCAGGTTACGTCTTCCCGGTTCAAGGTCAACAGCAAACTCAATTTCAACAGGTGCTCCCATAGCCTCTTTGAAGAAGCGCAACAGCATATCCAGTGTTTGCGAAAGCGGAATGTAATCGTACTTGAGGATATTGGAGAAGTTAACGACACGAGGACCGCGCTTTGTGAAGTCATTCACCATGCGATCGTAGTTGTAGTCATACACCGTGGCGCAGTGCTTCAGGTTACCATCCTCTTCGGCCTCTTTGATGGCAAGCTTAACGATAGCAGCATCTTCACCCCCTTTTTCAAGGCAGAAATCTGTTTTATCAAGGTCAAGCGCATAAAAATAGGCTTGTGAATCTTTTATCTGATCCTGAATAGAATTAAGCTCCAGCTTTGGATGCTTAGGACAGAAACGATAAGCCTTTTCACCGCCCACAACATACTTACCCAAACCGACAGCCAAAACAGCAAACCCATCTTCGGGCTTCATATACGAAAACGGATAATAATTATAAGACTGCGCCACCCCACTAATGTTAGGATAGAAGCGATCGCCCACCTTGCCGCCTACCACTTCCTGAATGATGACAGCCATCTTCTCCTCTTCAATCTTATAGTTAACCGCATCAAAATAGGCTTTGGCAGGATCACTGAACATAGATGCATACACCAACTTAACGGCGGTACATAGCTGACGGAATCGCTCATTTACATCGGGATGATTGTTGGGCACCATATAAGTGGCATACACCCCTGCAAAGGGCTGTAACAGACTATCCTCAAACAGTCCGGAAGAACGCACGGCCAGCGGCTGGTCCATCACCTCAACATACTGCATCAGTTTCTCATTCACCTCATCACTCAGCTCCGACTTTAAAAATAAATCTTTGATGGCTTCATAATCGCGGCCAATAAAGGCAGGCGTATAGAGGTTATTTTTTTCGATAAAGTGCGTGAACTCGCCGGCTCCAATTATGGTTGTTGATGGGATACGTATATTAATGTCATCGATGATATTATCAAAATTGATATTCTCGATGAAGTTACTGAGAAAAGCCACGCCTCGTCCCTTACCGCCGAACGAACCTTCGCCAATGCGCACGATATAACGACAGCTTTTCACCATCTCCTTATCAAACATCACCACCTTACCGCGCAGCCTTTCCAAGCGTACATCCTCAAAAATTTCCAATATGGCTTGTCGCAGCTTGTTGGAGCTTTCGAAATCCTCAATGCGATAGGGCCTCAGTCGCTTGGCGATGGTAATCTCACCGCGAGCCATCAGCCAGGTAGATATCCCGTTTCGGCGGGCGTGATACAGCAATGATTCGGGCGTCACCTCTTCGATGCACTCCACAAACTCCTTAAGATTGCGGGCCACAGCTACTTTAGCACCTCGTGTATTTTTAAACACAAAATTACCAAAGCCCAGCTTCTGATGAATGAAATTATAGATATCAAGAGATAAGCTGTCGGAGTTCTTATCAATAAAATCGGAGTTAATGGCTTCGGCCCTTAAGGCATTAGCCGGGTCAGATGACTGCAGCAATGTAGGTATAATCGTTAACGATTTAACATACTTGATAAGTTCAACGCCAGCGTCTTCATCTTCCTTGCCGTTACGTGCATATTTTACATCGGAGATAACACAAATAAGGTTATCGAGGTATTTATCCACAATCTCCACGGCATCCTCATAATTACTGACCAGTAGAATTTTTGGGCGCACCCGCATCTTCATGATCTTATGCAACTGATCGCTCGATTCTTCGGCCAATATAGCCTGTGTCTGACTCATAATAATGGAATACAACAGCGGCAGGTAGCGGGTGTAGTATTTCTGCGAGTCCTCTACCAGCAGGATGACACGCACATCGCCCACCTTCACATCCTTCTCCACGTTCATCTTGTCCTCCACATACTTAATCATGGCCAGAAACACGCGCGAATCACCATTCCAGACAAATACCTTATCGATGTGCTCGATGTTACCACTGCCTTCGTCGAAAAACTTCAGGTCGGCATTATTATTCACCATTAGCAGAATGGGCACCTCCGGCTGTATCTCCTTGAGGCGGGCACTCATTTGCAGGGGCAGCTGCTTATCGAGGCCAGCCATAACAATAATCATGTCAAACTCTCGCTCCTGCATCAGCTCCTCAGCTTCATTAATAGTAGCCACACTGGAGATGCGCGGTGCTGTAAAAAGATTGAGCTGCAGGTATTCGCCAAAAATCTTATCGAAAAAGCGCCCCTCGCGCACAATACTATAGGCATCGTAATGGTTGGCAATAAGCAACACCTCTTTTACCTTAAAAGACATGAGTTCCTGAAAGATATCACGGTCGCTGCGTTTGCGGTTATATATGGTAGATAGTGTTAATTCGTCGATGTTGTTGTTCATTGGGCAGATACTAGACAATTATAAATTAGCTTGCTAAACTCTTAAAACAAAGAAGAGCAAATTAAGTTAAAATTGTTGGCATGGGAAGAAAAGCGAGGTGATTTTGGTCAATGAGGGGCCATGCTGTGCAGCAGGCGTTCTTTCGTAATCTGTGCTAAGAAAGAATTAATACTAACTGCAAAGCCTGTCTAATAAAGTCGGGCTTTTGTATAACTATGCGTTTTGAATTGAGCATTAGCTGGCAATGTGCAGTACTGTTAACTATAGAGGAGAAAAAGAGTTGCTGGATATGTTTATATTCAATTCAGTTTCAGTAAATGTTTTATAGTTACAAAACCGATGCTTATCCATTTGCCAACCGATAGTTATCGGTTTTTAAATGGATAGCTATCCGTTTTAAGGCTCTAGCAGAGCGCAGTCTGCGACTACGCTCAATGAATAAAATGATCCTTTCTCAGGCGTTTGGCTACACGACGTGATAGGTAGTTATTCAAGGTGTCATACCCAGCGTAAATACCATTCACTACAATTTCACTTATCCATTTATAATTGTCTAAATCATTGACATCGTACAAGTAAACATTGTAGCTTGAATTGGGTTCTTCACGCTCATTGGTCACAGAACTATTTTCGTAATAAGTGGTGACATATTTAGAGCTTGTCCAATAATCGCCAAGGTTCACGACCAAAATGGCCTCACAGCCCGAACGTTTTAATTGGTTTTTAAATTGTTCGTAAGTATAATCTTCATCGGGCAAAAAAGCTTCCGTCGATTTTATAATACGTGGAAAACCACCCGGACTTATATTACGCTCGAGTGACTTCTCGAGCTGCTTGCGGAATTTGAGATAAGAGATGTCGTTAAAATTACTGCGTACATTATTGTTGTAGTTTCCCTCAGTGAATCCTTTAAAATTATTGCCTGTGGTAAATACAAGCATCATTGATGAATAGGGACGCTGGGCAGGGCTTTTAACAATAGAAGTAATGGAAGATGAAGCACAGCTGGTTAATAATACAGCTAATAAATAAAGAATAACTAATCGTTGAGGCAAGGTATTACAATTCATAACTTTCAATATTACATGGGGGTGTTATTTCCTAAGAACGTCTGTCCAAAGGCAATTAGCAATTATGTTTTATGAAAGCTTTCAGATATTAGACAAACCCGATGGGGCTTGCACGTATCTAATAACAAAATGATTGATAAAGCATTTTGCTTATATTATGGGTTATACCGATTACGAATCACAGATTGATTAAAAACAAGCCCATCAGCATAACATACTGACGGGCTACTCTAACAACAAATATCAACTACCATTATTGCATTACAACCGATACATTCTGATTGCCTTGTTGAATAACAACAGATGCATCGTTACTACCGTGCTGCTGTACCAGCGCTCTGTTCATGTTACCTTGCTGACTAACAAAAGATGATAAGTGAGACCCCTGCATTTCATTAACAGCACGATTGCCTTGTCCGTTTTGATTTACAACAACCAGGTCATGGCCACCCGAATGGTCAACCCTTGCTACATTAGAGCTGCCAGACTGCCCAACATATATACTTGAATGACCACCATTTGACTCCACAACACCCCGGTTGTCTTCTCCATTTTGGCACACTCTTACTACACCATGACCCCCTTTACGATCGATACGCGCCACATTACCGCTTCCTGATTGATTGACTGTAGCTGTGCTATGTCCCCCTTTTGAGTAAATGACGGCCCGGTTGCCATCCCCCGATTGTCTTACAGCAGCAGTACTATGTGCCCCTTTCTGATCAATCAGAGCTGTATTACCTGTTCCATTCTGCACAGCGGCTGCAGTTAACTGATTGCCTTGCTGGGCAACCTTTGCCAGGTTATTATCACCAGCCTGACGAATCCGTACTAAGTGCCCCGAACTTCCTCCCTGGCTTGCAGAGGCCCTGTTATCATGACCGTTTTGAATTATCCGGGCAGTGTATTCCTGTCCTTTGCCTTGCTTAATATTTGCCCGGTTACCATTACCATTTTGTGCTATTACAGCAGTTCCTCCATGCGATCCGGTCTGAATCTTCGCCCAGTTATCCATACCGTGCTGCGCAATAAAAGCAGTATTATTACTTGCTCCCTTATGCCCATCTCCATGCTCTCCATCTTCATGAGAAGAACCTCCTTTATCGCCTTTGCCACCGTTGCCGCATTGACCACTATCGTGCCCTTCATCATGGCTATCGTCATGCTCATCAATGCTACTGCTTTGCTCAATTGCTGCCATATTCAAAGAACCTGTCTGCACAATTCTGGCTGTGCTATTGGCAATACTTTGCAGGGTACCTTGCTTAATAACTGCCCGTGAACCTGCACCGCTCTGGTCAATTACAGCACGTACACTGTTCACGCCCATATCGGGTAGGCTACCTTGGTGAATTCCAGCCTGATTACCAGACCCATTCTGCCTGACAACTGCGACATTACGCTCAGCAGCTGCTGTGGCATTACTCATCTGATTCACCCTTGAGCGGTTACTTGTTCCGGTTTGATCAACTAACGACCTGTTATAGTCACCTTCCTGATTGGTAACAGCTGTATTTTGTGCCATCACCATTGATGAACATACTAGAAGTCCAATCAACAATTTCATTTTTGTTCTCATAGTGAAAGTTTAGAAATTACAATACCCACCCCCGCACATCATTAACAAACAGCAAGTTAGAGCCAATAATTTCTAAATTCAATTCACTCATCATCAATGGTTCCTAAAAAGTGACGAACACCTTCCAGAATTACATGAACAAAACCATATCATAGACCAAAGCATTGACAATCATTTAGGTACATTATTACCCAATAATAAACTACAGCATTTCTTTAGTACTTGGCAAACGGTTATTAAACGGATCTTTACGTATAGCAGCCCTAATGGCTTTGGCCAGAGCTTTAAAGATGCCCTCGATTTTGTGATGCTCGTTTTTTCCTTCGGCCTTAATGTTCAGGTTGCAGGCGGCAGCATCGGTGAAGCTCTTGAAGAAGTGGTAAAACATTTCGGTAGGCATGTCGCCAATCATCTCGCGCTTAAAGTCGGCCTCCCACACCAGCCACGAGCGCCCACCAAAATCTAGCGTCACCTGTGCCAGGCAGTCGTCCATGGGCAGGCAGAAACCATAGCGTTCAATGCCACGCTTATCGCCCAATGCCTTTTTTATAGCCTCGCCCAGCACAATGGCCGTATCCTCAATGGTGTGATGCTCGTCGACATGCAGATCGCCGTCCACCATCACTGACAGGTCGCAGCCCGAGTGGCGACCAATCTGTTCCAGCATATGGTCGAAAAAATGAAGACCCGTATTGATGCTGCAAATGCCTTTCCCATCCAGGTTGATGGACACAGCAATTTTTGTTTCGGCCGTGCTACGTTCAACGGTGGCGGTACGCTCCGTTGCAAACAAGTGTTGCGTCACATCGGCCCAGCTGGCACTACAGAGCGAGCAAACATCGGCCAACCCGGCAGCCTCCAGCTCCTTGGCAGCCACATCAGATTCCTTCAGGTAGATGGCTTTACATCCCAGGTTTTTAGCCAGCTCCACATCAGTCAGCCGGTCACCAATCACATAGGAATTGGCCAGGTCGTAATCACCCTCAATGTATTTGGTGAGCAAGCCGGTACGGGGTTTACGTGTGGGGGCATTCTCTTCAGGCAAAGAGCGATCGACAAGGATATCGGCAAACACAATGCCTTCGTTTTTGAGTGTTTGAAGCATCTTGTTCTGTGCCGGCCAAAAGGTCTCTTCGGGAAATGAGTCGGTCCCCAGCCCATCCTGGTTGGTCACCATCACCAATTCAAAATCGAGCTGCTCAACAATGGTGGACAGGTTCTTGAACACGCCCGGGTAGAACTCCAGTTTTTCGAGACTATCCACCTGGAAGTCCACTGGCGGTTCTATTATTAAGGTACCATCACGATCTATAAAAAGTAGTTTCTTCATGTTTTAAATAGTATCAAGATTTGAGTATCAAGATGATTTGCAGCTTACCAACCGCCCTGTGTCTTGATACTTTTGTCTTATGTCTTTCTGTCTAATACTTCATCACATTCGTTTTCAACCAGACTTCAAGGTATTCCGTCCAATACGCTACAGGACGTTTGGCATCAAAACCAAAGCCATGGCCGCCAATGGGCAGTATCACCTTGGTCACGTTCCCGCCTTTTTCAAATAAATTATTCGCATACCTGTATGTATTCTCAACAGGCACGGCCCCATCATCGAGCGAATGCACCAGCAGGGTTACCGGCGTTTGTTCACTCACTTGCTTCTCCAGTGAGAAATACTCAACCATGTCCTGTTCAGGTGCATCCCCAATCAGGTTCTGACGGCTCCCCATGTGGGTACAGGTTGTGTCCATGCTGATAACCGGGTACATCAGTACCGAGAAATCAGGCCGCACCTCCTCCGAAGTCCTCTCCTTATCAACCGGATTGGTAAATAAAGTAGATGCCGATGCCGCCAGATGACCGCCGGCAGAGAAGCCTATAATACCGATTCGTGATGGATCAATATGCAATTCTTTAGCCCGTGAGCGAACCAAGTAAATAGCTTGCTGCGCATCCATCAATGGAACAAAAGCCGGTTTATCAAACAAGTCATCATCGGGTAAGCGGTATTTTAACACAAAGGCTTCAAATCCCTGCTGATTAAACCACTCAGCTGCCATAAATCCTTCATGATCGATGGCTTCGATTGCATAGCCGCCACCGGGAACAATGATGACAGCCGGCCTGGCCTCACTTCCCTTTACCGGGTAATGATACAACTGCGGAACGGTTACACGCGAAATACGGTAATCAACATTTTGCTCTTCAACCTCAAGGCCTTTGCTAAAGGGTACACTACCCTCCCAGAGGTCAATAACCTGCTTTTGACTATACATTTGGAACACACTCAAAACTAATAAACTGATTACAAACAGACTGTTTTTCATTGGATTAAGATACTATTTCGGGTACATATTTAAAGCTTCTGTCAACTGCTTATTTTCTTCCGGAGTCCCTACTGTTATTCGCAAACAGCCGGCACACAAGGCTACCGATGAACGATCACGTATGATGATTTGCTTTTGGACCAGATAGTCATAAACACCACGGGCATCGTCCACCCTCACAAGCAGGTAATTGGCATCGGATGGATATACCTTTTTTACAAAATTCAATTGCAACAGCACCTCTTTCAAATAAGTACGCTCTTTTAGAAGCAACTCAACCCATTTCTGCTTTTCATCGACTCTTTCCAGCAACTCCAATGCTTTTTCCTGTGTAAGTATATTAATATTATAGGGATATTTAATATTACTCAGCACTTTTATCAGCTCAGGCGCTGCAAAAGCCATTCCCAGACGAATACCCGCCATTCCCCAGGCCTTGGAGAAAGTTTGTAAAATCACCAGGTTAGGATTCGCGCCCAGCTTCGACAGCCAGCTCTTTTCCAGAGCAAAATCGATATAGGCCTCATCCAGCACTACAATGCCCTCAAACTCACTCACCAGTCTTTGAATATCTGCCTCAGCCAGACAATTCCCTGTGGGGTTGTTGGGCGAACAGATGAACAACAGCTTGGTGCGGTCGTCGCAGTCCGCCAGCAGGCCATCTGTATCCAGTTCAAACTCCTTTGTCAGCAATACCTTGCGCACTTCCACATTGTTAATGTCGGCCGCCACCTGGTACATGCCATAGGTCGGATCGATCGAAACGACATTATCAACGCCTGGCTCGCAAAAGGCTCTGAATAATAAATCAATGGGCTCATCGCTGCCATTCCCCAGAAATATTTGTGCCGCATCAATCCCCTTTAGTGCAGCAATCTTTTCCTTCACCTTGCGCTGATAAGGGTCGGGGTAGCGGTTATAGGGCTGATTATACGGATTCTCATTAGCATCCAGAAAGACAGCCGCCTCACCAGTGTATTCATCGCGTGCCGATGAGTAGGGCTTTAGGTTCTTAATATTTGAGCGTAATAATTGGTTCAGTGGTTTCATGTATATAAGCTTATAGCTGATAGCTGTTAGCTACTTGCAGCTTGATAATAATATAGTATCAAGATGATTCAGAAGACACAAAATAGTCTTATGGCTTGATACTTCTGTCTTGTGTCTATTTACTCATTTTCTTTAATCGAATCGTCACTGCATTTTTGTGCGCCATCAATTGCTCTGCTTCGGCCATTGTTTCAATCGCAGGTCCCAGCTTGGTCAGTCCAAAAGCACTAATCTTCTGATAGGTTATCTTTTTCATGTAACTATCCAGATTGACACCACTAAATGCATTGGCATAGCCGTGTGTTGGAAGGGTGTGGTTGGTGCCCGAGGCATAATCGCCTGCACTCTCGGGCGAGTAATTACCTAAGAATACCGAACCCGCATTGCTCACTTTATTGGCAACCTGCTCATCATCACGCATGGCGATGATCAAGTGCTCAGGCGCATAGTCGTTGCACATGTCGAGCATCTCCTCCACCGTTTTGAGTACCACCAGGCGGCTATTGGCCAGGGCCTTTTCGGCAATTTCCTTACGGGGCAAGGCCTGTAACTGCTGCTGCACTTCCTGCTCCACCTCATCAAGAAAAGACTCTTTATCGGTTAATAAAATCACCTGACTATCGGCGCCGTGCTCCGCCTGCGAAAGCAGATCAGATGCTACAAAAGCCGCATCGGCACTCTCATCGGCCAGCACCATCACCTCCGATGGTCCGGCCGGCATGTCAATGGCCACATCCTTGAGGCTCACCAGCTGCTTGGCTGCCGTTACAAAGCGGTTACCCGGGCCAAATATTTTAGCCACCAAAGGCACCGAAGCGGTACCATAGGCCATGGCTCCGATGGCCTGAATACCTCCTAACTTAAATATGCGGCTCACGCCCACCAATGAAGCGGCATACAGGATGGCCGGATTAACCTGGCCATCGCTGTTGGCAGGCGTGCACAGCACTACTTCTTTACAGCCAGCAATACGGGCAGGAATTCCCAACATAAGCACCGTTGAAAACAGAGGCGCAGTACCCCCCGGGATGTATAGTCCCACCGAATCAATGGCCACACTCTTCTGCCAGCAACGCACACCAGGCATGGTCTCCACCACTTCGCGCTGTGTTTTTTGCGACTGATGAAAGGTTTCAATATTTTGCTTTGCTATCAGTATGGCATCTTTCAAATCACTGCTAACTGCCATGCAGGCCTCATCAATCTCTGTTTGCGACACTTCAAGCGTATCCAGATCAACACCGTCAAACATGCGGGTATACTTAATTAAGGCGGCATCGCCATTTCTTTTGATATCATCCAGTATACCTCGGGCAGTATCATATACATCTTCCAAACCGTTATCGGGACGTTCCAATAACTGGCTCCATTCATTTTTGGGGGGATAAAGAACTTTCTGCATTGTATTTTCAGCTTATAGCCAAGCCCCTGGGCAAAGGCTACTCCCTTATGCGGGATAATTTTAACTCATATTACTTCTATCTGACTGATTAGCTTTTAGCTAATGGCTGATAGCCGATAACGATTTCCATATAATACATTTATCATCGGTCTTCGGTCATCGGCCTTCTCTATAAAATCATCTTCTCAATAGGTACAACCAATAGCCCTTCGGCTCCTAAAGCCTTAAGCTGACCAATTATTTCCCAGAACTTCTTCTCCTGTATTACCGAGTGCACCGAGCTCCATCCTTTTTCGGCCAATGGCAATACTGTCGGACTTTTCATACCAGGCAGAATCTTCACAATCTCTTCCACTTTATCATTTGGCACGTTCATCAGGATGTATTTGTTTGAGTTGGCCGCCATCACCGAATTAATGCGAAACAACATTTCATCCAACAGGGCCTGCTTCTCAGCTGATAGTCCCGAACCTGAAACCAGCAATGCCTCTGACTTCATCACCACTTTGACTTCCTTTAGGCGATTGGCCACCAAAGTACTACCTGAGCTTACAATATCAAATATGGCATCGGCCAAACCAATACCCGGTGCTATCTCCACCGAACCGGCAATCTCGTGTATCTCAGCATTAATATTCTGTTCCTTAAAGAACTTCTCAAGAATTACTGGATAGGAGGTCGCCACCTTCTTGTCTTTAAAATAGTCCAGGCCAGTGTATTCATCAGCTTTTGGAATGGCCAGAGACAGACGACATTTACTAAAACCCAAACGCTTAACTATATTTAAATCAAAGCCTTTCTCGGCCATTTCATTCTCACCCACAATGCCAATATCGGCCACATCATCAGCTACCGTCTGCGGTATATCATCATCGCGCAAAAACAATACCTCGATGGGAAAGTTGGGCGATGAAGCCACCAGTTTTCCACTTCCTACATTGAATTTAATGCCTGCCTCTTTAAGCAGTTTCATTGAATCTTCGTTCAAACGACCTTTCTTTTGTAATGCAATTCTCAATTTAGTTTCCATGTTATGTTCTTTTTAAAATATTGTCAATAAAAAAGGCTTACCCTGTGGATAAGCCTTTAAATGTTATGCTGTTATATACAACACCTCAGCTCATCCGGCAGAACAAGTAATGATGATGATGAATATGAATAGTAAATTGTGTCATAACTGTTGATAAAAAAAAGCGGCTTACCATTTCTGGTAAGCCGCAGTTGATATTTTGATTTTACACACCAATCACCGCCTACCAGTTGAGCAGGAAATAATGATGATGATGATGAGTAAAATTTTGCATGTCTTTGTTTTTAATTCGATACAAATGTAGCCTCAATATTTACAATTGCAAATTTTCAGGTCAATTTTTTATTTATTTATAAGTTAGTTGATCTATATCATACTTTAGACATCCTTTCAAATGACGCATATTGCTGGTCAGTACCTTTTATGTGTTTCACCAACCATTCTTTTAGAAAATTGGTGACCTCAATGGATAGAATCAGCTTGCCGCCTTTCAAACGTTCATAATAACTCTGAGTCTTATCAATAAACTCCTTGTGTAACATTTCATGTTCCTTAAGATTCGGATAATTCATGCGGCGCATATGATCTTCTTCATTGGCAAAATGCGTTTTGGTATATGCTACCAGGCCAAATATTAATTCCTCAAGTCTTTCGCGAGGAGAATTATCTTTTATCCCTTTGTAAAAGTTATCAATTAAGGTAAATAACTCTTTATGTTCATTGTCAATCACGGCATTATTTACCGATAATTCTTCAGTCCACATAGTTGTTTATATTTAGTTGCCCTGCAAAAATAATTAGCCTTAGTTAATTTAACATACGAAAAGCCCAATATTACTAAAATAAACCTCTACCGTTCAACCTGAATCTCGCACTACAATCTGCAATTATGTTGGTCCTGAAATTTTGAAACTCTTCATCTTTCCCTTACTTTCGACAAAAAATAAACGCATTATTATGAGTATTAAACAGCATATACCTAACCTACTCACCAGTTTGAACGTCTTATGTGGTGTTCTCGCCGTTTTTTTTGCTTTAAATGCGCGAATAGACATCGCCATCTGGCTGATTTTTGCGGGTGCTTTATTTGATTTCAGTGATGGATTTGCAGCCAGATTGCTCAAAGCATACAGTAACATTGGGAAAGAACTGGACTCACTGGCTGACCTTATCAGCTTTGGGGCTGCACCGGCTGCTATCTGGTCAACCATCATCAAGTATCAGCTAACAGGCAGCTATGCTACCAACTTTTTTGCACTATCACTATCTCAACAGGTATTTACACTCCTACCATTTATAATGGTTGCTTTTGCAGCTTTTCGATTAGCTAAGTTTAATGTAGATACAAGGCAAACTGAAAATTTCCTTGGCCTCACCACTACCGCCACGGGCATATTCACTGCTGCTCTGGCTTATAAGTTTATTGAAACACCCGAATGGTTTGCCTGGATGAGTCCATTAGTAATTTTAGCCCTAATAGTTTTCTTCAGCATCATGCTTATCAGCGAGGTCCCCATGTTCTCATTGAAATTTAAAAACATCAAATGGGCAAATAACAAAGAACGATTCACACTACTATTCCTGGCCATCGTTTTTGTAGTACTTTTGGGCGTGGGAGGCATAGCTGCAGTTATCCTGTATTACATTATTATTTCACTGACCAAATGGTTAATTGGTATCAAATAACAAAACAATACACTCAAAAAAAGGTCCGTTGGCAGTTACCAGCGGACCTTTTTTCATTATGCAATTAATGTTATTTCAATAACAATGTATTTGTAAAATGCTCCAGCATTTCTTTCACTTCCTCATAATCCTCTTCATCCACCTTAACATCTGTTAGACGTGGTAGGTGAATAGCAAAGTAACTATGGCTGTTGGCCATCTCAAACAAGTTGCTTGCCAATGCCCTAGGATATGGGAACTCAGGATTCACTTCTTTTATCACTTCAGCCACCTTTTCACAAAGCATTTTATAATTTGAGAAAAAGCCTTCCGTATTTTCCTTATCAACTTCTTTGGTATAATAAGCTTTAGTGCCTTCTGCAATAATCACACGGTGCAATACACTCTCATTCACATAGTCAATCGCCGGATTTTCCTTATAGGCATATACAAGCGTACTTATAATGATATTCAAGCGCTCAAGTGGCGAACTGATATTCATTGTATTTATATCTATCAAATAACTTACCCACTCCCAATACCACGATACCAGATAAAGTAACAATAAGTGCTTATTCTCAAAGTATCGATAAACAGAAGCTTCGGTAGAGCCCATTTTGGCAGCCAGCTTTTTAAAAGTGAAGGCTTCAAAACCGATTTCATCAATTAATAGAATACTATTCTTTATAATATTTTGACCTAGGGAAGTCTCCTGTGGATCACGAATGTAGAGTTTGTCGTTTAAGCTGATTTTGATTCCAATAGACATAGTTGCAAAACTTATTTTGAACAAAAATAGAACTTTTTTTGAACAAGTTTGACGTTTTGATGTTTTAGTATTGCAAAATATTGTAATAGTTTTGCTATTATTTTAAAAAGTAATAGATTTGCTCCCGAGTTTTTACCTAATGCATTATGAATCGAAGCTGTTAACCGGGAACAGCATGTGAAAAAAATTAAAGGATTATACAATGAGTATCTCGCAAAAAAATGGATTATTCAGTACCCTCAAACAAGACGTTCCTGCTTCTATTGTAGTGTTTTTAGTGGCAGTCCCACTTTGCCTTGGAATTGCCTTGGCTTCAGGTGCACCTCTCTTTTCAGGAATCATTGCCGGTATTGTTGGTGGAATTGTTGTTGGAGCATTAAGTGGCTCACAACTTGGCGTAAGCGGCCCTGCTGCCGGCTTAGCCGTTATTGTATTATCAGCCATAAACGAATTAGGCTCTTTCGAAATCTTTCTGGCAGCAGTTGTTATTAGCGGAGTGATACAACTCATTCTGGGATATGCCAAGGCCGGTATCATCGGCTATTACTTCCCATCATCAGTTATTAAAGGAATGCTTTCAGGGATTGGCATCATCATTATCTTAAAGCAAATACCACATGGGTTTGGGTATGACAAAGATTATGAGGGTAGCTTAAAATTTGTCCAAAGTGATGGTCACAATACCTTATCGGAGATTTACCACATGTTTGAGGCCATCAGCCCAGGTGCGGCCATTATCACAGCACTTTCCATGGTTGTGCTAATTCTATGGGAACGACCTTTTATGAAAAGAATTAAGCTTTTCCAGATTGTTCAGGGGCCATTAGTAGTGGTTACCATGGGTATACTTCTGAATATGCTGTTTAAAACCATTCCTTCACTAGCTCTCAATACTGATCAGGTTGTGGCAGTGCCAGTTGCCAGCACTATTGCCGGCTTCTTCGGGCAGTTTACCACACCGGATTTCAGCCAGATATTATCGCCTGCCGTTTGGACCATTGGGGCAACTATTGCCATAGTAGCCAGCCTTGAAACACTACTGTGCCTCGAGGCTACTGATAAGCTGGATCCTCAGAAACGCGTTACCCCAACCAATCGCGAGCTAAAAGCGCAGGGTATCGGTAACATCATTTCTGGTTTCATTGGTGGATTACCTATCACACAGGTAATTGTGCGTAGCTCGACCAACATCCAATCCGGTGGACAAACAAAGATGTCGGCCATTTTACATGGTGTTATTATGCTTATCTGTGCCATGGCAATTCCTAATGTGTTAAACCTGATACCACTGGCGAGCTTGGCAGCTATACTTTTTGTAGTTGGATACAAATTGGCTAAACCTGCCTTATTTAAGCAGATGTATGCACTTGGCAAAGAGCACTTCATCCCTTTTATGGTCACAATCGCGGGTATCATTTTTACCGATTTGTTGGTGGGGATTGTACTCGGATTAGTGGTTGCCGTGATGTACATCCTGTATAACAACTATAAAAAGCCATTCTTATTTGAATCTGATAAACACCTCAATGACAACTACCTTCACCTGGAACTGGCCGAAGATGTAACATTTATCAACAAAGCCAGCATTCTGAAAACATTAGGGCAAGTACCTGATGGCTCTAAGGTGATGATTGATGCCTCGCGTTCCATCAATATTTGTCAGGATGTAATTGAAATAATTGAAGAGTTTAAGACCAGTGCCGAATACCGCAACATTGAAGTAGTTATTAAAGAGCGAGAAAAGAAAGGCATTGAAAACCAACGCAGAGCAGTAGAGTTCGCTTTAAAGGAAATTTAATAGTAGCAACAAGTTTAAAATGACATTAAGATGAGTACCGTAACACAAACAGCACAATCACAGGCTAGCATCACTCCCGACATGGCAGTTGAACTTTTAAAAGCCGGCAACAAACGTTTTGTTGAGAACAAAGGGCTTCAACGCGACTTGTTGCAACAAGTGAACCAAACTGCCGACGGACAATTTCCTTTTGCAGCCGTAGTCAGTTGTATTGATTCACGAATCCCGACAGAGGTGGTATTTGACCAGGGTATTGGTGACATTTTTAATGCCCGCGTAGCTGGCAATATTGTCAATGAAGACATACTTGGAAGCCTTGAGTTTGCCTGTAAAATTTCAGGGTCAAAAGCCATTGTGGTAATGGGCCATACCTCATGCGGTGCTGTAAAAGGCGCCTGCGACAATGCTCAACTGGGTAACTTAACGCAAATGCTGGATAAAATTAAACCAGCCGTTGAGCTAACCCCAACAGCCGACGGAGAGGCGCGTGATTCAAACAATACAGAATTTGTAAATCAAGTGGCTGACAAGAATGTTGAGTTGACCATCGAAAACATTAAAAAGAACAGCGAAGTATTAAATGAAATGCATCAGCAAGGTGAAATTGCCCTTATTGGCGCCATGTATGATGTAAATACAGGAGAAATTACCTTTAGTTAGTTATGTTCCCCGGGTTGAATACGTCTGTTTCCTGAGTATAAAAAGTATTCAACCCTTTAATTTTACCTGAGTAATGGTGATTCGATTTCAGACGTGATTTCGAATCACCTTTTTTTTTATAACAATACAGCTTCAATAGGTTGTAATTTATAACATCGACACTAGATATTCCTACAGATTATCTGCTAATGAAGAAAAATTCACCAAATCCGTTTGGTTTTTAAAAAATTTATTTCAAATATTTGTGGCGTACAATTGCAAAAGCAAGACAATGAATATGATTTTAACACATAAAGGCTGGTGGCATCACACTTATCTTTCAACCGAGAGTTAAGGGCAATCGTCGTATATGTAAAAAATATGAACAAAGGCTTATCGAAACTCTCGGTAAGCCTTTTTTAATTCCGTAAATTGAACATACCATGGACACAATAACTATTAAAACACTTGCAACCCCCATACCAGCCAATGTGGCCGATGTCACAACGCCAGTGAGTCTGTATCTGAAGCTACGTGATGCCTACCCCAACACTATTCTGCTAGAGAGTAGTGACTACCATGGCAATAGCAACTCCATGTCGTTCATTTGCTTCAAGCCCTTGTATGAGTTTATTGCCGATAAAGGCTATGTCATGCAAGGCGAAGCACATAAGGAATTGCAACCTGTTAAAATTAGTGCGGATAATAATGTTCCTGAATTGCTTGATAGATTTATCAAGAGCCTTGAAGTGGACAATTCCGATTGCCCCATCAAAATCAATGGCCTGTTTGGCTATTCCACCTTCGATGCGGTGCAGTATTTCGATTCACTAAAATTTGAGGCTGAGCGAAAAGAGGAGCATTCAATCCCCGAACTACGCTACACCTACTACAAATACATTGTTGCATTCAACCACTTTACCAACCAACTGTACCTGATTGAGAACCTGAGAGACAATGAAAAGTCAGAAAGCAACAACATCATTGAGCAGTTTTACAACCGCACCATTCCTACTTTTCAGTTTACACCATCTAACCAGGAACAGTCAAATCTTAGTGATGAAGAATACATGGCCAAGGTGACCAAAGGCAAGGAACATTGCTTCAGAGGCGATGTTTTCCAGATTGTTCTGTCACGTCAGTTCAGACAGCAATTTGCAGGCGACGAGTTTAATGTTTATCGCGCCCTTCGTAATATCAATCCTTCACCTTACCTTTTCTACTTCGATTATGGCGATTACAAAATATTCGGTTCTTCACCAGAGGCTCAATTGGTGATAGACAACAACATGGCGACCATCAATCCCATTGCCGGTACCTTTAAGCGTACTGGCGACGATGCGAAAGACCAGGAACTAGCTATTCAGCTGAGTGAGGATGAAAAAGAAAATGCTGAACACGTAATGCTGGTGGACCTGGCGCGTAACGATCTGAGTCGCAACTGCGAAAAGGTAACCGTTAATACCTACAAGGAAGTGCAGTACTACTCGCATGTACTCCACCTGGTTTCTGATGTAAGCGGACAATTAAAAGAGGGTTCTATTGCGTCACGCGTGATGGCCGATACATTTCCGGCCGGCACCTTATCAGGAGCTCCCAAATATAAAGCCATGCAGCTTATTGATTCCATTGAGAACCAGAACAGGGGCTACTATGGTGGTTGCATCGGCAACATTGGCATTGATGGCAGTTTCAACCAGGCCATTATGATTCGCTCCTTTCTGAGCAAAAACAATACGCTGTTTTATCAGGCCGGAGCTGGTGTGGTCAGTGAATCGAAAGAAGAAAACGAACTACAGGAAGTGAATAACAAACTGGGTGCTTTAAAGAAAGCTATCCGCTTAGCCGAAGAGTTTTAATGAAGTAAAAGAGTAAGAAGGCAGAGGGCAGAAGTCAAACTAACTGCTTCTTGCTTTGACCGTCTGACTTCTGACAATAAAAATATTCAAGCAACTATAAGCAATATAAAAATGAAAATATTAGTCCTGGATAATTACGATTCGTTCACCTATAACCTGGTCCATTATGTGGAGGAGATTATAGATGAAAAAGTTGACGTATTTCGTAACGATGAAATCAGCCTGGCCGATGTAGCCCAATACGATAAGATACTCCTGTCACCCGGCCCCGGCATACCCGACGAAGCAGGTATTCTGAAGGAACTTATCAAAACATATGCTGCCAGCAAGAGCATCCTGGGCGTTTGCCTCGGTTGCCAGGCCATTGCGGAGGTATTTGGCGGCAGCATCCGTAACCTCAACAAAGTATACCATGGTGTTGCAACACCTGTTGAAGTCATTAATAAAGATGAATACCTGTTCAATGGCCTGCCTGAAAGCTTTAAAGCCGGACGCTACCATAGCTGGGTGGTGAATGAAGAGGATTTACCAGCTGAACTGCTTATCACCTCCAAAGAAGCGGACGGCCAGATTATGGGGCTGATGCACAAAGCGTATGATGTGCGTGGTGTACAGTTTCACCCTGAATCGGTGCTGACTGAGCATGGCAAGCAGATGATTAAAAACTGGATAGAGAAATAGTGATTAATCAGAAGACGGAAGACCGGGGACTTAATATTAACCAAGCTGCCAAAAGCTATCAGCGAACAGCAAGCAGCCAGAAGTTTTTTTCACCATGAGCATTAAACAAACCATAAAAGAACTCATTAACCACAAAACACTGACACGGGCCCAGGCCAAGAACGTGTTGGTGAATATTGCCAAGGAGCAGTATAACCAGTCGGAGGTGGTGGCCTTCTTAACGGTGTTTATGATGCGCCCTGTCACTGTTGAGGAACTATCAGGCTTTCGCGATGCGCTGCTGGAGCTCTGCCTGAGAGTGGACTTATCGGACTATCGGACCATTGATATGTGCGGTACCGGCGGCGACGGTAAAAACACCTTTAACATTTCAACACTGGCCTCGCTGGTGGTGGCCGGTACAGGTGCCAAAGTGGCTAAGCATGGCAACTACAGTGTATCGTCCTCATGTGGTTCGTCCAACGTGATGGAGTACCTGGGCTACCGCTTTACCAACGACGAAAACAAGTTGAAGGAACAGCTGGATAAGGCCAACATCTGTTTCTTGCATGCGCCGCTGTTTCACCCGGCCATGAAAGTAGTGGCTCCTATCCGCAAAGAGCTGGGTTTGAAAACCTTCTTCAATATGCTGGGGCCAATGGTTAATCCATCATTCCCTGCACATCAGCTGGTCGGGGTTTTCAGTTTAGAGCTGGCACGAGTGTACCAATACATCTATCAACAAACCAACATCCAATACAGCATTGTACATGCCCTTGATAGCTATGATGAAGTGTCATTGACTGGTGATTTTAAAGCCATCACCAACACAGGCGAACTGGTGTATTCACCGAATGATTTTAGTATGAAACAGATTCAACCAGAAGAAATATTTGGAGGTGACACCGTACCGGAGGCAGCCAATATATTTAAAACCATACTGGAGGGCAAAGGCTCCGAGGCACAAAACAATGTGGTGATTGCCAATGCCGCACTCGCCCTTAATTGCTACTCACCTGAAAAAGGCCTGGAACAGAACATCGAAGAGGCGCGCCAATCATTGCTGAATGGCCAGGCCGCCAAGGTACTATCAACCCTTATTAGCATTTAAGAAACAGCCATGAATATTCTCGATAAAATAGTCGCACACAAGCAAATTGAAGTTCAACAAGCTGCGAAAACTACATCGCAGGAGCAGCTGATGGACCAGCCACTCTTTAACGAAGCTGTACCTTCATTAAAAGGCTTCATTGCAGATCCCGGCAAAACGGGTGTCATCACCGAGTTTAAACGTCAGTCGCCTTCTAAAGGCATCATCAATGGTAATGCAACCGTTGAAGAGGTGGTTACCGGCTATGAAAAGGCCGGCTCCTCTGCCCTTTCGGTATTAACCGATCAGCAGTTCTTTGGCGGATGCAACCAGGACTTAACAACAGCCAGAGCCCTGACGACCATCCCAATTCTGCGTAAGGATTTTATCATTGATCCTTACCAGGTGTATGAAGCCAAAGCCATTGGTGCCAGTGCTATTTTGCTCATCGCTGCCATTCTGGATGTCAACCAGGCGAAAGAGCTGGGTGCCCTGGCCAACTACCTGGGTATGGAGGTACTCATGGAGCTGCATGCACCGGAAGAAGCTGATAAACTCAATCCGTTTGTGGATGTGGTGGGTATTAACAACCGCAACCTCAAAACCTTTGAAGTGAACCTGGAGCAGTCCATTCAGCTGGCTAATAGGCTGCCAGCCGACAAGCTGAAGATTTCAGAAAGCGGTATTCATTCGCCCGAAGATGTGTTCTTCCTGCGAGAGAACGGTTTTGATGGCTTTCTGATTGGTGAGAACTTTATGAAGACAAACAATCCGGCCGAAGCTTTTGCCAGGTTTGCCAAAGCCATTGCCGTTAAAGCCAATGCATAACAGCAACATTAACCAGTTAAGTAACAAAGGATGAAACCAGCACCTGAAATAAAAGTATGTGGCATGCGCGATAGCTCCAATATACAGGAGCTCATTGAGCTAAAGCCCGATTATATTGGCTTCATTTTTTACGAAAAGTCGCCACGCTATGTGGAAAAACCACCGCATGCACAAATGGATGCATCCATTAAAAAGGTAGGCGTTTTTGTCAATGCTAGCGAGCGCACCATCAACGAGAAACGCATCGCTTTTGGGCTCGACATCATACAGCTGCATGGCGATGAATCACCTGAGCTCTGCTTCATTTTGAAACAGTCGGGCGCACAGGTGATGAAGGTATTTCGCATTGATGAATTATTTGACTTTCAACAAACCAGGCGTTACCAGGACTATTGCGACTACTTTTTGTTCGACACACAGACCAAGGCCTTTGGTGGCAGCGGACAAAAGTTTAACTGGCAACTATTGAAGAACTACAACAATGCGCGTCCGGTGTTTTTAAGCGGCGGCATTGGCCCCGATGATGTGGCCGACATTCAGCACCTGGAACACCTCAACCTGAAGGCCATAGACATCAACAGTAAATTTGAAATTAAACCAGCACTTAAAGATATTCCGCGACTATCGGAATTTTTTAAAGCCATAAGACCAACACAGCATGAGCAAGCAGAGTAAATACCAGGCAGATGAGAATGGCATGTATGGCCGCTTTGGAGGGGCCTACATACCAGAGATGCTCTACCCCAATATTGAGAACCTGAAGAAGGTTTACAAAGACATTATCGATTCACCTGCTTTTCAGCAGGAGTACAAAGCCTTGCTGAAGGATTATGTGGGGCGCCCTTCGCCACTTTATCTGGCCAAGCGACTATCGGAAAAGTACCAGACCAATGTGTACCTCAAGCGCGAAGATTTGAACCACACGGGTGCCCACAAGATTAATAACACGGTAGGACAGATTCTGATTGCCAAGCACATGGGCAAACAGCGCATCATTGCCGAAACAGGCGCCGGACAGCATGGCGTGGCCACCGCTACGGCCTGTGCACTGATGGGACTGCAATGTGTGGTGTACATGGGTGAAATTGACATTCAGCGCCAGGCACCCAATGTGGCGCGCATGAAGATGCTGGGTGCCGAAGTGAAGGCAGCCACCTCGGGCAGTAAAACCCTGAAAGATGCCACCAACGAGGCTTTGCGTGACTGGATATGCAACCCCGAGGACACCTTTTACCTTATTGGTTCGGTAGTAGGACCGCATCCTTATCCCGATATGGTGGCCCACCTGCAGGCGGTTATCAGTGAAGAGATAAAGCTGCAAATCAACGAAAAAACCAGTAAGGACTATCCTGATTATGTGATTGCCTGCGTGGGTGGAGGCAGCAATGCCGCCGGTTCGTTCTACCATTTTCTGGACGATGAACGGGTGAAGCTGGTGGCTGTGGAAGCATCCGGTATGGGCGTTGACTCAGGTGATACGGCAGCCACCATCGCTCTGGGCGATATGGGCATTATCCATGGCAGTAAAACCTTCCTGATGCAGAGTGAGGATGGACAAATCACCGAACCTTACTCCATCTCGGCAGGATTGGATTATCCGGGCATTGGCCCACAGCATGCGCATTTGTTTGATACCGGTCGTGCACAGTTTCTGTCGGCCACCGATAAAGAGGCTCTGGATGCCGCCCTGCAGTTAACACAGCTCGAAGGCATTATTCCGGCCCTTGAATCGGCCCATGCACTGGCAGCGCTCGACAAAATGCAGTTTCAAAAGGACGATGCTGTGGTGATTACCCTCTCGGGAAGAGGCGATAAAGACATGGCCACTTATATGGAACGCTTTGGGTTTTAACAGTTCGATAATGAATCATCCCGGCACGATGCTAACAATGGCGAGGACGACGCTGACAATGCCGAGGACGATGTTGACAGTGCCGAGTACGATGCTGACAATGCCGAGGATGATGCTGACGATGCCGAGGACGATGCTGACAGTACCGAGGACGATGCTGACAGTGTCGAGTACGATGCTGACTGCGCCGAGCACCATGCTGACGATGCCGAGTACGATGTTGACGGTACCGAGGAAGATGCTGACAGTAGCGAGTACGATGCTGACAGTAGCGAGGACCATGTTGACAGTACCAAGTGCCATACAAACAATAAGAAGAAGGCTTCTATCAGAAAATAATTAACAAAGCAAGCAGCTAGTAGCTGACAGCAAATAGCTTTAGGATATGAACAGACTACAACAACTCTTTACGAATAAAAAAGATATCTGCTCGGTGTATTATACGGCCGGCTACCCCACTGTAAATGACACCATGCCAGTGCTGGAAGCCTTGCAGGAAGGAGGCGCCGATCTGGTGGAGATAGGTATGCCATTTTCAGACCCTTTGGCCGATGGACCCACTATACAGGCCAGCAGCGAGCAGGCATTGGACAATGGCATGAGCATTCAGTTGCTGTTTGAGCAACTGCAAACCATGCGCGATAGCATTACGATACCCATTGTGCTAATGGGCTATTTTAACCCGGTTTTTAAATATGGTGTGGAGAAGTTCATCGCCAAATGTCGGGAAATTGGCGTGGATGGTGTCATTATCCCCGACCTGCCCTTCGATGAATACCGAGAGCTGTATGAGACCTCGTTCAATGAGGCGGGTATCGCCAATATCTTTTTGATTACGCCACAAACATCGGATGAGCGCATCCGTTTGATTGATGCTCACAGCAAAGGTTTTATTTATGTAGTATCATCGGCATCGGTCACCGGCGCCAAACAGAATGTGCAACAGAATCAAATCGACTATTTCAACCGCGTGAACGGCCTAGGCTTGCAGAGTCCACGACTGATAGGCTTTGGCATCGGCAATCGCGACACATTTGCAACAGCCTGCCAACATGCTGCAGGAGCCATCATCGGCAGTGCCTTTGTGAAACTGCTCAGCGAACATGGGGCCGACAAACAACAGATTAAGGCTTTTATTAACACGATTAAGAATTAAAGTCCGGAGTCCGAAGCGCAAAGTCCGACGACTATTTTTTACCTCAACAAATTAACAACTAAACAATTCAACAATAGAATGCAAAACACCGCCATCATACGAATACATTGTCCCGACCAAAGAGGAATTGTGGCCAACGTCACCGATTTTATATACCGCCACAACGGAAACATCCTTTACCTCGACCAGCACACCGATCGTGCCGAGGAGCGCTTTTTTATGCGCGTTGAATGGGACCTCGACGGGTTTGCCATCGCCCCGGAGAAGCTCCAACAAACCTTTGAAGAAGCGATTGCCACGCCCATGCAGATGGTGTGGACACTGAATTTCTCATCGCAGATACCGCGCATGGCGATCTTTGTTTCGAGGGCATCGCACTGTTTGTACGATTTACTGGCACGCTACAGTGCCGGCGAACTGAATGTGGAGATTCCGCTCATCATCAGTAACCACAATGATTTGGAGCAGGTGGCCAATCAGTTCGGCATCCCCTATTTCCATTTGCCACTAACCAAAGACAATAAACCCGAGGTGGAGGCAGAGCAAATTCGCTTGTGTAAAGAGTACACAGTGGATTTCATCGTATTGGCGCGTTACATGCAGATTCTGTCGTCAGAGTTCAATGCACTTTATCCTAACCGGATCATCAACATTCACCACTCATTTCTGCCGGCTTTTGCGGGGGCTAAGCCCTACCATGCAGCGCACTCACGAGGCGTGAAGCTGATTGGTGCCACCGGGCACTATGTCACCTCTGATTTGGATGCCGGACCAATCATTGAGCAGGATGTGATTAAAATATCGCACCACGACACGGTACAGAGCCTGGTGCAAAAAGGCAAAGATGTGGAGAAGATGGTGCTGTCGCGTGCAGTACAAGCACATATCGACCGCAAGACATTGGTATATAAAAATAAAACCATCATATTCGCCTAACTAATATTCACAAACAAAAAAATACCCATGAAACAATTCGTATTAGTCCTGACTATGGCCCTTTTTACCCTTAACAGCTTCGCTCAACAAGCAGATGACCGTGGTTATTTAGTTAAGGTTGGCGATGTGGCGCCCGACTTTGAAATGACCTTAACCGATGGTTCAAGCGTTAAATTATCAGACCTGCGCGGGCATTTAGTAATGCTGCAGTTTACCGCCAGTTGGTGTGGCGTGTGCCGCAAAGAAATGCCACACATCGAAAAAGAAATATGGCAGGCCTACAAAGACAAAGGATTAAAGGTATTTGGCGTTGACCGTGACGAACCCAAAGCCAAAGCCCTGGAGATGATTGAAGCAACCGGCATCAGCTACCCCATGGGACTGGATGATAATGCCGACATCTTTGGATTGTATGCGGATAAGAAAGCCGGCGTTACTCGCAACGTGCTGATTGATAAAGAAGGTAAAATCATATTCCTGACGCGCTTATTTAATAAAGAGGAGTTTGCCGCATTAGTTAAGAAGATTGGGGAGGAAATTAAATAAGTCCGAAGCACGAAAATAGTGCCTGGTGCTATAGTGCACTGTGCGCAGTCGAGTAATAACAATAACCCTATAGATATGAAAACTTATAAGGAAATACATGCTTGGCAAAAGGCAATGGAATTAGTTACAGACATCTATTCTATAACGGATAGCTACCCTGAAAACGAGAAGTTTGGCTTGACCAATCAGATTAGACGAGCGGCTGTTTCAGTTCCATCCAATATTGCCGAAGGATTTGGAAGAAATTCTTTGCCCGACTTTATACGTTTCCTTAATATCGCAAGGGGCTCCCTGTTTGAACTTCAAACTCAAGTTGAAATCAGTCTCAATCTTGGGTTCCTTGCACGGGATAACTATGGGGAAATAGACGCTAAAACTGAAGAGATTGCAAAACTACTTAATGCGCTTATTAAAAGCCTCAAAAAGAAAATGAACTAAGCACGGGCACTGCGCACCATGCACTAAGCACATATCATGAAAATCATCATCATCAAATACAACGCCGGCAATATTCGTTCGGTTAATAATGCCTTGCTGCGATTAGGTTACGAAGCAGAGATTACTGCTGATCCAACCCAAATTCAACAAGCTGATAAAGTCATATTTCCCGGGGTTGGCGAGGCCAGTACTACTATGGCCTATCTGAGGGAAACAGGTCTGGATAAAGTGATTGTTAACCTGAAACAGCCCGTTTTGGGGATCTGCCTGGGTATGCAGCTCATGTGCAGCCATTCTGAGGAAGGTCATGTCGACTGCTTAAATATTTTCGATGAAAAAGTAAGAAAATTCCAGCTACCAGAAGGCAATATGGAAAACACTAAAATCCCACACATGGGATGGAACCAGATTACCGATGTGAAAACACCGCTTTTTGATGCATCACTGGAAGGGGAATACGTCTATTTTGTACACAGCTACTATGTAGCCCTGGGTGAAGATACGGCGGCCACAACCAATTACATTCTACCTTATAGCTCCGCCTTGCAAAAGGACAATTTTTACGCCACTCAGTTTCATCCTGAAAAGAGTGGTTCGGTAGGCGAACGCATTTTAGCTAACTTTTTAAGATTATAATACTATTAACCATCCTGTGAGCTTGCGAACAGGAGAGCTGACAGCCATAAGCTAGCAGCTAACAGCTTTTTAAAAAAAATGAATAAAATAGACATCATACCAGCCATTGACATTATAGATGGTAAGTGTGTGCGACTTAGTCAGGGCGATTACAACAGTAAAAAAGTATATAACGAAGATCCGCTTGAAGTAGCCAAAGAATTTGAAGACCATGGCATTAAACGGCTTCACCTGGTGGATCTGGACGGTGCCAAAGCCGGGCGGATCATCAACTACAAAGTGCTTGAACGCATTGCTGGCCAAACTAATCTAATCATTGACTTTGGCGGTGGCTTAAAGCGCTCTGAGGATCTACATATTGCATTTGAATCTGGTGCGCAGATGGTCACAGGTGGCTCCATCGCTGTTAAGAATTCTGAGGAGTTCGAAAGCTGGATAGAACAATATGGTTCTGAGAAAATCATACTGGGAGCAGATGCCAAAGACAATAAAATTGCAGTAACCGGCTGGCTCGAAGAAACCGATCAGGAGCTGATCCCTTTTATCAAAGGTTACACTGAAAAGGGCATACAAAAAGTGATTTGTACAGATATCAGCAAAGATGGCATGCTGCAGGGGCCTGCCATTGAATTATATCAGGAGATACTTGGTGAACTTCCGGAATTATACCTTGTAGCCAGTGGCGGAGTGAGTGGTATTAAGGATATTGAGAAGCTGGCGGAAGCCAAAATCCCTGCTGTCATCTTCGGTAAAGCAATTTATGAAGGAAAGATTCAGCTTAAGGAGCTGGAGAGATTTTTATAAAAAGGAACTAACATGTTAGCCAAAAGAATTATTCCATGCCTCGATATTAAAAATGGCCAAACGGTTAAAGGGGTAAAGTTTGTTGAAATAAAAGAAGTGGGCGACCCGGTTGAGTTGGGAGCGCTATATGCCGAGCAGGGAGCCGACGAATTGGTATTTCTGGATATTACAGCCAGTCATGAAGGACGTAAAACCTTTGTGGACTTAGTTAAGCGCATTGCCCGAAACATTAACATTCCTTTTACGGTTGGTGGTGGCATTAGTGAACTAAGTGACGCCGACGCCTTATTGAATGCCGGTGCGGATAAGATTTCCGTCAATTCATCAGCAGTTCGTAATCCCCATTTGATAAATGAATTGGCCCAGAACTTCGGCAGCCAGTTTGTGGTAGCCGCCATCGATGCCAAACACGAGCAAGGCGACGATTGGGTAGTCACAGTCAATGGAGGACGTATCCCGACAGACAAGAGGCTCTTTTCATGGGCCAGAGAGTGTGAAGATCGAGGTGCCGGAGAGATACTTTTCACCAGCATGGACCACGACGGCGTGAAGCAGGGCTTTGCCAATAACGCACTGGCTAAATTGAGCGACAACCTAAATATTCCAATAATAGCATCAGGTGGAGCAGGCAAGATGGAGCACTTTAAGGATGTATTCACTATAGGCAAAGCCGACGCCGGACTCGCTGCAAGCATTTTTCATTTTAAAGAGATTGGCATTCCGGACCTAAAAGCTTACCTGAATAATGAACAAATTCCAATTAGAATTTAGCTGACAGCTAATGGCTAATAGATTATAGCCTTTCCCTTTAACTCTAGTCATGAAAGATTATCGAAAATTACGAATCTGGCAAAAAGGTATAGAGATTGTTAAATTGACATACCAACTAACAAAATTTTTACCGCCTGAAGAGAAGTTTAATCTTGTTTCCCAAATGAACAGATCTGCTGTTTCTATACCATCTAACATTGCCGAAGGTAGTAGCAGAAAAAGTGAAAAAGATTATCATCGCTTCTTGGAAATTTCGTTAGGTAGCTGCTTTGAGCTAGATACCCAGCTTGAAATTATTAAAGAACTGGATTTAACAGAAAAAGACTTGGTAGATAATCTGCGTTCATTACTACTTGAAGAAATAATGATGCTGCAAAGCTTAATGAATAAACTGAATGTAAAACAATAGCCGTCAGCCATCAGCTGTCAGCTATCAGCTATAAATAATCATGACAATAAATTTCCACAAACTCAACAATGGTCTCGTACCTGCCATTATTCAGGATAACACCAGCAACAAGGTGCTGATGCTGGGCTTTATGAACGAAGAAGCCTATGAAAAGACCAAAACCGAACGCAAAGTCACGTTCTATTCGCGCACCAAAGAGCGCCTTTGGACCAAGGGCGAAGAGTCGAGTAACTTTCTGAATGTGGTATCAATGGCTATCGATTGTGATAACGACACCTTGCTTATTAAGGTAAATCCTGTTGGTCCGGTTTGTCATAAAGGAACCGATACCTGCTGGGGAGAAGAGAATACCAGCGAGGATATCCTGTTCTTAAAAACCTTACAGGATTTTATCGACAGGCGAAAAGAAGAAATGCCTGAAAATTCCTACACCACTAAATTATTCACTAAAGGTGTGAGAACAATTACTCAAAAGGTAGGCGAGGAAGCTATTGAAACAGTGATTGGTGCTATGGCCAATGATGATGAAAACTTTTTATATGAAGGGGCCGATTTGCTTTACCACCTGATTGTGCTTTTAACGCACAAAGGCTATCGTATTGAGGATTTGGCCCGCGAACTAAAAAGCCGACATAAATGATAAAATACAAAAGGCTCTTAGCTTAGCCACAACCTTGTCAATAAGCTACGAGCCTTTTTGTATTTTTATGGCATGAAAACAGAAGCCATCATCAACAAATATTACACGCCCAACTCCCCCCTATGGGTAACCTTAACCGAACACAGTAAAGCCGTTAGGGATAAAGCACTCGACATTGTCTCCAACCATCCTGAATTGGAAGCCGATGTGCAATTTGTAGCTGAAGCCGCCATGTTACACGACATTGGCATCTATCTCACCAATGCACCTGATTTAAACTGCTATGGCACATTTCCATACATCTGCCATGGCTACCTTGGCCACGACCTGTTGAAAAGAGAAGGATATCCGAGGCATGCATTCGTATGTGAGCGTCATACAGGAACCGGATTATCTGTTGATGACATCAAGCAACAGAAGCTGCCTATTCCCCATCGTAACATGCAACCCATAAGTATTGAAGAACAGATTATCTGCTTCGCCGATAAATTCTATAGTAAAAGCCGCTCCTTAAGAGAAGCAAAAAGCACAGATAAGATCATTAAATCGATGCGCAAGCATGGTGAACACCAGGTGAAGCAATTTCAAAAGTGGTGCGAGTTGTTTTTATAGTATCAGGCGATAAACCTAAAATTCTCCTGAAACCAATCGCCAACAAAAGGCACCTTCGTAAAACGACCTTGAATAGCACCAATTAAGCCAATCAGCCACAAAACCAATACGACTAAACCAACTACATTTCCCAGCCAGGACAGGCCAATAGTGGCCAGCATAATCTTAGCAAAAGAGGCAATAAAAAACAGTATAAGTGTGCCAAATGACTGGCGCAGGTGAAACAAACCTAATTCACTTTTAGGATTTTCATTTTGTCGAAGTATTAATGCAATAACCCATCCTACAATGGTAATGTAGCTAACGGCTGAAATCAGGCGGCTTTGGTCATTCATTTGATAAGGTTTTAATTTTCTGACGCCAAAATACTACTTTTTATAATAATTCCGCCCCACACATCTTGCACATATCGATGATTCTAAGCATCTTTGTCTCATTATGATGACAATGAGCTACATATCCAATTATCCGACCTACAGCGTCTGCTATAACTTCTAAGCAAGGTCAACTCATTGTATCCATTCATTTCATTTATTATTTAATCAATTTAACTAAGGAGGACTTTACCATGATGACACCAGCTGTTTATCCTGTATCCGTGCGCGTGTGCACATCTGTTTTTGCTTGTACATATAATTTCAAGCACCTGACAATTCATTCAAAATTTAAGTTAAAACAGAAATTAAAACGTGATGACTAAACAAAATAGAACTATATTATTACAAAAGATTAATACCAAACGCTTGAGTACAATCTGGAATGACTTTAAAGAGGCCCTAGCTGGTTCATCCCAGGATTACACACAGATTCCTTTGGGTCGAGCTGTGTTTTTATTAGCCATTCCTATGGTACTGGAAATGGTGATGGAATCGGTATTTGCTGTGGCCGACATCTACTTTGTTGGCCGGCTTGGAGCAGATGCTGTAGCCACTGTAGGTATCACCGAAAGCGTATTAACCATCATTTATGCCATTGCCTTTGGTTTAAGCATGGCCACTACAGCACTCGTTTCTCGCCGGATTGGTGAGAAAAACAAAACAGAAGCATCAAAAGAAGGTATGCAAGCTATTATTGCCGGTTCTCTTATCTCCCTGTTAATCGCAATTCCGGGTGTTGTATTTGCCAAAGATTTGTTGCAGTTAATGGGTGCATCACCAGCCATCATCAACGAATTGTCGGCCTATACATCCATCATGTTTGGCGGCAACCTGGTAATCATGCTGCTATTTATCAACAACGCCATCTTTCGTGGTGCAGGCGATGCAGCCATAGCCATGCGGGTATTGTGGATTGCCAATGGATTGAACATTATCCTTGATCCTTTGCTGATTTTTGGTATCGGGCCATTTCCTGAATTAGGTATTGCCGGTGCTGCTATTGCCACTAATATTGGAAGAGGTATCGCCGTAGCCTACCAGCTTTATGTGCTTTGGAAAGGTAATGGCCGGGTTAGTTTTAGCAGCATCCCTCTAACTATTGATTGGCAACGTATTGCTAAGCTCATTAAAATATCACTTGGTGGCATAGCTCAATCATTAATTGCCACATCCAGCTGGATATTTCTGGTTCGTATCATTTCCAACTTTGGCAGCGAAGTTTTAGCCGGATACACCATCGGTATTCGCATTATCTTGTTTTCACTATTGCCATCGTGGGGATTGAGTAATGCAGCGGCCACATTGGTTGGTCAGAACCTGGGCGCTCAAGAATCCGGGCGTGCAGAAAAAGCCGTATGGGGTGTTGCCCGCATTAATCTGATATTTTTAGGTGGATTGAGCATACTGTTTATCATTTATCCACATTGGTTTGTTGGCTTATTCACAACTGATGAAACAGTGCTGAATGCAGGCATTCAATGTTTGCGCATCATCTCCTATGGATTTGCCTTTTACGGCATTGGCATGGTGATGACGCAGGCCTTTAATGGTGCTGGTGATACCAGAACGCCAACACGCATTAATATTATAGCCTTCTGGATGATTGAAATACCGCTGGCTTATATAATGGCCATTCAACTTGGCTTTCAACAAGAAGGTGCATTTTATGCCATCATCATTGCTGAAGGATGCATGACCCTGTTAGCTGCCTGGCTATTTAAAAAAGGCAGATGGAAAAAAGAAGCAGTCTGACAATTGCGACAGGATATTTGGTAAATACTGCCAAATATCCTGTTATTATCTCGCTGTGTTTTATAGTTTTGGGGAAATACAATCTGTTTTATTCAAATCACACCGTATGAAAAAATATCTGTTTCTGCTATTAACAATCATGACAATAACAGCTTGTCATGAACAAAGTGACAACAACCAACAAACCGAGGTTGCTAATATTTCGGAAGCTACAATTAAAACGACTGTGGCTGCTATAGAAAAATTACATCCCAATGCCAATGCTCAAATAATTAATCGTGGGGTTAAGCATGCTGCCTCGCTTTGGCGCAACGTGGATGGCACTGAAAGCGATTTTCAGCAATTCTGCGAAAAACATTTTATAGCTGATGCTTCGCAAAAGGAGCTGATGTTTGAAAAAGTGAGTCGCAACCTAGAAATACTTTACGGCCACTTCAATAAAATAGCCCTTGAACTGCAGCGTCCGCTCCACGAGCCAATGGGTGACATCATCGACATTGACAAAACCTTTGGAGGATATAGTGCAGGCTCTCATCTTATCGAAGATATGTACCGCAATAAGCTGGCCTTTAATATTGCCTTGAATTTCCCTTACTACTCATTATCTGAAAAAGAACAAAACGCAGCTACCTGGACGCGTAAAGAGTGGGCTTATGCCAGAATGGGAGATGTATTTACAGCACGTATTCCGGCTGAGATTCTTCAAAACGTATCAGAAGTTGGTTCCGCATCAGAAATGTATATCGCCAATTACAACATATACATGGGGCAACTGGTGGATGATAAAATGCAGACCTACTTTCCGGAAGATATGATACTGCTATCACACTGGAACCTGCGCGATGAAATAAAATCGCATTATAGCAAAGGAGCTGATGGTGTTCAGCTGCAAGGAATGGTCTATGAAGTGATGAAGCGCATTATCGATCAAACAATACCAAAGGATGTCATCAATAATGGCGACTACCAGTGGAATCCTTATAGCAATGCGGTATATAAAGATGGCCAGACAATAGAACTAGCCAGTGAAGACAACGGCCGCTACCAACAAATCATCAACAACTTCCATGCTATGCGCCAGATGGATGCCTACACACCATTGAATACGGCTGTGAAGCGAGCTTTCGAGGGAGGCATGGAAATCACTCAGGCTGATGCCGAGCAACTATTTGTTGAGTTCATGTCATCAGATGCCTTAAAGCAGGTTGGTGAATTAATTAAGCAACGACTGGGACGCGATTTGCAACCATGGGACATCTGGTACGATGGCTTTAAAGCCCGCAGCGCTATTGATGAGAATACACTAAACAATATCACCCGCACGCGCTACCCAAATGCCAAAGCCTTGGATGATGACTTAGCCCATTTATTAGTGAAATTAGGTTTTACGAAAGAAAAGGCCTCCTTTCTGGCAGAGCGCATCGATGTCGATCCGGCCCGCGGTTCTGGTCATGCCTGGGGTGCATCAATGAAAGGTGAAACAGCTCACCTACGCACACGAATCCCGGAGAGTGGCATGGATTATAAAGGCTACAACATTGCTATTCACGAATTCGGACATAATGTAGAGCAAACCATCTCGCTTTACGATGTGGATTACTACATGCTTAACGGTGTACCTAACACGGCGTTTACTGAGGCACTGGCTTTCATCTTCCAGAAGCGCGATTTGGAATTGCTGGATATGAAAAATGACAATCCAGAAAAAGAAGCTTTACAGATCCTAGATAATTTCTGGTCAACCTATGAAATTATGGGTGTATCATTACTTGATCAACGCATGTGGAAGTGGCTTTACCATCATCCCGAAGCCACTGCCGATGAATTAAAAGTGGCTGTACAGCAAATTGCTATTGATATCTGGAACGAGTTTTATGCACCAGTATTTGGCATCAACGATCAACCTATTCTGGCTATTTATTCTCACATGATTAATAGTCCCATCTACCTGTCAAACTATGCATTTGGCCATTTAATTCAGTTCCAGGTAGAGCAATACCTTAAAACAGCAGACTTTGCGCCTGAAGTGGAGCGATTATTTAAAATTGGTTCTATTACACCTAATGCATGGATGCAAGCTGGCCTTGGAGAAGACATCTCTATTGTTTCAATCATTAAAGAAGCCCAAACAGCTGCTGAAGAGTTAAGCAAGAATTAGAAAAGACTTAATTATACAAAAAAAGGTAAACCACTTGGTTTACCTTTTTTTTATGGTCTTATATCAATATAGATTAGTCAATCGCTAATTCGATCATCTTCTGAAGCTTTTTGCGGCCAAAGAATATTCTACTTTTCACCGTACCTATCGGCATATCCAACTGTTCAGCTATTTCTTTGTATTTGTAGCCTTCCATATGCATAGTCAATGGTTGCTTAAACTCACCTTCCAGCTTATTCATCTGCGAATGAATCTCGCCGGTATAATGTATAACATCAGGTGTGTCATCAGTATAGTACTTATTAGATAAGTAGTTAACTTCATCAACTAGCATAGGTGCCTGACGCATTTTGTACTTACGGCGATAATTGTTGATAAATGAGTTGCGCATGATGGTGTGCATCCACGCTGAAAAGTTGGTATTCATCACAAACTTCTCTCTTGAAGAGAGGGCTCTGAAGTTTGTTTCCTGAACAAGGTCGTGGGCATCTTCCTCATTCGCTGTTAATGTAAGGGCATAGCTAAACATTTTTTGTTGAAGCCCCAATAGTCGATGGTTGAATTGTTCTGCGGTCATCTTTCTGGGTATTATTGTTTAACATTTTCTGTTTCCTTTAACACAATTGTCCGGGTGTTTAACAATTAATATTTTGGGAAACTCAATTAATTTAATTAAAATCATTCATAAATCCAACTGTAAATCAGTATTACAGTCATTTATTTCTTTTTGGTATTTAATTACCTGATTACTTCGTAAAGATGAACAAAATCAAATTAACTTCCAAATCTGTTTAATGATTTTAACATGCAATTAATCATTATTGCAATAATATTCATAACACTCAATCATCCTAATACCCTAACAGTCAGTTGTAAGAATGCATTTGATTGACTATTTAAATATTTTTTACATTTATTGAAAAGAATTAATAGTGCTCAAACGTTCTATATATTGTCTGTTAAAAAGCGACATTTATCGTGTTTCTTTTCAATTTAAGTAAGTAATTTGCTCTTTCGTTAGAGCTATTCAGAATAGTTGATACTCATGCACATTTTCAAAAAGATATATCATTTTTATGTTGATGGATTTCGTAACCTGTCGCCTTGGGCGCGCACATTATGGGTCATCATTCTGGTGAAGCTGTTTATCATGTTTGCAGTTTTGCGTCTGTTCTTTTTTCGGGATACATTAAAAAACAGGTATGCAACTGATGAGGAAAGAGCTAACCACGTTATCGAAGAATTAATTGGACAATAATAATAACAATAAATTAATATGCTAGAGAATATTGATTTGTCGCTCGTCAATTGGTCGAGGGCACAATTTGCACTTACAGCTATGTTTCACTGGCTCTTTGTTCCATTAACACTGGGCCTCAGTTTTATCATAGCTTTTATGGAAACCATTTATGTAAAAACAGGTGATCAGGAGTGGAAGCGAATCACCAAATTCTGGATGAAACTATTCGGTATTAACTTTGCCATTGGCGTGGCCACCGGTATTATCCTCGAATTTGAATTTGGTACCAACTGGTCCAACTATTCCTGGTTTGTTGGTGACATATTTGGGGCACCGTTAGCCATTGAAGGTATTATGGCATTCTTTATGGAAAGTACCTTTATTGCTGTTATGTTTTTTGGCTGGGGTAAGGTCAGTAAAAGGTTTCACCTGACTGCTACCTGGTTGACTGCAGCAGGGGCAAATCTATCTGCACTCTGGATATTAGTGGCCAATGCCTGGATGCAAAATCCGGTTGGTATGAAGTTTAATCCGGAAACAGCTCGTAATGAGATGGAAAACTTCTGGGATGTCTTCCTATCACCAACAGCCGTTACAAAATTTTTGCACACCACCACATCCGGCTATGTACTGGCCTCGTTATTTGTTGTAGGTATAAGCAGTTGGTTCTTAATAAAAAAGCGTCATGTACTATTTGCCAAAAGAAGCATAGTGATTGCTGCTATTTTTGGCTTAGTATCTTCAGTAATGCTAGTAGCTACAGGCGATGGTTCAGCCCGTGATGTTGCCAAAACACAACCCATGAAATTTGCTGCTATGGAGTCGCTTTACGAAGGCCAGACTCAAGCACCTTTAATTGCCATTGGCCTGTTTGGCAAAGAACACGACGACCCAATGAACCGCGATTCAGATCAGGAGTTTCTGGTTAAAATAGAAATACCTAATATGCTCTCTTACCTTGCTTTTCTGGAGGTAGACGCTTTTGTGCCTGGCATCAAAGATTTGGTATTAGGCAATGAGCAACACAACATCATGTCATATAAAGAAAAAATAAAACGAGGCTATGAAGCACAGCAAACGCTGAAAGCATTTAAAGAGGCAAAAGGTGTTGATGAGGCTGAGTACGAACGATTGAAAGCAAAGTTTGATGATAAAGAATGGGTAGAAAACTATTTTAAATACTTCGGCTACGGCAATTATTATGATCCCAACCCTGAGCAACTTGAGCTTAACGCTTTCAAAATAGTACCACCCATCTCATTGTCTTTCTATGCTTTCCATATCATGGTCATTCTGGGTGGTCATTTTATGCTGCTGTTTATGGTCATTTTATGGTTGGTATACAGAAAGAAACTAGAATCGAATAAACTGGTGTTATACACGGCACTATGGACTATACCATTGGCATACATTGCCAGTCAGGCCGGATGGATAGTTGCTGAAGTTGGTCGTCAACCATGGGTTATACAGGACCTGATGCCCACCATGACTGCCGTATCGAAGATCGACACCAGTTCAGTCATGATCACTTTCTGGCTTTTCACCATCACCTTTGTGGCTCTGGCTATTGCCGAGGTTAAAATCATGGTAAAACAAATTAAAAACGGACCTAAAGAAGGAGGACACAACTAATGTTTGGAGAATTATCACATTTAGCGCTGCAGCAATATTGGTGGATCATCGTTTCGCTTTTAGGCGCATTACTCGTCTTCCTGATGTTCGTGCAGGGAGGACAAACTTTGATTTATACCATTGGTAAAACAAGTATGGAAAGAACAATGCTTGTAAACACTTTAGGTCGCAAATGGGAATTTACCTTTACCACTTTGGTAACTTTTGGTGGAGCGTTTTTTGCCTCATTTCCTCTATTTTACAGCACTAGTTTTGGTGGGGCTTATTGGGTTTGGATGCTTATACTATTTGCATTTGTTATTCAGGCAATAGCCTATGAATTCCGCTCTCGCCCAAATAACGTATTTGGTCCACGTACCTATGAAACATTCCTGCTAATCAATGGTCTGCTGGGTACTATCTTAATCGGCACCGCCGTAGCTACATTCTTTACCGGTTCTGCTTTTACCGTGAATGAAATGAATCAATCACAATGGGAACTGAGCTCTCATGGCCTGGAAGCAGCTTTAAACCTTCACAATTTATCACTTGGACTTGCTGTATTCTTCCTCGCTCGCGTTCTTGGTTTACTTTATTTCATGAACAGCATTAATCATGTTGACGTGTTTACACGTGCTAAAAAGCATCTGATTTACAATGGCATTCCATTTCTGGTTTTCTTCCTCACTTTTGTCATCTGGTTGTTTGTAAGAGATGGCTTTGCTGTAAATCCATATACGCAGGAAGTATATCTGGAACCATACAAGTATTTTAAGAATATGGTGGAGATGCCAATAGTCTTCATCCTGTTTTTAATTGGTGTAGTTGGAGTTTTGCTTGGCTTGGGTGCCGGTATCCTTCGTCGCGACTGTACAAAAGGCATATGGGCTGCAGGTGGTGGTACCGTTCTTACTGTATTCAGCCTTTTACTAATTGCTGGGTTTAATAACACCTCATTCTACCCTTCTACCTATGATTTACAAAGCTCATTAACGATACAAAATGCTTCATCAAGCCACTTTACCCTGACTGCCATGAGTTATGTATCACTGCTTGTCCCATTTGTTTTTGCATACATCTGGTATGTATGGAAGGCCATGAACAACAAGCCAATTGATGAGGATGAAATGAAATCTGAAGATTTACACGTTTACTAATAGAACTGACATGAAATATTTACACGAAATAGTATGGTATCTTTCTCTCCCATTAACCATTGTTATTAGCTACTATGCAGTACTATTTGGCTTAAAGAAGTTTAATCAGCTTCACGAAAAGGAAGAGGAGACAGAATAACAATATCTCTAAGCATATAGAAAGAGCCGCTCAGAATTATCTGAACGGCTCTTCTTTTTGTGCTAACTCAATAAAAAATAGTTATTCAACGTCCCACACATCACCTGAGTGAATCAGGTCGTTGAATGATTTAATTTGCGATTGTTCCTGAACTTCTGCAAGCTGCTTCGCTACACACTGATCATAAACAGGTGCCTTAACAGAACGAATTACACCCAAGGCAACCGGATATTCAGGGTATTCCATATCAGCCAGCTTCAAGTGCAAGGTGATATCATCACAATGTGCATCGTGCACAAGAATATCATCTTCAGTAATGCCATTTTCACCGATGGTAACCACCTTCAATTCTAAGCCTTCAAGCATCAAACCTTTGTTATTTTCAGCTCCAAAAATCATTGGCTTACCATGCTCCAGCTTAATGGTACGATCGGCCGAATGCGCCTTATCGGTAATAGCATTATGGGTTTTATCGTTATAAATAACACAGTTCTGCAGTACTTCAACTATAGATGTACCTTCGTGCTTAGCTGCTTCTTCCAACATCACCACAGAGTGCTTCAGATCTTTATCGATGCAGCGGGCAAAAAACTGTCCACGTGCGCCAATACATAGCTCTCCCGGACGGAAAGGCGCTTCAACTGTACCGAATGGTGAAGTTTTCGAAATAAACCCACGCTTAGAAGTTGGTGAATACTGTCCTTTTGTCAAACCATAAATCTGGTTGTTGAACAGGATTACATTTAAATCAATGTTACGACGAATGGTATGGATAAAGTGGTTACCTCCAATAGCTAATGCATCACCATCGCCTGTAATCTGCCATACTTTTAAGTGTGGATTAGCCACCTTAACACCAGATGCGATGGCCGAACCACGACCATGAATCGTATGAAAACCAAACGTTTCCATATAATATGGGAAGCGTGATGAACAGCCTATACCAGAAATAACTGCTACTTCTTCTTTTTTATATCCCAAAGAAGCCATTGCCTTTTGCACTGAATTCAGAATGGCATGGTCTCCACAACCAGGACACCACTTTACGCTTTGGTCACTTTTAAAATCTGTAAATTTTACTTGACAATTTTCAGCCATCATTTATTCCTCCAGCAAGGTTTTAAAGTGTTCTTTCAATTCTACTACCGTAAATGGTTGCCCCTGTACTTTATTAAAACGTTGTGTTTGAATATCAGGGAAGTTCATTGTCAGGTAATCGGCAAATTGCCCAAGGTTTAATTCACACACCACAATCTTTTTGTAGCGCTTCAGTACTTCATATGTATTGCGTGGTAATGGCTTAATGTAATTAAAATGTGCCAATGCCAGCTTGTGTCCTTCATTTGCCAACTCATCAACTGCAGTAAACAGGTGACCAAATGTACCTCCCCATCCAACAACTAAAACATCAGCATCTTCATCACCCAGTAATTCTAATTCAGGAACCACATTAGCAACGCGTTGTACTTTTTCCTCACGAATTTCCACCATACGCTGGTGGTTCAATGCATCATGAGAAACAGCACCAGTCTGCTCATCTTTTTCAAGTCCGCCAATTCTGTGCTCTAATCCAGCTGTTCCGGGAGTTGCCCAATAGCGTGACAGCTTTTCCAGATCTCGTTTATACGGATGCCAGTCTTTATCATTAACGTCTGCTTTAGGTACGCTAATCGTTGGCCATTCTTCAAGATTTGGCAAACGCCATGGTTGAGTACCATTTGCCAAGAAACCATCGGTTAATAAAATAACAGGCGTCATGTGTTCTACTGCAATTTTGGCTGCGTAGAACGCATAATCAAAGCAATTGGTTGGTGAACTGGCCGCAATAATAACAGCCGGACTCTCACCATTTCGGCCATACAACGCCTGCATCAAGTCTGACTGCTCAGTCTTAGTAGGTAATCCGGTTGATGGCCCGCCACGCTGAACGTTTACAATAACCAGTGGCAACTCAGCAATAACAGCCAAGCCAATTGCTTCACCCTTCAAAGCCAAGCCAGGTCCTGAAGTAGTTGTAATCGCTAAATCACCTGCAAAGCTGGCTCCAATAGCAGTACAAATACCTGCAATCTCATCTTCAGCCTGGAATACCTTCACACCTAAATCTTTACGAGCACTTAATTCCTGAAGAATTTCGGTTGCTGGTGTAATAGGATATGAACCCAGGAATAATTCTAAACCGCTCTTCTCAGCAGCAGCCAAAAATCCCCATGCGACAGCCTGGTTACCGCTAAGGTTGCGATACTTTCCCTTTTTAATATCTGCAGGGTGGATATGATAAGAAGGTGTTAGCGCCTGAATAATGTTACCATAGTTGTAACCATCTTCAAGTACCTTAACATTGGCATCAACAATCAGTTGATTCTTTTTAAACTTCTTCTTTATATAGTCTTTGGTATGATCAAGAGGACGATCGAAAAGCCAGTAAACCAACCCAAGCGCATACATATTCTTGCTTCGAAGGATACTTTTATTGTCCAATCCCATATCTTTTAAGCTTTCTTTCGTCAGCGTAGTGATAGGAGCCTTCACAATATTGTAGCCGCTCAACTTACTTTCAGTAATCGGATCGTCGGTTTCATAACCTGCTTTTCGCAAATTCTTTTCATCACAACTATCTACATCTAAAATAACCGTACCACCTGGTTTCATCCATTTTGCATTAGCCTTTAATGCTGCAGGATTCATTGCCACCAGTACGTCGCAGTAATCCCCCGGAGTATATACTTCGGTATGTCCAAAATGCACCTGAAAGCCGGATACCCCGCTAATGGTGCCCTGTGGGGCACGAATTTCAGATGGATAATCAGGAAATGTTGAGATGTCATTTCCAAAAATTGCAGAGGTGTAAGAGAATAAGGTTCCTGTCAGCTGCATTCCGTCACCGGAATCACCTGAAAACCTTACTACAACTTCATCTCTTTCAATAACTTTTGACCTTTTACCCATGATTGACAAGGTTCTGATTTATATCTATCTATTATAACAAAGTTAATCTATCAATAAAAAGGAAATCAATGAATATAAGCACTTAGCTTTCAACATTAATTTCCTCTGAATTGTGGGAGTAAAGGTAGAGATATGGCCATATCGACAAGTTGATATTTGTCATGTTTAACCGGTTCACACCTTGTGTTATACAACACATTTTAAAATACATAATTTATGGCCGATAAATCGAATTATCCTTTACTTTACCCCTCTTCAACACTCAGAGTTAAAAAAGTTGATTGTATTTTTGACCTTTCAATTCTTCATCTGTTTAACTAATACCTGTTGTAATATAAGCTTTCAAAAGTTCAGGATAATTATAAACAAAACAAAATATGGCACTAATTAAATCAGTAAGAGGCTTTACGCCTAAAATTGGGAAGAATGCCTATCTGGCCGAAAACGCAACCATTATAGGCGATGTAGAGATAGGCGATGATTGTAGTATATGGTTTAATGCAGTATTGCGCGGCGATGTTAATTCTATTCGCATTGGCAACAAAGTAAACATTCAGGACGGCTCTGTTTTGCACACCCTGTATCAGAAATCAGTCGTTGAGATAGGTGATAATGTGTCAATAGGTCATAATGTGACTATTCACGGCGCTAAAATAGAAGACAATGTATTGATTGGTATTGGCGCCACGGTACTGGATCATGCTGTTATTGGCAGCAACTCAATTATTGCAGCTAATTCACTGGTATTAACGGGCACTATAGTAGAACCAAACAGCATTTATGCAGGAGTGCCAGCTAAAAAAGTCAAAGATATTGAGCCGGAACAATCAAGAGAGATGGTACAAAAGATTGCCAATAACTACCTGATGTATGCCGGGTGGTTCAAGGAAGAAGACGAGCAGTAACTTTGAAGCTATCAGCTATTAACAAATGGCTGATAGCTTTTATAAAACCAAATGTTCCACGTTGGTTTCACCTTCGAAAAAAATTCCTGCTGTCTGTTTAAATTTAGCAACCTGCTCTGTAGTATATAAATGTACAGTCCCACTTTTCGAACACATGGCATCCATCTCCGGATGTCGAAACAGATAGTCTTTTAAACTCTCTCCGACAATGTCTCCCTGTTCCAATAGCTGTGCACCAACAGGTAAGTATTGCTTAATTTTTGGGGTTAACAGCGGATAATGTGTACAACCCAAAATGACGGTATCAATTGCATTATCTTGCCTAAAGAGGTTGTCCACGTGCTGTTTCACAAAATAGTCGGCTCCAGGTTTATCAAACTCATTATTCTCGACCAGTGGCACCCACATTGGGCAAGCTTCCTGAGCCACTTGAACTGATGGGAAAAGCTTGTTAATTTCTATTGGATACGATTCGGACTGTATAGTACCCACCGTACCTAAAATACCAACGTGCTTGGTTTTACTATAGGCATTTACTACTTCTACACTTGGTCGTATAACTCCCAAAACACGCTTCTGAGGATCTATATGCGGAAGATCCTTCTGTTGGATGTTACGAAGAGCTTTAGCAGAAGCAGTATTACAAGCTAAAATCACCAGGTTAGCCCCCATATCAAAGAGCTTTTTTACAGCCTGTAATGTGTATTCATAAACAACCTCAAACGAACGTGTTCCATAAGGAGTGCGTGCATTATCTCCTAAATAAATGTAATCGTACTGGGGTAAATGCTCAACTAATTTATTTAATACAGTTAATCCTCCGTAACCGGAGTCAAACACGGCAATTGGTCCTGGTTGCTTCATACATTAGAAATATCACTTAAAGATACAAAAGCGGGTGACTAAACCTAGCCACCCGCTTCAACAAAATTGTTTGCTATTTCTTATTGTGCGCCTAATTTAGTCTTAACCAACGGTGCACAATCTATACTTTTACTTGAGTGGTATACCACTACCTGAGAGCTTATATCGAAAATGTAGATTAAGCCCTGTTCCTGTCCAACTTCATCAATGGCTTTTTGCACTTTGGTAATAATGGGCTGAAGCAATTGCTGCTCCTTCTGGCCAATCGTCTGCTGTGCCATTTGGCTGTATTGTTGCATACGCTGCTCATAATCCTGAATTTCCTTTTCCTTAGTGGCGCGGATTAAGTCAGGCAAAGAATCACGCTGTGACATATAGTCGGTGTATTTCTTCTGCAAATCCTGTTGCATTACCTGCAACTGCTCCTGCAATTTAGTAGCTTCGGCCTGAAGTTCCTGGTCAGCAGCTACTTTTTCCGGCAGTTGCATCACTAATTCCTGAATATTTATATGACCAAACTTAAGATCCTGCGCCTGCACTTTTCCAACGAAAGCAATGGCAGCAAACAGTACTATAACTTTTACCAATTTCATATCTAAATTTTTTATTTACTTATTACTGAATACCTAGTTTAGCTTTCACTAATGCACCAACATCAATGCTTTTATCTGACGCGAAAACAGGTACCCGGCTTGTCATTTCAAATATATACAAAAATCCTTCTTCATCGCCTACTTCCTGAATGGCCGCTTGCATTTTTTGAATAACAGGCGCTTGCAATTCATTCTGTTTGGCCTGTATCTGCTGCTGTGAAAGCAAGTAAAAGTTTTGCACCTTCTGATTCAATTCCATCAACTCCTGCTCACGTGCTTGTCTTTCAGCGGGTGATAAACTCTCAACTTCCTGCTGATAGTTCTGCTGTTTAGTTTGTAAGTCTTGCTGCATGGTCATTAGTTGCGACTCTTTCTGCTCAAACTCTGCCTCCATTTGTTCTTCAATAGCTTTCAGCTCTGGCATTGCCTGCAGTATTTCAGCACTGTTAATATGACCAAATTTCATAGGCTGCTGTGCATTAACTGAACCAATGGCTAGTAAAAATACAACAACCAGTGTGTAGTAAATTTTCATATCTTCTTCTTTAATTATTCACTTTTATATCCAAGTTCAATCAGCACATCGTCACTGATATCATACTTGTTATCCACAAACATAATACCCATCCCGGATGCTTTATCAAATACTGCAGCGATGTTGTTCTCCGAAGCAATATCAGTTATAGCATTGTAAATCTCATCCTGAATTGGCTTTATTAAAGCTTCGCGCCTTTTAAAGAGTTCTCCATTCTGCCCGAAATAGTTCTGTTGTAGTTGTTTTGCCTGCTGCTCTTTTTCAACTATCTCATTCTCTCGTTTAGTTTTCATTTCATTGGAAAGAAAAACATTCTCAGCCTGATAGTTTTTGTATAGCTCAGCTACTTCCTGATAGCGCTGCTCCACTTCACCCTGCCACTTACTGGATAATTGGGACAATTGCTCATTAGCTGCCTCATAAGCAGGAATGTTTCTTAAGATATATTCCGAGTCAACAAAAGCATACTTTTGAGCAAACGCCATTTGCCCAATAAATAAAAGAGATAATAAAACGATGTTTTTCATAGCTTATTCATTTTAGTATGCTTAAATAAACAAAAATCAAACCAAACTCATAACAAGCTGCATGTTAGAAACTTTGACCTATTACAAAGTGGAACTGACTACCACCGGCATTTCTTCTGTATAGACTCTCATCAAATCCATAACCCCAGTCAATTCCCATTAATCCAAAGATAGGTAAGAATATCCTCAAACCGACTCCGGCAGAACGCTTTAGCTCAAACGGGTTATAATCTTCGTACTGACTCCAGGCATTACCGGCCTCAAGAAAGGCCAGTGCAAAAACGGTGGCCGATGGTTGCAATGCCAATGGATATCTTACTTCCATGGTCAGCTTATTATATATATTACCGTCGTACGATCCTTGTGTATTATAAGGAGTAAGCGATGAGTTTTCATATCCACGCAGTCCGATGGTCTCGGAACCATACATGCTGAAGCCCGCCATTCCATCTCCTCCGAGAACGAACTTCTCAAACGGACTCTGAAGGTATTTATTATAGTAACCAAGGAAGCCCATCTCCATTTTACCCATCACAACCAGTTTGCTGGCATTATCAATGGGTTTATAAACGGCTCCTTTGAAAGTCCACTTATGATATTCAATCCGTTGATACTTTTCTTCCTCGCTGGCTTTTGACCAATCCTTGTCTGGCTGGAACATTGACCAAGGTGGGGTAAACTCAACGCCCACAGAGAAGTCAGATCCCTGACGAGTATAAATTGGATTATCAATCGAGCGACGACTCAACATGACCTTAAAGTTCAGGTTGTTTGAAATACCATTCTGCATAATGAAATAATTCCAATCCAACAGATCGTATCGTTGATAACTAGCCTCTGTATATAATGAGAAGAAATCATCGGGCCAGCGAAGACGTTTACCAAATCCTAATGAGATACCAGTAATCTTCATGTGCTGATCGATGGCATCAGGATCTTGCATTCCCGGGTAACTACCTCCATAACCGGGATAACCACCATAACCACCTCCATAGCTATAACGCGGATCGTAATAACTTGAACTAACACCTGTTTGAATAGAGTGATAGATGGAGAAACTCAGCGAGTTAGGTTTTTTACCGCCTAACCAAGGCTCGGTAAATGATAAACTATATGACTGGTAGAACTTACCGTTGGTTTGTGCACGTAAAGCCAGGGTCTGACCGTCACCGGTAGGCAATGGACGCCAGGCCTCTTTATTAAAGAAGTTACGCATTGAGAAGTTGGTAAACTTCAGACCTAATGAACCTACAAACATACCAGCACCCCAACCACCGGATAATTCTATCTGGTCATTGGCTTTTTCTTCAAGCTGATAAACCAGGTCCACTGTTCCATTATCAGGATTTGGCTGAACATCTGGTGAAATATTCTCAGGATCGAAATGCCCAAGTTGCGCCAATTCACGCACAGTACGAATCAATTCAGACTTACTAAATAGCTGTCCGGGCTTGGTTCTGATCTCACGACGCACCACATGTTCGTGTGTTTTGGTGTTACCACGTATGATTACCTTATTAATGGTAGCTTGCTGTCCTTCATAAATACGCATCTCAATATCGATGGTATCACCACGCACACCTGTTTCTACAGGTGTTATATTGGAAAACAGGTAACCATTATCCATGTAGCGGTTATGCACTGCATCTTCGTCAGTAATTAAGCGTTCATCCAGGTATGTCTGGTTAAAGACATCACCTTTCTTAATACGCAAGTCATACGCTAAAAGCTCGGAAGGGTAAATGGTGTTACCCACCCAGGTAATATCACCGAAGTAATATTTATTACCTTCTTCGAGCACCAACTTAACGTCAACAGTGTTATCCTCGATATTTTTACTTACCTCTTCGCTTACGATGCGTGCATCGCGATACCCCAATTCGTTGTATTTACCAATAACAGCTGTTAAATCCTCTTCGTATTTTTCAACAACAAATTTCTTGGTTCTGAAAAAGTTCAGCACCTTGCCTTTTTCGTTGGTCTTTTTCATGGTGCGGTTCAGCTTACCATCGCTAAGCACCTCGTTTCCTTCAAATGTAAGACTACTTACCTTTACCTTATCTTTTTTGTCAACGTTGATGTCCAACGTAACATGATTAGGTTTTGATGGATCGTCTTTTTGAACAATATTAACTTCGGTATTATAAAATCCTTTGTTCACGAAGTGATCGGTGATGTATTTCTCGGCTCGGGTCACCATAAATGGGGTTACCTGTGAGCCTTTCATCATGGCAACCTTTTGCTCTACAGTTTCTATCTCATTCTTTTTGAGCCCATGAAAATACATCTCTGATAAACGAGGTCGCTCCTGCAGGTAAATCTCCAGGTAAATTTCACGCCCCTCGATTTTTTTGGCTTTGATTTTGGCATCGGAAAAAAGTCCGTGTTGCCAGTATCGCCTGATGGCTTCGGACACTTCATCACCTGGCACGGTAATTTGCTGCCCTACTTTCAGTCCACTGATATTGACTAGTATTTTTGGATCCAGGTTTTGTACCCCGGTTACTTCAATATCTGCAATTACATACTTTCGGGGAGTGCCCGAATATGAAATATTTGGAATATCAGTTGTTTGTCCAATTACACTACTAATAGAGAATATAAAAAGAAAAACAATCAATAATTTACTTCGCATATTACCTTCCATGCAGTTCAATAGTTTTTTCAATTTAGGTTAGTCCAACTTCCTCGATTCTATCTTCTCACCTCACTTCACCTGATTATTTTTTAATTTGCTCGCCGGTTTTTCCAAATCGCCTTTCGCGACCTTGAAAATCCAACAGTGCCCGGTAAAAATCATCTCTCCTAAAGTCGGGCCATAAAATGTCGCAGAAATATAGCTCAGAATAAGCTAACTGCCAAAGTAAAAAGTTACTTATTCGATGTTCACCACTGGTTCTGATCATTAGTTCCGGATCAGGTATACCGGCAGTTGACATGTAATTGGATATCACATCGGCATTGATATCTTCAATAGCCAATTGATCATTCTTCACTTCGCTGGCAACGCTTTTAAAAGCTTCAATTATCTCCCAACGAGAACTGTAGCTTAATGCCAGTGTTAATGTTAATCCGTTATTTGATGAAGTTTGTTGTATGCAGTCTTCCAGTTTTTTCTGAACACCACCTGGTAAAGCTTCTTTACAACCTATTGCATTAAGCTTCACATTGTTTTTCATTAAGGTGGAAGTTTCGGAACTGATAGTTGACACAAGGAGGCTCATGAGCGCATCCACCTCCGTTTTGGGACGGCTCCAGTTTTCAGTACTAAACGCATAAAGAGTCAGGTACTTCACCCCAAGTTCGGCCGCTGCTTCTGTTACTTCCCTTACAGCCGTAACGCCATGCTTATGGCCAAACATTCGCGAGTTTCCACGCTTTTTAGCCCAGCGACCATTTCCATCCATTATTATTGCTACGTGGCTTGGCAGCCTGTCTTGTATCAGTTCGTCTTTTAACGACATACTATCAACGTGCTATTTTTTTATACCATCATTACATTTGGTTTTACGCTTCAACATACTGATTGTAACGTATACACCTGCAAACGATATCCAATCGTTATTATGGGTAAAGGTGCTCTCTCCAAATCCATAAGGGTCGGAAGGATCTATGCTTCCTGGCCCCACATAGTCCAAGTCATCAACAAATGTTTTTCGAAAGGTCCATTCGGCTCCAATCCTTACATATTTGTTGATCTTGTACTTTGCACCTATACCGAACGGCAAAGATAATATAAAACTTGTATTGCCCGCAGAATTTTCAACATCTGTATCAATTCTGTTATAAATAGTTGTGGCTAAGCCAACCGAAATGTATGGCGTGAAGGTAGTGGTGGAAATAAATTTATGATCGTAAGACCTGAAATTAAACTCGACCTGTGCCGAAACATCTCCTATACTTCTGTTGAAAGAATAATTCCCTTCGCCCGACTCAAGGTATTTTAAATCCTGACCGTGATAATCCCCACTGATATTACCCACTAAAGCCATTCCTTTAAGGGCAATACGATCGGTAAACACATAACGGCCAATACCACCAACAGCAAGGTGTGAGTTGGTAAACGGAACGCCTGTACTAAGATCTCCAATATAATAGGATGTTCCTAAAAAAGCACCTAGCTCAAGCCGATCCTGCGCCTGCACTTGTTGATTGGCAATGCACAAACAAACAATGACCGCTATAACAAGCGGCCGCCATATTTTTTTTGTTGGGGTTTCCGTATAGATTAGAGGCATTAGCATTAAAATCAAAAACCTGAATTACTGGCAACGTCAACCACAGTTGTACATCGCGGTATAATTGTTCAAACAGCGATTCAGAAAAATTATTGCACTAAAATAAAGATTAATTGCGCTTATCAACGCCCCACATCAATTTATTACGCAATGTAGTAAAGAAGGAGTGACCATCTAATTCAATCACATTGATGCTAAATCCTGCTTTTTTAACCTTAAGGTTGACTGAGTTATCAAACACTTCACTTCGTGAATCGAGCGAAGCCAAAAACTTAGAATCACGCCCTTCCACCTTCAGGGTAACCTCCACATCGTTAGGCACAACAACGGGCCTTACATTCAGATTATGCGGAGCAATCGGCGTAATAATCAAACACTTACTATCAGGATGTAGTATCGGACCACCCACACTAAGTGAATAGGCTGTTGAGCCTGTTGTTGTAGAGATAATCAGTCCGTCGGCCCAAAAAGAGTTTAAAAATTCGTTATTGACATAGGTATGTATGGTAATCATGGCCGAGCTATCGCGCTTTGAAATAGCCAGTTCATTAAGGGCAAAGTTATAATCTCCAAAATGATTCCCATTTGTTTCGAGCACCAGCAAATCGAGCTGTCGGAGCCGGTATTTTCCATCAAGTACCTCCCGCAATGCCACCTTCATTTCTCCTTGAGAGATATCTGCCAGAAAACCTAATCGACCAGAATTTATGCCGACAATCGGAATACCTTTATCTCGCACATAAGTCACCGCTTCTAAAAAGGTGCCATCACCACCAATACTAAAAACCAGGTCCACATCTGCTATGTCATCGTGATGTGTAAAAAAAGCATCCACTTCAGGCTTCATCTTAACGCTTGTAAGCAAAAAGTCGTAGAATGGTTTATGAATCACCACATCCACATTATTGTCCTTTAAAATATTGAACAGGCTTTTACAGGCATTAAAGAACACCTCACCAAACTGCTTTCCGAAAACAGCTATTCGCATAATTTTGAGTTTATCTGAAGAATACTAAATGGCCAAATTAAAATGTACAAAAAATCCATGTTGACGATGTTTATTAACGGAGTAGTTAAAACTCCAGACCATGTCATAAAACGTAACAAAGTCGATACCGGCACCATAGCCATACTGCCAATCATTTACAAATGTATTAGTTATTGGTGGATTCTCTTGCCATACGCTGCCAAAATCATAAAAAGCCTTCAGGTAAAACGCATAATTGACTTTTGCAAACTGAGTGAGCGGCATAAAACCCAAACTTTTAACACGCGGATGAAGCAAAGTGAACAGCAATTGATTTTTCATCGTAAACTGCCTAGTGCCATCGATAACATATAACTCGTAGCCATTCAAAAAGCTTTCATAGCCACTTCCGGCATTCAGAACATAGGGCAGCGAGTTACTCGTATTATACTCTCCATATGCCATGCTGGTCCAGTGCCAGCTCTCGTGCAAACGCACATGTTTATCATAGCTACCTGCCAGCTTAAAGTTATTCAGTTCATCTTGCCACAAGCCAAATCCGGACTGAACAGCTTCAAGCTTGACCCGGCTCCCCTTCAGCGGATAAATCTTAGAATCACGCTTGTCGTAGGTATATTCATACCTTAACTCCAGAAACTGTAGTTTATTGGCGTCAGTTGTCAGGTAGTGGGGATTTAGGTCAATCACAGAATCGCTCACATTGAAATGATGATAAGCAACATCGAGCTTATGCCGCTGATACAAACCTGAGCGTAACGAGTAATAAATGGAACCATGATAGGCCACCTGAGCCATTTCTGTTTCAAGTCCAGTAAAAACAGGTTGATTACTTAGTGTTGCATAAGGCAACTGATCAGACATACTAAAATTAAAGAAAGCACCCCAACCTCCACGCTTATTATATTCAGGCGATAGGTATCCCAATAATATCTGAGTAGTAAATCCAAGCCTGATTCGCGCAATGATTTTTTCGTTGCGCCCCCTGAAATTATCCCGCTTCAGATAGACACCATAGTTGACACGTGACCAATCGCCACTATTAAAGAAAGAACTTAAATTACGATCGGCCACCTCAAATATGGGAAATACCCACCAGTACCATCGTTCATCTACATTGATATGAAACACAATAGTATCATCGGACTGGATGGTGTAATGAATAGAAACAAAATTAAAAAGCGATGTATTTAAGAGATTATGACGGCAACGCTTAACGACCTGTCCAATACGATTAACAAGCAATCTATCACCCTGTTTAAAAATGAGCTCATTAAGAATAACCCGTTGCTTGGTAATTTTATTGCCAGTAATAACAATCTGCTGAACAGTTACATATTCATCATTTACCTGTTCATTATTTTTAACAGGTAACGCACTGGCATTAGCAAGCAAACTGTTCATATGCATCAATATACATATGCACAACAACCTGCCGGCATTTACATAGGCCCATACCATACATTACCTTTTTATTACGCTACATATTAAGATACCTCATTAATGCATCGTAGTTTTTTTTCACTGTATCGTCATAAGCATTGTCGCCCACGTAGGTTGCTTTAACCGAATAGTCGTACCTGTCAAATGCATTTAGCACCGGCCCAACATCAATACGGTTTAGTTTAATGGCTATGCACAATTTATCAGCATCAACAGGCTGAGAAACATACAAACTCAGAATTTTAGCATCTGCATCTTCAACTATTCTGGCTATCTCGGCCAATGAGTAATCACGGGGCATAAGCTCCAACTCAATAATCCCACCTTCGGTGTGAGCCGCAATTAAACCGGCAAAAGTCTGTAATAAATCACTTTGTGTAATCAGACCCAGATAATTCTCCTCTTTATCAACAACAGGCACAACGGTTAGCTTAAGCCTTGAGGCCAGCTCGATAACATCGAATATATGCTGATGCTCAAACACAAACGGCCGTGCATACGACAATGCATGATTCCCCAATGCTTCTTCGGCCTTATTGAAATCGTATATATCAACATCACTAATCAGACCTAAAAAAGCCCTGTTATTAACAATTGGCAAATGCGAAACCCTAAAAACCTCCATCCAGTTAAGGGCATCAAGCCCGCTGTCTGAGGTCTTTAACGAAGGAACAACTTCTGATATTAATTCTTTTGCCAACATAGATTACTTTTCGAAATACTTTATAATTTTGCGCGACAAAGGAAAACCCTTTTATGACGTAATTGTTTGAGTATTAAAAATACTGTCAAACATTATAACAAGCAAAAGTAGGCGATAGTTTATTTTGCATTTAATCACTTATAAAAGGGTGTTCATCAATAAAACAACAATGACAAAACTTAGTGTTAACATAAATAAGGTAGCCACCCTTCGAAATTCAAGGGGCGGCAATACACCAAATGTATTGCAGGCTGCTATTGATGTTCAGGAATTTGGCGGTGATGGTGTTACTGTTCACCCACGACCCGATGAGCGCCATATCCGTTATAAAGATGTGTATGATATTCGTCCGGTCATTAAAACGGAGTTTAACATTGAAGGCTATCCATCGAAAGAATTCATTGACCTTGTTTTGGCTGTTCGCCCGCACCAGGTGACACTGGTACCCGATCCACCAGAAGCACTGACCTCCAATGCAGGCTGGGACACAGTAACGCATATGACATTTCTACAGGATGTGATAGGTCGCTTCAGTGATGCTGGTATTCGCACCTCAATTTTTGTTGACACCAACCTGAAGAACATTGAGGGAGCAGTTAAAACCAATACCGACCGTATTGAGCTTTATACCGAGCCCTACGCCACCAACTTTACGAAAGACCGTGAAGCAGCCATCGCGCCATTTGTTGAAGCAGCCGAATTGGCCAACAAGATTGGGTTGAAAATCAACGCCGGACATGATTTAAACCTGGATAACCTCAAGTATTTCAATGAGCGTATCCCTTATTTAAAGGAAGTATCAATAGGCCACGCTTTAATTAGCGATGCCCTTTATATTGGTCTTGAAAAAACCATTCAGCTATATAAACAGCAATTGATAAAATAAACGGCATGCAACTTTTCCATCGCGAATTTGGTAATAAAGGACCCACTCTGATTATCCTGCATGGCTTGTACGGGGCATCAGACAATTGGGTATCGATTGCCCGCCAGCTGGAAAAGGACTACCACATTTACCTTTTGGATCAAAGGAATCACGGCCATTCGCCCCATAGCAACACTCACAATTATGAGTGCATGGCCGATGACCTCCTGGAGTTTTTTAACGACAAAGGCATTGAAAAAGCGCATCTGGTTGGACACTCGATGGGTGGTAAAACAGCCATGCGCTTTGCTCTCACACATCCCGAGCGCATCAGTAAACTGGTGATTCTCGACATTGCACCAAAATCGTATGCCTCATTCAGTAATTATGCACAGATCACCAACAATCATCAGCTGATTATTGATAGCATGCTCAATGTAGATTTTACACAGGTATCATCACGGCAAGACATTGATCAACAACTAAGCACAAGTCTTCCCGACAAGAAGCTACGCCAGTTTCTCTTGAAAAATGTTAATCGCAGTAAAGAGGACACCTACCATTGGCGTCTTAACCTGCCAGTCATTAAAGAAACGCTGGAACAAATAATGGATGGCTTTTCAGAACTTAACCCGGATGAACTAAACGTCAACATTCCTTCTATCTTTATAAGGGGTGAAAAATCGGGCTATGTGATGGATGAAGACACATTGGTGATGCGCAAATTCTTTAAAACTGCTGAAGTTGTGAGTATCCCCAATGCAGGCCACTGGCTGCATGCCGAACAGCCCGAACTGCTTATTAAGACCCTGGCGTATTTCTTATTGGACTGATTGATTCTGTTTATGTTCAGATTTGGTTGTTTGTTAAGTTGATAGAGTTTATTAACGGACAGAAACCAGATGCAAGATATAAGATTAGAGAAGAGCCTCCATCGCCTGACGGCACTTTCCCTCGAAGAAAGAGCAACTGCACAAAAATCGAAAATCAAGGGTTGGTAGCCTGTTTCACCAGCAACATGCTAATCGCATCCAGCAGATTGTCAAATCAACAACTCAACAATCATCAGGCATGCTCAACCGCATCCTCAGCTATCAGCTCTTCTCCCTTGAAGCGCAAAAACAACTGAGCCGTTGCCAACACATCCTTCTCACAATAGCGGGCTATACGTTCGACATCACGTTCTTCATAAAACACTTGTGCCACCTGACTTCCGTCAATATCATCCTTGGGCGAAGGAATATCAAAAATGGTTGTCAGCAGGTTAAGGGATGTATAATGTTTGTAGTCGCCAAACTTCCACATATCCATGGTATCCATAAACTTCACTTCCCATGGTTTTTTTCCTGCCACATCCAGAATAGGAGGTAACTTAACGCCATTGATAAGCATTCGGCGGGCAATATAGGGGAAGTCAAATTCCTTGGCATTATGCCCGCATATATTCTTATGCATATCACGCGCAAATCCGTTTAGCATCTGACCAAAATCTTCGAGCAGCACCTTTTCATTATCGCCTGCAAATGACTTAACCCGAAAAATTCGCTTGCCTCCGCGAGCCGAAATCACGCCAACCGATATACAAACAATCTTTCCAAACTCAGCATAGATGCCTGCCCGGCCATACACATCGCCTGCAGACTCATCCTCAGCCCTGAAATAAGCCGACTTTTTATCCCAGAGCACTTGCAATTCGGGCGTTACATTTTCAAAACTGGCCTCCTGCGGCACTGTTTCGATATCCAGAAACATGATATCTTCTACTCTGACGGCATCAAGCATAGCAATTAATTTAGGCTGGTTAGGTTACGTTCAATGAAATGCGTGAGAATATTAATGGCAATATGGTTATTACCACCTTGCGGCACAATCAAATCGGCATAGCGTTTGGTGGGCTCAATAAACTGCAGATGACTCGGCTTCACTGTTTCATCGTAGCGCTGAAGCACCTTTTCAACCGTTCGTCCACGCTCCATAATATCGCGCTGTATCACTCTTGACAAGCGATCATCCGCATCGGCATGCACAAACACCTTCAGGTCCATCAACTCGCGCAACTGACAGTTACCTAAAATCAGAATGCCTTCAACAATAATCACATCTCGCGGCTCAACAGTTACCGTCTCTTCAGAGCGCGTACATGATAAGTACGAATACTGGGGCATATCCACCGCACGGCCTGCTTTCAGGTCGGCAATATGCTTAATCAACAATTCCCATTCGATGGCATTGGGATGATCGAAATTTATTTTCTGCCGCTCTTCAAGGGGCAAATGCCTGCTATCTTTATAATATGAATCCTGCGGCAAGATGGCCACTTCGCCCTCGGGCAGCTGCTCCATAATTTTACGTACCACAGTTGTTTTGCCGGAACCTGTCCCGCCAGCTATTCCAATAATCAGCATTTTACTAATTTTGCTTTGTTAGTAACCGACAAAATAAGTAAAATATTCGATTATGATTAAGCACATTGTACTCTTTCAACTGAAAAGCTTTGACAGCGAAAACCTGAAAGCCGCAAAAATTGAGGAAATAAAAAAGGGCTTGCTGGCTCTTGACGATAAAATAGATGCACTACTGTCTATTGAAGTAGGCGTTAATTGCAATCCCAATGAACAGTTCGACATTGCCCTGACCACCACCTTTAATAATATGGAAGACCTGGAGATTTACGCCAAACACCCCGACCATTTGGCCGTTGGTAAAATAATACGTGAGGTATTGGAAGCACGCTCATGCGTTGATTTCGAATACTAAGAGAACTTTACGGAAGGCTCTGCATACAGTTAAGAGCCTTCCCTTATCAGTAAGTTACAAAACAAAGTCTTGACGTTTTCTGCACAATAACAGATATTAAGCTGTTATCACAAATACCCACTAATATCAAACGCATGAAAACGCTGCTATCCATTTTGCTATCACTTTTTACGGCAGGCACCTTTGCTCAAAGCATAAAAGTAGCTGCCGGTAAAATCGTCCGCCACGAAACGTTTCCTTCCAACTATGTAGATGCCCGCAATATTGATGTGTGGTTACCCGACGGATACTCACAGGATAAAACATATGCTGTGATATATATGCATGATGGCCAGATGCTGTTTGATGCCACCAGCACCTGGAATAAACAGGAATGGGGAGTTGACGAAGTATTAGCGAGCCTGATGAATAACCACCGGATACGTGATTGCATAGTAGTAGGCATATGGAATAATGGCAAAAAACGCCATGCCGAATATTTCCCACAAAGAAGCTGGAAGCTGATAGCTGAAGAGCAACAACAGGCTATCCTCAAAAAGGAAGAGATTTATATTGAACCTTCGGTATTATTGGATGGCATGCTGGCCGATAAATACCTGCGTTTTATTGTGCGCGAACTGAAGCCCTTTATCGATAAGACATACAGCACCCTAAGTAATAAGCAGAATACCATTATTATGGGCTCAAGCATGGGCGGTTTAATCAGCTGCTATGCCATGTGCGAATACCCCGGCATTTTTGGAGCTGCCATTTGCATGTCGACACATTGGCCTGCCGTTGATGGCATCACTCTAAAGTACCTGGAACAGAATATAGCCAATGCCAAAACACACCGTATCTATTTTGATTATGGCACCGTCGATCTGGACGCTCTTTATGAACCCTACCAAACAAAAGTTGACTCCATTTTTATGGCCAAGGGCTACAAAAAGGACATCAACTATCAATCGTTGAAATTTAAAGGAGCCACACATAGTGAAGAAGCCTGGCGACAGCGCTTAAACATCCCCCTGGAATTTATTTTACCTCCTCAGCCAACCAATGATTAGATACCTGTTATAAAACTCATCTACATAAAAAGAGGGTGTACGAGAATCCAAAAAGACAATTACGAACTTATTCGTAAGAAAACACCTCTCCTTCAAGGAGAGGAAGCCATGACTCAGCAATAATAATATCTTACATTAGAGATAGTTGCCCTTTCCAGCAAGGTCACCTTCTCCTTAAGCAGGCTTTATTCCGCCAGAGCGGAAAGGCCGGAATGAGGTGATGAAGTTATAGATTATTAGTACAAAAATTGTTTCCCTTCATTTTAGTAAACCCTCTACATAAAAAAGGTGCCTGTTATAGCACCTTTCTTACTTCATCGATTTTTTATATAATCAGGCATCAAGAGTCACACCCCAAACTTACTGGCAAATTCAGCTACCATTTGCTCAAGCTCCAGTTTAAACTGGGCCAGAAAGTCATCAAAGTACACTTCACCGCTCTCACGCGAACCATCACTAAACTCAAGCTCCAAATCAACCCACCAACTGCCGGCTTCATCCATCCGCGCTTTGGGCACCGCATGTGCCTTTGCTATTATCTTGTTATCATTCAGATACCTTACATCCATGGCTGCATAGTTGTTTAAAGCACTGGCCAAAGCCTCGGCATACGCTTTACTGTCAGCCTGCAGATCGTCCACCTTAAGCAGCTCATTATACAACTCACCTGTTTCGGCTGTTGTATTAAACACGACTTCTTCTATGGCCAAACTGTTAATCAGTTGCTCAACCGGCATTTGCTCATCATGCTCATCAAAAGATAAGTCCAGCAGATGTCCCAACACCCGGTCAGCATCATTGTTGAATGTCAGCAACCAATAGCCATTCTGCTCATCTTTACCCAATTCACCACTCAAATTATAAGGAGTTGGGTTAAATGTCATTGCCACCACCTCGAAATAGCCATCGTACGTAAACGTGGCATTTACATTGCTGGCAAGCACCAGTTCATCCTTCACCTTTATGCTGAAATGTAACTTTTCAAGTGCTTGTTCTATCACTGTGCCATCTTCCAAAACATCACCTTTATCAGGGAAATCACCCGAATAAAAGGCCAGGTCAGAAATAGTCAGCAGAGCCGTATCACCAGGTATTTCGTTGGTAGCCGGAAACTGAAATATGACATCTGTTTCGTGCTCTTCCACTTTAATAAATGTACTATTGGCATCATCCCAGGCCCATACGCCACATCCTTCCTTGGCCAGCAAGCTGCAATAGTAATCTTTATCAAATGTTAAGGTCATGAGCTCTTCGAAATAACAGTTTTGAGATGCATTGTTATACATCAGCTCGCCCACCTCAACAACAGCTTTCAGAAACAAAGCATTGCCCGAAACTTCATGCCCATCCAGGCGACCAAACATTGAGTGACTAATGGCTGCAAAGCGCGTTTGGCTTAACTGCTCCAGCTCATTATTCAGTGATTCGGTGCTTGATTTCAACACACTCTTATCGTGCTCCACGCCATGCTTGCTATAGGCATCCATCATCTCATCGCTTTCGCATGCTATAAAAAACACCGAAAGCACCACCACCCACAACTTCACTAAACTCCTCATATTCGTATTATTTTCCACTATTCTGATAGTTTGTATGTATGCTCTTTCCTGTATATGAGACAATGAAGTAAATGGTTACACGTATTGGAAAAATTTCGATTCAAAAAAAGCCACTCCAAAACGAAACAACTTCTCTTTGTAACAACCTTAGCTAAACGATGTCTGCGACTTCGTTGGGTTGAATAAGTAGTTTTAAACTACTTGTTTGGTTCGATGGAATTACCAATTGCGCCGGGCGATGTGAACCGCAATTACTTATACATATTGTTGGCATTCAATATTTTTCAATCATTCCAACCTTCAAATTCATTCATTTTCCAGTCAGTTGGTTGTAATGAGTTTTCGTATTCCTTTAGCTCTTTATAAGCATCTTCAACAATTGTTTTGTTGTCATACCAGATGTCATCAGCAGGATAACAACAAACTCCATCAGTCAATTCTGATATGATTGCCGAAGAAAGCGAAGACATTCTAAGTTCAAGCGAATTTTGTGAACCCCAATTAAAAGTCAAAACCAATTTACAATCCGCAAGTTTAGAGTCTATCTCTGTATTTACATATTCAACCTTTTCTGTTGGCTTATTTAGTAGTCTTTGAATCAAAGTCTTTTTAGGTTGAATTGAGTCAAGCTCTTTTTGTAAGTCAAATTCGTCCTTATAAAACTCAAATCCTGATATAAATTCTTTGTCTTTGAATTCTTCGTTCTCAGTATTTTTAAACTTTATTCTAAATGGTAAAAATCCGCTGTGGTCATCAAAAGAAAAGTCTGGATGAATTTCACATTCCATATCAAATTGATTCATTCGCTCCATCCATTTTGGAATAATTGAATCGTCAACTTGTTTTACAAAAACATTTAAATCTAAACTCATATTTATTATTTCTTAGTTCAATTTCAGACAGTAGGGAGGGGGAATTGAACCCTCAGCTAAGTCAAGTCTGCGACTTCGTTTGGTTGAATAAGTAGTTTTAAACTATTTGTTTGGTTCGATGTAATTACCAATTGCGCCGAGCGAGAGTACCCTTTTTCACCCTCGATGCCTGCCGAAGCTGCGAACCAACCAAAATATGATGGTTCACTTATGCTTTATTAGCCATTGTTGGGCCTTCGTGATTTATATTAGTATTAGTTTTTTTCAATTTAGTTCCAAGAAAAATTCTTTTCATAAAAGGTCTTGTATATGTATAAATGACCAAAGCTGTCACAATTGTTATTTGTGCAACATAGATAAAATAAAAATCTTGTTCCTGCTTACGAATTAAATACTTATAAGAATCAAATAAGTGTGTCAATAAATAAATTGGTAACAGAATAATAAATGTATGTCTAGCTTTTTCTTTAAGTCCAACCAAACCAACCAAATTAATACCTAATATTAATCCGACTGCTAAATCTAAGATGAAAACCGACAATGATACTCCTGCTGATAAAACCCCAATTTTCTCATATTCTGCAGACATTATTGCTTTAAAATCATATGGAAGAGATGTTAAGATCAACATTTCACTCATTGATAAACTGTAAAAAAACAATAACATTATAGCCATATTTAGAATCTTTGGCTTCAGGTTTGATTTATCAGAGAAGCTCTTCTTAACTCCATAAAAGATTGTAAACACGAATAATAGGAGAACTAAGTTTTGCATATTAAGTATTCATTTTTTTTGCGGCACTACTTATTACACGATGCCCAACTAACAGATACACTACAATTTGCTATACAACCATAGCTAAGCAAAGTCTGCGACTTCGTTGGGTTTAATAAGTAGTTTAAACTATTTGTTTGGTTCGACGTAATTACAAATTACGCCGCGAGGGTTTTCAACCAGCCAGAATGCTTAGTTATTAGGGAGCGTTAATTCGTATCTATAAAAAACGTGTCTTGTATAGGGGTTTTGAGGTAAGTGTTGTATCATTTTTTGGAGGACTTCATAATTATTATAAATATGGATACATAAATGGATTTTTGACCTAACTCTTTCTCCTTCTTTTATGGCAGGTAACCAATCGAACCTAATTTTCTTGAACGCATTTATTACATCTTCATTGATGCTCTCTTCGAGTTCTTTCTCTATTGATACGTCTTGTTGCACTCCGTTTTTATCAATAATAATAGCCGCCATAATAAATTCATACTCTTTTTCTAAAAGATCGAATATGTCTGGTTCAAAACTAATAGCAGCTAGTTTTTCTAGCTCAAACTCTCCATCTAGCATAAGTGGAGGTCTATCTACTGTTTTTAATTCGAACTGATCCGTATTTGTTTCCACTAAAAAAGTATCAATCGAATTTATAGACTCCGAAATTTCAATAACCTTCTTATTGTCAAAGTCATACTTGAGATAAATATCGTTGTCAGAACCGTAATAACGCCAGATGCCAACCTTAACTCCATTTATATACTTTCCATATACGACTGTATCTTTGCTGACTTTATCAATTTTAAGATAATCTCCATGATTTAGTTTTGTAGACTTATCAATGGTAGTCAACTCAATATTAAAGATGTTCTTCCTTTTTTTGATTTTAGTCTGAGCAGAGCTAATCAGAAAAAAAGATAATAAGTATGTTATTATAATGAATTTAGTCATTTGTTAGGATTATATTTATTTATTAAATACTTGATTTAAGGACATCTTAAATATGCTGATTTTTAATACTAAGCGAAGTCTGCGACTTCGTTGGGCTTAATAAGTAGTTTTAAACTACTTGTTTGGTTCGATGGAATTACCAATTGCGCCGAGCAAGGTCGGCCCAACCAAACTATGCTGCCGCCTGCTATGCTTTATTGCGGTTTGTTGGCGTTTCGTTATTATATTTTATCAATAGTCTCTTTAAGTTTTTCAATCAAATTACCATTCCTATCGAAACCCTTAAATTTCTTTATTATCACACCATCTTTGTCAATCAAAAATGAAGTTGGTATTGCTTGGACTTGATACTGGGTTTTAATCTTCCCTTTAGTTCCCGCATTATCAGATACATTATGCCAATTTATGTTGTCTGCTTTAGAAGCGTTAACCCAAGCGGCTTTGTTTTTATCTACAGAGAAACTAACGATGGATAAATTATCAGGTACCTGGTCAAAATTTTCACTTAGATACTTATTCTCCATCCTACAAGGTCTACATCCTGCACTCCAAAATGACAGATAAATGTATTGTCCTTTTAAAGAGGATAACTTGAATTGTTGACCATCTATTGTGTTAGCTTCAAAATCAATAAATGAATCACCTATCTTTGCAATTTTCTCATACAAATAGACATTCAAAGCCTTTGCAGTTGGTGTTGATTCAATTGAAACTGGTAAGTTTTGAAAGATTGCTTCTAATGTGTCACGTGGGATGCTTTGGCGATTCATATAGACGATATTTAAACCATAAAATGAATTGGAGTGCTTTTTCCCAAAGTCTACATAAATTTCATGTGACGCCGATTGTGATTCGCTGAATCTTTTAATTAAGTTTTGCATTTCAACGTCATCTGAATATTTTTTATTCATAAAACTATCTACAGCACCAAAATATATTAAGTCATAGGGGCGTTGAAGCTTTTTTAGTTTATTTTGTAGTTCCTGTTCTTTTCCACCATTTATTGCACTATTGAGATGCATATCTTTAATTGGTGATTCAAAAGTTATATCAACATTCTCAACTTGAATATTAGCATATTCGTCTAAACATTTTATCCAGCAACTGGTAGGATATTCAACTTTTCCGCTCAATTTAAAATTACCATTTATAGAAATAGCAGAATCTAAGTTTACTTCTTGGTCTAAATCGTATAGCGTGATTAAAGTACTGTCATTTAAACCTTCGATATGGCCATTAATAATGAATCCATCATTGGAAGTTTTGCAGCTTGAAAGGATTAATGTGATGAATAAAAGTTTTAATAGTTCTTTCATATTAGTTAAGATATGTGTGGGTTTAATGAACACCAACGGAAAAGGCTATGAAGCGTAAGTGAATTTAACCGTACTCACTCTCGAACTTCACGGAGCCAAAGCGTTGTATTTGTTTTTATCTTTTTCATTTTAAAAGCCAAATCAACCTTTGGCGCTGCTCGCCGAAGCTGCGGACCGACCAAAATGAGTCGGCTCACTTATGCTTTATAAGCCATTATTGGGTTTAGCTATTCTTTCTTCTTCGTTAAATTTTAGTGACATTCCAATAGTTATTAGTTCTTCTTGCATAATTGAATTCAAATTTTCCCCACGTAATGAAAATGTGAAGAAGTCAGGTGAATTTACAGTTACTTTTGTAAAGCCACTTTTTTCTGTCTTAGACCTAACAACATTATAAGTAAATCCGTCTTGATTCAGGTTATTTATGTCCGAATTTATGATATAGTCTGGAACTTTTATATGTATAAAATATGATGTGTCTTGATATTGTGTTATGCTGTAATAGTTACAGTCTCTTTCAAATACTTGTGGCGGTATAGGATGAATTCTTAATAGTGAGTCTGTAAGTTTTCCTGTTTTTATGGTATCTGTTTTATCTGGGTCAAAGAGCCGCTTATAGCTTACTGTTATTGTAGAGTCAGTTTCTGATTCAATTACTTCTTGCCCCATTATTGAAAGACTGTTCCTAGACCAAAATAAATATTCTTTCAATGTCATAACCGCTGGAGATGCAGTTATGCCATATTCATACAAAAATTTTGTTTTACCATTCTTGATGTAACCATACCACTCTCCCTCATCTCCAACTTTAAAACCTTTGTCTTGCCAACCTAAAGGCGTTACAAGATTAAATACTTTAAAATCGATAATTTGTTGTTCCTTATTTTCTGGATGGATAGTACTCTTACTCATATGAATTGGAATTATATATCCACCGACATTTAAATAATTGAATAGCAAATAAGCTGTTAAGATACTTATTAGCGTAATTAATATTGTGCGTCGTTTTTTCATAATTAGACCTAACTAAGAGATAGACAGCACTATGCTTATACCCCCTTATGTACACCTTAAAAATACAATAATAGATAACATGATTGCTATTGTGTGTCAGTCATTAAAAACACCATTCTCTCGCAGATGCTTAACGAAGGCAGTAAGCCTTCAATTTTTCAGTTCGTTTGTCCCTGTTTATTATCACTTCCCAAACTTGTGGAGCTACAACATATGGTATAAAGCAAAGCACGCAACTTTGCGCAGGTACTTTTACGCCAACGAATACCATTCAACAAATCTGCAAGGTGTTAATCACGAAGCTAAAAATGGCTCCACAAGTTTGCGGAGTCATTTTTAAGGCCTATAAAGGTGCTCTGCAAAAGTGTGGAGTCATTTTTAATGACCTGAATTATACCAAACAATTGTGCGCAGCATCCACCATGATGATAATTTGCACTCCACAACTTTGCGGCATCACTTTAGAGTGAATAATTTTGATTACCATTCACATTTCCATCAACTCATCCAGTAATAGATTTGTATACCATACAACACAACGCTTTCATATGCCTTACATTAAACACTTTACCAGTGCTTACTACATTCAATCAAATCTCTAAGCGAAAAATAGTTGTTGTATATTTATTTTGTTCTATTGTATTTTTTGTTTAGTTTCAATGCAACAAACTAAATTTAATACTATGATTAAACCAATTCTAAACAATTATTTAAATTCAAGTGAATTCTACACACTTGTTAAAAACATTGTTACAGCCACTAATGATTCAGGCATTGATGAGGCATTAAAAACAGCGCTTACATCACGTATTAATCAGAATTTTGACATTTTTGACCAGGCACTTAACCGGCAAAAGGTTAATCCGCTCACCAAGGAGATGGAAGCGATCGATTTAGAACGCGATGAGCTATTTATGGGACTAAGAACCAGTGCCGAAGCATTGACCTACCATTGGGATACAAGCACAAAAGAAGCTGCTTATGCCCTGGTTGAAATTATCCGTCGTAATGGCTGGTCAATGCACCGGAGTGGTTACGCCGAACAATCGGCAGCCTTCAACACACTGTTGTCGGAAATAAAAAAGGAACCTGCAGCCACCCACCTGGCAACAACCAACCTGGGCGAGTGGATAGCTCGAATAGACCAATGCCAGCAGGAATTTGAAACGGTCAGCACCAACCGCGAAGAGCTGAACGCCAAAGACAAGCCTTTATTAACTATCACTCGCAAACAGCTGTATGAAGATTTACTCGCGTCGTTAAGATACCTTGAGAGCATGGCTATGTTTAGCCCAAACAGTGAGATTACGCCTTTGATAAATACCATTAACGAGATTATCAGCTCGGTAACTTCCAATGCCAGGGCACGCAAAACACGTAGGGATTCAGAAAAGGTGAGTGAATAAACTTCACACCTCTGATCATAAGGCCGTTCTACTCTTGAAACGGCCTTATTTATGATTGCACGCCGTGGGCTTATTAACATACGACACCTAGCGGAGTCGTACATTAACACCTTCCCTTCACCGCACAAAAAAAGCCGCTCCAAAACGGAACGACTTCTCTTTGTAACAACCCTAATTAACCTCAGCCATTGGCTGATATTTTTTATTCTTTCGTCAGGAACTCATGCACACTTTTGGCAGCCTCGCGCCCTTTGGCGATGGCGGTAACCACCAGGCTGGCGCCATTAGAAGCATCACCTGCAGCAAACACATTGGCCTTACTGGTCTGATACTGGGCATCAACTTTAATATTTCCGCGAGCATCCAGCTCCAAACCAAATTCCTTCACCAATCCCTCATGCACCGGGCTCACAAATCCCATGGACAGCAATACCAATTCGGTATCCATCTTATAAGCCGTCTCTGGCTTTTCACTCATCTGCCACTGCCCGTTATCTCCTTTCGTCCATTCTACCTCAACCAGCTCTACCTGCTTCAGTTTACCGTTTTCACCAATGAAACGCTTGGTATTGAGGCTCCACTTACGCTCACATCCTTCTGCATGTGAAGTAGATGTTTTAAGCGTGGTTGGCCAGTATGGCCATGGGTTTCCAGCCGCTCTTTTTTGTGGTGGCTTAGGCAATATCTCAATCTGCGTCACCGAATTGGCTTTCTGGCGGTTAGATGTACCCACACAGTCAGAACCCGTGTCTCCTCCACCAATCACCAATACATTTTTACCGGTTGCCAAAAGACGATCGCCATTGGTAAACACTTCGCCTCTGTTGACCTTATTTTGCTGTTTCAGAAAATCCATTGCAAAATGCACCCCATCCAAATCGCGTCCTTCGACAGGCAGATCACGTGGTTGCATAGCACCAATGGTTAATACCACGGCATCATATTCTTTCGCCAGCTCTTCGCCTTTTACGGTTTCACCAACACTCACATTGGTTTTAAACTGAATACCTTCTTTTTCGAAGATAGCCACACGGCGATCAATCACCTTTTTATTGAGCTTAAAATCAGGAATCCCGTAGCGCAACAAACCACCTACTGCATCATCCTTCTCAAAAACCGTGACTGAATGCCCCGCCTGATTGAGCAGATCGGCTACCGACAAGCCCGCCGGACCAGATCCCACAACCGCCACTTTTTTCCCTGTTCTATGTGCCGGAATACGAGGTTCAATATACCCTTCTTCAAAAGCACGCTCCACCACCGAGCACTCATTCTCACGAATGGTGACAGCTTCTTCATGTATTGCCAACACACATGATTTCTCACAAGGGTTTGGGCAGATACGCCCTGTAAATTCAGGAAAACTATTGGTTGAGTGCAGTATTTCACTTGCCAGCTTCCATTCTCCTTTATACACAGCATCCTGCCACTCAGGTATTTTACTACCAACCGGACAAGCCCAATGACAAAATGGTATACCACAATCCATACAACGCGATGCCTGGAGGGTGCGATCAGCCACATTGAGTGTTTGCTCCACCTCACCATAATCATCTACACGTTCGGCTACAGGACGGTAACCACCTTCTTTACGTCCATATTTTATAAAACCTTTTGGATCTGCCATAATCGTATTTTTTAAAGAAATCGGGGTGGCTCCTTTGAGCCTTTTATCACTCATTCTCCTTTTGTCCCCCGATGTTCTTTTATTTATAGCTGATAGCTACTTAATCTTTTTAACTACAAGCTGAATATTATTTTAATCTAAACCCCACTCCCTCCGGGCATCTCCCCAAGGGGAGAAATGCCCCTGACCTCTATAAATCTTCCTCTGGGGAAGTGCCAAAAGGCGATGGGAGAAATAACCATTCACTTACCCTATTCTCTGATATAAGGCGCATCTTCTGTTTCGCGCAACTTACGCTCCAGCTCCTTTATCTTTTGCTCCTGCAATACCTTTTTGTATTCAAAAGGAATCACCTTCACAAATTTGGGCAGGTAAGAGGTCCAGTTAACCAGCACTTCCTGAGCCTTACTACTATTAGTATGCAACAGGTGCTTATTGAGCATAAACTGCAGTTCCTGCACATCGGCGGCATCTTCAACTGGCGTTAAGTCCACCAATCCCTTATTACAATAGTAATCCAGGTTGCCTTCTTCATCAAGCACATAGGCAATACCACCACTCATTCCAGCTGCAAAGTTGCGTCCTGTTGGTCCAAGCACCACCACTCGTCCACCTGTCATGTATTCACAACAGTGATCACCAACACCCTCGACAACGGCATGGGCGCCTGAGTTACGCACAGCAAAACGCTCGCCCGCTACTCCTCTCACATACACAAAACCGCTTGTGGCACCATAGAGAACCGTGTTACCGATAATAATATTCTCTTCGGGCTTAAAGCTTGAACCATTTGGCGGCACAACGATGATTTTACCACCCGATAATCCTTTGGCCATGTAATCATTGGCATCACCCTCCAGCCGGAAACTTACCCCTTTAGCCAGGAAGGCACCAAAACTTTGGCCTGCCGAACCATGGAAGGTACAGTTAATCGTATTCTTAGGCAGACCTTCTTCTCCATACTTCTTAGATACTTCACCCGATAGCATGGCTCCAACCGTACGGTCGGTGTTGATGATATCGCTTGCCATCCACACCTTCTGCTTATTAATCAGCGCCGGCTGTGCCTGTTTGATCAGGCTGCGATCCAACACCTCATCCAATTTATGATCCTGCTCAGTGGTGTTGCGGATTGGGTATTTCTTCCCTTCCTCAGGGAAATATAACAAACGACTTAAGTCAACGCCTTTTGATTTCCAGTTAGAAACATTTGCATCCTGCTCCAGCAAATCGGTACGGCCAATCACTTCATCCAGCGATTTAAAACCGAGCTGAGCCAGGTACTCACGCACTTCTTCAGCAATGAAGTTAAAGAAGTTAACGACGTATTTATATTTGCCGATAAAACGTTTACGTAGCTCCTCATCCTGGGTAGCTATACCTGCCGGACAAGTATTCAGGTGACACTTACGCATCATCACACAACCGAGTGTTACCAGAGCTGAAGTGGCAAAACCATACTCTTCTGCTCCCAGCATAGCCATCTTCATCACGTCCAGACCGGTCTTCAGCTGACCATCCGTCTGTAACTTAACACGTCCGCGCAGGTTATTCATCACCAGCGTCTGCTGTGCTTCAGATAAGCCTATCTCAACTGGCAAGCCAGCATGCTTGATTGAACTGGTTGGGCTGGCACCCGTTCCACCTTCTGTACCACTGATAACAATCAGGTCGGCATGCGCTTTAGCAACACCTGCTGCAACAGTACCTACACCATTTTCCGATACCAGCTTCACGCTCACACGTGCTGACGGATTGGTGCTCTTCAGGTCGTAGATAAGCTGCGCCAAATCCTCGATTGAATAGATATCGTGGTGAGGAGGAGGCGAAATCAAAGTGATACCAGGCGTTGAGTTACGCAGGCGGGCAATGATCTTATCCACTTTAAATCCGGGTAGCTGACCACCTTCACCAGGCTTGGCACCCTGAGCAATTTTAATCTGCAGCTCATCGGCATTGGTCAGGTAGTTGTTGGTTACCCCAAAACGACCACTGGCAATCTGCTTAATGGAGCTACGAGCAGGACTCTTAAAACGTTCTGCATCTTCACCACCTTCACCGGTATTACTACGTCCACCCACTGCATTCATGGCCAACGCCATAGCTTCGTGCGCCTCTTTCGAGATAGAACCATATGACATGGCCCCTGTAACAAAGCGTTTCATAATCTCCGAAGCCGGCTCCACTTCACTGATATCAATCGGCTTTCTGTCTTTGAGCTTCATCAGGCCGCGAATAAACAATGGCGTTTTGTTATCGGCATCTACCTGACGGCTGTATTCTTTGTATTTACTATAGTCTCCTTCGGAAGTAGCCCATTGCAGCAATCCAACGGTTTCTGGGTTCCACCCGTGCTTTTCGCCATATTTACGGTAGGCATAGCTACCTTTTGTATCAAACGGGTTACTCTGAAAAGCAGGCTTAAATGCCTTATTATTATCAAGGATACTCTCCTGTGCAATTTCTTCCAGCCCTACACCACCAATCTTGGTAGGTGTGCCAATGAAGTATTTACTGATTACCTCTTCTGAAACGCCAATCGCCTCGAAGATCTGGGCGCCATGATACGAACGCAGGGTACTGATACCCATCTTCGACAATACCTTCAACAGCCCTTTATCAACTGCTTTGATATAGTTTTCGCGTGCGGTTGCATAATCCATGTCAATCTTACCTGCTTTCACCATTTCATTGATAGCAGCAAAACACACATAAGGATTAATTACACTGGCTCCAAAACCAAGCAACAAGGCAAAATGCATCACCTCGCGCGCTTCACCCGTTTCTACAACCAAACCTACCTGCATACGCTTTTTGGCTTTAATCAAGTGGTGGTGCGTAGCAGCAACAGCCAATAAGGATGGCACAGGTGCATGCTGCTCATCAATGTCGCGATCACTCAGGATGATGTAATTCATGCCATCATCAACCGCTTTTTCAGCCGCCTGGCATATTGACTCCAGAGCTTCCTCCAGTCCTTTACCGCCTTTATTAACAGGGAAAGTCATCGGAATCTTAACATGCGTAAACTCCTCACGCATATAATCCTTAATCTTACCCAAATCAGTATTGGTCATCAGCGGGCTCTCAAACTTAATGGAGCGACACTGTGATGGCTCTTCTCGCAACAGGTTCTTTGAAACGGAACCAATATAGTTGGTTAATGCCATTACAAGACCTTCCCGGATAGGATCGATAGGTGGATTGGTTACCTGGGCAAATAACTGACGGAAGTATGAGAAAAAGCGTTGCGGCTTATCAGACAATACTGCAATAGGCGTATCGTTACCCATTGAGCCAATAGGCTCACCTGCTGTATTGGCCATAGGGGCAATAATATGCTCAAAATCTTCGCGGTTATAACCAAAGGCTTTTATATAGGCATCATACTTTTCACCCAAACCTGATGGTACACGTTCCTGCACATCGATATCGCGCATACGAATGCGATTTTCCTTCAACCAGTTACCATATGGGTGACGCTTAGCCAGTTGCGACTTAATTTCTTCATCAGGTATAATAACACCTAATTGTGTATCTACCAACAACAGCTTACCAGGCTTCAATCGTCCTTTTTCCTTTATATCTTCGGCTGGGAATGTCTGAACCCCTACTTCAGAACCCATCACTATCATGTCATCTTTGGTAATGACATAACGCGACGGACGTAAACCATTCCTGTCCAAAGTACCCCCTACATAGCGTCCATCAGAGAACACGATAGAAGCAGGACCATCCCATGGCTCCATAATGGTAGAGTGATATTCGTAATAAGCCTTCAGACTTTTCGGAATCGGATTTTTACTATTCCAAGATTCAGGTACCAGCATACTCAGCGCGTGAGGTAAAGAGCGTCCAGTCAGGAACAGGAACTCCAGCACGTTATCCAGCGAGGCTGAGTCACTCATATTGGGTGTTACCACCGGGAATAGTTTCTTTAGATCATCGCCAAATAAATCAGACTCTAACAGACTCTCGCGTGCCTGCATCCACAAACGGTTACCTTTAATGGTATTGATCTCACCATTGTGCGCCATTATACGAAATGGTTGAGCCAAATCCCAGGTAGGAAAAGTATTGGTACTAAAACGTGAGTGCACTAAAGAAATGGCACTTTTCACACGCCTGTCCTTCAAATCCAGAAAATATAATCCCAACTGCTCTGGCGTGAGCATACCTTTATATATAAATATCTTGGTAGATAAACTTGGTAAGTAAAACGCTTCCTTTTCCTTTAGTTCAGATGCTCTAATGGCATTTTCGGCTTGCTTTCGTGCCAGGTACAAACGACGCTCCAAGGCATCTTGCTCATAGTTTCCTTTAACAAACACCTGACAAATCTTAGGCTCAGTTCCCTGGGCTATCTCCCCAATTACATCGCTATCCACCGGCACATCCCTATAGCCTATCAACTCCAATCCCTCAGCAACAAAAAACTTGTCAAGCACCTCCTGACAATAAGCAGCTTCCATTTCATCCCGAGGAAGAAACACCAATCCGGTACCATACTTACCAGCTGAAGGCAGATTAAATCCGAACGTCGTGAAGTATTCATGAGGCACCTGCATGAGAATACCAGCACCGTCTCCCGATTTATTATCAGAACTTTCGGCACCCCGGTGTGTCATATTCGTAAGCACCTCCAAGCCTCTCATCACTATTTCATTGGATTGCGTACCTTTAATATTGGCCACAAATCCAATCCCACAATTATCACGTTCATTAGCAGGATCGTACAATCCCTGAGGATTTGGAAATCTTTTTATCATACTGTTTTGTTTAAGAGAAAATCTACTTATACCCCCTTCGTAAGGAATCTCATTCTCGCCGTTGGATTGGATGAACCATAATCAAATCATCTTTCATTCAGAAAGCTTATTGTGATTTTATATTATAATTCGAAAGCAAAAATAGAATTTTCATTTATATATACCAACTTATCGTGACGAAAGCTGTATTTTTTTATGACATTTGACATGTTTGTTCTGGAATGCATTTTTATTCACACCCTTGTATGATTATTCACTTTCATTGAATTTCAAGTAATTATATCGCCCAACACCACGTAGCACTACCCTTATTCTTTCTATTTTGAAAATATGACCTCATTAAAAAGGGGGCATCTTACTTTCAAATCACTCTTTTTTACCACACACCCCCTTTCAATTAGGGGGTATTTTGTTATTTTTTACTTTATTTTCACATTTAACCCCATTCTGATAGGGGTGTAATTAAATATTTTTATATGTTTGCAGTGTCGACCTATGAAAAATCAGGGGTACCCACGAATAAAAAGTGTTTTTTTAGGCAGACACCCCCCAATCAACAAGATGTAAAGCAAAAATTAACTTTTTAACCGTTCATCTATGAAAAAGATTTTATTGATTTTGGGATTAGGGCTTGCATTAACCACTGCTAACGCTCAAGAGGAAACAAAAAACAACCTGGAAATAACAGGTTCGGTTGACACCTATTTTAAATATGATTTCGCGGGTCAGTCGAATATTCCAACAAGTTTTGCTGACGACCATAATTCCATTTCGATTGGTATGATTGATTTAGGCTTAAGCCAAACTGTAGGCAAGGCCACTTTTGTTGGTGAGCTTTCATTTGGACCCAGAAGCTACAAATCTATACCAAGTGTTGGCTTTCTAACCACTTTTGGCGAAGTCGAAACACAAAGTGTCAATATTCAGAATGCATACATCAGCTATGCAGTAAGCGATGCTGTATCGTTAACAGCTGGCTACATGGGAACATTTGTTGGCTACGAGGTTATCTCACCTGCTGCAAATTTTAACTACTCCACCTCATACTTATTTTCGGCAGGTCCGTTTCAAAATGCCGGATTTAAGGTGGATTGGTCGATTAGTGAAAGCGTAGCCTTAATGCTTGGGGTATTTAATGATTGGAATGTTTACCAGGATATGAATGGCCTTTCTGATTTTGGAGGACAATTAGCACTATCGCCGGTTGATGGATGGGATGCATATATCAATTTCTTGACTGGGCCTGAATCTGGCACTATTATAGATTTAACAACCGGCTATCAAATTTCAGACGCGTTTTATCTTGGATTAAATGCTGCCGATTACTCAGTAGCCGACAAGTATGGCGATGCCGGTTATACAGGTTTCGCATTATATCCTCAATATAGCTTTTCTGATAAAGTGGCTATCGGTTATCGAGCCGAATATTATAAAGAAAAAGAAAACAACTGGTTAATTGATACCGAAAGTGTTTTCTCAAACACTATTACACTCAACTACTATCATGGACCTTTTACACTGTCAAGTGAACTCAGAATGGATTCTGCTAAAGATGAAATCTTCCTTGATAATAATGATGAAATCACAAAGTCTGCATCGCAATTCCTGATTGCAGCTATTTATTCATTTTAACACACACAAACCAAATCTATGAATGAAAATAGGGGTGGCTCAATCACATTGTCCTAATTAGCTTAAACCTTTATCGCCATCAACGAGCCACCTTTATTTTTCATTCAAAATATGCCAAAGCAGGCTTGTCATATTTATCCTGTACAATTCGGATAAATAGCAAGTCTTATCACAAAGCTATTTGACCATTAAAACATTAGCACATGAAAAAGATTGAAGCAATTATCCGCTTAACACGCTTCGAAGCTGTAAAAAAAGCGCTGGAAGAACAGGACATAACATTCTTCTCATACTGGGATGTAAGAGGTACAGGCGTTGCCCGCGAGGGACATTTATACAGAGGTACAGTCTATGACACCAGTATTATTGAACGACGCCTGCTGTCAATAATTGTACGCGATGAAAATATGGACAAGACAGTAGCGGCCATCATCAACGCTGCTAAAACCGGCGAAATAGGCGACGGACGCATTTTTGTTACCGACATAGCAGACACCTTCAGGATACGCACAGGGGAGTCTGGTCCGGAAACACTTTATGAGAAATAATCGAATCGAAACCTTGAAAAATTAGAAATTATGGATGCAAATAGCGCATTAGATATATTATGGGTATTACTGGCCGGTATTTTAGTATTTTTTATGCAGGCAGGCTTTGCCATGGTGGAAGCCGGTTTTACACGAGCCAAAAACGTAGGTAATATTATCATGAAGAATTTCATGGACTTTTCAATAGGCTCCCTGATGTTCTGGATTATTGGATACAGCATTATGTATGGGGGAGAAGGTGCATTTTTTGGTTCACTTGACTTCTTTTACAATGATGGTACTGACCTGCACAACCTGTTTTTCCAAACAGTATTTGCAGCAACAGCAGCCACCATCGTCTCAGGTGCAATGGCTGAACGCACAAAGTTCAGCACCTACCTGTTGTTTTCACTCATTATTACAGTTGTCATCTACCCCATTTCAGGCCATTGGGTTTGGGGCGGCGGTTGGTTAAGCGAGCTCGGCTTTCACGATTTCGCAGGTTCAACCGTAGTACACTCAGTAGGTGGATGGGCAGCCCTGGCTGGCGCCTGGACCATTGGTCCACGAATTGGCAAGTACAATGGTAAAGCCAATGCCATACCTGGTCATAACATGGTCATTGGAGCTTTAGGAGTTTTTATTCTTTGGTTGGGCTGGTTTGGTTTTAACCCTGGTTCTCAATTAGCCATCAGTGGAGACAATGCTTATGCAGTTGCCCTGATAGTTATCACGACCAACCTTGCTGCAGCAGCGGGTGCCATAGTAACAATGTTTGTTACCTGGTTCAGATACAAAAAGCCTGACTTATCGATGACCTTAAACGGTGCTCTGGCAGGATTAGTAGGCATCACAGCAGGTTGCGACATTGTTTCGCCAGCAGGCGCTGTAGCCATCGGAGCCATTGCCGGACTGGTAGTTGTATTCTCCATTGAATTTATCGACCACAAACTTAAAATTGATGATCCGGTTGGTGCTATCTCTGTACATGGCGTTTGCGGTGCCTTAGGTACTCTTTTGGTCGGTTTATTTGCCACAGATGGCGGGCTGCTATATGGCGGAGGCTTTTCATTGCTGGGCGTTCAGGCCCTGGGAGTAGTCAGCATCGGCATTTGGGCCTTTACCATCGGACTAATCCTATTCAAGGTACTTAAAGCCACTATTGGCCTACGCGTATCGGAACAGGAAGAACGTGAAGGATTGGATATTCACGAACACGGTCAAAGTTCCTATAACTACTAGGAAAATGTTGCTGATGAATACCATCACGCAGTAAACACTCCTGACCAACTAGAAAAATGTTGCGTTGTTTTATTTTTATATTGAAAAGCAATGGCCTGTACGAACGGTGTACAGGCCATTCTTTATTTTACTTAAAGAATTCGTCATGAATGGCCTCAATGGCACTATCTCGATCATCTTTGGCTACCATAAAATAGCTTGCCACAGCAGATGCTCCTGATACGATCATCTGTACATTAATATCTTTACGTGCGAGAGCCATAAACAAGCGCCCGGCTACACCCGGGCGATCTAATAAGCCTTCACCTACCACTGCAATGGTTGAAATCTGCTCGGAGGCAATCAACTCGGTTATAGAAGACAATTCCAGCTCCTCAACAATGGAGTAGGCCCGCTTTATGTCTTTGGCAGACAACAACAGGTTAATAACAATTTGTGAAGTTATCACTGACTTAATATTGATACCTGCCCTATCCAAAGCGACAGACACCTTAGCCAACACTCCCTTTTTCAGACCAACACCAGGCCCTCTCATCTTCAGGATGCAGAAATCATCACTATAAGTCACACTTTTAATAATGCAATCGGTAACTGTTTCAGTACCATACACAACAGTGCGGGGAGCTACGCTACCATCAAAGGCGTCAATATTACCGATGTGAATAGGGATACCAACCTCCTTTAAGGGTTCCACGGTGCGCGGATGCAGAATGCTAGCACCAAAATACGACAACTCAGCCGCTTCGGCATATGACAGATTTGTAATGCGCTGTGGCGATTTGACCAATTTAGGATCAGCACTCATAAACCCATCCACGTCCTTCCACACATCCAATGATTCGGCCTCAAGACATCTGGCAATAGCAGCAGCTGAATAATCGCTACCTCCACGGCCCAGCAGGGTTACTTTCCCTTGTTCCGAAACACCATAGAAGCCAGGTACGACATATATCTTATTTTCAGCCAACCGTTTCTGAACATTGGCTGATGATATTTCAAAATCAACTGTAGCATTACCAAATTCACCATCGGTAACAAGCGGCATTTGCTCAGGCAAAGCTTCCTCAGCATCAATGCCATTACTCTGTAGAATGGAAGTCAACACCAATGAACTTAATCGCTCACCATAGCTCAAAATAACATCCTCAACAAACTCAGGCACATCACCAATATAATGGATACCAGTCAGGTAACGACTTAACTCTTTGATGCGCGATTGAACAGCATTTAAGGTTCTATCCTGCCAATCTTTATCATCAAAATTCTCAAGAATAGCTTCCTCTTTCAACTCACGCAGAAAACGCACCAGTTTTTCAATGTTTGACTCATCCTTCTTAACATCATCCATTGCCTGAATCAGGTGATTGGTTATCCCATAAAATGCAGAAACCACAATCACCATAGGGCGATCGTAGGCCTTTATTACCCGCACCAGTTTTTGAATATCTTCTTTTTTCTTCAGGTTGGAGCCCCCGAATTTGGCTACTACTTTTTTCATTATTTACATATAGATATAGCGGCTCAATGCCATTAAAAAAAAAACGACTTAACATCTGATTATATCAGAAAAACGTGGAATATTAGATTACGCCCGGCCGGGCATTCGAAAGTAAAAAAGTTGCATCATCACATGATTGTTTAAATTCATTAACATCCTAAAGGAATCAGGTTTTGGCACCTGCCCAAAGGGTGGTTGCCAGAGGTTCGCCGAGCCTGTCTCTCCCCTCTTCTCAATAAACTCAAACATCTGCACCATTCGCGCAGAATTGATTGCAAACATAGGTGATTGCATTAAAACTACCAAATGCCTTTGTGGTCATTTTCTATTCCACAATGTATCATCTTTAATCATCTCCATCAGATCGCCATGGACAAATTTAAAGCCCAGCTCCATTTTAACTTTTTGATTGGATATGAGCTTATAAGGTTGCTCCTTATCAGAAAAAACCGGAGGCAATTGCCCGTTAAGTTTAGCTGCCAGAGAATAAAACGCCTCTTTGGTAGGGTGTGTATCAGCAACACCATTAAAAACATGACCGAACGCATCGGTCTGTATAATACTAAAAATCAACCGCACGCAATCGTCCAGGTGGATAAGATTAATGGGCTGCTGTGCTCCGTCAACAATTCTGGTTGGCGTAAAAAAACGGCCGGGATAACGTTCCCCGCCAACCAGCCCGCCAAAACGAACAACGGTGCAATTAAAGTCACTGCGCTGAAACAATCGTTCAATATCCAGCAGGGCATTTGTGCTATCTTTTATATTTTCAGTATCTGCCTCATGCGCGGTTTGATTTAAAGACGGGTAAACAGAAGTGGAACTAATGAATATCACTTTTATTGGACCACTTTGCTTAATCTTTTCAACCAGCGGATGATAGTTAACCGCATCGCGAAGCACTTTGGTAGGCGGAATATTAACTAATAAATATTCTGACTTAAAGAATTCATCCGCCAGAGATGCCTTATCCGCAATATCTATTTGATAAGCCTCAATCCCAATATTTGTCAACACATCCACCTTATCTGCTGAAGTGGTTGAACCTTTAACCTGCCACCCTTTATTGACAAGGTGACTGGCCAGCGGCAATCCCAGCCAGCCACATCCTAAAATACTTATTGTTTTAGCCATACCCATTTAACCAGTTTTTCGTGCCATTTGTTTAGTACCTGTTCATACACGAATTATGAATGGAGCGTATGAAGGCTTCTGGCTTCTTGAGCTGTTTATAGAAGTTTGAGATATACTTATACAACTGCTTCCGGTCTCTCATATCCAGATGCTCGAAATTTAATATCGTTTCATAAACCTGTTCTTCTATGGCTAGAAATTCTCCAATTAAGGCATAATAATTATCATCATAATCCCTGCAACGCCCGGTATAGTCACGCTCGGTTACATCATCTGCACTCGACCACTCTGCAGGTTTTGCATAAGATGCATTAACAAATCCGGCATGATCAAAATCGTAAGGAATAGCGGTTACCTCTTCGCGCCGATGGCCGAATCGTTTTATAAATAGCACATTATGACCACTCTTAATACGCCAATCGGTATTACCAATCATATAATTGAAAAAAGCAACACGGTCGGCATCCATAGCGTTAATTTCATGGTCCTTAAAGTATTCCCCTTCAATCTCTATAGTATTGGTCCGTTCCGACATCATATATACCGGTTCCAGAAAAAATCCTTTCGCCTGATAATTTTTACCGCGCTCGCCAAAGTCAAAATATTGTATGTCACACAAACGCGTTCTTAGAGCATATGGACTAAGCAACGCCCACAGTTTATAAATAAGGTATTCCTTCAGCATGTATTCTTCATACACTTTGCTGCCCGAACAATGAGTGACCAACTTCAGCTTAGTGAGGTAACCATCTTCTGTAAACAGCGTATCGGGCTTAAAATTGAGCATCACAGGGGGGAAAAAGCAGTTGTCTTTACGATAGTTTCCCCGGGCCCTGCATCGCACATTAATTTCGGCAGAATCGGTAGCACTAAAATAGATAATGACCTTACTATCGCAATACTCCTCGCTTTTTTTACGAATATGACTGGTAATATCAAAATACAAACTCACCTTTAGCACCTCGCTATTGTCAAACAAAGAGGGGAAAACAGGTTTATCGGTAACTTGAGCAATTACCACATTCATCCCTAATAAAAAAGCAGTAAGCAGGCCCGTAATTTTCGTCATAATAATCAGTAGTCGAATAATTGAGTCATAATTTATAAAAAAAATAGATGGCTGGAAAATCGGCTTGAAATTGAAAATATTAATACGTAGTTTGAAGTATTAAAAACAACTGCGTATGTATTTATTCGCCATTGACAATCAGGAAGAGCTGCAGGAAGGAATCACCAGAGTTTTAAAAGAGCAGTATGAGTATATCACTTATCTGGCGTCTATCCCCAAAGATATAGATCATACCGTACATGAAATAAGAAAAGCCCTTAAACGTATCAGAGCTATTTTCAGACTGGTAAGATGGGATATTGGCGAACAGTTGTTTCAACGCGAAAACATCAAATTCAGGGATTTAGCCAGGCAGCTTTCTGATTTACGGGACTTTCATGTGATCATCAGCTATCTGGCGGCCAACTTTGAAGCCCAGGAACTTCGCATTGAAGAATCAGCCTACATCAGACTGGTGGAGCACCTCAACCAAAAACAAGAAACGGAGCTAAGGCATATCATCGAGAAGCAGACATTAGAAACTATTAAAGAACACATGGCCATTGCCAAAGAGGAATTATCCGGTTACCCCTTTGACTTTTTAGGACCAAACACTATACGCCAGGGAGTTACAAACACCTATAGTCAGTGCCTTGATAAGATAGCTGAATCACAATTGAAACTAGAAGACTTACCACTGCACGAACTGCGCAAACGCGTTAAATACCTGCTTAACCAGATGAGTCTTATCCAGGAAGTGTGGCCCGACTTCTTCAAGCACTATGCTACATCATTAAAGCGGGCATCTGACCTACTGGGCGATGATCACAATATTGCTGAAACAGTTACAATGGTAAATAAACTGTCTGAAGCTATTCTCTCAGTTTCTGACAGAGCGAGTTTGATTAAATCGATGGAGGCCGAACGGGAACATATACATCGTGAGGTTTGGCCGCTACTGGGTAAGCTCTTCACCGAAGATGCCGACACCTTTGTGAAACGCATAACCTCCTACTGGCTCATTAGTCGGGAGTAAAAACAACCAAGCATTTCTTTTGCATAAGAAGCTGATAGTCTATCCGAACAAATGGTGCTGTACTATGTTTATCTACTAAAAAAATAAACATATGTACAACGGATTATTACACGCACACAGTGGCATAAGGTATATTGCTCTAGTTTTAATGCTTATTGTAATTTTACAAGGACTGATTGGCTGGCTGACCAACAAACAGTTTGGCAAGGTCCATAAACGAATCATTAATCTCAATATGGGCGTTTTCATTACCCAACTGATCATTGGGATCACTCTTTATATAATTAGTAGTAAAGTCCTGTTCGATCCTGCCATGTTAAAAAGCACACTGCTTCGGTTCTACACGCTTGAGCACCCGCTACTTATGCTAATAGCCAGCTTAATAGTCATACATTACTCATGCAAAACCAAAGTAAACAGCAGCTACCACACTCATAAAAAGCTATTTATCTCGCATACCATCGCTTTAATTATAATTGTTGCCTCCATTCCCTGGCCATTCAGAGAGCAACTGGGAGCAGGCTGGTTTTAAGCATTTTAACCGGCACTTTTAAAGTCGCTTCAAAAAGCTTATCTTCACTGCTCAAATAAAAACAACAACTAACCTATGATGTTTCTTGAAGCAAAGCGTGTGGTGAAGAAATACGCTAACCACCTGGCATTAAACGAAGTTGACTTACAAGTGCCGGCCAACAGTATTTACGGTCTTCTAGGACCAAATGGCGCAGGGAAAACAACCCTAATTCGAATTATCAACCAGATTACAGGCCCTGATTCAGGCGAAATTATTTTCAACGGCCGAACATTACAATCCAATGACGTACAGCGTATAGGCTACCTGCCCGAAGAACGTGGATTGTATAAGAAGATGAAAGTGGGCGAACAAGCTATTTACCTTGCCCGCATGAAAGGCCTGTCACGCCACGATGCCATTAAAAAGCTAAAGTACTGGTTCGAAAAATTCGAAATACAACCCTGGTGGGATAAAAAAGTTGAAGAGCTCTCTAAAGGGATGCAGCAGAAGATTCAGTTTGTTGTGACGGTTTTACATGAACCCGAACTACTCATTTTTGATGAACCCTTCAGTGGCTTTGACCCCATAAATGCCAATTTATTAAAACAGGAAATCTTGCAACTCAAAGAGAATGGGGCCACCATCTTATTCTCAACACATAACATGGGCTCAGTGGAGGAATTGTGCGACCACATTACCCTCATTAATCAGTCCAAAACCATTCTAAACGGACAGATAGACCAAATCAGGCAAAACTATAAGGACAACCTTATTAAACTTGATTTCATTGGCGATGCTAATGTTATTTCTGCAAAGCTAAAGGATAACTTCGCAATTGAGAACTTCGAAAAGGTGAACGGCCACCAAACAGCTTTTGTGAAGATGCTTCACGATTCAACCATCAACTCCTTAATAAACGAGGTTATTAATGACATTGAGATAGTTGGCTTGCAAGAAGTGCTACCAACAATGAATGACATTTTTATTAAAGTAGTTGAGCAAAGTAACCTTTCTAAAACCCAAAAATAATTGGCCATGAGTAAAATTTCATTGATAATACAACGTGAATACATCACCCGTGTAAAGAAGAAGAGCTTTATTGTAATGACCATTATCGGGCCCATACTTTTTGCGGCTATGATGGTATTGCCAGGTTGGTTTGCTTCCATGGAAGATACCGAATCAAAGAACATTGCTGTGATTGACCAAACCGGCAAATATAACAAGCGCATTAAAGATACTGAGTACTTAAAGTTTTCGTGGCTAAATCAGCAGGATGCCGGAACCATTGCACAGGACTACCAGGACAAAGGCTACACAGCCTATCTGGTCATTGAAGATGATTTACTGCAAAAACCAGATGCTGCCAAAATTTATTCGGAATCCCAAATAACCATTGATGTCAAAGACCACATTGCCAGAAACCTGGAAAAATACCTGGAAAATGAGAAGCTCAACAGCTATCAGATCGATGGCTTAGATGCCATAATAAAAGACATTCACAGTGTAGACATCAAGCTCAAAACCATCAAACTATCTGAGGATGGTTCCGAGAAAGAAAGCTCTACTGAACTGGTTATGATAGCCGCTATCATTTTTGCCATGATGATTTACATGTTTGTACTGATCTATGGCATGCAGGTAATGCGCGGTATTATGGAAGAAAAAGTCAGCCGCATTGTAGAAGTCATTGTCTCGTCAGTTAAGCCTTTCCAGCTTATGATGGGTAAAATAATTGGTATTGCCCTGGTAGCACTTACTCAGTTTATGCTTTGGGTGATATTAACTGTATCTATTGTAAGCGTATTGCACGCAGTATTTGCCAGTGATGCATCAACATTTACCGCCAACAATCAGGTTGAAATGTTAGGAGCTACAGGCGGACAACCAACAGATGCACAAGTGAGCGAATTTGCAGCAGGCTTCAATAACATCATTGATAAGGTGCTGTCTTTAGACCTCATTGGAAGCCTTGTTTTGTTCGTCTTTTACTTCCTGGGTGGTTATCTTTTGTACGCCAGTTTGTTTGCTGCCATCGGGGCTGCACTGGATAATGAAGCAGATAGCCAGCAGTTTGTGATGCCCGTCATGATGCCGCTGATACTTTCAATATATGTAGCCATGGCAGCTTTTCGAAATCCAACAGGCGACATTGCCGTTTGGTTTTCAATGATACCTTTCACCTCACCGGTTGTAATGATGGCACGTATCCCATTCCAGCCACCAATTTGGCAGATCATCGTTTCCATGCTGCTATTGATAGGCACTTTTATCTTAACCACATGGTTTGCAGGCCGTATTTATCGTACAGGCATTCTAATGTATGGCAAAAAAGTTTCCTACAAAGAGCTATGGAAATGGTTTAAGTACTCAGGCCGATAAATTAGATAACAAAAAAAATAGCTATATGAGGTTGTTTCAGGCATTTTGAAACAGCCTCTTTTCTTTTCTACAGCCTAATTATGTATTTTAGTCGGTCCAATTTATAGCATCGTATGAGAATAGCAATTATAGACCTGGGAACCAACACCTTTAACTTATTAATAGCTGAACAAACCGAAGACAGCTACTCGATACTGTTGGAAAAGAAGTATCCGGCCAAGCTTGGAAAAGGAGGCATCAACGATAAACGCATCCTGCCTGATGCTATGGAAAGAGGGATAGCAGCTCTCCAATCGCATCTAAGCACAATGGAACCATTTAAAGTTGATAAGGTGGTATGCATGGCTACTGCCGCTATTCGAAGTGCAGCCAATGGTCAGGATTTTGTAGACCGGGTTAAAAAAGAACTTGGCCTTACCATTCATGTTATTGACGGCCAAAAAGAGGCAGAATTAATATTCGACGGTGTGAAGCAGGTAGTGCCAATTGGCGATGAACGTGTCATGATATTAGATATTGGCGGAGGTTCCAATGAGTTCATTATTGCCAACAAAGATGGTGTTGTATGGAAGCACAGTTTTGATTTAGGTATAGCTCGCCTGCTGGACCGCTTTGCCCCTTCTGATCCAATTACTGATGCAGAAATTACAGCAGTGGAGGAGTTTATTGGAAAAGAACTGGAACTCCTCTATAAAGCAATGGAACAATTCCCTACTTCCACATTAATTGGTTCTTCGGGTTCGTTCGACACGATTGCCGGTATGCTGGCAGCTATTCATCATCCGCATTTAGATATGAGCAAAACGATGACTTACCAAATACCATTACCTCATGCCCACCAGTTACACGAGCTTTTCTTAAAGTCGACAGCAGAAGAACGTAAAAACATGAAGCGCATGGACTTACACCGTGTTGAAATGATTGTTTTGGCCAGTATTTTTATTAACTTCATCGTTAAAGAATTTGATATAAAAGAGATGTGGCAATGTGGCTTTGCTTTAAAAGAGGGCACCATTTTTCAACTAATAAACAATCAACTATAACTCCATAAAATATGGCAAAAATACTAGTAATAGACGATCAACGCAGCATTAGAAATACACTTAAAGATATACTTGAATACGAAAGTCACTCGGTAGATTTGGCTGAAGATGGAGAACAAGGACTCGAGCAGTTCAAGGCCGAAAAATACGACGTAGTGCTTTGCGATATTAAAATGCCGAATATGGATGGCATGGAGGCACTCGACAAACTACATGAATTAAACCCTGACACACCGGTTATTATGATTTCGGGGCATGGTAATATTGATACAGCCGTGGAAGCCATTAAAAAAGGTGCATACGACTTTATTGAAAAGCCCCTTGACCTTAATCGCATGCTGGTGACCATTCGCAACGCCATTGAAAAGAAAGACCTGGTGACCGAAACAAAGGTATTGAAGCGTAAAGTAAGCAAGACCTATGACATGATAGGGGAATCGGAGCCTATTGCCCGCGTTAAAGAAATGATTGATAAAGTAGCTCCTACAGATGCCCGCGTGCTGATTACAGGAGAAAACGGAACCGGTAAAGAGCTGGTAGCACGCTGGCTGCACGAGAAGAGCAACCGTGCAGGTCAACCATTTATCGAGGTCAACTGTGCTGCTATTCCATCTGAACTTATCGAGAGTGAATTGTTTGGTCACGAGAAAGGGGCGTTTACTTCAGCGCATAAGCAACGTAAAGGTAAATTTGAGCAAGCCAACGGTGGCACCATCTTTCTGGATGAGATTGGCGACATGAGCCTGCCAGCTCAAGCTAAGGTACTTAGAGCATTGCAGGAGAACATTGTAAGCCGGGTAGGTAGTGATAAAGACATTAAAGTAGATGTACGTGTTTTAGCCGCCACCAATAAAAACCTGAAGGATGAAATAGCCAACAGCAACTTCAGAGAAGATTTATACCACCGCTTGAGTGTAATACTGATTCACGTGCCGGCACTCAACGACCGCAAGGATGATATTCCACTCCTCACTGAGCACTTTAAAGACATCATCTGTGATGAGTTGGGCATGCCTAAAAAAGAATTTACTGACGATGCCATTGAGGAGTTAAAAGCAATTAACTGGACTGGTAACATACGCGAGTTCAGAAACGTTATTGAACGCTTAATAATTTTGGGCCAGGCAACTATCACCAAAGAAGATGTGATGGCATATGCCCGCCCTATGAACTAAGCCAATGAGGACAGAGAAGGATTTTTTAGGCGAATTGCAGCTTCCGAATGATGCCTTGTATGGCATTCACTCGGCACGAGCAGTTGAAAACTTTATGGACCAAACACCATTTTCATATGAATGGTATAAAGCTGTTGGCATTGTCAAACTCGCTTGCTACCAAACATATCAAAAGTTTAAGTCTGCAGCTAAAGATAAATTCGAAGAAGAAATTCTTCCCATCCGCTTTTTTGATGATAAGATAATTGATGCACTTTCCACAAGTGCCTCAGAATTAAGCAATGGAAATTATTTTAATCATTTCATTGTTCCTGCTATTCAAGGTGGTGCAGGCACCTCTATTAACATGAACGTTAATGAGATAATTGCCAATGCCGCCTTGCAACAGCTTAACCAGCCAATCGGCAACTATTCTGTTATTGATCCCTTTGAGCAAGCCAATGTCTTTCAGTCTACCAACGATGTGATACCAACGGCATTGACAGTAGCTGCCATGCACCTTTTAAACACCCTTGAAGATGCAATTAATAAGCTCAGGCAGAAGGTAGAACAACAGGAAAGCCGATTCAGAAATGTTTTACGTCAAGGCTACACACAAATGCAGGCTGCCGTTCCAAGTACCTATGATAAATTATTTAGCTCCTACAACAATGCGCTATCGCGCGACTGGTGGCGTGTTTCAAAATGTTTGGAACGCATCAAAGAAGTCAACCTGGGAGGTGGTGCCATAGGCACTGGCATCAGCATTCCCCGCTTTTTTATTATGCAGGTTGTTAGTGAATTACAGCATCTGACAGGTTTGCCACTTACGCGTAGTGAAAACCTGAACGATGCCACAGCCAACCTCGACAGATTTGTGGAGGTGCACGCCACAATGAAAGCTCATGCTGTTAACCTCGAAAAGATGGTAAATGACTTGCGACTAATGAGCTCCGACCTCTTTACCACTCGCGAGTTAAGCATTCCGCAACGCCAGTTGGGCAGCTCAATAATGCCTGGTAAAGTCAATCCCGTAATACCTGAATTTGTAATAAGTGCTGTGCATAAAGTATATGCCAATGATCAAATGATAGCTGCTTTGTGCGGGCAAGGATGTCTGGAACTCAACGCTTATTTGCCAAGCATTGGACATGCATTGCTGGAATCACTCAAACTTCTTATCAACTGTAATACAACTCTCCGGAAGCACCTGTTTGATAACCTGAGTATTGTATCTGCCAATGACAAAAACCACCCTTGCTATCTCAATCCTGCTATCACCACTGCATTAACACCTTATGTAGGCTATCATCAGGCAGCTCAATTAGCCAAACTGATGAAAGATGAACAGATTAGCATATTTGAAGCAAACCTGTTGATGAAGCTCATTAGCAGCAATAAGCTTGATGAACTAATGAAACCTGAATCATTAATACGCCAGGGCTACAGTCTTAATGATTTGAAATAACTTGCTGAAAGCCAAAAAAAGGTACTTTCTTGCTTTAATCTCAAAGTTCTTTCATATATTTAGCAACAAAATATCACTAAACCAACTCTTTAACACCCAATAAAGCGTGGACCGCAACACAAATGAGTACAATAATGCATCTATTATTAATAACTCAGGAATGAAGCAACCTTTTCATTTCACATATAATCTCACAGGTGTTGGTCAGGTTGAGGGACTTGTTCAAGCAAATAATCAATCAGTAGATTTCAAGCTAACCAATAGCAGCAATCCTCTAAATGATCTGCTGAAAGGCATGATCAAGTTAATCTTTGAACCTTCTCATATATGGGGAGAAGACAATATTAGCTGGGTTGACTGGTATGAAGAAAACGGCGGCCTTAAATGGGTGTTATCAACTGAAGACGGTCATGTAGTTCATGTCAAGATAATTCGCTATGAGGATTTCTTTGATGAATCAACAGGGAAAGTTGTTTTAGATACCGCTCTGAGCTTACTGGATTTTTACTACGCCGTTATCCAACGACTTGATATACTGCTAAAGAAAGTAGGATTACTAAACTACGAACAAAAATGGCAGAAAGATGAATTTCCATTTACCTACTTTTTACTTCTGAAAAAATTCCTCATTGAAAAGGGGCATTGGATTCCCACTAAAGAACGGCTCGGCACCTTGAGTGACGAAATAGATTTCCTGCTAACGTAGTTTATCACATCAATTGATGCATCTATCAATATATCTTAATTAATTCGATCATTTTTTGCTACCTTGATTGAACCAAATATAAGTTCAATTGCCATGCATAATGCCCCCTCATACGACGATCTCCTCAAACGTATTAAAGAGCTTGAGAACATCATTACCAATCATGCATTTAAGGAATACAACCAAGCCATAAAAGATAGTGAGGAACGCTTCAGAGCCTTATCAGAAGCAGCTACTGAAGGCATTTTCATAACAGAAAACGGCTACTGTCTGGAAGCCAATAAAAGTGGCTGTGAGCTATTTGGTTATGAGCATGATGAACTGGTAGGCATGCTGGCCACAGAAGTATTTGACAAAGACTCGAGGCAATTAGTAATAGACCACATCAAAGAAGAGTACGAGGATAAATACGAAGCTATTGGTCTCAGAAAGGACGGTAGTAAGTTCCTGGCTGAGATACATGGGCAGAACTATATCTACAGAGGCAAAAATGTCAGAATCACTTCTATAAGAGATGTAACCGAACACCGCCATGCACAAAGGGCGCTCACCGAAAGTGAAGAGAAGTATCGTGAAGTGGTGGAAAATGCCGGTGATGGTATTTTACTGGGTAATTTAAAGGGCGAAATCATTGAGGTTAACAAAGCCTTTTTAAAAATGACGGGTTACAGCAGGCAAGACTTACTCAATAAGCACATAAAAAATCTATTTAAACCCGACGTGCTGAATGAGAAACCTCTGCGTTTTGACTTACTGAATAAAGGTCAGTCAGTACTGATTGAAAGGGAGATAATTGGTAAAGATGGCACAATAATTCCTGTGGAAATGAACTCTAAAAGGCCGCACAACCAATATTACCTGGCCATTATACGCGACCTGCGAGAACGAAAAAAAGCCGAAAAGCACCTCAAGCAAACCAATGAACAGCTGCGCATAGCTAAAGAAAAAGCGGAAGAAAGTGACCGACTTAAATCTGCCTTCCTGGCCAACATGAGTCACGAGATTAGAACCCCAATGAATGGTATTATCGGTTTTGCAGAACTCTTAAAATCAGATGTTGGGAGGTATGGCAAGCAAGCCGATTATGTGGATATCATTATCAAAAGTGGTAATCAACTGCTTAATATCATTAACGATGTGTTGGAAATATCCCGCATTGAAACCGGCCAGATTCAACTAAACTACAGTCAATTTAGCATCGGGCTGCTCATTAATGAGCTCAGAGCCTTTTTTGAGCCAATTGCCCATAAACAGCATAACATAATTCAAACTCAGTTGCCACAGAAAGAACTATTTATCAACTGCGATGAAAGCAAAGTCAAGCAGATACTTACCAACCTCATCTCTAATGCCAATAAGTTTACCCAAAACGGCATAATTATCATAAGCACTCATGAAGCCGATGAGCACATTCTAGTCTCAGTCAAAGACACCGGAATTGGGATTCCCACTGAATACCTGGACAAGATATTTGAACGCTTTCTGCAGGCAGAAAACAAAAACATCATGCATAATGGTACCGGTTTAGGCTTGTCGATATGCAGAAAGTACCTGGAGTTAATGCAAGGTAAAATTTGGGTTGAGTCAACCTTGGGTGTTGGCTCAACCTTTACCTTTTCGCTACCAAAAACTTAACCATTAGCTAGTTGCTGATTAACTGAAATACTATTGTATACCAGCTCAGACAATCGTTCGTATGATTCGTCGCTTGGATATACAGGCTTTAAAAATTCTACACTGACCTTTTTAAACGGACGAGGAAATTTAGATCCTCGCGGTAAAGCATTCACAGCACCCTTAATAGACACAGGAACGATTGGCACATTCAACTCTCGACTTAGAATTGCAAATGTTTTCTTGAATTCACCCAATGAACCATCAAACGATCGTGTACCCTCAGGGAAAATGATAAGGTTCTTCTTTTTCTTTAAAGCTTCGCCCATCTTCTGAATCGATTCTTTAAGATCTTTATTCAGATCCATGATGATGATATGGTGACGGTTGGCAAAGAACTTAAGGAAACGTGATTTAATATGCTTCTCCTTGGCATAAAAGTAGGTGTTACGTATGCTTTTATTCTTTAACCACGAAGCAACAAACAAGCCGTCAAAATAGCTCTGATGATTTGGCGCTATAATACATGGTCCTTCTGGTATATTGGCCGTTCCCTTGCCTCTGAATCGAAAGTAAAGGTGGAAAAAATACTTGGAAGCCTTTAAAAACAATGCACCTGTAAACCAGGTACGTGGCAACTGCAGATGCACCTTCTCTTTCAATATCTTCGACCAGTTAATCTTTTCAACAGCTAACTTTGTTCGCTTCTCAGCTATATATTCACTCAACTCCAATACCGAACCAAAACTCACCAACTGCTCTACTTCCATCTCAATACCAAAGGTAGATTGTATGAACACCAATAAACCAACTTTATCGAGCGAATCAAGAGCCAAGTCATATTCGATATGATCGCCTGGTCTTACATTACAATTCTTCTCGCTACTTATAAAATCAACCAGTACTTTATATTCTTCCAGGGTAATTTTCTCTATAATGGCTGGCTCGACCTCTTTATCGACCTTAGCCAACTCAGCTAATTTGAAGCGCTGCAGTTTACCCAATCGTGTTCGAGGCAAGTCATCATCACTAACTGAGAAATCCATGATCTTTTTATAGGGTGATACAGACTTATTGTAAGCATCAATCACCTCCCATTTCAGCTTATCCTCCACTTGCTCATTGCTAAGTCCTTTCAGATCCGCCCTGTTAGGAACAATAATGGCTTTTAACTGATCCAGATCGGCATAAACCCCTATCTCTGCAACACAGGCAGCCATATTTTCAATCTTGGTCTCTACCTCAGATGGATTGATATTCTTCCCATTGGATAATACAATAATTTCTTTCTTACGACCCGTAATATACAGGTAGCCTTCCTCATCCATTCGGCCCAAATCACCGGTATACAACCAGCCATCTTTTAAAACCTCGGCCGTTTCCTCAGGGCGGTTAAAGTAGCCCTGCATCACATTTGGCCCCTTTACCACAACTTCACCATCACGTATCTCAATCTGAGCTCCAGGCAAAGCCTCACCTGGGCTTCCAATACGCACTCTGCCAGGCCTGGTGAAGGTAATCATTGGCGCAGCTTCGGTCATCCCAAATCCTTCCAACACTTCAAATCCAAGGGTCTTAAAATCATCACCCACTTCAGGATCAAGTGCGGCACCACCACTCACCATAAACTTTACCGCTCCACCAAACTTTTGATGAGCTGATTTAAAAACCTTCCTGGAGAAACTCTTTGAGTTAAGCGACTTGGCCAGACTAAACAAAACCCTGGCAATGGGGCTGCTATCAATCTTTGTTCGGATGCCTTTTCGAATAGCCGAATACAAACGAGGCACACCAATAATAATTGACACCTTATTATCTTGAAGCGTTTTCATAATATCTTCAGATGCCATAGATGGTGAAACTGCTATTGTGCCACCTACAAAAAGTGGCGCTATCATTGTCCCCATAAGCGGAAAAATATGATGCATCGGCAAAAGCATCATTACCACCTCATCTTTGGTGTAAATATTTATCTGGTTCGAAACAGCATCAACATTGGCCATCAGATTAGTGTAAGAAAGCATCACCCCTTTGGGACTCCCGGTTGTTCCTGAGGTATAAATGATTACAGCTGTTTTATCGTCAGATGTATCTATAATTCCTAATGAGTTAACATCAGCAAGTGGTAAATCATTACACTCCTCTATTACAAAAATACGAGTAGTAATACCGGCTTTTTCAATAGCTTTCTCAAGGTGAGCTTTTTTATCAATTGAGGTAAAAACGACCTCTGGAAAGCAATCTTTCAGAATGTACGCTACTTCGTCTTCTGATGACATAAAGTCAATAGGTACAATTGTGGCATTATTATACCAACCGGCATAAAAGGAATAAATCCAACCAACCTGATTTTCAGAAAAAACAGCAACTCTGTTTAAAGGTATATCCTTTAAAAGCTGAGCAAATGTGGCTATCTTAACCTTTAAATCATTGTAGCTGATCTTTGTATCACCACATGACACTGCTGTTTTATTACCTGCATTATAAATCATATTCAATTTCCTTTCCGTTGTTTTCAACCCAACAAACCTACTTCAATATTCTGACATTTAATAAAGTAATTAGAATACAAATGGTTCATCGATGCCCGATTATAAATAATCGGGCGTTATCATATCTTTAGTTTTCACAAAGGGACTAATTGCCCTGTTATAAATTCCCTGCACATAAGCAATTGCCATGCCATAGTTGGTGATTGCTATATCATTGGCTTTGGCCGGACCAAGACGATTATGAAGCTGCTTGCGGGTTATCATGCACCCCCCACATTGGATAACCAAGGCATAATCATCAATCGGGCGCCCAACGTTATTGAGGCCCGCTACCACATCAAATTCGAGCTGACGGCCTGTATAAGCAGCTATCCACCTGGGTATTTTCACCCTGCCAATATCATCGCAGGCCACATGATGCGAACACGATTCTAGCATCAGCACCCGATCGCCGTCTTTGAGTTCATCAATTTTTGGTGTGCCTTTAAGGTAATTACTGAAATCACCCTTAAAGTGAGCCAGAAGTATACTAAAACTGGTCAATGGTATATCCTTAGGAATAGAAGCATCTGCCTTTAAGAAAATCTGGCTATCGGTTATTGCTAAAGAAGGTTTGATGTTTGTTTTGCGCAGGAAGGCGTCAACCTCCCGCTCTTTCAGTACAACACAAATAGCATCATTATCAAGAATATCACGAATAGCCTGTACCTGTGGCAATATTAACCGGCCTTCCGGTGCTTCAATATCAATAGGTGTTATTAACAAAACAATATCGCCATAACTAACCAAATCGCCCACTAGTGAAGGCACTGAATAAGCCGACTCAGGAATAGCTTCTTTTATCGCTTTGATTAAAGGCTCTGCATCTCCATTAAGGGCATTAAAAGGAACCACTGATAAACATCCCAGCTCATGACACTTATGGCTAAAAACAGCAGTAGATTCAACCAAATCACATTTATTGTGGACAACAATAAAGGGTGTATCCTGATCATTAAATTTCTCCACAAGAGACATCTCTTCATCGGACCACTCGTTATTTGTAACCACCAATATAGCCAAGTCAACGAGCTTAATGGCTCCAATGGTTTTCTTGATTCGCTGTTGTCCTAAATCACCAACATCATCAATACCTGCCGTGTCAATGAGCACCACTGGACCAAACCCAGAGATTTCAAACGACTTTTTAACCGGATCGGTGGTTGTACCTGCATGGTCTGATACTATTGCAATATCTTGATTAGCTATTCTGTTAATGATGGAGCTCTTCCCGTTATTACGACGGCCAAAAAGTCCAATATGAGGTGTTCTTTCTCTACCCATCCCGATTAGTTGCGATTGTATGCAAATTTAAAAATAATAATTTCAATTTAATACACACTTAAACAACTACCATTGTGCTGCTTACAACTCAGAGTGAAAAACAACAATAAAAAAAATGATAATAATGTCACCCCTTTTATTAAATGGAGTGTCTATATAACTGAATGCGAAAGCGTATTAAGCTATTGGCGTAAGTGAATAGTTTCTCATGGGTTTAGAAGGGCTGTGGATTTTTCATTCTTTTTAATACACTAAAGGTTTAAGCAAATACTAGGATATTCCACAGCCCGCTTTTTTTGTAGCATATTTAAAGATGGAATGGGCAACATTTTATCCCTTAAACAATTAACCTCAAGAGGGGATTACTAAGTAATCCTCTTTTTTTAGCTCACAAATCCCATCATATTCTGATTCATAAAAATACGATAAGTCAGGCTGTCGATTTGCTTGAAAGGCAGCACTGCCATATGATCAAATTTAAGATGGTGCTCAAATGGTAATAGAATCTCATCGATATTTTTGGCGTATGCAGGATACAACTCTTTTAGTCTTTTACAGGTTTGTCGAACGATTTCCACTTTTACATCATTTTCCTCATGTGGCGTGGCTATGGCAGCCAGTCGATCTTTGACGGTATTTAAAACATGAATTTTTGTTGCTTTCTCCGATTCGATGTCACTCCATATGGTTGCCGCCTTCTGGACGAGCTTATTTAAAATGATATTTTTCATTGTTATGCCTGGTTTTGTGTTTCTTTACTTATTAATAGCAAAAAACACAAAACGTAACACTTTTTAGTAAATTTTGGACGCAAAAAAAGCTGCATCACACTGAGCAGCTTTACTTTAGCTTTTTTATCATATTATATCTATAGCTTCACACCTATAAACAGTACATCATCAATTTGTTCCAGTTCCCCTTTCCAGTTCTCAAAGTTTTCTTTAACAGTTGTAAACTGCTCCTCGCCAGATTGTTGATACATATTATGAATCAGGTTTTGAACACCTACCTTCATAAACTTCTTACCCAATGGGCCACCAAACTGGTCGGGATAACCATCAGAAAACATATAAATCTGATCACCTCGTTTGCAATTATACTCCACATTCATGTATGGACTCAGTTGCGCATCGTAACTATCTCCAATACTTCTCCGGCTTCCTTTATAAATTGTCAGTTCATCATCAATTATAAGATAAACAGGACGTTTAGCCGATGCCAACCTCACACGTCTGGTGGGTATGTGCACCTCTAACACAGAAATATCCATACCGTCCATACTTTCATTACCCTGGTTTTTCTGAAGCAACTTCTTAACCTCTTCATCTAGCTTTTCAAGTATAGCAGCAGGTGAATCAATGGATGGTAAGCGGTATATATCATTTAAGATAGTTGTTCCGATCATTGACATAAATGCACCAGGAACTCCATGACCTGTACAATCCGCACAACAAGCTATGAAGTAGTCTTTAGAGCGATTAAACCAATAAAAATCACCACTTACGATGTCGCGAGGAAGGAAATAAACAAAAGATTCGGGAAACACGTTCATCAAATCATCCATAGAAGGTAAGATGGATGATTGAATCTTTTTTGCATAATTGATACTGTCGGTTATATCCCGGTTCTTTCTTTCAATTTCAGCCTTTTGCTCTCTTAACACAACTGTTTGAGAAGCCACCTCCTGTTGTAACAATAGCTTTTGACGAATTAAAGCTTTCTCCCGAAATTTCATCAATCCATAAATGGCTAATACTATAAGACAGCCTGCTAAAATTAGAAACCAGGTGGTAAACCAGAATGGTGGCGCTACCTCAGCGGTAATAACCCGCGACAAACTGCTCTCCTGTCCATCTGCATTGAAAGCTCTCAATCGTATTTTATAACTACCTGGCCTCAGATAATCAATCTCCTTACTATTTACTTCATTCAGCTTCGACCATTTCACAGACTCACCATCCTCACCTTCTTCTTCGATCTTGATTTCGTAGCCGACTTCCTCAGGGTTTTTAAAGCTGATTGCTCTAAACTCTAATCTGAGTTTATAATACCCTTTTCCATATGGGTATTTCAACTTCAGTCGATTGGTCAATGGTATTGATTCATCATTCAAATACAAAGCCGTTAAATTGAGAATAGGAGCCACTGTATTTGGCCGATCATTCTCAGGTAAGTAATTTACCACGCCTTCATTTGATGTTAGCCAAATGGTGCCCTCATCATCCTGACGTACCTGATAAAAAACGCTGCCTAAGTCATCATTATGCCCATAGGTTGAAATAGTATGCCTTTTATCATTTACTGGTTCTATTCTTGAAAGCCCGCCATCATGGATAATCCATAAACGCTTTTTAATATCCCGCTGTATCCCATAGCAAAAGTCTTTTTTAAGTCCATCGGCAGTTGTAATCTGTTGCTTAACACTTCCATTAACATAGCAAATGACACCTTCACCTTTTGTGCTAATCCAAAGCTTACCTTCATCGTCCTCAGCCATGCCAGTTACATCCATAGCCACTTCATCCTTCACCGGGTGACGTTCAATCCTGTCTAATGCTGTATTAATTTTACAAAGCCCTCCGTCTTTGGGTCCAACCCAAATATTTTTTTGCGAATCGACGTAAACAAAATTGATGTTATTATGCGACAAGCCATCTTTAATTTCGTAGTTCTTTACCTGGTTGGATTGTAAATCGATAATAAACAAGCCTCGCTGTGTTGCCAATAAAAGCTGGTTTTCATAACCAGCTATATCATTGATTCGCAATGCCAGCTGATCATTAAAGTAATTACGCTTTTTAAAGCGTTCAGAATTTTCCTCTTTGTAATACAATCCCTGGCTAGCAGTAGCCACCCATAATGTCCCGTCACTACTCTTGTAAAAATCAACTATCGCATCATTTGGTATACCGCCATATTGCGCATCATAATACCTGACATCAAAACACATTGGATCTGTTAGCACAAGGCCGCGTTCCAATCCAATCCATAAATTCTTACCTTCCTTAAATACGGACTGTGATTTGTAGTGAAATCCAATATCATGCATTTTATAGAATACAAAATACTGGTTGACCAGCAAAGATACGCCACTGCCTTTTGTTCCGAACCAGTAATTGCCTTCGCGATCGCATAATATATCGGTAACGTCGTTATTGCTTAATCCATTATTACTGGAGTATTTGAATGAATCAGAAAACTCACCGGTCACCGGATCAAAAAACAGACGAATCACCCCATTTCCAATAGTTGAAATAAGTATATGACCTTCAGCTTCCTCATAAATATCCGTTACTTCCTCTGATTGTATATTAAACTTTGTACAAAGGTTGTTGTCTGTAATATGCCTGACTCCTCCAGCTTGCTGACCTTCGCTATAGGAGTAAAAACCTTTTCCGCGTGTACCGATCCAATACTTATTGGTATTCTTACTCTTAACAATTGTATTGATCCATGTACTTGGAATGTCTGTGACTTTATCTATTTCAACCTCGTCAAAATTGGTGTCGAAATTAAATACAAATAAGCCTTTACGGGCGGTTCCAACTAATAATTGAGTAGGTGACAAGGCTTTTACAGTCGTATAATTCTTCCTGCCGAACTTCTTACGATCAAAAAACGTCTTAATTTCTCCTGATTGATCAATCCGAATTAAACCCTGTTTCTGGTCAACGGCCCAAATAGCTCCCTGTCCATCTCCCGTTATCCCAGATATTAGTTGGGATGCTCCTTCAATATCAAGCGTGGTAAATCGACCGTCTTCATAATACGATATCAAACCATTCTTATGCCCAATCCATAACCTGCCATTATGATCGAAATGCAGGCAATTGATATAATTATGCGCCAAGGAATCGGCAGTTGTATAGACATTGTAATCAATACCATCAAAACGAATAAGCCCTTCATCAGTACCCATCCACACATAGTCATTCTTATCCTGGGTCAAAGTAATAATGTCATTGTCAGCTAAGCCTTCTGATGTATTATATATTTTAAAATCAAACGATTGAGAAAACGCAATTAATGGCATCAAAAACCCTAGCATTAACAACCATATTATTTGTTTCATGAGCATTAATCTTATCATTAAATTTTAAAATTCACTATTTGACCAATTACCGGTTGACATGAGTCCTGAATACCTGAACAATAATATTACAATTCTTCAGCAGTTGGTTTACCCTTATACTTAGGTACACCACCAATTGGCACACTGTATGATTTGAGTAACTCACCATACTGGTTTTCGAAGTAGATAACTACGTTGTTGTTGCGAATATTTCCTGAAGGATGCTTTTTCATCTGAATATCTAACGAAGTATTGTACTCCTCCGGCTTTATTTGATAAACACTGGATATCCATTCATCATCGCCAGATATCTTCATCATATTACCCGCTGTAGCCACTGAACGAACAATGATCCAACCATCTCTGTCCCAGTCAAAATTCGTTTGTTTGATAGATACTATACTTGAATCATTGATATATGGGTAAATGTGAGATAATTCTTTGGGATTATCGTGCAAGCGAATGGTGTACTTATAATAGAAGGCATAACCACCTTCCACTTCAACTCGTTGTTGTTCTGATTTGCTCATAAACAGCTGATACATATTGCCATCGTCACCAGTAACGCCTTCCACAATTACCTTAAACACATGTCCTCCTTCTTCAGGCAGGTATTCGCCTTCGGATGGATTAATGGGTCCAAAGGTATACCATTTACCATCGTATTCAGGCTCATTCCCAAATGTTTTGGAAGCCAGTAGTGTCCCTTCGTCGTAGTTACCATCAAGGTTTAAAGTTTGGGCATCTTTGCTCGAACAACTACCTTTTCCTCCATAAATGCTAAAAGAGGTTTCAGTATCCCACTCACCTTGTATCTCGTCATTTTCACCTCCACAATCAGGATCATATACCTGAATATAAACAGGCGCAGTATGATTCTTTGGCACGGTGAAAAAGATAATCTGACAAAAATTGGCATCTCCCCACGAAGTCTCAGCATCGGCACCAAAAGTAATTAAGTTTGGGATGTTCTCATCGGCACCAGGCACAGGTTGCGCATTAGCCAATGTCACTGTCAATAAAAATATGAATGCTAGTTTGAGTAGTTTGGACATAATTATTCAATTACATTAATTTCTTTATAGGTACACATCTTCAAATTCGGATCATCTTTACTAATTGTACCGCATCTCACAATCTGCTTTCCTTTTGTTCGAAAAACATACTGAATAGTTACACCTTTTTGCCTGGTTCCATCTGGCAACTCCCAATAAAAGCCATTGGGTTCAAAGTCACCCAGATTCGATTCCAATGCATCAAGTGTTTGTGGCTCACCTACTCGCACATTATCAGGAGAGGTAATATATACTTGTACTTTCTTTTTAACTTCCTGATAAAAATCATTCAAAACGAATAGTTCTACATTCTCAATTGTATCTACCAGAAGCGACTGAACATGGTAGTTGCCGGGCTGTTTATACTGATGAATGACAGTATCTCCTTCGGCAGTTTGTCCATCGCCAAAATTCCAAACATATTTCAATGGTCCATCGCCCTTACCTCCCATTGTGTCATAAAACCGATAAGTAAACGTGTTTTCCTTCTGTTTGGTAGCTTGTCCGAACACAGGGAACAGTGTAATAAACTCATACAAATCATCATCACCAGCCCTGTCTGAAGCAAAGTAACCACTCTGCCCATCAGCACTAATATAGCAGCTAAATTCATTGGCAGCCGTATTAATACTATTACCCAGGTTAACAGGAGTTGACCAGCCTTCGTCCGTGCGAACGGTGTAAAATATATCCAGACCTCCTTCGCCTGCATGACCATTGGACGCAAAATACAATTTGCCACTTTGATGGTAAAAAGGAAAAACTTCGCCTCCTTCTGTATTTATGGCTGGACCCATATTCATGGCTGGACCCCAGCTATCACCATCTCTTTCTGATACGTAAATATCCGTTTGCCCATAACCACCCTCCTGATCTGAGACAAAAAACAGGTACTGACCATCGGAAGAAAGAGTGGGGTGAGCAGTATTATAACTGCGTCGAGAATTAAAAGGCAGGCTCTGCGCCCTGCTCATTCCCTTATTATCCATATTAGCAACAAATACCCCATGCAGGTTATCGCTATTCTTCGCCAGTCGCTGCTTGTTCTTGTATTGCGTTTCTGTAAAAAAAACTTCATTAAACTCAGGATAAAAGGCAATTGTAGAGGTGTGGTATGGTGAAAAATACTCCTGCTCATACTGCCTTTCATCCATCCATGACGAATCGCTTGCCTGCTGGATGGTAAAAAGGTTGTAAAAATTATTATTATCCTGATCAATTGGCTTATTCAGCCATTTGACATTTTTGTCTGAACTAAAATAGAGCAAAGAGTCATACACCATTGGGGCAATTTCACTTTGATTCTTTTTACAAAATGGCAGCCTTTTAACACTCACTCCCTGAGCTTCTGCTATCTGAAAAGTAAGTGTAAGCAATACGCCTAATAGAAATATTTTCTGATGCATAGATTCGGTTTAGAAGAATTTAGGATTTGGTGTTTTTACTTTATATCCGAAATCGTATTGAATAGCAATTTCGTGTGTTCCATTATTGAATGAGCTTATCTCTCCTGTGGTATAGTCCAAACTGTAGGAGAACCTCAGCTGTGGTGTTACCTGATAAGCAAGCATGGCCACTATATCCTTGGTCGTTCGGTAGGCCGCACCTACCCATATCATATTGTCATAGATAACAGAGGCATTCAAATCAAGGGAAGAACCGAACTCAGGATTAATCCGTGCCATAAAACTGGGTTGAAGATGCCACCTGTCAGCCATTTCGAACAGATACCCGGCGGTTGCCAGATAATCGGCCTTATTCAACGCAAAGCTATTAGACCCACCTTCAATGTAGGGGTCGTAGTAAAAGAAATTGGGAATTGAGAAACCTGCAAAAAAGCGGTTGGAATACCAGGCTGCACCAAATCCAATCATTGGCGCAAAGTTTGACTCGTTGTTAGCAAAAACATTATCCAACTGTCCCGATGCACCTCCTAACGTGGCCACATCTGTCCAATTGGCATTATAAAAACCACCTCCACCATTAATACTAAAAGCCAGTTTTTGATGATTGGCCAGTTTTATCCGGTAGGTATACGAAAATGTAAAGCCCGTTTCCTTATTAACACCATACTGTTGGTTATACACCTCGAAGCCAAGTGCCACATTCTCATTCTTCAGGGCCGAATGCATACTGAATAGCATGGTACCAGGGGCGCCTTCAAAACCAGCCCATTTCTTACGATAACCACCATATAACGATAAGACCTCCCTGTTACCAGCAAAGGCTGTATTCAGTGCATAACGGTTATGCATATACTGACTCATCACAATATCCTTCTGAGCCATGATAGGCGCAACTGTAAGGAGCATAAGTACCAGTAGTGTTAGATTTATGGTTAGTTTTCTCATTTTGTGCTCCCTTTTATGATTAGGTAATTCTTTATTGGCTCAATACCATTGCCGGTAAATATGTAGTAATAGGTACCATCCTTTCGCTCTCCGTTATTCTGGTAGCCATCCCAGCCTTCAAGCGTGGCAGCATTTCTCATAAACTCCTTGGCTTCATACACCACCTTACCGGTCACATCAAACACTACCAGTTTATTATTCTCCACATTTGCTGCCCCACCAATCATGAAAGTTTCATTAGTATTATCTCCATTCGGAGAAAAACCCGTTGTTTGATAGATCTCATTCACACGTATCAGCTTTTCTGCTATTACGGTAGGACAAACACCATTCTCTATAGTGCAAATAACCTGGTTATCACCTAGCGACAGATTTTCTATGGTTACCATCACTGGCACACTAGATTCATCAACAGAAACATCCTCTTGCCTGTTCCAGCTATATGGCATGCCTTCCAACCCGGTTGTGGCAAACGTTAATTCTTTATCAAGATAAACAGTGGTGTCGTTGCCTAATGAAACATTCTTTGGCATCTTATTAAACTCAACGGTGACAAAACTCTCGCCTTTGCATGTTGGATTATCAGTTACATATTCTCTAAACCTAAGATCATAACTTTCGTAGGCCCACTGAACCGCCTCATTCACTCTTACTTTAGTGGTTGTACTATTAATATCATCAAAATTAATTCCGCTACCATCACTGCTGCCTAATGATGACCATTCGAATGAATTACCACTGTCGAACGATTGTACAACTAAGGTAGTGTCGGAACCACATTTTACCTCATCAATAAACTCAATAATTGGCTGTGGCTGACGATCAACCGCTAATACCAGGGCTTCATTAATCACTGCATCACACCCTTCACTATCAATAAGGGTTTGCATGGTATAGGTCAATTCACCAGCTCCTGATGGTAAAAGCTCAATATTCTGATTTGATGATGCTAAGACTTCAGAGTAGTCATTTGTTCCGTCTGTATAGTAAAGTGTTAAATCATACCTGTTATTTGGGTTACCATTCACCTGCAAAACACCATTCTCGTTACTACAAATTCTGTCGTTGACAAACTTAAAGGTGGCACTTGGCATAGCAACGTCAGTTACCGGTATTGTTTTATTATACCTTGCCACACATTCTCCATTCGTCACCTCATAAGTGATGGTATAATCGCCAACAACATCGGCATCAAATATGGCTTCGGTACCTGATTTGGATAGAAATGTACCAACACCAGTATGGTACCAATCAATGCTGGTGTAATCACCTCCCGGATCGGCAGTTAAGCTTGTTTCTTTACGGCAGGTTTTAGTTATATCGTCAATAATCGGTACGGGAAGTGCGTCGATTGTTATTTCTTGATAGGTATTTTCAATGTTTTCGATTTCAGTTCCATTGTCTTTTACGTATAATAGTTGAAAATAACCATTCGTGTAAAATGATAGTGGGATATCTACAACTGTCTCTCCACCAGGGTTACCTATTACATCAATATCGCGACTCTCTTGAGGTATTCCAGTCCCAAAGGCATCAAACTCATATCTATAGCTATAAGTCCCTGAACCACCTAATGTAAGTTTTACATTCACCTTAACAGCTCCAGCACCATCTTTCTCATCTTCACAAAAAGCAGTCTGACTATATTCAACTATAGCTGTCGATTGCGCATAAGCTTTTCCTGCTCCTACACTGAGTAGAAGCACAATAAGCACTAGTAGATTATTTTTCATCCCATTAGTATTGTTAGCAAACGTACATCCCCAAAACTGCTCAACAATGATAATCTTATACGCTTGATAATTAATAATGTTCCATCACTTACAAACATAATTAAAAAAAGGCGAAATGAGATGATTTTAGCCACTCACAGGAGCTACTTTACCCATACAATTGATGTATTCGTCAAAAAAAGGCCTTGACATCCGAAAGTACGCATAACATCTAACGCTTGAGGCGATCAGCAGAGACCGACCTAATGAGGGGATTTACGGCTGCACTATGACTCAAACGCCCATATGCTAACGAACTAATTAAAGAACATAAAAAAGGCTGCTCAGGGCAGCCTAGTAATTTCTATGATTGTTTTTTTTTATTATAAGTTAACTTGCTCACGAATAGCTTTCGCTATCGCCTCAAATTCATCTGCAGACAGCTTAAGCTTTGGATTTCTAAAGTTAATGTCAGCTTCACTATTCATCGGAATCAAATGGATGTGCGCATGAGGCACCTCAAGCCCTAAAACAGCCACACCAACACGTTTGCAGTCAATCACCTGCTTCTGAGCAATGGCAACCTTTTTGGCAAACACATTCATGTCAGCCAAAAGATTATCATCCAAATCAAACAAATAATCAGTCTCTTGCTTTGGCACTACCAAGGTGTGTCCTTTAGCCAGCGGATTGATATCCAGGAATGCAAAAAAGCGGTCGTCTTCAGCGATTTTGTAACATGGAATATCGCCATTAATTATTTTCGAGAAAATGGTTGACATGGCTCTTTGTGTTAAATTGATATTTCGATCACTTCAAAAGTCATCATACCAGAAGGCACCTGAATTTCCACCTGATCACCAACTTTTTTGCCTAATAATCCTTTTGCAATTGGAGTTGAAATAGAGATCTTACCTTCCTTCAGATTTGCCTCACTTTCAGGCACCAGCGTATAGGTCATCGTAGCCTTATTCTTCAGATTTTTGATTTTCACCTTATTCAACAACTGCACCTTTGAGGTATCAATGCGCGATTCATCAATGATACGACTGTTTGCGATGGTATCTTTTAATTTAGCTATACGCATTTCCAACAATCCCTGTGCTTCTTTTGCTGCATCATATTCTGCATTTTCAGATAAATCACCTTTATCACGAGCTTCAGCAATTTGTCTTGAAATCGAAGGTCGCTCATAAGTTTCCAATTGATGTAACTCGTCTTTAAGCTTCTTTAAGCCTCCTTCTGTTATATATTTCATCTCTTTAAATTTTAGTTATTATATCCATAAATACCTTGCCTGTATTGTCATCCTTCTATCTGAGAATTTCTTACCATGGCATGTTTCATGGCTTTAGTTTGTTTATGTCATAAGCAACATACAAATATTGCCCAGCGCTTAACTGAACAAGTTTTGCATTTCACTAAATCTTCGTGTAAAAATTTAATACGATTATAAAAAAATAAAAGAATTCTGATTTCCCAGAACTCTTTGATACAAATATATGAAAGTTAAAATGAAATTCAAAAAAGACCTATTCATCAATAAATCTTATTAAATATCAGCCAACTATCCTTCTACTCGTATGGTCGCTTCAGTATTTCTGAATAAATAACAGCTTGCCTTAAATCAATTTGTTCCTTATCAAAGAATGAGGCTTCATCAGATTCATCAACTTCCAGAACTATCGGAGCTGATGCCGGAACTGGCGCAGCCTTTTTTACATCTTTATTGAGTGTTCGAAACGGAGTTGTATGACTTTTTACCGGTGATTTTACAGCAGCTGGCTTTGGCTTTTCAACTTTTGGCTTCTGAAAGAGTTCTTTTAACTCGCCCATAATATCTTCTTCATCCATTGGATGATAGGTCGGTGCCTGTTCATCTGGTGCAGGCATTTGCTTTTTAGCCTGTTTTTGCTTTTTAAAGGCACTAAAAACTAAGGCAGCCAGCATTGCTAATATATACAGTATATTCCCTATATCATCCATAATCTTCGGTTTGAATATTGAGCCAAATTACCAATTTTAAGCGAACAATAACAAAAATAACACCTGATATCTTTAAGCGTACTGGCTTTTAGTATAAAAAAACACGCAAATGTTATAGTGCTAATTAGCCAACAATATTACATTCGCACCTACGTTTTAATGACAAATAATTGATGATGAAAAAGCTATTAACACTACTTTCAATATGCATATTGGCCCTTAGCTGTCAAAAAGATTCTGTTGAAATCATTCCTAATGTGCGATTCACAGCCGAAATCGATTTGGATAATCCACAATACACAGGCTATTCTTTTAAAGCAATTCGAGACGTGAAAGGTCGGAGAATAGGTATTAATGGCGTTGTCATATGCAAGCTAACACAGACTGAAATTTATGCATTTGACCTGATGTGTACACACCAACACGAAAAAACGGGTTATTTCTATGTTGATGTCGAACCCGGTAATGACATAGTAACCTGCCCGGAATGCAATTCTGAATTTATTATTTCATCTAAATACGGAGCTGTGATAAAAGGCCCCGCCAAATGGCCACTAAAAGTCTACCAGACATCGGTTAGCAATAATATCCTGCGCATTTGGAACTAACAGCGTATATATGGCATAGTATTTGCGTTAATCTGAATCTTGTCAGTAATTCAACATACTGAAGTAGCACACTTGTTACATTCCCCCTAAATGCCCCGGCTTTGTCGGGGCATTTTTAATAATCTGAATCTGGTTTAAAAAGGCAGGTTTTCCAGATCAACATTGCCTCCAGAAATTATGAGACCTACCTTTTGATTGGCAAAAACCTCTCTATTCTCAAGTATGGCGGCCAAAGGCACTGCCGACGATGGCTCAATAATAATCTTCATACGCTCCCACACCATACGCATGGCTATACGGATGCTTTCTTCATCAACCACCAGTATATCATCCACTTTATTCTTTATTATCTCAAAAGTCAAAGTCCCTAGTGATGTTCTTAAGCCATCCGCTATGGTATTAGGATTGTTAACAGGGAGAAACTTACCTGCTTTAAAGGAGCGATAGGCATCATCGGCCATTTTAGGCTCGCCAGCCATGACCTTAACTTCAGGAAATCGTTCTTTCACATAGGTTGCTGTACCACTTAGCAGGCCACCTCCGCCTACCGGCGTAATGATGGTATTTAAATCACCTTGCTGACTGAGTAATTCCATGGCTGCAGTTCCCTGCCCGCAAATAACCTCCCACTGGTTATATGGATGCACCATTGTAGCACCGGTATCACGAACCACCTGTTCTAATGTCGATTCTCTTGCCTCAAGCGTTGGCTTGCAAAATGTTATTTGAGCACCGTAGCCCGCTACAGCTTTCTTCTTAATTTCAGGCGCATTTTCGGGCATCACAATATAAGCCTTTGCACCATTCTCCCGCGCCGCCAAAGCTAATGCGGCTGCATGATTGCCTGACGAATGAGTTGCCACACCTTTTGCTTTATGAGCATCTGTTAATGACAATACTGCATTACATGCTCCACGGTATTTAAATGCGCCAACTTTTTGCAGGTTTTCGCACTTAAAAAACAATTCGCAACCAACAATCTGATTAATACTCTTGCTTGTAAAAACAGGCGTCTGATGAATATGACTTTTTATACGGTCGTAAGCAGCAATAACATCTGCAGCCAAAGGCAAATTCATAATCTATCGCTTTAACTCATTGACAAATTGCTCAACAATCTCGCGCGCCCTAAGCTCATCTTTAGCCATTACATACAAATCAACGGATGTTACTGTACCGGCTACAAATCCGGCTGAAACACCAGACTCAAAATCATTCTTAATCATTGACTCGATACCTTTGTCTGCTAATACGTTTTTAAGATGCGACACTGTTAATTCAGTATCTGAATAAATATTTACAATATCCGTCATAACGTTGAATTTATTAGTTGATAGCGTGCAATACGCACCCAATAAAGATATCATAATTAAGATAGTTAGTTCGAATAATTTGTTAGAAAGTTGATCTTATCTATGAACTGTCTGAAGCGGCTCAAAGCTAAAGCGCCAACACTTTTTAACGTTATCTCACTCTAATAATGCCACTTACGCCGAATACATGGCACGCATTTTGATTTACAATGAGCGAACCAACAAAGTTATGGCTATGACACGAGTAGAAAAAACAGCTTATTATCGCACGTTAATTTTGGGACTGGTAACAATTGCTTTACAGGCCCTATTGATGGCAGTATTTATATAGGCCTTGAAACAATGCAAGGCCTTAATATCGATTCATCCAAGTAGGTTAACGGAAGGCAGACAATACATGTAAGTATTTCGCTGGTACGCTATTTATATTCGCTCTGCACCTTCATCATAGCTATTATAGACTGTTAACATACTCAAAACGGTAATCATCCAACATATTCGAGTATGCTGAACTGTTAATCTTCGGGTCCAGATCAAGTTTGGAAGATTTAAGAATTTCACCCGGAATTAGAAAGTTAACTTTTATTTCAGGGGCATTAAGAGTCATCGACTTGCCGTTTTCAGAATATTCTCCTGAAATATAATTCCCTTTTTTATACTTCTCCACCAGACTAATATTGTTGGATAAAGTCAGTCCCCACTCACCTTCACGAAGTTTATTCTGCTGTTCGCCATAAATGGTGACAGTATCGGCATGGTTATACACAGGCACCTTAAATTGCCAGGTTCCGTTACCATCTTTCAACACCTGCTGCCTTGCACTATCGAATGAGCTTAAAACCTCAAATGACTGTCCACTAACATTTAGGAGATGCTGAGAACTTCCATCTTCATAATAAAACTTCCAGAGTCCCAATGGCATATCATTCTCAAACAGATACTCACTCTTGAGTTGTCCGTTAGGGTAGTAAAACTGAAAGACACCATCTTTATTTCCATAATTTAAGTGCCCGGTAGCGTAGAGTGTTCCATCCATACGATAATCCTGATATGCTCCTTCAATCCTTAAACTATTCGCAATCTTGGCCAAACGGTAATAACTGGCGTATGCAGGAATGGTAAGTTCCCATTCGTTATTATAAAAGAGTTTTGCACATTTGCTATAGCTTATAATTTCAGGATGAAGGTACGTTGATGACGACCTGATTTGCTTGTAAATGCCCGCATAATCCTTTTCATCCGTATGCCCAAGTAATTTAAGGGCATTTTGTCGCTGTTGATAAGCTTCAATGGCAAACGGATTACGTACCAGGTATTCAGAACTTACCCGAAAAGCTTCATTGGCATCCATTGCTGCAATCTCTTCATATTCTTCAAGCAATTGACATTCTGAGAAATTCAATTGTTCAATTCTGAAACTGATGGGCAATATGTGCGACGAATGGATAGGCTTCCCATTCACTTTTGCAGGTTCCACCCACTTTTCTTTTGTCAGTTCAATCAGCCTTAAAGCTTCTTGATCCAACTCGTCCGAAACCGAGTGCAGAACCTTAATATTCTGCATCTTTGCATCAGAAGTAATATCGAATTGCAGAAGCACCATTCCTTCCTCCTGCCTAAATAAGGCAGCATCCGGATAATTCAATTCGAGGCTAATGAAATTTACTAAGCTTGAATCATTTCCCACATTACAAACAGGCATCACAACATTTTCAACAGGAAAAACCGGATGATTAATTGGTCTTAAATCCTCATTATTACATTTGTAGAAAAAATAATTCTGACAGGATTTATTATGCTCCCTGGCATATAGCCAATCCAAACAGGCTTCCCGCTTCATCTTAAGATTGAACTTAGCTGCACCCCGACTAAAATAAAGGTTATACTTTTCGGGTTCGCGAGCCAATACGAAGTTATAATCTTTAATAGCACTTTTAAAATGCTGTGATTCAAGATGAATATTCCCGCGATAGTTACGATAGCGGGAATTATTGGGCTCCATACTAATAAGCAGATCAAAATAAAAAAGCGCATTATCCATCGCACCGCTTTTATCAAGAAACTGACCTTTCATATAGAAATACTGTGAATCAATAGGCTTATATACATATGCCTGCTCAAGTTCGGCGAGTGCCTGTTGATGATTCTTCAGATGATAGTTGATATAACTTTTCCTAACATAGGTATTACCATAATAAGGATTGTCTCTTTCGACTTCATCAAAATAATTGAGTGCTTCTGCATATTGCTTTGACTGATACATTTCCTCAGCCTTATTCCACACCTCCCAGTTTATCTGGGAAACAGCTGAATCAACACAGCAAAAAACAAAAAATGAAAGTAATAGAGGTAGGCGATAATTTTTCATAGGTGATTTAATTTCTCACCTAAAAATAATAAAAAAGAGCAACCAACAGCTGCTCTTTTTATCCCATATAAAATATTATTCTTATTTGCTTGCTTCAATATTCTTGATCAACTCATCAAACAGAAACTCAGTATCTGTTGGTCCGCTTGATGCTTCGGGGTGGAATTGTGTTGAAAAGAAAGGTTTTGTTTTATGCTTAATCCCTTCGTTTGTTTTATCATTAATGTTTACAAACAATGGCTCCCACTCATCACTCAAAGTATCATTATCGATGGCAAAACCATGGTTTTGACTGGTAATATAGCACGTATCTGTACCCACTTTTATAACCGGGTGATTATGTGCACGGTGACCATACTTCAACTTATAAGTGGAAGCTCCTGAGGCAATGCCCAACAGCTGATTACCTAAACAAATACCAAATATCGGCTTACCAATTTCAATCGCTTTCTGGATATGCTTGATAGTTACTTCGCACATTTGCGGATCACCAGGCCCGTTTGACAGCATAATACCATCATAGTCTTCCTGTGTAAAATCATAATCCCAAGGCACACGAATAACGGTTGTATCACGTTTCAATAAACAGCGAAGAATGTTGTTTTTAGCACCGGTATCAACCAGCACTACTTTGTGCTTACCGTTACCATACAATTTCTTCTCCTTCACGCTAACTTTAGCTACCAGGTTTTCTTTGTTAGGATCAACAAAATCAATTTCTTCTCCTTCCACCTCAATCTTACCAAGCATTGAACCCTTTTCTCGCAAAATCATGGTTAGGGCTCTTGTGTCGATACCAAAAATACCAGGTACTTTATTTTGAATCAACCATTCACGAAGGCTGTTCTCAGCATTCCAGTGACTATACTCAAAAGAATAATCTGAAATTACAAGTCCTGAAATATGAATGCGATCTGATTCATGAAACTTAGGAATCCCATTCTCTGTATCATTCTTAGGCACACCATAGTTTCCAATTAGTGGATAAGTTGAAACAAGGATTTGCCCTTCATACGACGGGTCGGTCAAACTCTCGGGATAACCTGTCATGGCGGTATTAAACACAACTTCACCAGCCACCGACTTATGGTATCCAAACGATTTTCCTTCGAAGACAGTTCCGTCTTCCAACACTAGCTTAATCTTTTGTACTTCAGGCATACCTTCTGATACTTAAATCTTTTACAATAAATTCTACACAAAAAATGCATTTATCCGTCCATTGGAATAAATGCATGCATAGGGCTTCCCTTATGCGGCACAAATGTAATAATTATTTACATTACCTCCGAATTTTTAAGCCTTGTTTGCATATTTATTACATATATTTTCACGTTACGCATAAGTATACAAAAAGAGGGACCCTGCAAATCTCCCCCATGCAAAGGTCCCTCATACCCAATCAACAAAAATTCTTCTTTATCTATTGTCTAATTCGATGTAATCAATCCTGTCGCATACATTTTTATAGGCCGGACGAATAATGCGTTTACTTGAGAAAGTCACTTCCTCTATTCGGTGAGCACACCATCCTGCTATGCGCGAAACCGCAAAAATTGGTGTATAAATTTCCTTTGGTATCTGTAAACAATCGTATACAAACCCACTGTAGAAATCGACATTGGCACAAATCACTTTTGCATTAGCTCCTTTAAAATCATAGAACACCTGTGGCGCCAGTCTTTCAATGGCAGCATATAAGTGAAACTCATCTAACCTGCCCTTTTCAATGGCCAGTGCTTCGGCCTTCTCTTTGAGCAGTACTGCACGCGGGTCTGAATTAGTATAGATGGCATGTCCAATACCGTATATTTTTCCGGTATTATCAAATGCTTCTTTCTTTAGTATCTTTAAAAGGTAAGCCTTAATCTCATTTTCATCGCGCCAGTTCTGAACATTGGCTTTAATGTTCTCCATCATGTCCATCACCTTTAGGTTAGCCCCTCCATGTAAGCCACCTTTTAGTGAGCCTAAAGCTGCTGCAATGGCCGAATAAGTATCGGTTTGTGCCGAACTGACCACTCGCGTCGTAAAAGACGAGTTATTACCTCCACCGTGTTCGGCATGTATTACCAGGGAAAGATCAAGTAAATCAGCTTCCAGCTTCGAATAGTTATCTCCCTTCAGCATATACAGAAAATTCTCTGCCGTACTCAATCCCGGTTGTGGATGACGTATGACCAGTGATTTTTTCTGAAAAGAATGGCGCATACCAAAATACGAGTAGGCCACAATGACAGGAAATTTGGCAATTAGACTAACTGCTTGTTTAACCAGATTTTCAGGTGACAGATCCTCAGCATTATCATCGGCTGTGTAAAGCCCAAGTACCGAGCGAGCCAGCATGTTCATGATATCTCTGCCACGCAGGGAGAGAATCATGTTCTTTGAAAAGAATGGTGGCAAATGCCTCTCCTCTTCCAACTCTGCTGTAAAAGCTTTTAATTCTTCAGAATTGGGTAAACTTCCTGATAATAACAGGTAAGCCGTTTCTTCAAAACCATGTCTTTTTTGCGACTGAAAACCTTTGGCGAGATCCTTAAGTTCTACACCCCGATAGAATAGTTTACCATCCTTTGGTACCAGTTTTCCATCAGCTTTATCGTAGCCCTCAACATCTCCAATAGTTGTTAATCCAACCAATACGCCTGAGAAATCGGCATTTCGCAAACCTCTTTTAACACTGAAATTATCAAATAATGACTTATCAATATCACTTGATGCAACCGCATCCTTCGCCAATTTCTCATACAATGTCATACGCAATATTATTTTAAAAGGCTTTTTAAAGCTTTATCAACTTTATCAAAACCAAATTCCTTAATTATCTTATCTTTTTTAAGTTCAACTCTATCGTTACAAAGGTTCCCTATTGAGCCCTCATGGCTATGATTAACTTTACCGTCTGTATCAAACTGGCCGGCTTCTATTGCCAAACCAACTTGTTTATAAGCATCCCTGAATGGAACACCACTCAATACCAACTTATTCACCTCTTCAACACTAAAAGCCAGCTTATACTTCTCATCCTGCATCACATCAGTCTTTACCTCAATATTCTCGATAGCAAAAGTGGCCACATCCAAACAGTCCAATAGCTCATCAAAAGCAGGCATAAACACTTCTTTAATCAACTGCAAATCTCTGAAATAACCTGTTGGCAAGTTGGCAGTTATCATACCAATTGTCTCAGGCAAAGCCTGCAGCTTGTTACAATGCGCCCTTAACAATTCAAACACATCAGGATTCTTCTTATGTGGCATAATACTTGAACCTGTTGTCAGTTCATCTGGCAACTTCAGAAATCCGAAATTCTGACTGGTAAACAAACAGCCGTCAACCGCTAACTTGCCCAACGTTTGAGCAACAGAAGACAGGGCATAGGCCACCGTTCGTTCCATCTTCCCCCTTGCCATTTGCGCATAGCCCACATTATAGTTCAAATCCTCAAATCCTAACAATTCGGTTGTCTGAGTCCGGTTCAAAGGAAATGAGGAGCCATAACCAGCAGCTGTGCCAAGTGGATTTTGATTAGCTGTTCGCCAGGCAGCCTGCATTAACAGCAGATCATCGGCCAAACTTTCGGCAAATGCGCCAAACCATACACCAAATGATGATGGCATAGCCACCTGAAGGTGCGTATAGCCCGGAATCAGCACATCTTTATGCTCATTACTCTTATGCTGAAGTATTTTAAACAGTCTGTCCACAGCATTTACCACATCTTCAATACGACTACGTGTATATAGCTTTAAATCGACCAACACCTGATCATTGCGTGAGCGGCCACTATGAACCTTCTTACCAACATCACCCAGTTGACGAGTCAGCATCAGTTCAACCTGAGAATGCACATCTTCAATGCCCTCTTCAATTACAAACTGGCCATCAACTGCTTGCTGATAAATAGCTCTAAGTGCCTTCAACAGCTCATTCAGCTCATCTTTAGACAACAAACCAACGCCTTCAAGCATGGTAATATGCGCCATGGTTCCCAAAATGTCGAAAGGCGCCAGAAATACATCCAGCTCACGGTCGCGTCCAACCGTAAATTCCTCAATTCGTTTATTCACAGAGGTTCCTTTATCCCAAAGCTTCATAACTTATCCTTTTATGTTGATTGAATAACTACCACTCCAAAAGAAAGTTACTATTCGTTAGCATCAAGCACCTCTATCTTTCGAATTGGCAAATATATTTACTTTTTATTTATAATTAAATATTTTTTGAGCAATTTATATGACTTTTGTCACTATTTTTACTTCTTATAAACAACATCCTGGTCAATAAGACACAAACCATTAAGTAGTTTGTAGTATATCTCAACGCCTTCCTTTATTTCGGAGAGATAAATATATTCGTCGGGCGTATGTGATCGAGCCGAGTCTCCACAACCAATTTTAACGGTTGTAAAATTCATTACGGCCTGATCGGATGTGGTTGGCGAGCCATAATATGACAGCCCCAAATCAATACCCCGTTTGACCAGTGGATGGTTCAAAGCAATAGCCGAGCTGTTCAACCTGTACGAACGTGGCTTCACATCACATTCCACCTGGCTACTAATAAATTGATGCAGTTCAACATTACTATAACATTCATTGAACCTTACATCAACCACAAAACGGCATGAATCGGGTACAACATTATGCTGACTTCCAGCTTCAATTTGCGTGACAGTCATCTTAACCGGTCCCAAATGAGGCGATACTTTCTCAAACTTGTATGTCCTGAACCACTCAATATCTTTAAGCGCTTTATACAATGCATTATCGCCCTCTTCACGAGCGGCATGTCCGGTTCTTCCGTGTGCTTCACAATCAAGCACCATCAGGCCTTTTTCTGCAACAGCCATTTGCATTTGCGTGGGCTCACCAACAATACCTAAATCTATTTTGCCCAGCTCAGGCAATATTGATGCCACTCCATTAGCCCCTGATATTTCTTCTTCGGCAGTGGCTGCAAATACCAGATTATAATCCAATGCCTCATCTTTCAGGCAAAGAAATGCTGCCATAAGCGCTACCAGCGGACCGCCTGCATCATTACTTCCCAGACCGGTTAGCTTGTCGCCCTCGAGTGTGGCCCGAACCGGTTGATAGGTCCATTTTGACGATGGCTTTACGGTATCAAGGTGCGAATTCAATAAAACAGTAGGCTTTGTGGCATCTTTTGCCTTAGCCCAGCACCACACATTATTTCCCTGTCGATTCACCTGCAAGCCTTTCTGCTTAAGAAAATCGTACATAATGGTGGCCACTTCATCCTCTTCACGACTAAATGACCGGGTTGAAATCAACACCTTTAGTAACTCAATTGCTTCACTGGAATATAGTTCTAATTTATCTGTCATACTAATCATTAAAGGATAGCCGTGTTCCGGTTGAAAAACCAGTTTTTAAACCATCTGTATTGGTAATAAACACCTCAGAAACGCCGTACTTAATCGCTGAAAAGCCATTATCCAATTTAGGAATCATGCCTTCATTAATCACCCCACTTTGCTTATGCTGCTCAAACTGGCCATGGCTAAGGTGAGCAATAACCGAGTTATCATTAGAAGGATCTTCCAGCACCCCTTTCTTTTCGAAGCAATAGACCAGTTGAACCCGGTAGATTCTAGCAAAAGCCTTGGCTAATTCGGCCGCCATCGTATCAGCATTGGTATTTAGCAGCTGCCCTTGGCCATCATGGGTCAGAGGGGCTACCACAGGCACAACACCATTGGCAATCAACTCCTCTATATGCTCAGTATTTACGGCAGTGACGTCACCTGCGTAGCCATAATCAATATCCTTAACCGGGCGTTTCACGGCTCGTACCAAATCTAAATCGGCACCAGTCAGCCCCACAGCCTGCTTATTGAGCGCCTGCAATTGTGCCACCACATTTTTATTTACTAAACCACCATACACCATCACTACCACATCAAGCATGGACTTATCGGTGATACGCCGGCCATCGACCATCCTGGTCTCTATACCGAGTTGAGCAGCAATTGTTGTGGCCGATCGTCCACCTCCGTGAACCAAAATTTTTTTACCCGCTATACTGGCAAAATCCTTTATGAACAAACTTAAAGCGTCCGGTTCTTCAACAACCTTACCTCCAACTTTTACAATGGTTAATCTATCGTGCATACGCTTATTTTAATGCTTCTAACATCCGTTTAATAACCACCTGAGCAGAAACAACACGATTGGCTGCTTCGTCAATCACAATACTGTTCTCACTATCAATAACTCCATCTGTCACAATCATATTACGACGTACAGGCAAACAGTGCATAAACCTGGCATCATTGGTTAATGACATCTTTTCTTCATCAACCGTCCAACTTTTATCCTGACTTAAGAGCTGTCCATACTGCTCATATGAAGCCCAGTTTTTAGCATAGATAAAGTCGGCATCCTCAAACGCCTTCTTCTGATCATATTCTACAGTCACACCATCGGTAAATTCAGGAGACAACTCATAACCTTTGGGATGTGTCACCACCAAATCAACGTCAGCCACCTTCATCCACTCAACAAAGGAATTAGGCACGGCCTGAGGCAGAGCCCTTGGGTGTGGTGCCCATGTAAGCACAACTTTAGGTCTTTCTTTATTCTTAAATTCTTCAATGGTGAATAAATCGGCAAAAGCCTGCAGAGGATGTCGCGTGGCTGATTCCATACTAATAATTGGCACACCTGCAAAATTGATAAACTGATTCAGGATTTCCTCTTCATAATCGGCCTTTTTATCTTCAAAAGAGGCAAATGAACGCACGCCAATGATATCGCAATAACGACCAATAACAGGCACTGCCTCACGTAAATGCTCGGGCTTATCGCCATCCATCACCACGCCAAATTCAGTTTCCAGCTGCCAGCCATCTTTATTAACATCAAGCACAATCACATTCATACCCAAATTCATTGCGGCCTTTTGCGTGCTAAGACGAGTTCGCAGACTTGAGTTAAAAAATATCAGGGTAATGGTTTTGTTCTTACCAAGAGTATCCCATGCATAGGGTGTTTTTTTAACTTCAGCAGCTTCTTTTAGAGCTTGCCCCAAATCACCTATATCATCAACCGTTAAAAATCTTTTCATATGTCTATTTTTTCATTTTTTATAATATCAACAGAACCCTGAGACTTCGACACCAATATGACAAACCAGATGCCAGCTTGATAGTCATTCTCACCATTATATCCTACCATTTAACACCATGCCGCATGTTAGTGCACTATAAGCTACGAAGCACCATTTGTCAATCGCACCAAGACCATTCTAAGCAGGTCGTACTTGCCCTTCACCTAATACTATCCATTTATAAGAAGTTAGTTCTTGTAATCCCATGGGTCCGCGAGCATGCAGTTTTTGCGTACTTATTCCTATTTCAGCTCCCAAACCAAACTGAGCTCCATCCGTAAAAGCGGTACTGGCATTTACATACACCGCTGCGGCATCCACTTCATTCAGGTAGCGTTCAATCACATCCTGATCCTCAGCAATGATAGCTTCACTATGCTTTGAGCTGTATTTATAAATATGATCCAGTGCTTCATCAAAAGACTCTACTGTTTTAATAGCGAGCTTATGCGACAGGAACTCAGTACCAAAATCATCTGCAGCGGCCTTTTTCAAAAGCGCATCAGGATATACATTCTGCAGATGTTCATAAGCTTCTTCATCGGCATAAATGACCACATGTTTTTCAGCCATTGGTTTCACCAGTACAGGTAAATCATTCAAACGGCTTTTGTGCAGCACTAAGCAATCCAAAGCATTACAAACACTCACACGGCGTGTTTTAGCATTGAACACCACCTTTTGCCCCAGTTCCATATTACCGGAGGCATCAAAATAGGTATGAACAATGCCGGCACCTGTTTCAATAACCGGCAATTTGGCATTATCGCGAACTGAATTAATTAAGCCTTGTGAGCCTCTCGGAATCAGTACATCAACATAACCAACGGCCGCCATTAGGGCATCAGTAGCCTTTCGATCAGCCGGCAGCAATTGCACAATATCAGGGTTAATTTGCATCTGTTTCAAAACCGAATGAATAATATTCACCAATACTTCATTGCTGTATTCAGCATCACTCCCTCCTTTCAGCACACAGGCATTACCTGAACGCAAACACAAGGCGAACACATCAATAGTTACATTCGGCCGTGCCTCATAGATAACACCTACAACACCCAGCGCCACTCTTATTTTCTTAAGTTCAAGTCCGTTATCAAGCTTACGTTCTTCGAGTATATCGCCAACAGGACAAGGTAAATTTGCCACATTAAGTAAAGCGTCTGCTATGCCCTCAATACGCTCAGCTGTTAACTTCAAACGGTCATACTTCGGATCAGCTTCATCCATCCGGTCTAAATCCTTTTGATTAGCAGTCAATATATCAGCTACTGAATTTTTCAGCATATGGCTGAGCTCTTCCAATACGGCAGCAGTCTTATCTGCACTTAAGCGGGTGAGTTCCCTTGAGGCTTGTTTTACTTTTTCGAAATATGCTTGATACATGGTTGTAGGTTTGATGATTCAACTTAAGAATTCAGGAAAAACATAGAGGTAATCGTAATGCACCAGTGGTTTATACTTACTATCCTGTCTGTGTTTGTTTGCTTTATCTATACTATATGAAGCCTTCCCAATACCAATGGTCTGCTTCTGTTCATTCACTATTTTTATCAGATCGCCTTTTTCAAAATCACCATAAAACTCAACCACTCCAGCCAATAACAGGCTGGTAGCTTTAGATGAGCACAAGGCTTCGATGGCTCCCTGATTAATACACACCTCTGCTTTTGCAAAACCTTCGGAGTATGCAATCCACTGCTTAACGGCCGGATAGCCCTCTCCAGCAGTAAAATGTGTATGCCTTATTGCTTTACAATCGGTGAATAAATCGGTAAGAATACCGTCTTGCTGACCATTGGCAATGTGTACATGAATACCCGACATGGCAGACTTTTGAGCAACACGGCACTTGGTCAGCATCCCCCCTCGTCCAAAATCAGATTTGGCAGCTGAAATGTATTTCGATAAATCTTTTTCATCGGCCTGGATAACAGGAATCACATTGGCATCCTCATCATCCGGATGTCCATTATAAATACCATCTACATTTGAAAGGATGATTAATCCGTCACACTGCATCATCGAAGCCATCATTCCGCTCAGCTCATCATTATCAGTAAACATGAGGGCTGTAACAGACACCGCATCATTCTCATTAACAACCGGTAAAACGCCACTTTCCCATAAAGCCTCCACGCAGTTTTTCATATTGAGGTAATGCTCCCGTGTACTAAAATCCTGCTTAGTCACTAACACCTGGGCGATTGGAATATCATGCAAATCGAACAGCTGCGCGTATAGGTTCATCAACTTCACTTGCCCAACTGATGACAATAGCTGACGCTGCGACACCCGATCCATCTTTTTATCAACAGCCACAGAGTTGCGGGCAGCAGCAACAGCACCGGATGACACCAACACCAGTTTTTTGCCTGCTTTATGCAAACGGGCGATCTGCATCACTAATTCATTGATACGACTCTTATTCAAGCCGCCCTCAGAATTAGCCAACACATTAGACCCAATCTTTATACAAACCTTCTCGTACATGCGCTACTTTCCGTTTTCAATTTTATTAAACGACGTTAATAAGCCTTTGATTAATGAAGAGCTAAAGCCCTGGTGTTCCATCTCGTTAAGACCCGATATGGTTACACCACGTGGTGTTGTTACCTTATCAATTTCATCCTCAGGGTGAGTCCCCTTTTGAATAAGCAGATCGGCTGCTCCTTTAATGGTTTGGGCAGAAATTTGCAAGGCCAGCTTCGAACCAAAACCTATTTCGATACCGCCTTGTGTTGCTGCTCTAATAAAGCGCATGGCATAAGCTATACCACAAGCAGCCAATACGGTAGATGCAGCCATTAGTTCCTCCGGGATAATCAAGGCCTGTCCCATCTGAGAAAATAACTCAAGTACCTGATCTTCCTGCTCCTGGTTGGCATTATAGGCCGACACACAAGTCATTGACTCGCCAATCTCAATAGCCGTATTGGGCATAGCACGGAATATTGGCAGCTTCACTGGGCAAAAACTCTGAATACTTTCGGAGGAAATACCAGTTGCCAGGGATATTAGAATGGTATTGGGGTTTAACTCAGGACCAATCTCTTTAACAACCTGCTCAAGCTGATACGGTTTAACACCAAGGAGGATAACATCGGCACCTGACGCTGCCAGCCGGTTATCATTTGAAACATTAACACCTTTTTCCAGAAACTCATTCAGCAAGGCAGTACGACGCCTGGTAATGTATATCTGTGAGGCTTCTAAAAGACCGTTTGCTAAAAGGCCTTTGGCAATGGCGGTACCCAGATTACCGCCACCAATAATAGCAAGCTTATTAACTTTCATGCTGTAGATTTTTGAGTTATTCTTACGTCAACCTATAAGAAAAACACTGTTTGAACTTATAAATTTAGGTAAAAACCATCAAAAACCCGACTTAAAGTCTAATCTCGTTCCTGTTCAGGCACCTCAACATTTACGTGCGCCCAGTTTTCACCCGATTTAATTCTGTATAGTTGCATCTCACTAATGCCAAACTCCCTGGCTATTAACTTTAAGCGTGTTTTGCGATTCGGATCGTTAATCTTCTTCTTCAATCGCATAACCTGCGTGGCACTTAGCTTATGACCTTGTTGTGTCTTCCGTCCTTTTTGCTTCTCTCGAGCTTCTAGAACAGATGGATTACCTTGCTGATGAGCAAACATCTCTGATTTGCTTGCCCACTTTAGATTCTTAGCGTAATTGTTTGATTTGTTATAATCCAGGTGGATTACAAATTTTTGATCCTCGGAGGCTTTAGGTAAAAATAATTCAGCTACCAACTTGTGAATATAGAACGTTTTTGACTTACCATTGGGCCTTAAAGGCAATGTTGGATATCCCCTTAACTTTCCACCCCTTATGTAATCGCCGTCCTCGATTTTGTTGGTGTAACTAATAATCCTTCCGTAGTTTGAAATAGCATACCTCTTTTGCAATGCTCCTTCTTCAAACTCAACCTCTTTCCATTCTTCGTTCCAATACGATTTTACCATTGTATCATTTATTATCCACTATCCAAAGCCTCTTCAAGGCCGGATATAAATTCCCCAATATGACTCCCTTTAAGAGTCATTGGAGGTAATAACCTCAATGTGTATGTGCCGGAAACGCCGGTAAAAATATGTTTTTTTATTAATAAGTCCTTTCTTAAACTTGATATTTTTTCATGCCCATCAACAGCAATCATCAGGCCAGCACCCCTAACTGACTTAAAATGACTAAATCGTTTAAGTTCCTGCATCAAAGTTTCGCCTTGCTGGCAGGCATTTTCAATGAGCTTTTCTTCATCCATAATCTCAATTACAGCTAACGCAGCTGCGCATGCCAGATAATTCCCGCCGAAAGTTGTGCCCAACATACCCGGCTGTGCCTTTATGTGGGATGCAATCAACACTCCTCCTATTGGAAAACCATTACCCATTCCTTTGGCCACGGTGACTATATCCGGTTGAATACCGGCATACTGAAAAGCAAAAAACTTACCGCTTCGTCCATATCCTGATTGAATTTCATCCAGGATTAATAACGTTGAGTATTTATGACAGACCGTATGTAACTGCTTCAGAAAATCGGCTGAGGGCATATGAATTCCTCCAATACCCTGAATGCCTTCAATGATAACAGCAGCCACATCGTTGCCCGAAAGCGCCTTTTCGACAGCCGCGATATCCTCCCAGGCCACAATCTCAATTTGATGGCGGCTGTTAAATGGCGCAATAATCTTCGGATTGTCTGTTGCAGCAACAGCTCCGGAGGTTCTACCATGAAACCCTCTTTCGAAGGCCACAATTTTACTCCGCCCCGTGTGAAATGATGCCAGCTTCAGTGCGTTTTCGTTGGCTTCAGCACCCGAATTACACAGAAACAGCTGATAATCTTCCATATCACTTAAAACCCCAAGCTTCTGAGCTAACTCTTGCTGCATAGGGTTTTGAACCGAATTACTGTAAAAGCCTATCTGCTTTAACTGCGAAGTCAACCTGTCGACATAATGCGGATGGCTGTGTCCCACAGAAATAACGGCGTGACCTCCATATAAATCGAGGTACCTGTTGCCCTTATCGTCCCACACATAACAGTCTTCTCCCCTCACTGGGGTTATATCAAATAATGAGTATACCTCAAATAAGTTCATAGCAATGGCTCCTTATTACTAATCGATAAAATCTAATTGTATAACTTTGCTTAGGATGAAGTACCGCAGGCACAGGGCCCACGGCACTCAAAGCAGTTGGTCTTCATACAAAGAAGAATGAACACCTAAAATTTAAACCAAATAACCTGTAACAAGTAAGTTCTTTAACCCACTTAAAACGCTACAGGTTTTAAACGAAGACCTTCTGCTTCATCCAAACCAAATAAAAGATTCATATTTTGCACAGCCTGACCTGATGCCCCCTTCAGCAGGTTATCAATCACGCTGATAATATGTAGTTTCGTTCCGTGTTTTTTCACACTTACCAATGCCTTGTTGGTATTTACCACTTGCTTTACATCCGGACTACTATGTACAACGTGCGTAAATGGATGCTCTGCATAATATTGTTCATACAGCTCTTGTGCAGCTTTGTCATCAAGCTCGTTCTCCAGATACACCGAAGCCAGAATACCTCGCGGATAATTCCCACGCATGGGTACAAAGTTCACTGCTTCGGCAAATGCCGGCTGCAATTGCACCAAGGACTCACCAATCTCACCCAAGTGCTGATGAGAAAATGATTTATATACCGAGGCATTGTTATTACGCCAGCTAAAATGTGTCGTAGCCGAACACGCCTGACCGGCCCCAGTTGAACCGGTGATAGCATGCACATGCACTTCATTTAGCTTGCCGGCTTCAGCCAAAGGCAAAAGAGCAACCTGAATGGCTGTTGCAAAACAACCAGGGTTGGCAATTTTATCAGCCTTTTGAATACGCTTCTTATTCAGCTCTGGCAGGCCATACACAAATCCATCAGCTGTTTCCTTCAGGCGATAATCATTGCTCAGATCAATAATTTTTCCTTTAAAATCAGCCGGAATAGCTTTAACAAAACTGCGCGAACGCCCATGCCCCATGCATAAAAACAAGACATCAACCGCATAATCAGGTTCAGCCACAAACGACAGCTCCGTTTCGCCAACCAAATCAGTATGAATGCTAGTAACCGGCAAACCAGCCTGACTTGTACTCTGAGCATAAGTAATATCGGCTTTGGGGTGATTCAGCAATATCCGAATCAACTCACCCGCCGTGTAACCGGCTCCACCTATGATGCCTACCTTAATCATCGCTATCGTTTAGTTCTAACTGGCCCTTATTGACCGCATTAAATATTTTCATTGGTGTGGCCATAATGGTGGTGAAACCTTCCACATCCTGAGCTGTCCAGGCTTTATTCATCTCGCCATACTCGCCAAACACATCGCTCATTAAATCGTGATCAGATTCAATACCTACCACCTCGAAACGATAAGGCTTGAGCTTGACAATAACCTTTCCCGTTACATTGCTCTGCGAACTCTCCAGGAACTTCTCAATATCTCTCATTACCGGCTCCAGGTATTGCGATTCGTGCAGAAACATGCCATACCAGTTAGCTAACTGTTCTTTCCAGTGCATCTGCCATTTGGTGAGCACATGCTTCTCCAGCACACGGTGAGCATTGATAATCAACAGTGGAGCAGCCGCTTCAAAGCCTACACGTCCTTTGATACCAATAATGGTATCACCCACATGCATATCACGACCAATGGCATAGGCAGCACCCAGGCTTTCTATTTTCTTAATGGCTTCAATCGGGTCGTCGTACACCTCGTTATTCACTGTGGCCAATTCACCTTTCACAAAGCCCAATTCCATGGTCTCTTCACCATCTTTCTCCAATTGACTTGGATAAGCTTCTTCTGGCAAGGTCTGATTGGACGTTAAGGTTTCCTTACCACCCACACTTGTTCCCCACAATCCTTTATTAATGGAGTATTCCATCTTGGTCCAGTCGCGCACCACGCCACGTTCCTTCAAGTAATTAATCTCCTCATCGCGCGACAGCTTTAAATCACGAATGGGTGCAATCACCTTAATATCCGGAGCTAAGACCTGAAACGTCAGGTCAAAACGTATCTGATCATTTCCCGCACCTGTACTACCATGGGCGATGTATTTAGCCCCGATTGAACGAGCGTAATCAACAATGGCTAAGGCCTGAAAGATACGCTCTGAGCTTACCGACAAAGGGTAAGTATTATTTTTCAGCACATTCCCATAAATCATATAACGGATGCAGCGTCGGTAGTAGCGCTTAGTTACATCAAGCGTTGCATGCTTTGCTACGCCCAGTTCATATGCTTTTGTCTCGATGTCGTTTAGCTCACTTTCGCTAAATCCACCCGTGTTGGCAATGGCCGAGTAAATCTCCAGATTTTTCTCTTCAGCCAGATACTTTACACAAAACGAAGTATCTAAACCTCCACTGTACGCTAATACTACCTTTTCCTTCATCATTATATAATTATCAAATGTCTGTTACCCTATCAGAATAATGCTGTTAAGCTTTTTAAAGTCTTGCCAATCTTTCCATCGCTTTTGCGAACGGCGTCGCGCAAACGCGACAACATGTTTAATGTTTTTTTACCATTGGCTTGTGTGGCCTTCATCGGATCAAAGAGCATACCCGTGCACAGACAGTGTTTTCGTTCAGTCCGTACCAGTATATCATAGTTAACACAACTCTGACAGCCTTTCCAAAATTGCTCATCATCAGTCAATTCCGAGAATGTAACGGGCCGGTAGCCCAGGTCAGAGTTAATTTTCATCACAGCCAATCCGGTGGTTAAACCAAATATTTTGGCTTGAGGATAGCGCTCTCGTGATAGCTCAAAAGCCTTTGATTTGATAGCCTTAGCCAGCCCGTTGGCCCTGAATTTATCTACCACAATTAACCCTGAGTTAGCTACAAATTTGTCATGCCCCCAGGTTTCGATATAACAGAAACCGGCAAACTCCCCCTTATGCAAAGCCAAAATAGCCTTTCGCTCCTCCATCTTCTTTTGGATATACTCAGGGCTACGCTTGGCAATTCCTGTCCCACGCACTTTAGCTGCTTCAGCTATGGCATTCAGCACCACATCTACATACTCAAGATGTTCTTCTGTTGCGACAAATATGTTAAACTTACTCATGATAATCTAGTCTCTAGTTCATTAGGCAGAAGGCAGTAGTGATTTTCATCCTGCATTCAACACCTAAATCTATTTTAAACGCTTGTCAGACTTATACCGTTGGCAAAAGAAATTTTTATTGAAACATCAGCAATTTCTGCCTTCTGCCTAAAAACTAACCAGCTATTTTATAATGTCTTTTCTTTCAGACCCGGCATAAACAAGGATAAAGCATTGATGACATCCGATTTGGATACCCCTTCGCGGCTAATCAGCAAAATACTGTCGTCGCCCGCAATGGTCCCCAATATTTCGTAAGGGCCGTGACTGTCAATTACCGAAGCAATGCCATTGGCAAAGCCTGGTCGCGTTTTCATGATGGCCAAATGCCCTGAAAACTCAATTGACTCTACACCACTTACCGGAAACTCTTCCTGCTTAACCTGTTCTTCCTGCTTTTGTGCCGACTCCGGCACCACGTATTTATAGCCGGTTTCAGCATCAGGCACCTTGGCCACTTTCAGGTACTTTAAGTCTCGCGACAAAGTTGCCTGTGTTATTTTATATCCTTCTGCTTCGAGCAATACCACCAGCTCTTCCTGCGAACTCACTTTTCGCGAACTGATAATTTGCTTGATAGCCATTAATCGTTGTGCTTTAATTTTCATTTGGTTCTTCTTCTTTGTTGATTGTATATTTATACATCGACGATGCAAATTTATTCAATAATTATAAATTTCAAAGCTGTTTTTTGCAAAAAATATGTATTTTTGCACGACAATAATTTCAAAAACGCATAAAACAACAGTTGCGAGTGACATTATTTAGTGTAAACATACGCTTATCAGACCACACTCATCAAGGGTTAGCACTTCTGTTTCTCATTCCTTTTTCATTTTTTCAATCGCTATTGGTTTTAATCAAAACCAGGCAATCAGCATGTATAAAAATGAAAAACAACAACACAGCAAACAGCACAAGTGCTTATTTAAACCTCAAAAACTGTATAATTATAGACAAAAGATGTTAAAATTCAGTCGTAAAATAGCGTCTTTGCATTTGCTTATTGTCGATGATGTTTTGAACTTGCTATTTATAAAGGCAGGTTTTATTGTATCGGAAAATAGAAAACAATAATAATAGAAATAAGATGAAGAAGAACGTCAAAAAGGTAGTAGTTCTGGGCTCTGGTGCGCTCAAGATTGGAGAAGCCGGCGAATTTGATTACTCAGGTTCACAGGCACTCAAAGCACTCAAGGAGGAAGGCATCGAAACGGTTTTAATTAACCCTAACATTGCCACTGTCCAAACTTCTGAAGGCATCGCAGATAAAATTTATTATCTGCCTGTAACACCATACTTTGTTGAGCAGGTTATTAAGAAAGAAAGTCCCGAAGGTATTCTTTTGGCGTTTGGAGGACAGACAGCACTAAACTGTGGTACGGCGCTTTACGAGGCCGGCACACTTGCTAAGTACAATGTGGAGGTGCTGGGTACGCCTGTTCAGGCCATCATCAACACCGAAGACCGTGAGATTTTTGCCAACCAGCTGAAGCAAATTAACGTTAAAACACCGGTTAGTATTGCAGTAACCTCAGTAGAAGAAGCGGTTGAAGCATCTAAAAAAATTGGCTTCCCTATTATTGTACGTGCGGCCTATACTCTTGGTGGAATGGGTTCGGGCTTCTGTCACTCAACTGAAGAATTGATTGAGCGTGCTGAAAATGCCTTCTCTTATTCGAACCAGATATTGGTTGAAGAATCGCTGAAAGGCTGGAAAGAGGTGGAGTACGAAGTGGTGCGTGATGCTTACAACAACTGTATCACCGTTTGTAACATGGAAAACTTCGACCCGCTGGGTATCCACACTGGTGAGTCGATTGTGGTAGCGCCATCTCAAACCCTTTCTAATGCCGAATACCACAAGCTGCGTGAGCTGGCCATCAAGATTATCCGCCACATTGGTATTGTGGGTGAATGTAACGTACAGTATGCGCTGGACCCTTACTCGGAAGATTACCGGGTTATTGAGGTAAATGCGCGTCTGTCACGCTCATCGGCCCTGGCCTCAAAGGCAACCGGTTATCCGCTGGCATTTATTGCTGCAAAGCTGGGACTGGGTTACAGCCTGCACGAACTGAAGAACTCAGTTACCAAAACCACAACCGCCTTCTTTGAGCCTGCACTGGACTATATCGTATGTAAGATTCCTCGTTGGGACTTAGGTAAGTTTACAGGCGTATCAAAAGAGATTGGCTCAAGCATGAAGTCGGTGGGTGAAATCATGGCCATCGGTCGCAACTTTGAAGAAGCTATCCAGAAAGGATTACGTATGGTTGGACAAGGCATGCACGGCTTTGTGGGTAACCAGCCATTTTCGAAGGATATCAAGAAAGAACTGGAAGAACCAACTGATCAGCGTGTATTTGCCATTGCCGAAGCCTTACAGAATGGCGCAACAGTAGATGAGATACACGAACTGACACGCATTGATAAATGGTTCCTTGAAAAACTGAAGAACATATCGGACCATGCCAATGTACTTGAAAAGCACGATGCTTTAGACAAATTACCTGAGGATGCCCTGCTGGATGCCAAAAAGATGGGATTCTCCGATTTCCAGGTGGCGCGCTTAGTGCTTAAGTCAGAAAACATGGAAGAGGGTCTGCTAAAAGTTCGTGACTTCCGTAAAGCCAATGGCATATTGCCTGTGGTGAAGCAGATTGATACCATGGCTGGTGAGTTCCCGGCAAAAATCAACTATTTATACCTGACATATAGTGGTGCAACACACGATATCGACTACGAAAAAGATGGTCAATCAGTAGTGGTATTAGGTTCAGGCGCCTATCGCATTGGTTCATCGGTAGAATTTGACTGGTGTAGTGTAAATGCACTGAATACCATTAACAAGCAAGAGAATCATCGCTCGGTGATGATCAACTATAACCCTGAGACAGTGAGTACCGACTATGATATGTGCGATCGTCTGTACTTTGATGAGTTAACTCAGGAGCGCGTACTCGATATCATCGACCTGGAAACACCTAAGGGAGTAATTGTTTCGGTAGGTGGTCAGATACCTAACAATCTGGCCATGAAACTACATCGTCAGCAAGTACCAATTTTAGGAACATCGCCAGAAGATATTGACCGTGCCGAAAACCGTCAGAAATTCTCAAGCCTGTTGGACGAGCTTGGGGTTGACCAGCCACGCTGGAGCGAGCTGACATCCATTGAGGACATTTTCACCTTTGTGGATGAAGTAGGCTTCCCGGTATTGGTGCGTCCTTCATACGTGCTTTCGGGTGCAGCCATGAACGTGGTATCGAACAAAGACGAATTGGAGCATTTCTTAACACTGGCCGCCAACGTTTCGAAAGAGTTCCCGGTAGTAGTTTCGGAATTCATCGAGCAAGCCAAGGAGATTGAAGTAGATGCTGTAGCCAACAACGGCGAAGTAGTTGGATATGCCATCAGTGAGCACATTGAGTTTGCCGGTGTGCACTCGGGCGATGCCACCATCGTATTCCCGCCACAGAAACTGTATGTGGAAACTATCCGTCGTGTGAAGAAGATTGCCCGACAGATTGCCAAAGGTCTGAACATCACAGGTCCTTTCAACATGCAGCTACTGGCCAAGGATAACGATATTAAAGTGATTGAGTGTAACCTGCGTGCATCACGTAGTTTCCCATTCGTATCAAAAGTACTGAAGGTGAACCTGATTGACCTGGCTACACGTGCCATGTTAGGCCTGCCGGTTGAGAAGCTTACAAAGAGTTCGTTTGAACTGGATTATGTGGGTATCAAAGCGCCTCAGTTCTCATTTGCCCGTTTGGCCAAAGCCGACCCGGTATTAGGCGTTGACATGTCATCAACCGGTGAGGTGGGCTGTATTGGCGAGAGCTATTACGATGCGGTTCTGCAGTCGATGCTGGCAGTAGGTTACCGCATCCCTGAGAAGAATATCCTAATATCATCGGGGCCTGCCCGCTCAAAACTGGAATTGCTGCAAAGTGCCCGTATGCTGAAAGAGCGTGGCTACAACCTGTTTGCTACCGGTGGAACGCATAAGTTCTTCGCTGAGAATGGCGTGGAAACAACCTTACTTCACTGGCCAAGTGAGAATAAACAGCCAAACACGGTGGATTACATCCGTGAGAAGAAGATTGATTTTGTGATTAACATTCCGAAGAACCTAAGTAAGGATGAGTTAAAGAATGGCTACTCTATTCGACGCGATGCCATTGACTTTAACATTCCGTTGATTACCAATGCCCGCCTGGCAAGTGCCTTTATTTATTCATTCTGTAAGCTGGATATGGATAAAATAAGCATTAAGCACTGGGGAGAGTATAAATAAAAATAGGCAGAAGTTAACAGGCAGTAGTCAGTAGTGACTGGCAGCTTGCTTACAATAGACTTATAGAACTTAGACGCTTAGATAATAGCCCTGCATCGGTGGATGTGGGGCTTTTTAAATCTTAACACAGAGGCACGGACGCGCAGAGTTTTTTTATATAACGTTAATCAATGCTTCCCTGGGGAAGCTGTCTGAAAGACTGAAGAGGAGCTTTAAGGCCAAAGTAATTTGTCCGTAGCCCGTTAAATCCCCCATCGCCTGCGGCACTTCCCCAAGGGGAAGATGGGCCCGTTATCGTTTCCCGGCGAGCATTTTGGCAAAAAATGTGCATCTGACTTCTCTCAGAGTCCAAGCTGGCACGAAAATGTACGCCTGACGCGGTCGGCTAGCCATTTTGGCAAACAAAACCCCAACACCATCAAATAGCAATGGCATTGGGGCTTAATATCAAATGCGTTATCCGCATTTCGACAGTCAAATAGCTTTACTTCTTAATCTCCACCAATAAAAATGAACGGGGACCTACATTAACCGTCTCACCAGCCAGCGACACCTTGTTGCCACTGATTACATCCGTTCCTTGTGTTGCTGCACCAATCACCTCATCTTTAAAAGGTACAATGTTCACATCTTTGGCCTCAGGGTTCTTATTCATCACCAACATTACCACCGATTCATCATCGTAGCGGAACAAAGTATATAGCCCGTTAGCATGTGTGGGTGCAAAATGCTTTAAGCATCCATTATGTACTGCACTGGAAGTTTTTCGCCAGTTAAACAATACTTTAGTAAACTGTTGTGCTTCTTTCTGGTCAGCCGTCAGCCCTTCACCTGTAAAAGCATTGGCAGTATGGTCAGCCCATCCGCCCGGATACTCAGCACGAATTTCACCATGTGAATCGGAGTTAGGATTGGTCATGAGAATCTCAGTACCATAATATATTTGCGGGATACCTCTTGTAACCGCAATATAGGCCATACCCATTTTGAATAGGTCGAAGTCCTCATTGATTTGGGTATAGAAACGGCTCATATCATGGTTATCGGGGAATATCACCAACTGCGACGGGTCGGCATACAGATGGTCATTGGCCAGCATGCCATATAGCTTCGGCAGTCCCTGTCCCCACTGGCTATCATCCTCATTCAAGGCCTTCACCAAAGCATCCTGTAACGGAAAATCGAACACACCCGGCATGTATGACACATAGCCATCAGGATTGTGCTTGCCCTTTTGCCAATACGAAACAATGGCCGGATTAGAACTCCACTCCTCACCCACAATGTTAAAGTTTGGATATTCAGTCATCACACGTCGGGTCCATTCGCTCATAAAATCTTTATCCGGATAGGGGTAGGTATCCATGCGGATGCCATCCAAATCGGCATACTCAATCCACCAGATGGTGTTGTAGATAAGGTAATCAGCCATTAGAGGATTACGCTGATTGAGGTCGGGCATCGACTCCACAAACCAGCCATCGGCATGGTTGCGCTTATCGTAATCCGACGCGTACGGGTCCATATTGGTTTCGCGCAGGTGAGTGGTTACTTGCCAGCCATCCTGGAAATTCAACCAGTCGTCGGTAGGCAGGTCCTTCATCCACCAGTGCTCCGAACCACAGTGGTTCATAATCATGTCAATCACCAGTTTCATATCGCGCTTCTTCAGCTCTTCTGATAATTTCAAATAATCTTCATTACTACCATGTCGTGCATCGGTCTCATAAAAATCGGTTATGGCATAGCCGTGGTAAGAACCCTCTGGCATATCGTTCTCCATCACCGGGTTCAGCCACAAAGCAGTATAGCCCATGTCTTCGATATAGTCGAGATGATTGATAATCCCGGCCAAATCGCCACCATGACGACCAAAATCATCTGAACGATCCAAACCTTCTTTCATCTCGGCCACTTCATCGTTGGATGGATCGCCATTTACAAAGCGATCTGGCGTAATCAGGTACATCACATCCGAGGTTGTGTAGCCCTGTCGCATGGCCGAACCATCGCGGCGCTGCTTCAGTTCATAGCGATAGCTTAGCTGTGTCTTGTTCTTCTTTTTGAAGGCAATATCAAAGGCGCCCGGCTGAACACTTTTATCAATTTTCAGGTAGAGGAACAGGTAGTTGGGCGATTTCACCTGCACGGTGCGCTCCAAACTCACGCCTTCGTAATCAATACTTGGTCGCAGCTCCGAAATATTTTCGCCATACACCAATAGCTGTAGGTTTTCATCTTCCATACCGGCCCACCAGAAGGCAGGTTCGAGGCGATCAATTTTATAGGCTGCTGAACTGGCAATGCCAACGAACAGCAGCATTGCAAATGATAAAATAAGATGTTTCTTCATGTTTAATGTTGTTTTAACGAGCATGTATTAAGATGCAAATTTCTTCATGAAATAACGCAATGTCAAATGAATAGAATCCCATTACAACAATCAACTTTTAAGGACAAACGACATCAGCTTAGGGACAAAAGACGATGAGAAAGTTAGAATTTGGTGGATGAATAATGACAGATGGCTTGAGGGTTTCATCAGATGTTAGAATTGTATAACCTGATAAATACCAAACTCGACTTCCGTCCTTCTAAACATGCTTTTTGTCCATAATTGGGGGAGCCGCATCTAATAAATATGTAATTTGCCGTCAATTATAATAATACCATGCAGATACTCGCCAATAGTTCAACACTAATAGCCAGGATAATCAACAATCGTTGGTTCCAGCACATCGGCTACTGGGTGGTGTTTGTGCTGTTCTTTGCCTTTGCCTGGGGAACACACGACGACAACTACCTTAAAACGCTGTGTGTTGAGCTCATCAACCTGCCCATTAAAATGGCTTTGGTTTATACGGTTATATACTACCTCTTCCCGCGCTTTCTGTTCAAAGGAAAAGTATGGTCGTTCATCACCCTGTTTCTATTGACTCTGCTGTTGGCATCCATCTTTCAGCGCGTCAACGACAACCTGATAATTGTGGACACTTTCTTTCCCGAATGGACCAAAGAGCCTACGCTAAACATTGTGCAACTGGTGCGTGGGGCCATCAACATTAGCTCTGTGCTGGCCATTCCCATGACGGTGAAAATAATGGAATACCTCTCAAATGTGCAACAGAGGGAGCAGAATCTGGCCAAAGATAAGCTGGAGGCCGAACTGGTATTTCTGAAAAACCAGGTACAACCTCACTTTCTGTTTAATACGCTTAACAGCTTGTATTCACTTATCCTCAAGAAGTCCGATCAATCACTGGAAGTTTTGCTAAAGCTATCGGAGCTCTTGCGCTACATGTTGTATGAAACAAATGTTCCGCAGGTGGAGCTTCAAAAAGAAATTGACTGCGTAAAAAGTTATATCGAACTGGAAAAAATACGCTATGGCAACCGGGTAGATTTCAGTTTGAATATCTGGGGCGAGGTAGGCGGATACACCATTGCCCCTATGTTGATTATCCCCTTTCTGGAAAACAGTTTTAAGCACAGTACGCGTGGTTTCAACGGACAAGCCTTGATAACTGTTGAAATGGGCTGCTCCAATGGCATGATGACCTTAAAAGTGGAGAACAGCATTCCTGCTATTACAACCCCATCTCCAGCTGCCAGTGGTATTGGCCTCAATAACGTTCAACGCCGCCTGAACCTATTGTATGACGATAGGCACGAACTGAAAATCAATTCATCGGAAGATGCCTATCTTGTAGTACTCAAACTTAAACTCAGCAAGCGACTATGAATAAAGTAAGGTGTTTGATTGTGGACGACGAAGAACTGGCAGTTGATATTATTGCCGAATACATCAGTCGTATTGATAAGCTGGAGATTGCCGGCACATGCAGTAATGCCATAGAAGCCTTGCAGCTTATAAACGAGCATCCGATCGACCTGCTGTTTCTGGATATCCAGATGCCAGGATTAACCGGTCTGGAACTCACCAAAAGCATGAGCACCAGACCGGAGATTATCTTCACAACAGCCTACACCCAATATGCGCTGGAGGGCTTTGAGCTGGAGGCGCTGGATTACCTGTTGAAGCCCATCTCCTTTGAGCGTTTTATAAAAGCTGTTAACCGATACTTTAAGCTACATCAGCAACAAGAGCTACCTAGCCACACCGACAACAACGATTTCCGACACTCATTTATCTTTATCAAATCGGATAAGATGATGGTAAAAGTGATGTTACATGAAATCAACTACATCGAGAGCGTGCGCAACTATGTATCCATATTTTTAATTGATGGGCGTGAAGTCAAAACCCTGAACACCATCAGCAACATTGAAGAAAAGCTGCCGGCCTCTCACTTTATGCGCATCCATCGCTCATTTATAGTATCGCTTGATAAAATAGACAGCTATATGGGCGGCAGTGTGAAAGTGGCCAGACAGACTATTCCTATCGGCCGCCATTATAAAGAGGCTTTCCGCCAGTTAATGGCAGACAGAAGCATCGACTAGAAACAAAGCCCTAAATCTTAATTTTCAAATCGTTACCAACTTGTTTAATTTTCTTCCCAAGCTGCTTACCCCCTTTTTCAATCTCTTTACCTAATCCGCGCATATCCTTCTTAAACTCGTCTGTCCAGATGTGATGCTTAAACTCAGCCTTACCACGTTCAAATAACTGTTTGGCATCATTGTAAAAAACACGCTCCTGAGTGCGAACTGTTTGATTCCCAGCAGTGGTTTCAACAGCCACTTCGCCTTCATCTACTTCCACTTCCAAACCTTCATCTGAGGACTCAACGGCAAATTCGGTTCCCAGCACCATTATATCGCCATGCGGTGTATGAACCTCAAATGGAATATTGGATTTAACCACCTTAAAAAAGGCTCCTCCATCAAGATGTACCTCACGCGTATCCTCATCTATAACATACGTCATTGTTGAATTTTGATTAAGTACAACCTTACTGCCATCGGGCAACTCATAAAACTCAGGTTCATTACCTGTACTAACTGATTGATGTGCACAAGCTATGCACACCAGCAACATACAGCTACTTATACAGCTGATTACAATTCGACTTTTTAACATGTGTAGTGAATTTTAGTTTGGGTATAAATCACAATCAGAAAGTGTACGCATATGACCTGGTTTTGTTATAGAAAGATGAGAATATACCACTTACTGTGCAGGCCGATTGGTTTTAATTTAACATCAACCAGCCGCTTTTTTAGCAACAATACCGTTTTTGTTATCTTTGCAGCAAAATAGTATAGGCATGACACGAAAGGAGCTGACTCAGGTATTTGATGCATTTGATAAGATGCATATCTTAATTATAGGTGATGTAATGGTTGATTCCTATTTATGGGGCGATGTAAACCGCATCTCACCGGAAGCTCCTGTACCCATTATTGCCACTACTGGACGCGAAAACCGACTGGGTGGAGCCGCCAACGTGGCACTTAACATTCAGTCGCTGGGAGCTACTCCTATTATGTGCTCGGTGATAGCCAACGACGAAGCCGGCGATATTTTTATGCAATTATTAAAAGGCAACCAGCTGCCGGCAAATGGCATCATCTCATCAGGCAAACGCAAAACCACCGTTAAAACCCGTATCATCAGCCAGAATCAACACCTGCTTAGAATTGATGAGGAAGAGAACCACCCCCTGGAAGCATCGCTGGAGAAAAAACTCCAGGCACACATTGAAGACCTCTTGAACACCTATAAAATTGATGCCATCATATTTGAAGATTATGACAAGGGCGTGCTGACACCAGCCACTATTGAAGCAACTATTAAGCTGGCTCAAAGTAAAGGTATACCTACACTTGTCGATCCAAAAAAACGTAACTTCAACGAGTATAAAGGCGTCACGTTTTTCAAGCCCAACCTCAAGGAATTTAAAGAAGGCGCCAAAGTGGATGTTAGCAGTCATGATAAGAAAGCATTGCTGCAGGCGGCCACCACGTTTATTAAAGAACAAAATATCCGGAATTTTATGGTGACCATGGCCGAAAAAGGCGTGATGATTGTCAACCAGAACAAGCACCATTTTATCCCGGCAGAGGTGCGCGACATAGCCGATGTGTCAGGTGCCGGGGATACGGTGATAAGCGTAAGTGCCCTTTGTGTTTCGGCAGGCCTTGAAGAACAACTAGTGGCCGGCATTGCGAATATGGCAGGCGGCCTGGTTTGCGAACACCCGGGCGTTGTTCCTATTGACAAACAGGAACTTCTGGAAGAATGTTTTGAGAAGCTGGCAGAGTAAACATGAAAAAAATTGAAACATCATGTATTTTTCATCGTAGCGAGGCTATATATTTGAGAAAATTTTAACTTTGGCTTTTCAGAATAAAATAACCATTTTGTAGCCCTTAACTTCAACATTAAAAAACACCTTAATATGGCGAAAATCATAGCTCTGGCTAACCAAAAAGGAGGAGTTGGAAAAACAACAACAGCAATTAACCTGGCTGCAAGTCTGGCTGTTTTAGAATACAATGTATTGATTGTTGATGCCGATCCGCAGGCCAATGCCACTTCCGGTCTTGGTTTTGATTTGAGAGAGATTGAAAACAGTATTTACGAGTGTATTGTTGATGGCACAAACCCCAAAGAAGCTACACTGCAAACCGAAATAGAACACCTGCACGTATTACCTTCGCACATTGATTTAGTGGGTGCTGAGATTGAAATGCTTAACTTGCCCGAAAGAGAAAGGGTGCTGAGCAAAGTACTGGAGCAGGTGCGCGATCAGTATGATTTCATTCTGATTGATTGTTCGCCGTCGCTAGGTTTGATTACGGTGAATGCACTAACAGCGGCCGACTCGGTGATCATTCCGGTGCAATGCGAGTATTTCGCACTGGAAGGATTGGGCAAACTACTGAATACCATCAAAATCATTCAGAGCCGCCTAAACCCGGAACTGGAAATAGAAGGTTTCCTTCTAACCATGTTTGATTCGCGCTTAAACCTATCAAACCAGGTGGTTGAAGAAGTGCAACGCCATTTCCAGGATATGGTGTTTGAAACGCTGGTATCACGTAATATCAAATTAAGTGAAGCACCTAGTTATGGTAAAGCAGTGGTGATGTACGATGCTACATCAAAAGGAGCTGTTAATTACCTGAACCTGGCACGCGAATTATTGAAGAAAAACAACCTGGCTGAAAAGAAGTAAACGCTTTTCGGACGCATATAAGATTGACAGAACATAACGATAGATAAAAGATGGCAAGAAAGAACGCTTTAGGACGTGGATTGGGCGCATTAATTGAGAACGCTGATGAAGTCACTCAAAAAAGAGAGACTAAACCTGCTGCATCAATTAACGAAATAGATATTGATAAGATTGAAGTGAATCCCTGGCAGCCACGTACCAAATTTGACCAAGAGCGTTTAAATGAGCTGTCAGAATCCATCAAGCAGATTGGCATTGTACAGCCACTTACCTTGCGTAAGATTGGCCCGGACAAATACCAGCTAATAGCCGGTGAACGCCGTTTCAGAGCTTCTAAGCTGGCTGGTTTGACCAAGGTGCCGGCCTACATACGTACAGCTGATGACGATACTATGCTGGAGATGGCGCTGGTAGAGAATATTCAGCGTGAAGACCTGGATCCAATAGAAGTGGCTATCAGTTATCAGCGACTGATTGAAGAATGCAACCTGACGCAGGAAAGCATGTCAGAACGTGTGGGTAAAAAGCGTTCCACCATCGCCAACTACCTGCGCTTGTTGAAATTACCGGCTGAAGTTCAGCTTGGATTGGTTGAAAAACAAATAGGCATGGGGCATGCACGTGCCATCATTAGTGTAGAAGACCCAAGGGCACAGTTGATGATTTTTGATGAAACCGTCAAGAATGATCTGTCGGTGCGTAAAGTTGAACAAATGGTGCGCGACCTGAATAATGGCACCGAAAATAAAAAACCTTCCAAAGCGAAAAAAAATCTACCTGAAGAGTACGAGGCATTGAAGTCTCAGTTGTCTACGTTTTTTAGAACAAACATCCAATTCTCACGCGCAGATGACGGTAAAGGGAAAATTGTGATTCCATTTACATCTGACGATGAACTGGAAAAAATTATTAGCATTCTGGACAAAGCAAAATAATTGCATTTTTGCCTGAAATTGATTTAAGGTGACCACAACAACAAAACATTATAGATGGGTGTGGTGTCTGTTAGTATTTATCAGTTTAACACTGACGCTGCAGGCCCAAAAGACAGAGGCATATGTTTCACAGGGTGACTCCGTCATGCTTCAGGGAACAGTTGTTGAAACACCTGTTATCGAGAAAAAACATTCGCCACATAAAGCCTCTTTTTACGCCGCTATTCTGCCTGGTTTAGGACAGGCTTACAATAAAAAATACTGGAAAATACCAATTTTGTATGCCGGTATAGGTGGGGTTGGTTATGCCATCCATTTCAACAGTAAATACTACAAGAAATATAAAGCTGCCTATCGCGACTTTATCATTCGCGACCCGGGCAACAAAAGCTATTTGGAATTTCTGCCTCCATCTATGACTGAGGATCAGATATATGGAGAATACGAACAGTGGTTTGAGGAGGCACTTAATAGCAAAAAACAATACTATCGTCGTTATCGTGATTTGAGTTATATTGGCATGGTTGGTATCTACGTTCTTCAAATAGTAGATGCAGCAGTAGATGCCCATTTCTACAATTTCGATATAAGCGATGATTTATCCATGCAGGTTCAACCGTCTATGATGGCTCCAATACCCGGAGACTTTGCCGGCGTTGGATTGCAAGTGAAATTTAAATTTTAAAGATCTTATGCAAAAGGTGAAAGAATTGGTCGTGCTGACCAGTATGGTGATAGCAGGATTTGTGGCAAGCGCACAAGATAAAATTGATTCAATTAACTTATTAGAAGAAACGCCTCCATTTCTGGAGGAATGTCTGGATAGCCTGGTTAACCAATGGTACATCAGTAAGGCAACCGACAATTTGGTGCTGGATTCAATCGACATTAATGCGCCCATAGGACAGCTACCCGACTCAGTGTATATCAAACGTATCGCAGCCATCAGCTCGCCAATGCCATACACCTACAATTCAATCGTTAAGAGCCACATCGAATTGTATACGTTGCGCCGTCGTGAGTTAGTTCAGAACATGTTAGGCCTATCGGAGTATTACTTCCCCATGTTTGAGCAGGAACTGGATGCACGACAGATGCCGTTGGAGTTAAAATACCTTCCGATCATTGAGTCGGCTCTGAACCCGCGAGCCTATTCAAGAGCAGGAGCCGCCGGCTTATGGCAGTTTATGTACTACACCGGCAAACAATATGGTCTAACGATCAATTCATACGTTGATGAACGTCGCGATCCCTATAAGTCAACAGTAGCAGCCATTGACTTTCTTAATGACCTATACGCCATCTACAAAGACTGGTTTTTGGTGATTGCCGCTTATAACTGCGGACCGGGCAATGTTAACAAAGCTATTCGCCGCTCAGGAGGCCATCGCGACTTCTGGAAAATATATTATCATTTACCTCGCGAAACACGGGGCTATGTGCCGGCATTTATTGCAGCCACCTACACATTTATGTATGCCAAAGAGCATAACTTATATGCTAAGCCACATACGCTGCCGGCCATGACCGACACCATCGCCATTAATCAGCCACTGCACTTTAAACAAGTTGCTGAAAAATTAAATGTAAAAGTCGATTACATAAGAAGTCTTAATCCCCAGTATCGCAAAGACCTGATTCCGGCAGGTAATAACTTCTCTTTACGCCTGGCTATTAATGATGCTTCAGACTTTGCAGCCATCGAAGATTCCATTTATGCCTATAAACGTGAAGCCTATTTTGTGGGTGGTAAAACAACCGTGCAACCACAATACATGACCTATACACCCGATACGCCTAAGGATAAAGCAACTGTATATTACACAGTTAAGTCGGGCGATGCCATTGGCTTAATTGCCGACTGGTATGATGTGCGCACCTCTGATTTGCGCTATTGGAATAACGTAAGGCGCAACCTTATTAAAACAGGGCAAAAACTGCGTGTGTATGTACCGAAGAATAAAACGGAGTACTACAGCCGCATTAACGAGATGAGCTATAGCGAAAAGCAGAAGCTGAACAGTAAAACAGCTACTACCAATAGTTCGGCTCCTACAAAGAATCTTCCAATAGACGCCAACTTTGAGTATTACACGGTAAAATCGGGTGATAACCTATGGACCATTGCCAAAAAGTTCGATAATATATCAAACAAAGATCTGATGCAGTTAAACGGCCTTTCAGAATCTTCAAAATTATGGATTGGTCAGAAGCTTAAAATCAGACCTAAGTCATAAAACGCAATAACAAACTTCTCCAGGGGTGAATATTTCAGCAATGATAATATTCACCCCTGTTCGGTATAATACAAGATATTTTTATATTTTCAGACAATTAACAAAAACCTATGAGCCAACAACTTCGCATCCTCGTATATTTTATGCTGATTGGTGCGCTTGTATTGGCTTTGGTTCACTATGTACCCTTTCCCTTTCAGCCGGCCAACTGGCAAATAAAAACCGCCGAAGAACTAATCATCCCAGACATGGACTCATTGATGACCATGCAACCAGAACTGCCAGACACCATCCCGCCTGTTAAAAAAGCAGAAAGAAAGGATACCATCATCACTCAACATCACCTCAGCTATTCTACCAGTTTTTTTGAACAGCTAAAACAGCTTCATGGAGCATTACACACAGCAACCGATAGCGGCACAGCCATACGAATACTACACTTTGGCGATTCACAGATTGAAGGTGACCGCATAACTGCCTACTTGCGTGAAGCATTCCAGAGTAGATTTGGAGGCAGTGGCCCTGGCCTGACAACCGTATTTGACCCGGCACATATCAATCCATCGGTTTGGATTGATAGTAAAGGTAACTGGCAGGCCTACCACATTTACAACAGACGAAACGCACTACCCAACAAAGCCTATGGGCTAATGGGACAAACAGCAGCACTGCATGCACATTCGGCTGGTGAGTTTAAAATCAGTGCCTCGCGTTGGGCTGAACAACATGCCTCCAATTACCAGAAGATACGCTTGTTTATTGCACCCCATACCGATACAATTGCTATAAAAGGTCAAATAAAACATGTTGAAATTATTAATGATTCGTTACCTCCCTCTTCGGACCTGACGGAGATAAACTGGGAATTTGAGCAACTCTCACCATCAATAAGATTCCAATTAACGAGTAATAGTGACGTGCATGTATTAGCCTGTGCACTTGATAGCCTGGCAGGTGTATCGGTAGATAACATTGCGCTGCGGGGGCAAAGTACACCTTTACTGCACCGCACGGATGCCAACCTGTTTAAAGCCATGGGTGAACAACTCAATATTGGTATGATCATCTTCCAGTTTGGTACAAATATGATACCTACGGTGGCTCCCAACTATCGATTCTACCAGGTACAACTTGCCCGGCAATTTGATTTGATAAAGAGCTACTTACCCAATGTACCGGTATTGGTAGTAGGCATTGCCGATGCCGCGCATAACCACAGCGGAGAAATCCAATCATACGAGCATTTGCACCGCATCAATGAAGCTCAAAAAGCCATTGCCTTGAAATACGATTTTGCCTTTTTCGACCTTTATAACGCCATGGGAGGGGAAGGCTCAATTATTAAATGGACCGAACAGCAACCTCCGCTGGCACTGACTGATTACATTCACTTTTCGCGCTTAGGGGGCAAAAAAGCAGCACAGCTAATGATTAAGGCCACTTGGCATCAGTTTAATAAGTTTGAAACGCCAGAAACTACTTTATTAATCCAACCTGATATGCCATGGGAGCGCTACTAGAACAATTCACTGGTCAATCTGACCTATTTTTGTTTACCCATGCAGCTTTTTGGGTGTTCTTTGGCATTGTACTGCTGGCTAGTTGTATTTTAAGCCATCACAGAGCCTTACGCATTGCTTTTTTATTTATCGCCAGTTTGTTTTTCTACTTTAAAACAGGAGGCTACTTCTTTGCATTACTAATACTTTCAACAATAGTTGATTACACAATAGGACTTGCTTTATATCGAGCATCAAAGCCAGCCGCACGCCAACTATTAGTAGCAGTGAGCCTGATAATCAACCTGTCCATCCTTGGCTATTTTAAATACACCTATTTCTTTGCCGATACACTGGCACATTTCACACATACTGAAGCACCTGTGTATGATTACCTGGCAGCTATGGCCAATCATCTTTTTGGTACAGCTTTTAGCATTGAGCAGATAATTTTACCAGTTGGCATCTCTTTCTTTACTTTTCAAACTATCAGTTACACCATTGATATTTACCGCAAAGAACTGAAACCAGTAAGAAACATTATTGACTTTGGTTTTTATGTTTCCTTTTTTCCACAGCTCATTGCAGGCCCAATTGTCAGAGCCAAACATTTTATTCCACAAATTTATCGCCAGCTAATCTTGTCAGAAAAGTGGATATGGTGGGCCATCCTGCTGATTACCGGAGGTTTATTTAAGAAGATGTTCATCTCCGATTTTATTTCTGTCAACTTTGTTGACCGGGTATTTGAACATCCGGTAGCCTATTCCGGATTCGAAGCTTTATTGGCTATTTACGGCTATTCACTACAGATATATTGTGATTTTTCGGGCTATACCGATATCGCACTTGGGGTAGCTCTGCTACTTGGTTTTCGATTACCTAAAAATTTTAACCATCCTTATAAAGCCACTTCGCTAAGCGATTTCTGGCGTCGATGGCACATAAGCTTATCGAGCTGGCTGCGCGATTATTTATACATCCCTCTGGGTGGAAATCGCAAGGGCTCTTTACGTACACTAATCAATCTATTAGTTACAATGCTAATTGGTGGCTTATGGCATGGAGCAGCACTCAAATTTATTATATGGGGAGCACTTCACGGTATCGGACTGATAGTTAACAGGGTAATAAACAGGATTATTACTAAGAAAAGAAAACTGATTACTGTTCTTAGTTGGTTTATAACATTCAACTTTGTAAGTGTCACATGGATCATATTTCGTGTTGATTCGCTGGAGAATGCGCAAATACTAATTGACAGAATCAGGTATACATTTAGTATCTCGGATGCAATAAAAATATTTAGCTCAACGCCTTATACATATTTGCTCATCCTGGCAGGTTTCACTTTACATTGGTTACCTGACAGAATGCGAAACAGGCTAAAAATTAGATTTATTCAGTACCCTATTTGGCTGAAAACGGTATTGACAGCACTGGCTTTATACGCCATTTATTCGCTGCACCAAAGCAGTTTATTGCCATTTATATACTTCAGATTCTAAAATAGGCATATATACTAATAGAATTCATCTTCAATTAGTAAGCAATTGTCAAAAGTCATTTGTTATGCTAATACTAAAACGGTATATTTATCAGGTAATAGCATACCCATGAGACAAGCGTTATTAATAACTTCACTTGCATTTTGGCTGGTTACTCAGTTGAGCGTGGCGCAACATTTCCATTTCAAGCAATATTCTCTGGAAGAAGGATTGCCTCAATCGGAAGTTGCATCCATGGCTGAAGACCAGTTTGGCTACTTGTGGGTAGGGACAAATGGTGGAGGACTCTGCCGCTTTAATGGAAAGAACTTTGAGGTGTTTACCAAAAAAGATGGCCTGCTTGATAACATCATTCTAGGGCTTCTGCATGATCGTAACTACGACCTTTGGATTGCCACACCCAAAGGCATTCAACGATACAATGGCATCAATTATGAATCGGTAATTGAAGCAGACACCACCCTTTTTACTGACAATGCACAGTTCTGTGAGACACAGGATGGCAACATTTGGTGCCTGGTCCACATGATATCTGGTGAGCACCGCCTATACAGCATCCGAGATAATCAAGTTACCAATATCTCTGAAACATATAAAGACCAACTTATTGACAGCGGCACCATCTTTAAGATCATGGCCGATGACAATAACAATTTGCTGATGGCCACCAGCCGACAGCTGTTGGTTTTTGAAAATGATTCTATCCGTAACTTCGATAAAGGATTGGTTGCCAAAGACCAAAAGGTCATCAGGTATCCGTTATTCAGAGACAGAAGCAAGCACCTTTGGCTGAGCCTATTTGGTCCGGACAACACCCAGCAATTAATCATCCACATTGACGGCAAAGGAGACAAAACAGTCAGCATCCCGGAAGAAATGCAGAACTTCACCATTTTTAAAGGATTTCAGGACAGGGAAGGCACGTACTGGTTTCTGCTTGACAATGGAGGCGTTATGCAATTCAGTAAGAAAAGTGGCTGGCGCATTTTCAATAAGCAAAACGGATTGCCCATCAATATGGTGTTCAACATACATCAGGATGCCGAAGGGAACATCTGGATGGGTACTTTAGGAGCAGGGCTGGTCAGGTACAGTGGCGACTTGTTTGTATCACTTAATCGCAGTAATGGTCTCACCGATGATATTATTCGAGCTATTTTTCAGGACTCCAAAGGCACCTATTACTTTGCCGATGGTGAGGGTGGTTTTTCCACGTTAACAAACAAAGAACTAACTACCTACAAAAAGCAGGACCTGCCTGATTTAGTGGCCATCAAAGAGTTTTACGAGCTACCTTCGGGTAATATCCTGATGGCTACCATTGCCGGACTTTGGGAGTTTGATGGCAAATCAACGCGCTCAGTAAACGAGAAATATGGCTGGAGCAGACGATTACCACTCAGTGATATTGTGGTTCAGAATGATACTTTTTTCTTTTCAACATACAATCATGGTTTAATTAAAAGCCATAAGGGTAAAGCCACTTTTTACAACACCTACAATGCCCATATGCAGGATAATACCATCTTTCATATGCTATCTGATAGTCAGCAAAGACTCTGGCTGTCTACCAGCCGGGGCATAATACTATACCAGCAAGGTGAATTCACCCAGTTTACCGAAGGGCAGGAAATACCATCTTCCTATATACTTCAGGCTGCCGAAGATAAGGTGGGGAATATCTGGTTTGCCACTTTTACCAATGGCCTTATCCGCTATGATGGAAAAAACTGGATGACGTTTGACACAGATAAAGGACTCTCTGGTGATAATATTTATTCGGTTATTGCCGATAAGGAAGGTAATATATTTGCAGGTGCACAAAACGGTATTGATAAACTATCCATCTCTTCATCGGGCGAAGTACTAAGCGTTATACAATATGACAAATACGATGGGTTTGTGGGCATTGAAAATAACGGAACTGCCAACTTGCTGGATAATGACGGACATCTTTGGTTTGGTACCATTAAGGGTGCTATCATGTATAACCCCATGGAAAAGCGCACCAACTTTCTGGCGCCTAATATATACATTCGTGATATAGAACTATCCTATAAACAGCCTGATTGGCTGGCTGAAACTTATAAGACTGCTTATGACTCGATCATTCCGTGGTTTGGCATTCCCAACAGGTTGGCACTATCAAGCTCCGATAATAATATTTCCTTCGAGTTCGATGCTCTTTGCTATTCAGTACCAGAGAAAGTAAAATATCGTTGGCGACTGGAGCCAATTGAAACAGAATGGATTGAAGGTTACACCAACACTGTTGCTTATCCCTCCTTACCTTCAGGCGAATACACATTTAGAGTAATTGCAGCCAATAACAGCAATATCTGGAACGAAGAGGGAGCAATTTATAACTTCAGCATCCACCCCGAGTGGTATCGCACTGCCTCCTTCCGCGCACTGATTATCATGCTTATTTTGGGGTTGATAGGTGCGCTTATAATTTCATGGCAGCAACGCACCAAGACCTTGCGCTTTGAACTGGAGACATTAATTTCGGCCAAGACCAAGGAGATTAACGAACAAAGAAAGGAGATCTCAAAGCAAAATGAACAGCTGAAGAATCAAAATATAAAAATTGAGAAACAAGCTAACTCCATTGCTAATGCCTTAAATGATTTGGAGAAACTGACAGAGATAGGAAAAATACTTACTGCCAATCTGTCAACCGACAACATTTTTGCATTAGTTTACAAAGCTGCCAGCGAGGTAATGGATACCTATTTATTTGGCGTGGGCTTATTCAATCAGGAAAGTAATTCTCTTGATTTTAACAACGTCATTCTTAAAGGCGAACGTATGCCTTTTCTTACCTTCCCTCTCGATGATGTCGAACGCCTATCAATTCACTGCCTCGTGAATGATAAGGAAATATACATCAATGACTTTGAAAAAGAATACAAAGACTATGTGCAGGAAATAAGACCTGTGCCCGGCGATATTAATAGCCAATCAATTATATACATACCTCTAAAAGTGAGCGGTGCTCCATTTGGCGTACTAACAGTGCAAAGTGCTGACAAAAAAGCTTACAGTGCCTACCACCTGAGCTTTATGCGCAACATCAGTATGTATACGAGTATTGCTCTGGAAAATGCCAAAGCATTCAGTCAGCTGGAGCAACAGCGTCAGTCACTGGAGCAGGTAAACAAGAGTGCTTTTGAACAAAACCAGCTTATACTGAGTCAGCAGGCCGATATGGATCGCCTGATTCAGGAAAACAATCATTTAATTTCCTTATTCACAAAAGAAATAGAACGCCCTATTACATCATCTGTGTCACTCATAAGTAGTATCAAGAACGAGGCAGATATTGATGAGAATGAAAAGGATGAAGCTTTACAATATGTATTTGATGCATTATGGCAAATTAAAGAGATGGTGAACCAGGTAACTGAAATTAAGAGACTTGAAAATAGTGAGTTTGCTATTAACAAATCAAAATTTTCAATAGTTGCCCTGATGCGTGAAGTAGCTGCGCAATATGCCGAATCGTTAGAAGAAAAGGAAATCAGTATCAATTGGTTAGCCAGCGAAGAAATCATCGACAATGATTATACCATCCTAGAAAAAGTCATTTCGAACCTGCTGTCTAATGCCATCAAATTCTCGCCAATGGAATCAAGCATTGAGCTGGCCGTTAAGGCTGATGATGAACGGGTAATTATTGGTGTAAGCGATCAGGGCCCAGGTATTGAAGAGCAGGATATTCCTGATTTGTTTACCAAATACAAGAAGCTCGCGTCCCACCATAAAAGCAATGCCCCCTCATCAGGTTTGGGCTTATACATCGTTAAACGTTACATCGACAGCATTGGCGGCAGCATCGAATGCAAAAGCATCGTTGGGGAGGGAACCACCTTCAACGTAATACTGCCAAAGTAAAAATCTGGCAACATTTTTGATAGTCTGTTAACCTAAATAGACTGATTATGTTTTCACCAATTTTATTAATTATCTTCTTGTTTTTCATGTTTACGAGCATGTTCGTCAGCTCAAAATTGAAAAGCAAATTCAAAGCGTATTCGCGGATACCTATTAACTTTGGCATGTCGGGGAAAGAAGTGGCAGAAAAAATGCTGCGTCAGAACGGACTCATGAATGTTAAAGTGAATTGTGTGCAAGGACAACTAAGCGACCATTATAACCCGGCTAACCGAAGTGTTAACCTGAGTCCGGATGTATATAATGGACGTAGTGTGGCAGCGGCAGCTGTGGCAGCCCATGAAACGGGTCATGCCATTCAACATGCCAATAGCTATGCTTTCCTTGAATTTCGTTCAGCACTGGTGCCACTACAAAATGTCAGTGCAAAGATTTTAAATTTCATGTTTATTGCACTGTTTTTTGGCGCCTTTGCACTGCCGGGTTTGATAAGTTATAATCTGGCACTACAAATTATCATTGCTTGTTATGCCATTTTTACCTTGTTTGCATTTATCACCCTTCCGGTAGAGATTGATGCCAGTAAACGTGCTCTTGCATGGTTGAATACGGCGGGCATCACCACACAAGACACACATGAGAAAGCCAAAGACGCGCTCAAATGGGCGGCCTACACCTATGTCGTTGCAGCCCTCTCGGCATTGGCCACGCTGCTATATTACATCATGCTATTTGTAGGCAACAGAGATTAAACATCGAGTTACTCTTAAATAAAAAGCGGAAGTTACCTGGTAATTTCCGCTTTCTTTCTTTTATCGATGATAATAGTTATAGTCTTTGAGAACGGTACTCAGAAACTCCTTGGCGGGCTGTTTGGTTTCAATCTTCATCTTTTTAAGTACTACCTCTTTGGTTTTGAGTACCAGCGGATGGGGTGCACCTATACTATTGTAAGAGTTATCTTTAGCGGCAATATTAAGTACCTCTTTCACCGTCTGTAAATCAGTATCAGACAAAATGCTCACCTCTGGATACTGAGGCTGATAATCGTCTTCAACTTCAACGTAAGCTGTTGCTGTTAAACTTCCTTTGGGATCAATTTTTATAACCGTTGTTTTCGCAACAATATCACCAACACGCTGGCCCTTGCCACCAATAATGATTGCTAAAAATCCAACCAAAACGCCACCAATTGGCAAGCTAAAATCCACAATGCGGAACAACCAACGCAGAAAACAATCGATAAAACGCAACTCGCTGCCATCCATTTTTGCTGCTCGTATCTTAAGCATCATCTTACCAAAACTCTGACCATTTAGAAAAGCTTCACAGAGCAAATGGTAAAAAACAACAGGCAAAAAGAAGAGACCAATCCACCATTCAGTAACATTCATGCCAACAACAAAAGCAAAAAAGATAATGACTGAATAAAAGAATTGGATAAATCCATCAATGATATACGCAAAAATTCGATCACCAACACTGGCCAGCTGATAATCGATATTGACATTTTGAGTAGTAGAAATACTTATATTCTCCATAAAAAGGCTAACGAAATTGATAAGAATAGATAATCAGTAGACCAAAAGTAGCAAAATAAGTTTTTTATGTGCAGAAAAATTCATTTATTCGCAATGCTCATGGACCTGCCCAATGAAGGAAATTACGTTTATAAATCGCAACAAAGCACGCTGGGAAAAATTTGAACAGCAACTAAAAAAACCATCTGCCGTTAATCCTGATAGTTTGGCCGACCAGTTTATTCAACTGACAGATGATTTAGCTTTTGCCCGCACCTTCTACCCGGGTTCGCACACATTGGCTTACCTCAATAGCTTGTCTCAAAAAACCCATCAGGAGATATATCGAAATAAACGAGAAAAAGGCAACCGGATACCAGCATTTTTCAGAACCGAATTACCATTAATACTGTATTCGGCGCGTCCCTACTTTATTATCTCATTTATTGTATTTATGGCCTCATGGGCATTAGGGGTAGCATCATCATTGGCCGACATTGAGTTTGTGCGTTCCATACTGGGTGACGCCTATGTGAATATGACCCTCGATAATATAGAAAAAGGGGATCCGATGGCTGTGTATGGCCAAATGGGTGAGTTACCCATGGCATTCTACATTATATTTAATAATGTTAGTGTAGCCTGGCAAGTATTCCTTTACGGCTTTTTAACGCCCATAGGTGCCATCTACCGCCTGTTTTTCAATGGAGTAATGGTGGGCGCTTTTCAAACCTTTTTTTACCAAAAAAATCTGTTAGGTGTATCTACCTACACCATCATGATACATGGAACACTGGAATTATCGGCCATTGTGCTGGCCGGTGGAGCCGGCATAATGCTGGGCAAATACCTCTTGTTTCCTGGAACCTATCCTCGAAAAGATTCGTTCATTTACGGCGCCATCAAAGGCGTGAAGGTGATGATTCCAATCACCATCGTTTTTTTCGTCGCAGGTATCCTGGAAAGCTTTGTTACCCGCCATTACAACAGCATCGATAACTGGCTGAACATATTTATCATTGCCGCTTCAATGCTGGTCATCATCTGGTACTTTTTCATATATCCAAGTCTTGTACATAAAAAAATTAAAGCAAATGACTGAATTTAAGTTTGCACAACGCAGAGATTTTAGCAGTGTTATTAACGCCGCCTTCGAGTTTTTCAAGCAAGAGGGTAAGCTGTTTATGAAAACCATGCTTACTTACACAGGCATTCCGGTAATAGTGATGATTGCCTCACTGGTATATATGGTTATGCAGCTGGTTAACGGCCAATTTTCTGCCATTACAAATTCGCCGGATCCAATGAGCATACTCACGTTCTTTATTCCCCTGTTTATATTCATTGTGCTAGCCATTGTGGTGCAAATAGTCATCATGGCCGCCAGTTATGGGTACATGAAAGTGTATCATGAGAAAGGGAAAGGTAATTTTTCGCCTTCGGATGTGGGCCAGCAGATTGTCAGGAATTTCTTCCCAATCATAGGTTATACATTTGTTATCAGCCTGCTGATTATGGCTGGTTTCATATTTTTCATCATCCCGGGTATTTACTTTGCCATTATACTAAGCCTCATTTTTCCCATCATGTTCGTTGAGGATGGTGGACTATCAAAGAATTTCAATCGCTGTTTTCAGGTGATCAAAAATCACTGGTGGCTGACCTTTGCAGTACTCATCGTCGCTTCATTAATTGTGGGTATCGTAGGTAGTATCATTAGTGTGCCACTACAGTTTTATCTGCAGTTTAAAATACCAACTATTGCCCAATCGGGTGACTGGAGCCAGGTCAATATTCCATTTGTAGTTATTTCATATGTTCTGCTAATAATCTTAGGAATATACCTCAGAGCATTTGTATACATTGTAACAGGCATACAATACTTTAGCCTAAATGAGAATGAAGGTTCGAGTACGATCATGGATCGTATCAATCAGATTGGTGAAGACAGCACGACTACAGAAAACAAACAGCAGTAATAATAGTGAATAGCCTTAAGTACCTGATAGTAATAATTGTTTGGAGTCTGGGACTCAACACCTCAGCTCAGCAGGATAGCATAGTCTCTGTGGCACCTGTTGATGCCTGGGACAACAGTATTGTTGACTACCGCTGCCCCGCACAGGATACGATTGATTATTACCGGGCACAACCAGAATATCAATACAGTGTTAATACCGATGCCTTGAATTGGTGGCAGAAGTTTGTGAAATGGCTCTTGTCACTCTTTCGTATTGGCGATGGAACCCTAAGCCTGATAGGTTGGCTATTTCTTCTATTAGGAGTAGCTGCAGTGGTGTTTATTGTTATAAGACTGCTGGGCATACCTATCAAAGGGCTGTTTATTTTCTCCCGTTCAACAAAAGTGACCAATTTAAATTTTGGACTCAACAATGCTGATATTGAAAACGAAGAGCTGGAGAACATGCTTAAAGTATTCATCAATAATCAGGCATACCGAGAGGCAACACGTATATTATTTTTGCTGAGCTTACGTCAGCTACACCGCAAAAACATAATCAGGTGGAACGCCTATAAAACAGACCGTGACTATTATTACGAAGTGGATGATCCTGAAATCAAAAGTGCATTTTTAAGCCTCATCCGGCAGTACGAGTTTATATGGTTTGGTAAATTTAATATTAACGAACAGGAATTTAGCACTGTTAAAAACGAATTTGAACAGTTCATGCAATTGCTGACTCCCAATAAACAGGCAAGTTAATGAGTGGCTCCTCTTCAAATAGAATCCTTATAACAGCTACTGTTTGTATTGTTTTACTGGTAGTGTTTGTATTGGCCTATTCGCCAAAACCCATCGACTGGTCATTAAGCTACTCCAAGTATGACACCAAACCCTTTGGCAACAAACTATTATTCGAATTACTACCTGTTGCCTTCGATGAAGATGCCATCAAAACATCTCACGGGACCTTTGACGAGTTTTTTAGCGGCTCCGTAACTGAAGCAACTAACCTGATAGTTATTAACAACGAATTTAGTCCTGACGAAACCGATATTGATAAGGTGATTGACTTGCTCAATCAGGGGAATAACCTCTTCTTATCGGCCAGTTCCATGCCAGATACCATCAGAAGCCTGTTTAAAATCGATTACCAGGAACGCTATGGTGCCGGTGACTTTTTCCTGGACTCCATCAGCTTCAACTTCTCCAATCGTAAGCTTCGCACCCATCTGGGTTATTGGTATAAAAAAGCCATTTCCAATAACTATTTCACCAGTTACGATACCTTATCGACTTCTGTACTGGGATTTAATAATCTGGGCAAGACTAATTTCATTAAAGTCCAATATGGTTTAGGTCATGTGTTTATCAACCTCAATCCGCAAGCGTTTACGAACTATAATTTGCTGATTAAAGACAACTATGAATACGCCTTTAAATGCCTGTCTTATTTACCAAATCAGGCTACGGTATGGGATGAACACTATAAATATAAATACCTCGTTCACAATTATGAATCAGGCGGACAGCGCTCCATATTAAGTTTTATCCTCGATCGCACACCACTGCGAATAGCCTGGTATGTGCTATTGATTGGTGTATTAATATTCTTTTTATTTGGTTCGGCCCGCCGGCAGAGAGCGGTACCCATACTAAAGCCAAATATTAACAGCACGGTCACCTTCATTGAGACAATTGGCCGCTTGTACTACAGTCGTAAAAACCACATGGACATAGCTAAAAAACGCTTTAGCTACCTGCAGGAATATATTAGAACCAGATACTATATCAACACTTCTGAGATGAATGATGAGCTGTATCAGCAACTAGCCGATAAATCATCCATCCCCATCAGAGCTATTAAGCAATTGTTTGAGTTAGGCAATAACCTAAGCAATATGCAGCGCATCAGCGAAGAAGACCTGGAACAGTTTAACAGGCGAATAGACTTTTTTTATGAACAGTGTCAATAAATAACAGAGATATGGACCAACAGACCAATACACCATTTGAGAACCGATTACCATTGGAAGAACTTAACCATTCGGCATTTCGCATTCGTACCGAAATAAATAAAGTGATTGTTGGGCAAGAAAAAGTGCTTGACCTGCTACTGACAGCTGTCATTGCCAACGGCCACGTATTGATTGAAGGTGTGCCTGGTGTAGCCAAAACGATGATGGCTAAATTATTGGCAAAGTCTGTTTCATCTGATTTTTCACGAATACAATTCACCCCCGACCTAATGCCTTCAGATGTGCTTGGAACCATGGTGTTCAATACAGGAAAATCGGAATTTGAATTTAATAAAGGTCCAATATTTTCGAACCTGGTATTGATTGACGAGGTCAACCGGGCCCCCGCTAAAACACAAGCCGCCCTCTTTGAGGTGATGGAAGAGCGCCAGGTAACCATTGATGGCACCACCCGGGCGATGACACCACCTTTTCTGGTTATGGCCACCCAAAACCCGGTTGAGCACGAAGGCACATACCGCCTGCCTGAAGCTCAACTTGACCGTTTCTTATTCAAAATTAAAATTGACTATCCTAATCTGGAGCAGGAAGTATCTATATTGGCCAATGCACAAAATCGTCAGGAAAAAGATGCACTGAGCCAGATTAATGAGGCCGTAACAGGTGAAGAGATTGTTAAATACCAGGAGATGGCAGCCAAGGTGATTGTTGAGGACGACCTGCTGCGTTATATCGCTCAAATTGTTGACAAAACACGCACACACGGCGCTCTCTTCCTTGGAGGCAGTCCACGCTCTTCGCTGGCAATTCTTACTGCGGCTAAAGCCTTTGCGGCGCTGGAAGGACGCGATTTTGTGACTCCTGATGATATTAAGTTTGTCATGATCCCGGTTCTAAACCACCGTGTTATTCTTACACCTGAAAAGGAAATGGAAGGCATCAAACCTGAAGTTATCATTCAACAAATCATCGATTCAGTGGAGGTTCCACGCTAAGCAGCAGGCAATGAGATTCAGAATAAGAAACCACGTATATTTTACTCCTCTGTTCTACTATGCCCTTGGCGCAATTGTATTTTCATTGGCAATGGGACAATTTGGCGAAATGTTTTTCCAGTTTGGCCTCATTGCCCTGGGCTTATTTATTCTGCTAATCGTCATTGAAGCGCTGTTATTGTTTGTGAAACACAAAAGCAACTTTGAAGCTCAACGTATCACAGACGAACGTTTTTCGAACGGCGACGAAAATCTGGTAAAGCTAACATTTACCAATAATTTCCCTTTCCCGGTAACTATCAATGTAATTGATGAATTGCCCTTGCAGTTTCAAAAACGCGACTTCAATATCCGCGCCTACCTGAAGGTGGGTGAAACGAAAAATATGAGTTACCACCTTCGCCCAACAGAGCGCGGTGAATATTGGTTTGGAGCCTTGAATGTATTTATCAAATCACCTCTTCGGCTGGTTGAGCGTCGCATACAGTTTAATCTCAAACAGTATGTAAAGGTGTATCCGGCATTTAAAGAAATGCGACAATTTGAGATGATGGCCATCTCTAACCGCTTGACAGAAGTTGGTATCAAAAAAATCAGACGGATTGGTCATCAGATGGAGTTTGACCAGATACGTGAATATACCAAGGGTGATGATTACCGGACCATCAACTGGAAAGCAACAGCTCGCCGCAGCAGTCTGATGGTCAATCAGTACCAGGATGAAAAATCGCAGCAGGTGATTTCTATTATTGACCTGGGACGAACCATGAAAATGCCTTTTGAGGGTATGACCCTGCTGGATTATGCCATTAATGCCTCGCTGGTATTATCGAAAATTGCCATGTTAAAGCAAGATAAAGCGGGGCTGATCACCTTTAATAATAAGGTGCGAACGGTGGTACCTCCACAGCGCAACAGCAAGCAGATGCAGGTCATTATGGAAGCTTTGTATAATCAAACAACACGATTTGAAGAACAAAGTATCCAGGCATTATACACCAGTATCAGACGAAACATACACCAGCGAAGTCTATTGGTTATTTACACCAATTACGAAAGCCTGAGTGCAGCAAAACGGCAACTACCGATGCTTCAGAAGTTAGCCAATGACCATATGGTGGTTATCGTTTTCTTTGAGAACACCGAACTGAAGCAACTTACCGATGCTAAGGCCAGTGATATGGAAGGTATCTATGTGAAGACCATCGCTGAAAAATTTGCTTACGATAAAAAGCGTATCGTCCTTGAGCTGGAACGCTATGGTATCCACTCTGTACTAACAGCCCCGGAAAACCTGACTGTTGAGACCATCAACAAATACCTTGAACTAAAAGCCCGCGGTTATATATAAAATAGCCTGAATTACCGTTCTGATTCAAGCATTTATACCACTATCCTTTCCAAGATTAGTAGTCCTAAAAGTAAACCTTATTACCACATTTTTTCTCTATTTTGACGAACAGTCGATTTTTTAAGGTTATCGTTCAAAAAGGTGTGAGCTAAAAGTATCATATTCTTACAAATTCGTTACAAAAACCCCATAACTTTATACGTGTAAAAATTAGCTTGATTGTCCTATTAATGAAAGATTAACGTAAAGCTAATTTTTACCTTAACCAGACAACTAAGGCAGACACTATTTTTGCACCTATGGTATAACTTAATGAAGAAGCGTGATGATGCGAGTAAATTATTCAACCCCCTACGGTTTTCCTGAAAAAATCGAACTAGACGATGTTGTTAACAGGGAGTTAATCTCGTTAATGACCCAAAGCCCAATTAATCCAGAAGATTTTTATCTGACGGGCTATGAAACCATCTGCTTCAAGCGAACGCGCGAATTCGCATTAGAAACAGTTATATCATCCGTCATTCCGCTTGATAAAGACATACTTGTAGTTGCCAACCATTCTGACGATCTGCACATACAAAAGCTATGCAATTTATATGGCGTTAGCAGCACGCTCATTCATCTCCCTGATTCGGCAAAAGAGCTGGAAGCAGCTTTATCGGCCTATGATCAAGAGCGATGCTACTCACACATTTTAATTTCGTGTGATGTCAACACGCCCGAATGCAAGGACAAAATCAGATTGCTGGCAGCTGAACTCAGTAAGACATCCATTAAACTTATTGTACATTGCCGACGCAATCCGATGGATTTAAGTGAAATAAGTGAACTCAATGTGGCATTTATGGTGTGTAATGGCATGAGCAGTTACATCAGCTCAGTGGTGATAGCCCGCCGCAGTCAGCTGGTTCAAACCGAAGGCATTTCACGCAGCGATAAACTTGACTTATACAACTACTGGCAAAGGTTGCTTTACAGTCGCAATTCGGGCATTAAGCCCATGGCTGTATAAATTCTTTTACAACAAATTAGTAAAGTCGTCCATAGTGGCGACTTTTTTAATATTAAACCATTATAGACCGATTAACAATGTAAAAAACATTGAAACGCCTATATAATATGCAATCCCGCCGGGATTGTTATTAATAGGGTAGGCTTATTATTTCTATAAATATTCAACTTCTCCGAAGTTGTTTTATTATCTCCAGCGGA